>JAFTHU010000012.1 GCA_017457215.1 Clostridia bacterium
CGCTATACGCCGTATTGGGAAATTAAAGAGAGTGACGCCTACAACGCTGAACGTGACGCGTATAATAAGAAAATGGAAGAAACAGACCTTTTGCCGTTGCGTAAAGCCATTACCGAGATTGTAGAAAACACCGATCTCAAAGTTTTTATTTGCCCCGAAGATTGTTCGCAAATAGCGCTTGGGAAACGTGCACTTTACGAAAAATTACCACCGCAAATTCAGAAAAGAACGGTCGTGAAAGAAGAATTTTGGTTGCCCGACGAGGCGCTTGCCGTGTACAAAGAGAGTTGTGGGCTGTTTGGTTGCGAAATGCATTCGCCTATTATGTGTATAGGAAACGGAGTGCCTGCAATCGTAGCGCGTTGGCGCGAGCAAACAACGAAAGGGTATATGATCGAAGATATTGGTCTTTCAAATTGGCTTTTCAATTTTGATATAGAAGAAGAGCGCGAAAAGTTCCCGAAAGTGGTATTAGAAATGGTCACCGACGCACAGCGTAGCCGTGAATACGTGCAAAGCGGACGAAGAAATGCATTGGCGACGTATGACCGTATGTGCGATGAAATAAAGAAATATTTGTAAAACACCCAACAAAAATCGATTTAGGTTGGTTAAAGGTCACCAAAAGTACCTTTCGGGTTCAAAAAAATACGAGCGACCATACGCGAATATTTTTCCTTGGAAGCAGAGAACTCCCCCTAATAAGGTCTCCACTCGAAGTCAAACTGAATTCTATTTTTTTATTTTCCTTGAGAAACTTGACTTTTTTACAAAAAATTGATATAATAACAAAAAATTTTTAGAGAAACGGATTATGCCTATAAAGAATGCAGCAGCGATTGACAACAATTTTTCCCCATCAATAATTTCGCCAAAAGATAACTTGGTATATTATAACGCGGAAGAATTTGATATTTACGGCGTAACACATATCGATAGCGTATATCGTAGAATGCCCTATTCCGTTGCAAAGAGCATAAGCGAAAACGTGGCGCTTATCTCTTCGGAATGTGCCGGCGGACGAGTTCGTTTTATTACGGATAGCCCGTATATTGCTATTTTCGTCAAATACCGTTCCGTAGCCAAAGTTCCCAATTATTCTTTTACGGCGACAATGGGTTTTGATCTTTATTCTGGGAAGCGCTACGTTGGTTGCTTTGTACCCGCTATAGATACGATAGATACGTTTGAAAGCGTTATCAACTTAACGGAAATCGGAAAAACGAGCGAATACACCTTAAATTTCCCTGTATGCAGTGAGATAAGCGAATTATATATCGGCGTAAAACAAGGAAGTAAAATCGGACGAGCCCCCAAATACGCCATACAAACACCTATTGTATTTTACGGGTCGTCCGTAACGCAGGGTGCTTGCGCTTCTCGACCAGGAAACACTTACGAAAACATCATAAGCCGCGCCCTCGATTGTGATTATCTAAACCTTGGTTTTTGGGGAAACGCAAAAGGCGAAGAAGAAATGGCGAACTATATTGCAAATATAAAAATGTCCGCATTCGTATTCGATTATGATTACAATGCGCCCAGTGCTGAACATCTGCAAAAAACGCACGAAAAAATGTTTAAAATTATACGCGAAAAGAATCCAAGTCTACCCATTATCGTCCTTTCCGCTCCAAAATGTTATCTTAACGACACGGATATAAAACGGGTTGCTGTGATAAAGAAAACCTGCGAAAACGCTATTCGTAGCGGCGATAAATTTGTCCGTTTTATTTCGGGAGCAGAAATCTTAAAAGACGTTAAAGATACTGCGTTGGCTGATAATATACACCCTGGCGACAGCGGTTTTATTTCTATGGCAAAATATATAGGCGATGCCTTGAGAGAATTTTTAAATAAAACTTAATATTCAATTCAGTTTAATAAAAATACACAAAAGAACAAAGCAGTAAAAAAGCCACCTCAAAGGGTGGCTTTTTAATAAGCATTATCATTACTGACTCTCTTCAATAGATTGCGTTTTTTGTTTCTTTTTAGTATCTAATGCACCTGCAACGCCTGAAAGTACAGCTGCTAAAAATGCAATACTTGCGCCTAACACGAAATTTAACGTTAACGTATCCTTACCAAATAAAACCGCTAAAATTGCCGTAACCACCGCCGAACAAGGCATAATTACCGCAACCGCCGTTGCGTCTATATATTTCATAACGTTCGTTCGAATCAACCAACAAAGCGTACTTGAACCCAACGCCAACGCCAAAACACTAAAAATATGTTTTGCTTCCCAAGAATATTTGATAATTTCAATCGGTTCGCCACCAATTTTTATATTATGTAAGCTCAATGCTATCACAAAAGAAATAATCGCCTGCACCCACATTTGTATCATGACGTACAACCCAGCCGACATTTTTTTTGCAAACGCGCCCGTTGCGGCAATATTTACGCCATAACAAAGTCCTGCAAGCGCACATAAAACCTCACCGACGCCAAAGGAAATCGTGTTGTTAGAAAAATTCATTCCGCTCAATATAAAAGAACCGACCAAGCATAAAACACTAGCTAAAATAGTGATAATATTCGGTTTTTTCTTAATAAAAATAAAAAGCAAAATGGGTACGAGCACACAAGAAAGATTTTCTAAAAACGCATACTGTGTCGGCGTAGTATATTTTAACCCGATTTTTTGCAAAAGCGAAGCGATTGTATTAAAGAATCCCGTGGGCACAGCAAGCAAAAAATAGCCTTTATGTAAATTTTTTAATTTCGGAGCAAAAATGATAAGCAATGCTGTTGCCGCAATCAAACCGATTGTTCCGTTATACATCGACGCCGAATAACTTTTTAATAAATTATTGGTAAATAAGGGTACCGTCCCCCACACTACCACGACAAATATCAACCCTAAATAAGCAAATGTTTTTATACTTTTTCTCTTTTTTTCGTTTTCAATACCCATAATAAAACCCCAAGGAACTTTTCTATAGTATAACAAAATTGTTGACTTTTGTGAAACGGAGATTTATAATAGGGATGTGAAAAAAATTCACAATTAAATAGGAGAATTATGGACACTTTAAAAATAAAAGCTTTGCTTTCTGCTGTAAAATTAAAAAGCCTCTCCAAAGCGGCGGAAGAAATCTCTTACACTCCGTCTGCTCTTTCGCATATGACAGACTCTTTAGAAGCAGAGCTTGGCGTGAAACTATTAAAGCGTACACCTATGGGTGTACAATTAACCGAAGACGGCGAATTGCTGTATGATAAATTATTGATGCTAGCGGAAGCTGAAAACGATTTATTAAAGGCAGCGAAAAGTCTTTCCGAGAAACACGATTCTACTTTACGCATTGGTGCCTATTCTAGCATCTCACAACATCTTTTACCTGAAATTCTACATAGTTTCAAAACTGCATATCCAGATATAATAGTTTCCATTACCGTAGCAAACCGTTTTAACGGGTGGTTGGAAGAGAATACCGCTGACGTCATATTTTCTGACAAACGCCCTACTGAAAACTGCGAATGGCTTCCTTTTATGACAGACCCTTTTGTTGCAATCGTCCCCTCCGACGCTTTAAAAGGCAAAAAACAGGTCCAAAAGGACGAATTATACCCTTATCCGTATATTTCCACAAACGAAACTTCCATATGTGAATATTTCGATATAAGCCGCTTTAAAGAAGTTCTGTGTTTCAATTCCGTAGATGACGATTCCGTATTGTCTATGGTAAAAGAAGGTATCGGGGTTTCCGTTCTACCCGCCCTTGTTTTAAAAAAACCGTGTAAGGGCGTACGAGTTTTAAAATTATTCCCCGAAATATCCCGCACCTTGGGTATTGCTTTTAATAAGAACTCTGAACGTTCCTCTGTTGCCAGCTTGTTTATTAAATTCTTGAAAGATATTACTTTTTGATTATAAAAAAACAGCCGAAAGGCTGTTTTTTTTCATTTTTTAATTTATGCAATAGAACTTGCCGTTTCTTCGCTGTTTTCAAAACTCTCGTTTTCCGAGGAAGAATTTCCACCCTCCTCCGTTTCATCTTCGGAAACAATCAATGTTGCCGTCAATTCAATATCAGTCGCCGTATTGTTAATGATTTGAAGCTTCGCCACGTAATAAGAATCGTGCGCTTCACCCAGCATCTGAATATCAATAGCCCCGTCTTTTGCGCTGTACGTAACCCCGCTGTAAACAATCGTTACATCTGCTTGCTCAATATGCAAAATCCTATCCATAGCTTTCGAAATACCGTAATAATGAGAGGTATTCGCTTTTATTGTAGGAACGGTCATAAACGCATCCGTTTCATCCGTTTCTTCGTTCGTGCCATAATAGCATATATGGGGATTTAACGACGAACCGCTTTCCCAGTTGGAGATAACAAGTGTAACGTTCGTTGTTACTTCGTTAACGACAAAATCCGTTACAATTCCGATACCCGCCGTTTCAGGATTTGCGTCATAACCGAAAAGTTCACCCTCTTTTACAGGTGGCATTTCCGTATAAACAATGGAATAATCACCCACTGCAGGAGCAATTACGTCTGCTTGCCCATTTTCATCCGTCGTATACGCGCCGATTTCGGTTGCTCCTTGCACAATTTTAAAAGAAACTCCCTTTACCACGCCGCCATCTTGGTCTTTTATCGTTATTGTATAAAGAATTTCTCCCCCTATAATTTCCGAAGATGAACTTTCCATACTATTATCGGAAGAAGAGGATGAATCGTCCTTTCCGCAAGCGGTGGCAGACGCCATTGCAAACAAGCTACAAGCGGCAAAAAGCGTAATCAGCAATTTTTTTATTTTCATATTCTTTGCTCCTATATATTTTTTCTTTATTATAACACTTTATATAGGAAAATGCAAGAATTTTTAGCGTATACCCTTTATATTTATAAACGAATACAAAAGTAGAAAAGCCGACGGGTTGTCCCGTCGGCTCTCTTTTTATCGCTTTGTATTATGCATACAATTTATTTTAGTTTTCCTTCTTCTTGAAAACTGCTACTGCGCAAAGACCAAGTGCTGCAATACCGCAAGCGATACCGCCTACAACACTGCCGCAACCCTTCTTGCTGCTGGATTCTTCTTCACTGGAAGAACTTGCAGGAGCAGAGGAAACTACTTCATCTTCGGAAGAAACAACTTCGTCTTCGGAAGAAACAACTTCGTCTTCGGAGGAAACTACTTCGTCTTCGGAGGAAACAACTTCGTCTTCAGAAGAAACAACTTCGTCTTCAGAGGAAACTTCTTCGGAAGATACTTCTTCGGAGCTTACTTCTTCGGAGCTTACTTCTTCAGAGGAAACTTCTTCAGAGGAAACTTCTTCGGAAGATACTTCTTCGGAGCTTACTTCTTCGGAGCTTACTTCTTCAGAGGAAACTTCTTCAGAGGAAACTTCTTCAGAGGAAACTTCTTCGGAGGAATTTTCTTCGGAGGAATCTTCTTCACCGGGAACTTCAGGTTCTTCGGATTCTACTTTTTCCGTTGCAAATTCAGTAAGGTAATTACCTGCATACGGCGTACCATAGTTTTGGTCGTATGTAACCACAAGTTCAAACTCATCCGTAATCTTAAGCGCTATAGCAGCATTTCCATCTTCCAACGTAAACAGATTGTCGCCGTCAACGTCTACAGCGTATACTACTACATAATCAGAGAAAATAGGTTCCCACGTCTCAAAATCCATACCAGTTTGAATAGATACCGTAACCGTTGCTTTGCCGTCTGCAAATACAACGCTACCGCATTTTTCACCGGACATATCGTCAAATACGTCATATTCGCCGCTTAAAATATCCGCAAGGCTAGGAGCTTCGTTTACCGTTACGGTAACGCTTGCTTCCAATTCTTCAACAATCGTCGAATAGAGGTTGATCGTATACGTACCAACAGCCGTAGGCGCAAATACGATTGCATTGAATTCGTTACCACCGTAGTTTACCGTGGTAGGCGTCCAGCAATCTACTTCGTCGCCGTTAGCGTCCAACACTTCGATTTCCGTGCTTGCGTCAGCCTTGGTGTTATCCGTCATACCGCCAATCACAACGGAAGTGCCAGCAAACATAGAATAGGTTTCACCCATTGCTGCTTGATAATAGTTGCCCCATTCTTCCGTATAAACAGCCGCGCCGAGCGTCTTAGGAAGAGGATTCTTTACCGTGATAACGGTGCTTGCTACTTCTACGTCATTCAAGCAAATAGAAACGTTATAAGTACCGGGTTTATATGCAATAATTTTAATCGCATCCGTATAAGTTTCCGACGTATTGTAATCCGTCGCTTTCGTATAGAAATCACCAATCATTGCATAGGTGTTTACAGCGTCTTCAGGAAGAACAACGCTGATCTTGTTTGCTTTGGTGGACGCCGTTGCAGGAGCAACATCCGTTACGTTAAACCAAGCCGTTGCACCCGTTTCCATTTCCAACGTTGCGGGAAGAGCGTTACCTTCTGCATCCGTAACCTTCATAGAAGTCATTCTGTAATCCATCATGTTGTTGACAACTTCACCTTCGGCTAATTGTTCAAACGCATAAACCGTCGTTTCATCAGGGTCTGTTTCGCCAACAAGATACCAATATTCATTCTCCGTATCCCATGCGTGCGAAGCAACGTATGTACCGGACCAATCTTCACCTGCAGGAACCGTTTCCGTCGTAGTCGTACCGTCTTCCCCTTCTACTTCTACTTCCGTCGTCAACCAATTACCTTCGTCGTCCTGCGTTTGGTTATTCCACCAGGTTTGCACTTGCATCTCACCACCTACAAGCATTCCGTTTTCATCGATACCGAAGCCTATAAACACACGATAATATAAAGTGCTTACGTAATCGAACGTCATTACAAACGAACCTTCGGAATTAACTGCAAAAACTTCGCCGTTCGTATTCATGTTTTCATCATTACTCATATATTCATACATACCAGCAATGAAGTTTTCCAAACCGTATGCTTCTACTGCATAACCAAGGCTAAACTGATAACCATTGAAAACGTCAGCGGTGAATTCATTTTCATTATAGGTCGGTTCGGTATCCGTGTTCCCCCAAAGCGCATAAATACTGCCATCGCTCATTTCCGAGAACCATTTCTCTTCCTTGTACTCGTATTCTGTGTCTACGCCCGTCGTTTCCGAATAGTGCATATATTTTTCGCCCTTTTCGTACGAAATCAACGTACTCGTTTCACCGCTTTCGTTGACTACAGTTTTGCCAACGTTAGCAATTTTAACTTTCGAACTGTTTTCTTTAATCGAAGCAAGTGCGTCTTCGAAAGTCATAGAAGCTACGTCCGCGTTCAGCACGGCAGCAGAGAGTTTCGTCTTTGCTTCGCCGGCATTTTGATTGCTACCTACAGCTGCGATTCCGCATACTGCAAAGCAAGCAATCGGCATTGAGAGATACTTTACAATTTTCTTCATAATAATGCCTCCTTTTTGCATTAATAAATTGATCTAAATTAAATAAAACGACAACAAGCGAACAGCCATTGTTCGTCTTCGTCTGCATAAATTCGATGCGCTTGTCCCGTTGAAGGATCTGTCCAAGTTTCTGCATATCCTTCCCCATCACGGAAATACGCCGATTTTTCCGCAAATTTTTGCAAAAACATCTGTACTTCTTCCGTTACGGGATATACGCCGTACGAATTAGAGATATAATCGTATAACCCTTTTTTTCCAACGCATTCGGGCACGCCTTTAATTCCTACAACACCCTGTCTTTCACAGGATGCATACCCCTCGATAAAGAGTTTATACCATTCCGTACCGCTAGAAACCAACAATTCCGCCGTACCGCTTACCGCTTCCACGTCTACAAATGAGGGCGGCACTGCCGCTTGGAAGAAACGATGTGCAACGCTGATACGAGCAAACAGAATGGGGTCATTTACGCTTACCTCCGCGTCGGGCGATTCTTTAATATGATAAAAACCGTCCTCTTCGCACAGTTCATATAATTCGCCAATGTATTGATAAGAATCCGTAGACCCAGCCAAAGGCTCTTCTAACTGATCGATACAAGTTTTCCCCGTAAGCCCATAGGCCTCATTGGTGATATAACCGATATTCGCTAATTTTTGCTGATACCCATCCTCTATCCCCACAATCTTTTTCTCGGTTCGAGTCGGGGTATAATCCGTTCTCGTCAATAAAAGATATACTGTTACGGGATATTCGTTATATTTATGTTCTGCACTGACCGAAAATGTATATACAACACCTTGACCGTTATCCCCAATGTTGTCGGAAGATACGTTTACGCTGTATTTCGGATTTCTGGTATACAGCCCCGTAGCGCCGCCATCTTCAAGATAATGCGAAAAATACATTGCCCCTGGCGACGCACCGTTGTATACGGCAAATTTCGGATTTATTACGTTCTCTGTAACGTCAACAATCGTTTGAATTGTATATGTGCCGCTTGTTCTCGGACGGAATTGATAAAAAATCTTTTTCGTTTTGGAATCAATCTCCACTGCATATGCGCCGATTTTATTTAACGGAATACAATTATATTCGTCAACGCCATCACCATCGCCCGAACGCAATAAATCAAAAATCTCTATAGAAATATCCTCGTCATCGTTCGTTGCCATGTGTACGTTGGGATCGTATACGTATCCTTCTGGAAGATTGTATAATGTTACCGCATAATCGCCGTCCAACCCTGTCATTCGAGCCTTGCCGTCTTCTTCAAAAACGGCGCGCGCCCTCTTTGTACCGTCGCTCCATTGCACCTCTATCCCCGACGTTTCCAAGAACGGTTCTCCGTTATATATAAGCTTCACCGTAAAAACGCCGTCTTTTTCTTCTTCGGATACGTCTGTTTCACTGCTTCCCACATCACTCTGTTCACCGCTGAAACTTTCTTCCGAAGACGTCGATTGCGAATCAGTTTTTTCTTCCTTTTCGCCGCACGCAACGCCAAACAATAAGAATACCGCGAGAAGTCCGCTTAAAAATCGTCTAGTTTTCATTTGCGCACCCCCGTTTTCTTTTTATCTTTGTTGCCGAAAAAGTTTTTAATATCCACCCAGCGAAGCTTTCGAACCATAATATCGAAAACAAACAAAACCACTGCGGCTATCATCAAGGGAATGGTACAATCAAACGTACTAATCGCTACGTCGCTTTCGTCGTTGATAAGTTCAATATCCCCATCCGTGTAAATATTACCGTGCGAACGAATTGCTTTGTGTAAATCGGAAACGTTGTATCCCGTAAAACGGTTATATTCGGGCGTATAATCCAGTATATACGCAACCTGTTTTTCACGTTTTATTTCTTCTTTTCCCGTCGGCATATACGAAATGGTAATATCATAACGACCCGTTTCCGCCGTTTCATAATTATATATATATCTTTGAGAATCGAAAATTAATTGAATCGTTTCCGTTTTCCCGCTCGGAGAAACAATCGTTGCCGTTGCCATCGCGTCATAGGTCAATTCCGCAGGCGTAACGTCAAATTTTAAAAATCTTCCATCGTAATCTACCGAATCCGTGAATGGCACGTCCGTTTTTTGCTGGGGCATGTTCGTTTTTTCTATGTTTTTCATAAATGGAGCAAACGTTTCCTCTGCCCGCCATTTATACGTAGTATTGCCCGTAATTTTTACCGTAAGCGTGGATACTTTCCCCTGTCCGTAATTCCAATACGCATAAATCGGATTTTGAATTACCATCGGCTCTTCCGCTTTTTCGCCGCTTGGAAGAATGTACTCCATTTCATAATCCGCATACAAAACAGTAGTCGCGCTCGATTTTGCCCGCGTGTATACGTATTCGCTCACTCTCGTAAACTCCGAGCCGTTTTCATAGCCCTGCTCTTCGCCAAGCCCGTTTAACACCTCGTCCCGATACGCAGAAACCTTTACTTGCAGTTTGGGAGAGTTTTTCGTACCGTTACTAATAATAGAATCGGTTAAACTGTTTGCCGCTTTCCCCAACAACACACCCGCAGCTTCACTGGGGGATTTTATTTGGAAGAAGTTTTCCATGCGCAGGAAATTACCCGAAGTGGCTATTTTATTCATTCTGGCATAACCATTCGTATCCAGTCCCAAGAAAATAGACCAAACGTGAATACCGCTCGTCTTCATATCAGCCGCTATGGTAACCGGATCTTGTCCTGCATAATCCCACGTTTTTCCGTCGCTAATCAATATTACTTGGCGGTTAATCGTTTGCTTTGCTACGTTGGAAGTTGTTAAAATATCATACGCTTCTTGCATAGCCGCACTGATAACAGTACCTTGCATCATTTGAATAGAGCTAATTTTCTCGATAATTTTTTCGCGATTTTCTCCTACTTTCACAGGAGCTAACCCCGTAATGGTGGAATGATCGCCCCAAAACGCTACGACGCTGACATATTCGTCGTCGCCAAGCAAATCCAACATTTGCACTGCGGTATTTTTTGCCAACGCATCCAGTCCACCCGTATACATCAAGCTTCGGGATGAATCCAAAACGATGACGGTTGTCCTAGCCGATTGATCGCGATTGCCGTACTTTACGGGCAACATATCTTCCAGCGCTTTTAAATTATCGTCCGTTGCGTTTTGAATTTTATTATCACCAATCGTTATTAAGCTCTTTCCGTAATTTGCTACAACCATATCCAAATTGGAAAGAAACAGCTTTCTGTTATTAAATTTCTCATTGGAAACGTCAACGTCCGCCAGAATAATTTCGTCGTATTCCATCAACTCGTCGATAGCTGTCGGTACGTTATACGTTGCATTTACTTGCTGTAAATATACGTTAAAAGTCGTTTTCTCGCCTTCGTATACGCCGTTTACCCCTTCCGTCGAAGTATCTTCGCCGTACATGTCCAAGAGAATTTGCATTTGCATATCTAAATTTGAAGTGCCTGTCAAAACCAAAACGTGTTTATGACAAGCAACCGTTTGTACAAAAGAACAAACATTGTTATCAGCAAGCTCGTCGGCTACTTCCCCTGCATAATTTTCAGCACGTACTTCCACGCGATAATTTACGGAAATGCTTTTGTTTTTTTCCGTTGCAGATTCTTCTCCGTCCAACGTTTGCGGAATTTGCGTCGGCAAAGGAAATTCCACCGACGTATACCCTGCCTCAAGGGTAGGATACAATACGCCTATTACTTCGTCCTCGCGGTAAAGCGTTACCGTTGCGTTTACTTGACTTTGATTCGATTGCAAAAGCACCGAAACGGATTCTATATTGTTTTCATACGTGAAAGCGTTATATTCTACCGAAGTAACCTGCACTTCTTCTACGTTTTCACCAAGATTGTTGTCGATATAAATTGCGTCTATGTAAATACCGTCCTTGCGTAAACTTTCTACCGTCGAAACGATTCCGTTTGCGCCCTCGGCATCCGTTTGCTTTCCGTCCGATATCAAGACGATACGTTTGACTGCGCTTTCACTAAACAGAGAAGCGGTATATTCTAACGCGCCCTTTATATCCGTTGCCGTATTATCTACAGTAAAATCTTTTACCGTACTGAAGCCACCGCCCATCGACGTATTAATTTGACAATCACGACCAAATACAACAACGCCCATTTCAGAATTTTGAGGAAGCGCATCCGATACCGCGCGAACGTGTTCGTCTACCGTATCCAGATTCCCGTTTGCAGAATACGAAACGTCAGCGACAACAAATACTTCCGTCTTCGTAAGCGTCGCTGTCACTTTTGTTCCCGCCACGCCAAAAGACATAAATAATACGATAACGATATGCAAAATCAACGACGCTACAACGCCCTTGGTACGATTTGCCTTTCTAATAGCAATACAATACGGCACGATAACAAGCGTCAACAGCGGAATCGCTAAGAGTAAGAGGTAGGTATTATCGAAGCTGATATTTATCATAACAATATACCCCCCAATCTATCGCGAACACAACGAACAAGAGAATGAAGAAGAAAATTAAATCATCATATTTTCCATCCAAACGCTCGTCGCTGGCTTCCCCTTGCAATCGGAAGGAATCTTCCGTTGCCGTTACGCAACTTTCCGTTTTGGGAATCCCCGCATAAACGTTATAACTGCGTTCCTCCCCGCTCACCGTCAAAAGAAGTTGATACGTCCCTGGAATGGTAAGCACGTATTCCGCAGCCTCTATTCCCGTTGCGGGATACGTCATTTCTCCGTTCGGCGCTTTAATTTTTATCGTAGTGCAAGCAGGCGGAACGTTAACAGCCAACTTTTCCCCGCAATCGTATTCCGCACGTTCTAATACGTCCGGGAAAGAAAATTCTACAAGATTTCGCATCAAAATTACATAATCAGGCACAATGGAAAAATTAGAATTTTCAAAACTGAAACCAAAGACAACTTCACTATTTCCGTACACGTTCGTCCCCGTAAAAACAACGGGATCGCCCGTCGGCGTTTCGTAAAGAACGGTAAACGGATAATACAACCCATATTTGATGTATTTCGCCACATAAATTTGCGCACCTTGCAAATCTGCCGTCAATTTTCGAGAGGTTGACGATGACGTTTTCTTTAAGCGCAAAGCTACTTCCTTTTCTGCCGTTTCAGCTTGGTAGGTAAAACCCGTCCCTTCTAAACTCTTATTCAAGTTAAAATACCAAACCGCCCCGTCTACGGGAACTTCGTTCGGTACGTAATTGTCGTATATATATAACCCATAACCAGTGGGCGCACCTGTTTTTTCCACTTCGGCGTATTCTTTTGGCGAATAGGTTTTAATATTTGCGTTGCCAACAGACTCTAACGCCCAAGACAAGAATTTCGGATTTTCACTAACCAACAGCGTATCATAGGAATTTTCCACTTCCAAATTATACTGCATTTTCTCGTTATCCGTCATCAAAGAATCTGCGTTGGGAATTTCCACTTTGAGCCACGCGTAAGAATTTCTTTCTACGTAGAATTGTACCGTTTTTTCTTCGCCTTTAACAAGATTTTCCGTTTTTACCTCTACTGCGACATTGGTATCGTCCATATACAAGCGAACGTCTACCGCCCCGTCTTCCTCAAAAGACACGATGGTTGCTTCAATTTTAAATGCCGCAAGCGCGCTATCCCGCTCGCAAGTTACACCCACAACCGCGTAGTTTTGTTCACCGTCTGATACGTTTATTAATTCCACGTTATCATGCGACTTATAAGACTTATCCGTGACCAAATAAGTCTCCATTCCCTTACTTTCGTTAAAGTATCCTTGTGCAATTTCCAACGCATTTACAAAGCTGACCGTACCATACGAGGGTTCGGCTTTAGATAAAGCGGAAAGCGCTTCTTCCTTGTCCTGCGATTGATTACATATCACCTTGGTTTCCGTTGCACTCACGCAAACAATCGTATAAACGCTCCCTTTCATCGAATCGTCAATCCGTTCGCGAATCTCTTCTTTTGCGATTTCAAAGCGGGTATTGCCGTCTTGTTCCATCTGCATACTGCCCGAAGCGTCCAAAATAAAGCAATATTCGTGCGCTTTATCGGAAAATATAAATACGGGATTGGCAATGGTAAGCGATATGGCAATAACGATAATTATTTGCAATATCAAGCTAATCAGCCCCACCAGCTTCGGAGGGGTTTTCTTTCTTTTTAAGAATTTTTCGCTCAACGTCCAAAGATAAGTTGAAGCAATCGTCTGTTCCGTATACTTATTTTTAATTAAATAGATTATGATTAGAATGGGTACGCCGATAAGGCCCAACAATCCCAAAGGATGTATAAACGTCATTTCAGTACCCCCATGTCCACCATTTCGCCAAAAAGAACTTCACCTACGGACGCTTCCGCGGAAAGAAGTAAATAATCGGCGTTTCGTGCCATACAATAATTTCTAATTCTGCCTGTCGCATATTCTAATGCTTTTTTATATGCTTTTATAATTTCTCGGTCAATATGCTTTCTGTACGTTCTTTGAATATCTTCCGAATCGAAAAAGTGCACTTTCCCGCGAATAATCGGATTTAATTCTTCTCTGGAAAGTATTTGCATGCACAGTACGTGACGACGTTTATCTACCAAATAATCAATCGCTTCTTCATAATTGTTTTCCGTTAAAAAATCGGAAATAATAATGGACATTCCATCGCCGTATCCTACCTTTTCAGGTAAAATGGCTTCGCTTATATAGCTGTCGCCAAAAAATTCCACTTCATTAAATTTATGTACGGAATTAATAAACGCCTCTCTGCCCACTATCCCAGAAATCAACTCTTCCACTTCTTTCCCGCGAATAATATAAACGGAAACTTTGTCCATCTCGCAAACGGCAAGATACGCAAGCGTGGCTGCAATTTTTAATGCCTGCTCCGCCTTTCCGCCTTTACCATAATCCATTGAACGGCTTGCGTCAATATAAATACGCGTGTGCATTTGACGTTCGTCTAAATAAAGTTTTAAATACAATTTATCAAAGCGTGCGTAAGCATTCCAGTCGATTTTTGTTATATCATCGCCCGGAATATAATCGCGGTAGTCGGAAAATTCGCAGGAAGAACCAAAACTCTTGGTTTGATGATTTCCTCCAAACATACCCGCTACGTTATTTTTTACAAGCATCTGCAACGTTTCTACCTGTTGCAAAAATGCTTCGTCGATTACAAACTTACCCATGAAACTCTACTCTGATTTACTCTATTTTTTCTTATTTTGAACGGCGGGTTTCTTTAATCAGCAACCCAATTACGTCATCTACCGTTAAATGCTCGTTAACCGCGTTATAATTAATTTTAATTCTATGTCTTAATACCGGACGAGCAAGCGCATCGATATCTTCGTAAGATACGTTATAATTGCCGTTGATTAACGCACGAACTTTCGCACTGGTAATCAATGCCTGCGCTGCACGGGGCGACGCGCCGTATTTAACGTATTTTTTCGCGCTAGAAACTGCCGTTTCTCTTTCTGGATGGGTATTTGCAACCAAATTCGTTGCGTACAACAATACGTCGTCTAAAACGGGAACGCCGGATGCCAAAGCGCGCATTTCCAAAATCGTATTGCCATCTATCACGGCATTTGCCGTTTCATCCATCGTAATTTGCGTCATATTTACGATATCCATAAGCTCTTGCACTTCGGGGAATTTCATAACCAATTTGAACATAAAACGGTCCATTTGCGCTTCCGGCAAAGGATACGTACCGTCTTGTTCAATCGGATTTTCCGTAGCCAAGACAAAGAAAGGTTCCGCTAATTTATACGTCTTGTTGGCTATGGTAACTTTATGTTCCTGCATAACCTCCAACATTGCCGACTGCGTTTTCGGCGTAGCACGGTTAATTTCATCCGCAAGTACGAGATTTGCAAAAATTGGACCGCGGCGAAAAACGGTATTCAGTTTCCCGTTGTCATCCTTTTCTACAACGTTGGTACCCGTTACGTCCGAAGGCATTAAGTCCGGCGTGAATTGAATTCTTGAAAAAGGAAGGCTTAATACCTGCCCAAGCGAACGGACAAGACGGGTTTTCCCTACCCCCGGTACCCCCTCTAACAATACATTACCACCGGCAATAATCGCAATAATTACGTTATCGATAATATCCTGTTGCCCGACAACGTCCTTTTTTAATTCTGATTTGATTTTTGCAACATAGTCGCTAAATTTATATATTTTTTCCGTGTTTTCCATAGTATTCCTTCCTTAACTTATGCTTTTTGCGTACCGTCCAACAGCTTTTGGCTGTATTCTTGCAACATTGCTTTCAGCTCGTCGCTTAATCCCTCGCCCTCCCATATGGGCGCGTATTTTTCTTTATATTCGTCGTTTTCCAAAACTTTGCCGTACTCCACATGGCCGTCTGCGTATATGGGGTCGAATATTTTATCGCTGCCCGCATATATCGTTCCGCCCCCGCCGCTACCGCCGGTGCCGTCGCCGTCTTCGCCGCCACGTAAACCGCCAACAGACGGAATAACGTCGCACGCAAGCAGCGGCAATTCCGATTTATCAATTCGAAAAGCAGAAGTTAATTCGTCAATTACCGCAATCCGAACACGCAAATTCTCCTTTTGCTCTTCCAACGCATCAGCGAGATATCCCGATAAAATAACGTTGTCGTTTTCGTCTATGTTACCGCAAGCCGAAAGAAGAACTTTTTCAATTTCCTTTGCCAATCCTTCCTCTGTAAAGTTTTCCTCACTTGCGCTTATCTTACCAAGCTGCTCCGCTAACTTTTTCACCGCTACATACAGTGAATCTTGCAACAACGGATTTTCTTGCGGCTCTTTCGAATCGGAGTTGGACGAATCTTCTATTTCTTCCTCCCCTGATACGCCTTCATTGGAGGACGCAGAGAGCAACATCGTCGGCGCAACTACGTCTTTAGGTTTTACTAAATTTTCCATACGAACGTAAGTTTCCGTAAAAAAAGCCGCGATTTCCTCTTTTGTGGTTAAAGAAGTTGCCAAACGCTCGTTCATAACTTTGACCAACGTAACGGGGTCTAACTGAATCATTGCCACGGCGGGAATTCGAACGGTTTCGTTCGCGCTATTGTCCAACTCAACGCAGATTTTTTTATAGGTGTTTACCGCATCCACGTAGCCATCTACCGCTACGATACAGTCAATTACTTTTTCTTTCATTGTCTTTTCCAAAGTAACCGTTTCCAAATCCGCTATTAGCTTTTTAATTTCCGCAACCGTTTGCTCTTTGGCAGGAGATTTCAACGCGGATTCTGTTTCTATAGAAAGAATCAACGCATTGATTTTATTCCTTTGATAATCGCTCAATTTAAACGTTGCCTCTTGTATTTGCGGCGGCTGTATCACAATGGGCGCACTCTCTTTTTTAGGAACTGCAATCCCCGTAATCAACATACCGATTCCCAAGGAGACTGCCAATGCATTCATCCAAAAACGTTTCACTACGTTTCCACGTCTTGGCAAGTATTGCAATCTTTGTTCAGCGTCTTCCCGTTGCAGTTGGACAATAGTGCCCTCCTCGTTCTGAAAGGCGACCATCGTTTGCACTTTTTCATTCAAAGCATATTTTTCGTCTAATGCTCGCGCTAATTTTTTTTCTGTTTTTTTCAATAAAAAATATAAAGTTGCAAAGATGAGCCCCGTCGCAAAAACACCTATAAAAATCAAATATCCAATTTTTAAAGCATTTTCCAATCGTTTCACAAAAAGAATGCTTAAACCGACGAAAAATACAGCGAAAGCAAACGAATACGCCAACGATTTTATCAGCGCATCTCTATTTACCTCTCTTCTCAATTTTTTAAAAAAATCCATACTCTTCGTCGTCCATCTTTTTATTTTGGAAACAATCTTCCAAATTACATACATCGTTATTATATCATTTTTTTTATTTTTCGTCAATAATTTTTATAATAAAATATATATATATTTATTATACAACCGAATTTTTACATAAAAAAAACGCGGTTACCCGCGTTTTTTTTGTTTAGTCTTCTAAACCTTCGTTCAATTTTGCAAGCAATGCGTCCAAGTCTTCGCCGTGCACCGCAACCGCTTCCGCAACCGTTTCCCCATGCGCCATCGCACATCCGAAACAATGCATACCCGCCGCCATTAAAATTTCAGGGGCATTTGGATTAATTTGCAAGCAATCTGCAATTAAAGTATCTGCTGTAATTTTTGCCATTTTTATATCTCCTTTTATTTTTTCTATTATTATTGTAACACGTTTTTTCTAAATTCAAACGTATTTTTTCGTTAACGATACGATTTAAAAAATTTTCTTATGGGTTTTCCTTGGGGAACGGGAAAATCCTCTCCCGCAAGGAGTTTCTCCATTATTTCTTGGGCACGTTCCCATTCTGCCGCATATCCCGCTTTCTCTACCGCCTTTTTTGCTTCCAATAAATCCACCGAGCGTATCACCGTATCGTGGGCATCCGAACCGATACAGTGCACAAAACCATGTTCTAGTAAAGCCATTGCAAATTTTCTGTCTCGTTTCTCGATAAATGCTCTTGCGTTTACCTGTAAAAAACATCCCATATCCGATAATTCAGAAATCAAATTTGGCCGTTTCCTTACCTCACAATAACGCTCTACGTGCGCTATCACAGGGACACATCCCGTTTCGTAAATAACATCTGCCAATGCGGGCAATAAGCCTCTGCTCCATTTTCCTAAAAAGGGAAGTTCTATTAATATAATCTTCGTTCCTTCTATAGTAAGCTTGCCAAATTCTTCATGGTTCGGAAGATTTATCCCCGTAAAATGAACCTCTGCTCCCAAGCGAATATCTATGCCTTGAGGAATACGTTCTTTTAAATGGGCATAGGCGTTATTTCGCTGCGTTAAAAAACGCTCGGGAGAACGTTTTCCGTAGTAATGCGGCGTACATAACACCGTTTTTACCCCTTGCGAAAGCTCTTGCTGAAACATATACAAAGAGGTGGCAGTATCTTTCGCCCCATCGTCAAGATGGGGCAATATATGCGTATGAAAATCAATCATTTTTCCTCTTTGCCTCCTCGATATTTTTATTTAAAATAACGAACGCCGCTTTCAAAAATCTTCATATCGAAGTTGCCTTCGACGTTTTTGTACAGATTTTCACCCGTACGTTCACTGTGCCCCATCTTACCAAACACTCTGCCGTCAGGCGAAGTGATACCTTCGATTGCCCACATAGAACCATTTGGATTGAAAGGCGAAACCATCGTTGCTTTCCCATTCAAATCGGCATACTGCGTTGCAATTTGTCCGTTCCCTTTCATCTTTTCAAGTTCTGCAATCGGCGCAACGATTTTACCTTCGCCGTGCGATACGGGCACTTTGTAAACTTCGCCGACCTTGCAAGCGGACAGCCAAGGCGACAAATTGGAAGCCACACGCACGTCTACCACCGTCGATACGTGGCGCGAAATATTGTTAAACGTAAGGGTGGGCGAATTTGCCGTCATTTCGGTTACGTGTCCATACGGTACGAGACCAAGCTTGATAAGCGCTTGGAAACCATTACAAATACCCAACGCCAAACCATCACGATTATTCAAAAGTTCTTCAAGCTGTTCTGCTATATACGGGTTACGGAAGGTCGTTGCAATAAATTTACCGCTACCGTCCGGTTCGTCCCCACCGGAGAACCCACCTGGGAACGCTACGATATTTGCATTTTTAATTGCTTTTACGATACGTTCTACGCTCTCTTCGATATCCTGCGCCGTGCGGTTGCGAACGACAACCGTTTCCACTTCCGCCCCCGCAAGAACAAATTTCCGTGCGGTATCCAATTCGCAGTTCGTACCGGGGAACACGGGGATAAACACTCTGGGTTTTGCAATCTTCGTAGCAATATTACTGTATTTTTCACCCGAAGTATAATCGCAATCCTCCGCTTTTCCCTCAGCAGGTGCAGTCGTCGCAAAAACGCTTTCTAACGGACTGATATAAGCGCAAGCCGCCTTGTCCAAAGAAACGCTTTCCTCGCCGCATACGTATTTATCACCGCATACCTGCCCTACGTATTGCTTGTTCACGCAGCTACAAATTGCAGTTTCGTCTTTGAGCGAAATAATCAAATCGCCGTAGCCCTCGCTGTACAATTCGTCTGCGCTCATTGCAAAATTTACACCCAAATCGTTACCGAGCGCCGACTTAATAACCGCCGCGCCAATACCGCCGTTTTCCACGACAGTCGCAAAACTAATATTGCCGTTTTCGATATTTTTGAAAATTTCGCCGTATATCTTTTTAAGCGCGTCAAAATCGGGTACGGAATTCTCGTCCTTGGGTACGGGAACGTAATAGAGCTTCTCCCCACCCTTGAGTACGTTGGTGATGAGCTTGCTTGCCTTGGCGGGCGCAAGCGCAAACGAGATGAGCGTAGGAGGTACGTGAATACTCTCGAACGTACCGCTCATGCTGTCTTTACCGCCAATTGCACCAAGTCCAAGCCCGATTTGCGCATATACTGCGCCAAGCAATGCGGACGCGGGAACGCCCCACACTTTTGCTTCGCCCGTCATTCTTTGGAAAAATTCTTGCAAAGTTAAACGGATATCGCTGTATTTTGCACCCGTAGCCACTACTTTAGACACAGAGGCAACGATAGAATAGATTGCGCCAATAAAAGGGCTAGTTTCCATCAAATACGGAGAATACCCGTATGCTGATACCGTACATACGTCCGTTTCGCCGCCACAAATCTTTGCCGCCATAGCAATAGCAGGCGTACGTTGCGTTTTGCCGCCCCAAGGCATATATACCGTTCTTGCGCCAATGGTCGAATCGAACGTTTCCGATAAACCTTTCTTTGCGCATACGTTCAAATCCGACAAAACTTTTTTGGTTTCTTCTGCAAAGTTCAAGCCCGATTTTTTATCAAACCAAGTGGTAACCTCGTCAGCAATTTCCACGTTTGCTTCCTGTTTTATGCCGTTGGTATTCAGGAATTCACGGGAAATATCCACGATTGCTTTGCCCTTAAGGAACATTTTCATTCTACCCGTGTCCGTAACGACTGCTACGGGCGTAGCGGACAAATTTTCTTCCGCCGCAAGGGCGATAAACGATTCTACGTCTTTCTCGTCTACTACCACCGCCATACGTTCTTGCGATTCGGAAATGGCAAGCTCTGTACCGTTCAAACCTTCATATTTTTTAGGCACTTTATCAAGGTCGATATTTAAACCGTCTGCAAGTTCGCCGATGGCAACGGATACACCGCCTGCACCGAAATCGTTACATTTCTTAATTTTACGGGTCGCTTCTTTGTTTAAGAACAAACGTTGCAATTTTCTTTCCGTCAACGCATTACCCTTTTGTACTTCTGCACCGCAAGTTTCTACCGAGTGAGAATCGTGCGCCTTGGAAGAACCGGTTGCACCGCCGCACCCGTCGCGTCCCGTTTCACCGCCGAGCAAAATAATCACGTCGCCCGCCTTAGGTGTTTCACGGTAAACCATTTCCTTTCTTGCCCCGCCGACAACAAAGCCCGTTTCCAAACGTTTTGCTTTATAGCCTTCGTGATATACTTCGTCAACGATACCGGTAGCCAAACCGATTTGGTTACCGTAAGAAGAGAAACCCGCCGCCGCACGTTGCGTGATAGCGCGTTGCGGCAATTTCCCCGCCAAAGTATCTTCCAATTTTTCTCTAGGGTCGGACGCACCCGTAATACGCATAGCTTGATATACGTACGTTCTACCGCTCAACGGGTCGCGGATTGCGCCGCCAAGACAGGTCGCCGCGCCGCCGAACGGTTCGATTTCCGTCGGGTGGTTGTGCGTTTCGTTTTTGAACATAACGAGGTATTGTTCTTTCTTTCCGTCGATTTCCGCTTCGATTTGAATAGAACAAGCGTTAATTTCTTCAGATATATCAAGGTTATCCAAAACCCCGTCTTTTTTCAATTTTTTCGCCGCTATCGTCGCCAAATCCATAAGGCAAGGATATTTGTCGGGACGTGCGCCGTTAAGTTCTTTATACAAATCCTCGTAAAGATGGTACGCTTTATGAATACCCTCGTTTTTGGAAGTGATTTTTACGTTTTTGAGTTCGGTTGCAAACGTTGTATGGCGGCAATGATCCGACCAATACGTATCGATTACTTTGAGCTCCGTTTCCGTGGGATTACGTTTTTCACTCTTGAAATAATCACGAACGAACGCCAAATCCAAAGCACTCATTGCAAAGCCAACGTTCTTATGATATGCCTTGATTTCGTCATCGGACATATCAATAAAACCGTCCACGTCCGCAACGGGAGCGCCTTCTACCGCCATACGAACGAGTGTTTCGGGTTTTTCAAAACCGATTTCTTCGCTTTCTACGGGGTTGATAATATGTTTTTTAATCGCAGCGAGCTCTTCATCCGTTACGCCTTTCGCCATATAAATTTTGGCGCATTTAACAAGCGGACGAGCCTTTTTCGTCAACAGCTGAACGCATTGCGCCGCACTGTCTGCACGCTGATCGTACTGCCCCGTCAAATAACTTACGGCAAACGCCTTATAACCTGCGGGAATTTCCAATTCTTCAAGATATACGTCGTCAACGGGAGGCTCGGAAAAAACGGAAGGAATTGCCGCTTTTAATTCTTCCTCGCTCAAACCCTCTACGTCATAGCGAAGTATCAAACGGAAATCTTCCGTCGTAATATTAAGGAGCGTTTTGATGTCAGCCGCCTCTTTTCTTGCTTGTACGTTATCTTTCTTTTCTACAAAAATTCTGTAAATCATATCTATCCTCACTTACTCTTTTACAATATCTCTGTACTTGATACCGATATCTTTTCTGTAATACATGCCGTCGAAATGTATTTTTTCAGCATTTGCATACACCTTTTGACGAGCCGCTTCAATATCTACCCCCCTGGCAACAACGCCAAGTACTCTGCCGCCGCTGGTAACGATTTTGCCGTCCTTTTCCGCCGTACCTGCATGGTATATGGTAACGTCTTTATCCAAATCGCCAAAAGTGATTTCTTTACCCTTTTCATACTTTTCGGGATAACCGCCGCTTGCGAGTACCAAGCATACGCAAGCTCCGTCTTCCCACTCGATAGTTACTTCGTCCAAACGTTCGTCTACCACCGCTTCGAAAATATCCATCAAATCAGTTTTCAACATAGGCAAAATTACCTGCGTTTCGGGATCGCCGAAACGGGAGTTGTATTCAATTACTTTCATACCGTCTTTCGTCTTCATCAAACCGAAATACAGCACACCTTTAAAGGTTCTACCCTCCGCGTTCATAGCCGCTACGGTAGGGAGCATAATCTTTTCCATTACTTCTTTCGCTGTTTTCTCGCCGTAAAAAGGCGCAGGTGAAAACGTGCCCATACCGCCCGTGTTCAACCCCTCGTCGTTATCCAAAGCTCTTTTATGATCGCAACTAGTAATCATCGGTTTAATGGTTTTTCCGTCCGTAAACGCAAGAGCGGAAACTTCCGGTCCAACCAAAAACTCTTCTACGACCACTTTGCTGCCTGCAGAACCAAATTTTTGGTCGAGCATCATTTCTTTTAAGCCATCCAAAGCTTCCTCTCTTGTCATGCAAATCAACACGCCTTTTCCAAGCGCCAACCCGTCCGCTTTTAATACAACGGGAATATCGCAGGTTTCTACGTATTTTTTCGCCGCTTCATAGTCTGCAAACGTTTCATATTTTGCGGTAGGAATATTATATTTTTTCATCAATTCCTTGGAAAACGCTTTACTTGCCTCAATAACCGCCGCATTTTTATTCGGCCCAAAAGCGCGATGCCCGCGACTTTGCAATTCGTCCACCAACCCCAAAGCCAAAGGGTCGTCGGGGGTTACTACCGTAAAATCGATATCGCCCTTTTGATCTATCCAATCGCCAACCGCTTTCACGTCGCAATAATCCACGTCAACAAGCTCTGCCATTTCCGCAATACCTGCATTGCCTTTCATTGCATAAATTTTATTTACTCTCGGCGATTTTTTTAACGCCGCGATGACCGCGTGTTCTCTGCCGCCGTTTCCGATTACCAAAACGTTCATTTTTCGTTCTCCGTTTTTTTAATGAATGCGTACTTTTCGCCCGCATTTTTCAATTTTTCCTTCGCATAACAATTTCACACATAAGGGCAACATTTCATGTTCCTCTTTCAAAATACGTGCTTGTAATGTTTCGGGAGTGTCGTTTGCCATCACAGGTACGCTGCGTTGCATAATAATTGCCCCGCCGTCTACGTCTGCTTCTACAAAATGCACCGTTGCACCGCTTAATTTTACACCGTATTCAATCGCCGCTTTATGTACATGCAAGCCGTAATAACCCATACCGCAAAAGGATGGAATCAGCGAGGGATGAATGTTAATCACCCCATCCTCAAACTCTTTTATAAAGCTTGCGGGAACGACCAACAACCACCCAGCAAGTACGATATATTCCACCCCCGCAGCCTTTAACACCTTGGCTACGTCCGCATAAAAAGCGTCTTTGTCTGCATATTTTTCCTTATCGTATACAAGCGTATGGATACCGTGTTTTTGCGCACGACTAATTGCGCCGATTGCGGGTTTGGATGCTACTAAATATTCAATTTTGCAAAATTGTTCACGTTCATTAGCGTCGATTACAGATTGAAAATCCGTGCCGCCGCCCGATGCAAATACCGCTATTTTCTTCATAGTTTATTTTAAAATAACCTTCTTGTCCCCTGCAACAGCTTTACCGATTACCACTACGTCTTCGCCCGTTGCTTTCAACGACTCCATCGTCGCGTCCACGTCTTTGGGATCTACGCAAACTATCATACCGATACCCATATTAAAGGTATTGTAAATCTGTTCGTCGGTAATACCCGCACGCTTTTGCATTACTTTGAATACGGGGGGAACTTCGTAAGAATTCTTATCGATTTCTGCCGATACGTTTTCAGGTAAAATTCTGGGAATGTTTTCGATAAATCCACCGCCAGTGATGTGTGCGATACCCTTTACTTGTACTTTTTCAATAAGCGTCAAAATACTCTTTACATAAATACGTGTGGGTTTCAACAACACCTCCGCCGCCGTTGCGCCAAGCTCTTCGTCATACGCCTCCAACGCCGCTTTATCGCTATCGCCGAAAAGTTTACGAACCAAGGAATAACCGTTGGAATGTACCCCCGTTGATTTCAAACCAATCAACACGTCGCCGGGCTTAATGTCTTTACCATTGATAACTTTTTTCTTGTCCACAATACCTACGGCAAAACCTGCAAGGTCGTATTCCCCATCGGGATAGAACCCAGGCATTTCTGCCGTTTCGCCACCGATAAGCGCACAACCTGCCTGACGGCAACCGTCTGCAATACCCTTTACTACGTCTGCTTCCGCTTCTGGATACAATCTGCCGCAAGCATAGTAATCCAAGAAAAATAAAGGTTTCGCGCCTTGGCATACAATATCGTTTACACACATTGCTACTGCATCAATACCTATCGTATCGTGTTTTTGAAGTAAGAAAGCGTATTTAAGCTTCGTACCAACCCCGTCCGTGCCTGCGACAAGAACGGGCTCTTCCATCTTTTCGCCCGCAATCGAATAGAACCCGCCAAACGAACCCAAATCGCCGATTACGTTTGCGTCATAAGTAGATTTTACGTGTTTTTTCATTAATTCAACAGCTTTATAACCTCTCGTTACGTCTACGCCGCTGTCCTTGTAAGAAATAGCCATATTTATCGTTCTCCATTTTATTTTTTATTTTCAGAAATTTTATAATCGTACTTATTTTCGCCCGACGAACTAGGCGTTTCCGTGGGATATTTTCCGTCGAAACATGCCGCACAATACCCTTTGCATTTGCCGCTTTCCGCTAATTTGAAAACGTCTTCAACAGAAAGGAATCCAACCGAATCCGCCCCGAATATACGCGCCATTTCCTCGGGAGTGTGATTACAAGCAATCAACACTTCGCGAGAGGCAATGTCCGTTCCGTAATAGCAAGGATTGAGGAATTGAGGCGAAGAAGAACGCACGTGAATTTCCGTAGCGCCTGCATCCCGCAAAAGTTTCACAACACGAGCCATCGTCGTACCGCGAACAATGGAATCGTCTACAAGAATTACTCGTTTCCCCTTTACCGTTTCTACAACGGGATTAAGTTTGATACGAACTTTGTCTTCACGTAAATTTTGACCGGGGTCAATAAACGTTCTGCCGATATATTTATTTTTAATAAGTCCTAAACCGTAAGGAATACCCGATTCTTCCGCATAACCGATTGCCGCGTCGATACCCGAATCGGGGGCACCGATAACAACGTCAGCATCTACTCCGCAGGAACGGGCAAGAAACATACCCGCACGTTTTCTAGCCAAATGTACCGAACAATCGGAAATTACCGAGTCGGGACGGGCAGTATACAAATATTCGAACACGCAAAGTCTTTCCGGTTGTTTGTTGCAATGTTCTTTTATAGCGCGAAG
Organism: Clostridia bacterium; assembly: GCA_017457215.1. Classification (GTDB taxonomy): domain Bacteria; phylum Bacillota; class Clostridia; order Christensenellales; family Borkfalkiaceae; genus Scatosoma. The sequence continues at coordinate 25,828 of JAFTHU010000012.1, forward strand.
ACCTTCTTTGGTGAACACGAGGATCTCACCCGGTTCAATATCTCGAATATGCGCCGCGCCTACCGCATTAAGCGCACACGTTTCGCTGGAAATTACATATTCACCATCCTCCCGTTTGCCGTAACAAATCGGATGCACACCGTTCACATCCCGCGCCGCAATCATTTTTTGCGGAGACATAACAATCAAAGAAAATCCGCCTTTCAATTTGGAAAGCGCTTTGGTTACAGCCTCTTCTATCGAATGAGAAGTGATACGCTCTTTTATGATGACCGCCGAAATAATCTCTGCATCGTTGCCGGTATGAAATATCAAACCTTGCATTTCCATTTCTGCTTTCAGTTCGGCGCTGTTTACCAATTTACCGTCCATGGCAATTGCCATTCTACCCTTGCTGTGGTTGACCACTATGGGTTCGGAATTGATGCGGTCTTTCGTATCCAATGTACCGTAACGCACGTTCCCAAGTGCCATTTGTCCCAAACCAAGATTTTTCATTACCGACGGCGTGAACACGTCGTTGACCAATCCCGAATCTTTATAAGTATGAAAAACGCCGTCGTCGTTCACAACGATACCGCTGGACGCTTGTCCACGATGTTGCAACGCATACAACCCGTAATACACGCTTGACGCCACATTTTCCGTTTTCGTTCCAAAAATCCCAAATACTGCCATATATCAGTCCTCCGTTGGCTCTATACGAATATTTCGCAACTTGTTTCGCTTAAAGCAACGCTTGCAACGCCGCGTCGTCCGCATTGATTTTGTCTTGCATTGCCTTCTTATAATCAGCCAGTTGCGCGGAAATTTCAGGATACTTTATGCCGAGAATCTGCAACGCCAAAAGTCCTGCATTTTCACCGCCGTTTACCCCTACGGTCGCGACGGGAATCCCCGAAGGCATTTGCACGATGGAAAGCAAGCTGTCTAAACCACCCATCATATCAGTTTTTACGGGCAGCCCAATTACGGGCAACGTCGTAATCGCGGCGATTACTCCGCCAAGATGCGCCGCTTTTCCCGCCGCACAAATTAAAACCTCGATACCGCGCTCTTTTGCAGTCGACGCAAACTCGTGTGCTTCGTCCGGCGTACGGTGTGCGGATATAACGCGAACCTCCGTTTCCACTCCAAATTTTTTCAACACGGAAACCGCGGGCTTTACCACGTCAAAATCCGATTTACTACCCATCAAAATACCAACTTTACCCATAAAACATCCTCTCCGATTGTATTTTTTTAATCAAAAATGGAGCGCAATTTTTATTGCACTCCACCCTTAATAATGCTATTTTTGCGCGAAAAAGCGTGTTTTACTCCTACCGAAAGAAGCCCGCATATCCCTATCAGAAATCTGCGTGCGGAAAACGTCGTATAACCCTTTTGTTTTCCCGTTACTTCGATACCTTGCATACCGTAGCCCTTCTCTTTCGCTCGTGCTTTTTTCTTATCTTTTTCGCCCCTAGATTTTTGCGTGCGCTGCCTCGCTCCTCGATAGCAGCAATTTTTAAACGCCGTTTCCAACATACAAAAATATTATACATAAAACAGAGCCGCAAGTCAAGTATTTTCATGCAAATTTTCAGCCCGCAAAAAGATTATACCTAAAAAGGAGCTCTGCCTTATAAAACAAAACTCCTTTTTTTCTCTTTATTAAATTACTTTCTTGTTTCTTACTCTTTTACAAACGTATCTCCAATCTCTTGATAACCCGCTTTTGCAAGTAAATCTTTCATTGCAGCAACGGCAGCATCAAAGGATTCCGTAGACGTTTTATACGTAAATTTATGCTTCATTACCGTTTTATCAATATGAGAATATCCCTCAAATACAGCCAAATGCGGCTCTAATGTAAAGGTCTTTTCCCCGTCAATGCTACTTAAAATATCCCCGATTTTGCCATCGCCTTGGCCAGCAGGCACAAGTTGGTCTGTTTCAGCAATAACGTCTTTTACGTGATAGTAATCAATTTTCCCCGCAAAGATTCTCTGCGTATCCTCTGCCTTTTCGCCTACTTGCAAATAGTTGGCAGGATCGTAAATATGACACAATCCCTCTACGTTTTCCATAATATCCAAGACGCGCGAAGCGATATCGCCATAAATATCTTTTTCGTTTTCATGATGCAATTTTACGCCGTATTCCTTTGCAATTGCTACCATTTTCCTTAAACGAGAAATTACTTCGTCACGGCTGTCGTACGCTTCAAAAAAGCTGAACATACGAATTTTATCCGCGCCCAAAATATTCGCAAGCGAACAGGTATGACGCAAAAGTTTTTCCACTTCTTCAAAACTGTCTTGAATTTTCGATTTTCCAATCGGCGAACCAATCGACCAAACCTGAATACCGTTGGCGTCTAATTTTTCACGAATCTCTTTCGCTTCTTCTTCCGTCAATGCCGTAACGTTTTTTCCGTCCACACCGCGCATTTCCATATATGGAATGTTATTACGCTTCAACGCCTCAATTTGGCCCTCTAAAGAACTTGCCGCTTCATCACTGAATGCACAAAGTTTTACTTTAACCATTATAAATCCTCCCCAATAACTCTTTTCCTGTGCTCCGCTTTAAAAAAGCACATTTACTCTTTTATTATATCATATTTTTTGCACTTGTAAAGATTTTTGCAAAAATTACAATCCATAATTGTTAAAACGATCTTCGTAAAGATAAGGTTTTTCAGACAAACGATTTAACAACATAACGGGAATAGCCTCTACGTGATATCTGCCGTATTCTTCCACTAAAATCAAAATTCGGTTATGGGCAGAAATCTTTTCAGGTGCTGTAAGCACGATTTCCGTCGGTAAACAGTTAAAGGTGTTTTCCGTAATACTCATCCAGAACGGAACGTATACGTCAAACTCCTCCGCGTTCGCCGTCCAGCCCTCCGGCATAATCAACGATACTTTGATGTTATGCGGTTGTTGCCCAAATGCTTTCAAACGGTTTTGGAACATAATCGAAATGCGTTTTTGTTCACCAGCAACCGCATAAGGCCCGCCGTGAACGGTAACCAACGCATACACCGCACCGCAATTTTTCACAATTGTATTCGGCGTTTTAAGAGAAAGCAAGGACGCCGCCAGCTCTTCCGATTCTTCACTCTGTCCATAAGGCAAAGCAAAGTATGTTATTTCCTCTGCGGAAACTTCCGTAGCCTCGTCTTTCACAAAAACAGGCGTTTTCGCAAAATGCCCTTTCATTTGTAAGGTAACGGTAGGCGCAAGCGTAGTAACCTTTTCCGTGAGTTTAGTACAAGTGCCCACAAACGGGAATGCCGTTCCTTGGTTTATACTGCACGTAACGATTTTATCCCCGATATATTCCTCCCAATCTTGAGAAATACCCGCCGTGCCTTTCATAATACCCAAAATAGATCCAACCGTACCGGCGGTACAATCAGTATCGTCGCCGCAGTTCACCGCAAGCAACATAGATTTTTTGAAATCGCCCTCGCCATACAAAATACCCAGAATAGCGTAGCCCACGTTAGAGGGCGCGGAGAACCAACCGTCGCCGATATCGTAATTCTCTTTTAAAATTGCATCACGCGCATCCATAGCAGGAACACCGTTATCATAGCAATCCAACAAAAGACGAATCGTGCGCGCCATTCTGCTTTCATAAGGAATTTTCGCAAGCCCAATTTCAATCAATTTACGAATATCCGAAACCACAAACGCAGCACTCTCCAATGCAGCAACGAACATTGCCGCATACGTACCTTCGCCGTTGCCGTGATCCACCTTTGCGTCCTCGATTGCATATCTTGCCGCCATATCGGGTTGTGCAGGAAATAACGTCGCCCAAATCTCGGTGCGAATCCACGCGCCGTTAGAGTGCTTTAAACGCCAGTTGTTTTCCGTTTCGCCCGTAAGCGGCGGAATAATACCCAGCTCCATATTGCGCCGCGCAATGGCATATTCCCCTGCGTACATGGTAATATAAGACAGCCAATAATCCCCCAGAACTTCTGCCGTGAGATGTTTCGGACCTTCTATTTCCATTGCGTGTAACCAAACGAGTTGCAAATCCAAATCGTCGTTGGGAAGGGGTTCGCCTTTTGCCGTTGAAAACCCCGTAATATTCAATTTTTTACGCACGCCTTCATAGGGGCCCCCCAACGTGCCGCCTATGTTTTTACCAATCCAGCAAGCTTTTACTTTATCTTTGTAGGATGCGTAATTTAATTTCATACACTCAACCGCCTTTATTATTTCTATTATATCGCTTCTTTAAAGCCGTATTTATTATAACACAAATTTTTTTATGTGTCATTACATCAAAATTGCAGATATATGCTCTAAAATTTCATTTAAGCCTATTAAAGCAATGCGGGCAGGTCTTTTTCCCAGTTTTCTAAAATTTGGTCGCATAAAATCAAACAACGCAATAAATGATACGGTCCTTTCCACAGCGAACCTTTTTGTTCGTGCGAAACCGTACCGTCGCGATGCAAATAGCCGTACCATTCGCCAAATTTTTCATCAGGGAAATGCGAGAATATGTACGCGTGCAACTTTTCATACCATGCCGCATATTTTTCATCACCCGTAATTTTATACGCAACGAGCGTCGCAATCAAAGCTTCGTTATGTACCCACCAGAGTTTCATATCATGCTCCAACTGTTCGCAGGGTCTGCCGTACAAATCGCGGAAATAATAAATTCCGCCGTATTCCTGATCCCAACCAATATCCAATGACCAATCCAAAATATTAAGCGCTTGTTTTAAAAGTTTTTCATTGCCCGTTTGCACAGCCGCATTCATCAAGAACCAAGAATTTTCAATAGAATGTCCGGGATTGATGGTACGTCCCACGGGATTATCCAAAATACTTCCGTCGACGTATACCGTTTCCAACACGCACTTGTGTTCTTCCTTATAATGCAAACGCATCATATCATCTACAATTTTCGCAATAATCTCGTCGTAATACGCATAATTTCCCGTAATACGTCGCAAAGTCTGTGCCGAGCTTACCAAAACCATCGGATTTGTATTAGAATGCAAAGGACGAATTTCTGCGTTTTCTTTCGGCGTAATTTTGAACGGGTCTGCCTTTGGATCGCAATACATTGCCCACATAAAATCAAAATATTTTACCGCTAAATCCAAATCTTCTTGATTTTTGCGGAGCAAATAATATTCTGCAAAACCTACCGTCAAGAAACTTTCCGAAAAGAAATAACGGCGTTTGCGCAAAGGTTGCCCGTCTTGCGTTACCGTGAAAAACATTCTGCCGTCGGTATCGATACAATGTTCCTTGATAAATTTTGCCCCTGCATCCGCCGCACTTGCCCATTCTTCTTTCACGCCGTATACGTTACAAAGTTTGGAAAAAGTCCAAAGACATCTGCCTTGAAACCAAACGCTCTTATCGTTATTGTAAGATTTCCCCTCACGGTCTACGCTGGTAATAAAACCGCCGTATTTCTTGTCTATCAAATCGGATTGCATCCAAAACGGCTCTACGTCGTTAAAAAGCGTATCGTGATAAAATTTGTTTAATTCTTTAATTCTTGCAAGTTCCACTTTTATTTCTCCTTATTACTTTTCTTCCATAATTAAACCGACTTCAAACATTCTGCGCCAAGGCAAATAACACTCGGCAATTTTATATTTGTCTGCGACTTCGGGATAATTTGCGTACATATAATCGTTTAACAATTCTTCAATACGCGCGCTTACTTCCCCGCGCTGTACCTTTGTATCTTCATATTTGTATCCCATCTTTTCCACTTCATAATCCCAGACGAGTTTTCGAACATATGCACAATATCCGATATCTTCGTACATACGTTCCGCCGTGAATTTGCGGTGCGTGGGCGTATCACCGTAAAAATAACGCAGAATCGCTTGACAAATAACCGTTCCCAAAGTATTTGACGAAGTATTCCAACCTGCGTACCCCCACAAATTTAAGAACCCTATTTGCGAAGTGATTCTTTCGCAAAGACGCACGTCTGCACCGTTACAATAAGCGATATCGGCAACGGCGACCCCTTTTCCTGCCTTTACAGCCGCTTCCATCCGTTCTACAAACGCAAACAAATCCCGTTCGTAATACTGTCTGCCGTGCGGTTGTGAAATATTTTGCACTTTTCCTACGGGAAGATTGCAAAAGAGCAAGATATCCGCCTCATCCTCGTTCTCGCACTGCACGCCGCCTGCGCTGGCAATTTGTGCGGCAATACTCTTATAAACCGCCCGATCCTCGTATAACGGAATAACGTTTTTACATTCTTCCTTGGGGTATATCGGGCAAATTTTAGGCGCATAGCCTTCCATATCCGCTACACAGCGCGCAAGCAAAGACATACCACCCTCGTCCGCGCCCGGATAAATCGCTACGTTCAAATTTTTTTCCGCAATCATCAAACGCACCTTTGCCTGATCCATCGCCGTAAATCCGCACGGGTTGGAATCGTCTTGCAAAATTACAAACGAATCAAACACAGAGCCAACCAAATCCAAGGTTTTCATGAACAACGAAATATTACATTCTCTACGGGTCAAATAATCGTCTAAATAGGGCTCAACGACCTTTAAGCGAGCCTTTTCGGCAAGATATTCGGCTTGCGTAATTTTCCCATCCTTAAACTTATGCTCGTTTTGTCCGTATTCAAATATCTCTAAACCGCAAATACCGTAATAATCGGGCTCTTCGTCCGCGTCCGAATAGCAGGGACAACGCATCACAAGGGAAAAACCGTATATCGTCATCTTGGGGTTACGGTCTTTGAGTTGCTTCAAAACAGTTAACCGCTCTTCCAAGGTTTCACGGGAAAGATTGTGCAAGCGTGAGGGAATAATCCCACCGTACAAAAGTGTGTCTATTGCAATAACAAGATAATCGGCATCCATACATTCCCGCTCTAAAAACGCTTTGATTTTATCATAGTCCGCGGGGATTTTTTTATCGCCCATTTCTTCCAAGGTAGGACGAACCAATCGGAAATTTTTATTTTCTTCGCTTAAAAAACCGACAAACGAATAATTACAAGGTCTTTCATCCAATGGCAAATATACAATCTTTTTCATAAACCACCATTATTTATTTAAAATGTTTTGATATGCAACAAAATACCGTCTGCCCAAAATATGTAACGATTCCCGACAGAAATGAATATCATCGCCATTACCGTTCTTTTGGTCGTTTGATAACAAATCCGCCGTTTCCACATAACGCGCGTTACCGCTTTCCGATACCACTTGTTGAATTTTTTCTAAAATCGGAGTGCAAATATCAAGGTTTTTACTTTTCCAATCGTTGACAAATTCGCCTGCAATAAAGGGGATTTCTTTCCCGTAACGGGTACGCACGCCGTTTAACAGCGCCGATAACTGTTCTTTATAAATCTCGGGAGAATTATTTTCAAATGCATCGTGTTCCCCTTGATGCCACAAAAGACCTACTATACGGTTTTCAGAGTTTAACGACAAGGCATAATCCGCTAATTCTAACATCTTTAAATAAAGAATATCTTGCAACCCCCATTGTTTTTTCTTAAAACCTGTACCGCCAACGCCCGCGCGGATAATTAAAAGCGCTCTGTCATCAGCTAACAATCCTGCCTTTTCATATTCTTCCGCAAAGGTAAGAGAAAAATCGCCCAATATACCGTTTTCCCCCTCGCGTTCTTTCGCTGGTTCGATTACAAAGGGTTTATCTAAATAGGTGATTTTCATATTTTCTTCTGTAACCACCACTTCTTTTTCCGCATACAAATAATAAACGTTCGACGAGGGAATTAACTCCTGCGAAACTGCGCCGACGCCGCAGCCCTCGGCATTCGATTGCCCCGCTTGTATGATAATATCAAATTTTTGTTTTTGAAAGCCCATAATATTCCTTAAAAAATTTTTTTCTTTTATTGTAACACAGTCCATTGAAAAAAGCAAGATTTTCAATGATTTTTTTTGCTGTTAAAATGAAAATAAAAGATAAGAGTCGGGCAATTTGCCCGACTCTCTCATTTTTTAAATCGCTACTCGATTTTTTCACGTTTTAGGCATTATAGCCGCAACGTACGTTCGCATAGTAGACCGTGCTGCTTGCCGCAGTGGTATTGATACAGATTGCGTTCATCGTTTCCGTGACGCCTGCGTTTTCAGTCGTCGCTTCGTTTTCCACGTTTGCGATGGACATACGTACCGTATAAACGGTATTCGTTTTCCAAGCACCAACGCTAGAGGTAACGTCCACGCCGTTTTCAAAAATCGTTATCGTTCTATCACCTTGCCATACACCAGAGCCATTTGCGCTTAACGATACGCCGTTCGTCTTCAAGCTATAGTTACCAGCGTTAACGTTTCTACCGTTATACGTCCATATGCTAAATCCCGTTACAGAACTATTCGCGTCGATAACAAAATCGAATTCAAAGTAATCTGCTGCGGTATCTGCAACAGCAAGATATAATCTATCCGTCCAACTGCTTGCAGACGTATGCGTATAAACCGTCGTACCTTGCTCAAAGCCTAACACACTCGCATCGCCCTGATAATACGGCAATACTTCAGAATTAAATTCAAGCAACATTTCCTCTTCATCAAGGGACTCATATCCCGCAATATAAACCTGTGCGTTTTCACCGCCGAAGCCAAATCGCAATTGAGTACTTGTAACGTTGTAAATCTTCAGAATATAAATCTTGCCCGTTTCAAGAGTTTCAGAAGGAGCTACTCCGTTTTCATCAAATAAAGTAGCACTCATCAGATATTTCTCTTTAGCACCTGTACCCAACGAAACCACGCCTGCTTTCGAAATAGTGAACATGTGCATATTACTATACGTATCATCGCCATACATATGAATGTATGTATCAGCCGTCAACGCCGTACCAAGAGAGAAACGTATGATAACCGTCTTCGCTTTGTTATCAGCATTGTCAAGATTTAAAAGCAATCCGTTATTCCAAGACGTACTTGTCGTATGAGCACCAACATATTCATACACCATCGAATTAGCATCAAATCCAATTGCTTCCTTATCGCCTGTGTAAACATTAAGCGTGCCCGAAGGCGCACCGCTTACAGTAGCAGGCGACATATCAGTAATAGCTAAATGTGAAATTGGCGTCTTGCCGAAAGATACTACGCCGTCGGAGTTCACGCTCCAAACAGAGCTGAAACCATTAGCAGCGGTAATATCTTTGGTATCCATCGTATCCCAATCGCTTACCTTGGTAACGCCTGCTTTTTGCGTGCTGTCTACTTGAATGCTGTCAACGGTATCAATAGCCGTAATTACGTACGAATTAGAAACTTTTCCGCTTGGCTGATTCCAAGTAATCAAACCGCTAATCCAGTTTGCAGGCACTTCAATACCTGCGCTTCTGGTAACCCTTACAATACTGTTTTCTACCGTGCCTGCGTTCTGGCGAACAAGGCCTGCACCGTCCATCCAGTCCATAGCTTCCGTCTGCGCGTCTCCTCTCGTCGATAACGTAGCGATATTGAAATCTACGTAAACGTTGCTTACCGTACCGTAATTGCAAACTACAAGACCGCGGTCATACGAACCGCCACTCGTATTCAAATCTGCAATTTCAAAACGGATATTCTTTAACGTACCGTAGTTGTTCACGATAAACGCGGGCTTATAACCGCCTTCATTCCCCACATAGCTAGCCAGTGTCGTATTTACGATGCCGTAACCGTTACCGTCAATCGTACCCGTGAAATCACCTTTAATCCAAGCCAACGTTAAGCCGTTCATATTCAAATCGGAGGTAAGAACGTAGCTTGCCGACATATTAGATTGGATAATATTCCTCAACGCCGTAGGATTTGCCACGTTGGAGCTGTTGAGTTTTACTCTGCTGTCGATAAAGACAGGAAGCGTAACCTCGCCGCCGTCGTAAGCAAGGATAAATTCTGCGTCGTTGTAATCGCTTTCCACAAATTGAGCTGTAGAAATTGCCAAAGAAGTACCGCTAACCGTTCCGTTGAAAATTTCCACTTCGTTGTAACGTACGGAAACCGTCTTGCCGTTGAGGATATCGTACGCTTCGCTGATATCCAACGCTACCGTATCCGCTTTTTCAACAGCCGTACCGTTGACAGCATAAATGCCGTCAACCGTTACTCTGTTTTCCATAGTTGTGAACGCAATCGAGTTCCAATAAGGAACACCGTCTACAATCGTCCAATATGCGGTATCCCACGTAGCCATTTCTGCTTGTGCCGCTTCGTCCGCCGCAAGTGCGTCCTTGCCCAAGAATACGCCGTATACACTACCTGCAAGCGCGCCGTCTTGACCTACAACTTTCGGTACAAGGTTAACAGCCGCATTAGCGTGATTATCTACAACAGCATACGCGCCTTGATACGTACCCATTGCCTGCGTACCGTCTTTACTGTTACCGCCGAGCGCATAGAATTGCGACGTTGCATATATTTTAGAATTGTTTGCTCCGTATGTTGCGCCTTCGATATTTACGTAAACGTCTTTTATGGTAGGACCGTAACCGTCATCCGCATTTGTACGGTTCGTTCTAAACAATACACCGTGCGTAGCGGTTACTGCGTGTGTAAATTGCACATAGATATTTTCCATCGTACCCGATGCCATCGCTGTAAGGAAACCGCCGATGTTGGCAATATTTGATTTTGCATTGGTGAAACCAACGTTACGAATGATACCGTTTACGTTCAA
>JAFTHU010000013.1 GCA_017457215.1 Clostridia bacterium
AAGGCTTTTTTCTTTGCAATAAACGCCAATTTCCACCCAATTTTTACTGCTTATTTTTTTGCAGTTTTATAAAATATCTTTTCTTGCAATACTTTTTTTTGCTCAACATTATGAAATTTTATAGCACATATTTGCAATTTTACAGTCTTGTAAAAGGACTGGCAGTATGATATAATATTTGAAAATAGGTATAATGTACTATAATTGTGTAAAAGCCGAAAGAATGAGACAATCAAAGACAATTTCTTTTGATTGTTGTTTAAAGACTAATCAAAAGAAAAATAATGGTTTTTAACAAAAAAAAGCATGTCAACGGAGGTATGACAGTGAAAAATTATCAAAATTTGGAGATTGCGGTAATTGTATTTGATAATGCAGATATAATTACAAACAGCAGTAGTAACGACAATGTCGTTGGACCGGGCGATGATTGGGGAGGAATGTAAAGATGAGAAAGGACACAAAGAAAACTTTAACGTCTTTGGCTGTATGCGCAATGTTGTGTACGGCAACGGTTGGTGCTATTTCACTTATTCAGCCTGATAACGAAGCGATACGTGTGTCGGCGGCTACGTCTATTTTTGAAACGAAAGAGGGTTTCAAAATTATGGACGGTGCAGCTATTCGAATTGTTGAGCCGAACGGTATGCGTTTTGAAACAAGAATTAGTGAAAGTATGAAAGAGGAACTCGAAAGTGAACTTGTTAGCGACGTTACGTACGGAACGTTGTTGCTTCCTGCTGACTTCCTCGGTTCGGCAGAATTAACGCACGCAACAGCGTCGGTTGTGGACGTAAAAACGAAATCTTGGCAAGAAAATTTGGAGCAAAACGGCGAAACTATTTACCGTTATACCAGCGTTTTGGCGGGTGGAAAAAATTCGAACGGGGAATATACGAACTTGCCCGCTTCTTATTATAACCGTCCAATTGCTGCGCGCAGTTATGTGACGGGGTTAGACGAAGAAGGTAATAAAATTACCTATTATTCGGAAAATACGGCGATAAGAAGTATCGGTTACGTAGCGAAGATGGCACAATTAAGCGGTCAAGACAGCGATCTGCTTACGGAAATTGTTAGCAAGACGCAGTTTGAGTTAGTGTTCAACGACGAAGAACAGATTTCGGCGTTGAAATCGACGGAAAGCGGAACGGCGATTGTTTCGAATAAGCTTAAGAAATCTACGGATAATGCGGCGTGCTTTAGTATTGGCGGAGTATTGGTTCCTATTAGCTATTTAAACGAACAATATAATGCGAATATTACTATTGAATATACATCCACTGACAGTAACACGATTTCCGTGAGCGATACAACGTTGACGGCGGAAAAAGAGGGAACGGCGACGGTTACGGCAAGAGCAAGTTTTGGAGATAAAACGTATACCGCAAGCAAAATGATGTCTACGTCGGCATACGTACCCTCAACGCAATATAAAATTTTGATTAGCGAAGCCGCTGCAAGCGCATTGCTTAATTCGCAAACTACGTATGTACCCGCGAAAACGGAGGATGCGTATAATGCATACTATAATGCCTTTGAAAAGACTGCGGCTTACAAAATGCAGCAGATAATAGCGGAAGCGACGGGCGTAGAGCTTGAGATCGTAACAGAGAGAAAAGATGGCGAAAAATATATTTCCATCGGCGAAACGTCCCTTGCGGAGAACGTAGACGTTTCTACATTAGAGAAAGCCACGGCGTCTAAAGTGAAAGTAGTAGGCGACAATATTATCATCCGCGGTGTAACGCAAATGGGTACGCTTTACGGCGTGCAAGAATTGCTTGGCGATCTTGTCGGGTATGAATATTTTATGGAAAACACCTACTCTGTAAACGAGCAGGTGGAAGTTGTCTTATCCGAAAACGAGAAGAGTTATATTCCTGATATAGAATATAACGTAACGCAGTCGTATGAAGAATCGAATGGCGTTATGGACGATTATGCGATGCAGATCTATACCCAAAATATTATCCCCTTGGGTACGACTGACGCGGAAGACAATACTGCTTCTTATTATAAAGGCGTTGGGCATAACGCTATCTTGGTTGTTAAAGGTGTCGAGGGTATAAATATTCAGAATACCACGGGAACTTATGGCGTTGGTAGTTATGCTAAAATCTACGGTGAAAAATATTCTAATAGGTCTGGAGATGCATATCAAAAATGGTTTGCCACGCATTCTGAAAAAATTAGTTATATCAGTAGCGATACGACATATTTTTACAGAGAAGATTCTAGTAGTTCTACGGGTTATATCATGGCAGAGCTTTGCTATACGGCGCACGGCGACGGTACGGCAAAGCAGGCCATGGTTGAGGCGGTGGCTTCGCAAATGTATGCGAAGATGCAAAAATTCCCTACCTTGGACAGAATCGGTTTCTCGCAGGCAGACCACCGCATTTGGTGCGAATGTTCTAATTGTACGGATCAAGGCAACCCTGCCGATAACTTATTAGCGTTCTTGTTAGACGTAGCGGCAAACTTGAAAACAAAATTGACGGAGGCAGGGGATGCGCGTGCAAGTACGTTTAAAATCAGCACGCTGTTCTATCATGCAACTTTGCAACCTCCGAAGAACTATAATACAACATATAAAACTGCCTATGATACTTATATGCAGCATATAGAAGTATGGCTTGCGGAATCGGGCGCAGATTATACCGTTCCGTTTGCCCAAGGTGCTTCTACATGGAATAATGTTATTTATAACTACATCAATACGTGGAAAAATATTGCTAAAAACGACGTATTACTTTGGGTATATTATGCAGACGTAACCAGTTTCTTTATCCCGTTTGATTCGTTTGATGCAATCCGCGGTAACTATGCGTTGGCTGAGTCCGCAGGGATTGACTACGTATTCAACCAAATGATGGGGTCGAAACAGAACTGGAGCCGCTTTAAGCAGTTCTTAATGTCTAAATTGGCTTGGAATGCAACACCCTTGAATGACGAATGGAACGCTTGGTATGACGAATATTTCACGGGAGCATATGGCGCGGGCGCAACGAATATGCGCAAGTATTTCGACGCATGGAATACTTTGACGGATGGAGCTACTTATAAAGATGCGTTTATTCGAAAGGATGATTTGGAAGATAGCAGTGGGAATTTGATTTACGACGGCGATACGGTGAATGCGTCTATCGGTATCGATACAAGAACGTCTTCGTACTTTACGGTAGACACGCTTACGGGTTGGATTGAAAGCATTGACGCGGCTATTGAATCGTTAGACGTAAACAATCCGAAATACGAAATCTATTACAGAAACATCATGCTTGAAAAACTGACCCCGATGTATCTGTTGATGTACATTTTCGACGGTTATAGCGATGGCAGTTTCACTTCTACCACCTACGTTAACCAGTACGGCGCAGAATTTTTGGCATGGATTGACGAATGGGGTATTGTCTATGAAGGCGAAGGCGAAAGCCGTAGAATATCGACTTTCTTGGCGGCAATCGAAAATAAAGGTGTTACGTCGGGTGGCGTTGCGGACAAAAAATGGGTAGAAGAAACGCAGTTCGTGGTCAAAGGCAGCGGCGCGGTTATTGAAAACGCTGCGTTACTTGACGGTACGTATACATTATCGGGCGCGGTTAGCGGAACGGCTACGGCAACAAACGGTGCGGTAACGTTTAACGCAAGTGCGCTTACGGTAGGCGAATCGTACGCGATTACGTTCACCAACAACTCTACGGGCGCAAGTATCACGTTCACCGACGTAGTAGTAATCGAAGACAAACTTGTTGGTTCGGACAGCATAGAAGGCGAGAACAGCTATTACGTTGTTGACAAAACGTATTTTGTCGAATACGGTGAAACGGAAGTATGGCTTACGAGCAATGCAATCACCGCAGGTAAATATTCAGTAACCGTGAATGGCTCCGTGGTAAGCAGTACGGTACATAAAGACGGTAAAATCAAGGTAAACGTAGGCACGTTGCCGGTGGGTAAATCCTGTCAAGTACTTTGCGAAGACGAAAACGGTAACACGGTTGTATTTGCGGTTAGGAGCGCGAAATTTATCAGAACTGCGGAAGAATTCTTTGCGCTTGGCGTTGATCCCGTTGAAGCGAAAACGGTAGGGAAAGACGTAACGGGTTATTACGTACTTGCAAACGATATCGATTGTGCGGATAAAGTCTTTATATCTGGTACGAGTGTTTCCTCTTATTTCAGCGCAACCCTTGACGGTAACGGGCATACGGTTTCCAACGTAACGGTTAACCAAGGCGGTATTTTTGGCGTTATGAAGAATGCAACCGTAAAGAATATTCGTTTCGAAAACGTTGTTTATGATGACGGAAACAAATCTTTCGTAGATGCAGAGGGAAATACGGTTGTTGCAAATACGTGGGGCAACTACACGGCATTGTTTGCATATAATGCTACCCGCACGACGTTCCAGAATATTGAAATTTCCGTAAAACAGGCACATTCGAAAATCACCAATTATGAACTCATTGAGGGGTTGTTTGTCGCTCGTCAGCAAACGTATAACGTATTTGCTAATATAACGGTAAATGCGCATAACCTTGCTTTGGGTACGTTGTTCGGTAGTGAAATTGAAGAAGCTACGTACAATAACGTTGTAATCAATACCAATACGTACGCAGCGACGGGTTATCAACCGAAGATTCAAAATGTAGGTACGTATACCGAAGGCGATTACCTGGGTACGGAATATAAGCAGACGTGTACGGATACGACAAATAATAAGTGGACGACTGATCGTGATGCAAACAATAAATGTGTACAAAATACAGACGCTTTGATTCCTGTAGATCAACTTGTTGGCGTTACGATCAACACGGGTATGACTAGAACGTTCCAGATCACCAACACGGAAACGGTGATTGGTGCAGGCGAATCTATTACAATTACGACCAACCAAAACGAATACGGTTATACATATACGTTTGCGGAATCCGTTGCAGGTGTAAGCGTTGAAAACGGCGTAATCATCGTTGCGGAAGGCGTTGACGTGGGAACGACGTTCAAAGTATACGTTAAAGAAGACGCAGAGGGTTGGACGGAAGAAATTGCTTTTGTTGTAGCGAAGACCTTAAGCGAAACGGAAGAAATTAACCTCAATATCGGTTATAATAACGGCGCGCTTGTTATGAGTGGAGACAGCGTTAAGCTCAACGTTTCCGAGCTTGATAATATCGTATCCATCGATTCGTTGACGTGGAACGGCGCAGAAATTGAAAACGCAACCTATGAAAACGGTAAAATTAGCATTCCTGTATCGGCGTTCGGTACGGCGTATGGCGAGCAATTCTTGGTGGCGTCTGTTACTACGGAAAGCGGCAAGAAGACGGTTGTTATCCCCGTATTGTTGATTACCAACGTAATCGAAACGGCGGAAGAATTGCAAAACTTCGGTCATATTGCAAAACTCGTAGGAACGAAGCAACTTCCTACAGGGTACTTCACGCTGGGTAACAATATCGATTTCAGCACGTATAACGGCGGCGTATATATCCCGTTTGATAAACGTGGTTCTGGCGGCGTTGATAATAGCTACGGTTGGAATATTGGTGAAGCTTATGGCTTTGCAGGCGTATTCGACGGTTGCGGTTATACCATCAGCAATATGACGGTGGGCGACGGCGTGGCAGCAAACAATTCGCAATATTCGGGCTTTATCCCTGTATTGAACGTAAACGGTATCATTCG
>JAFTHU010000014.1 GCA_017457215.1 Clostridia bacterium
AGCCGTACCTGCTTCTACAGCAGCCTTTACTGCGCCTACGTCGCCGCGAACCATAACGCTTACCAAACCGCTACCGATCTTTTCGCTGCCGATCAATACTACGTTTGCTGCCTTTACCATTGCATCTGCTGCTTCGATTGCTGCTACAAGACCTCTGGTTTCTACCATACCCAATGCTTCCATCATAATTGTAATTCTCCTTGAATTTATATTTTTTTATTTTTTATCTTAATTTATCTTTGCCGAGTGCGCTTAAATGGGCAAACCATTCAATTTCCTCGCTTTGTCTTGCTATCACCTTGTGCGTGATATACAATTCTCTTTTTTCCGCTTCAGCTTTGCCTGCCGCAACCGCCGCTTCCACAGCCGCTGCGCTACCCTCTACTTTGATTGCCATAACCAAAGGCACACGCGCGTCGTCCCCTGCCGCGGGCTTGTTTTTGTCAATCGCCACGACCTTAACGTCCGCCGCTTTCGCCATAGCGTCTGCAACCACAATCGACGTTGCAAAACCGAATACTTCTATCATGCCAAGCGCCATAATTTTTACCTCTTAAGCGTTTTATTTCGCTACATAGCAGATTTTAATTCCCTTTTGCGCCACGTTGACTTCCATTGCTTCGTTCAGTTGATCGAGCGGGAATTCGTGCGTAATCAAATCTTTAATAGGAATATTCATCTCTCTTGCCTGACGCAGGAATGCCATCGTCGTAGGATAATCGTCCGCCGAATAATCCCAAGAACCAACAAGGTTGATTTCCTTATTACACATTGCAAAGTGCGGGTTCACGTTGTATTCGCCGTTGTTTACGAAGAAGCCCATTTCGCAAAGTCCGCCGCCGCGACGGATATATTCGAAAATATCTTTCGCCGCTGCAGGAGCGCCCGTGCACTGGAACGCAAAGTCTGCACCCACGCCGTTTGCAACACTCTTTACCAGTTTTACTCTTGCTTCCAACGTCGTAACTTCCTTGAAATTAATAACCGTTTTCGCACCGAGTTTCTTCGCCATTTCCAAACGCATCGGCGTACCGTCGATTGCAATGATATGGTTAATACCTGCCGCACGCAATACGCTGATCATAACCAAACCAACAGGGCCAAGGCCTTGAATCAATACCTTCGAATTAAAATTGATAAGCCCCGTCGTTTGCGCTCTCTTCAAAGCGTGCACGCAAACGCAAGCAAGCTCTAAAATCATTCTTTCTTTGAGGTCAAGGTCGTTTACTACGAAGTACGTAGAACCTTTGCCTCTAATCAAAAGATATTCTGCAAACCAGCCCGTCAAAGGATTTGCGTCGCTGTGCGGAATCAACCCGAATACGCCTTGCTTATCACAAAGGTTGGTGTTTGCGGGATGATTGCGGCAAACGTGGCATTCGCCACAGCTGATAACACTGGTAACCAGCTTATCGCCAACCTTAATGGGTTTGCCCGACGTATCACACTTGATATTTTTACCAAGGTATACGATTTCACCCGTACCTTCATGCCCGAGCGTTACGGGAATAATCCCAAACGGATCGGCTTTCCATTCGTGAACGTCCGTACCGCAAACGCCGCAGCCTTCTACTTTCACCAAAATATCGTCGTCCCCAAGTGCGGGTACGGGATATTCTTTCACTTCAATTTTTTTCTGTGCGGTAAGCATAGCCACTTTCGCGGTTTTGGGAATTTTGCCTGCGGAAGAAGATCTTGCCGCGCCCCCCATTTCACCGAGAATTTTACGAACAATGCTTTCCACTTGAGAAGAAGTAATATCCATTTCGTTTTCTCCTTTTTGTTTAGATGATTCTAAAATAATCCGTCATTACGCAGCGACGATATCTCGTAAAGCTACGCGCGCTGGTCAAGCCCTCGCCCGTAGGCCCTGCAATCGTAAACGTCGTGTGTCCTTCGCCGCCAAAACCGATGCCCGCATACGAAGGTGCGTTCTTTACGAAAATCGTCGTTTCTACCGCTCTTGCAAAACGGGTGAGATGATCGATATTCTTCGAATGCATATGCGCCGTATGACGGTTGCCGTGTTCCGCTTTTACCGCCAAATCGATTGCCTGATCGATACCGCTTACGCGTACAATGGGCAAAATCGGCATCATCAACTCTTCTTGTACGAAGGGATGATCAAAATTCGTTTCACAGATGATGCAACGGATTTCCGGACCAACGCGCACGCCGATTTTCTCCAAAAGTACCGCTGCATCACGCCCAACGCAATCGCGGCTGACCGTCTTTTTTACGATACCCGTCTTGGGATTTTTGCTTTCAACCAGTACGATATTCGCAAGCTTATTCGCTTGTTCTACCGTGATTTTATAAGCGCCGTTCTTTTGCATTTCCGACATCAGTTCGTCTGCGATATTTGCAAAGGCAAACACTTCTTTTTCTGCGATACAAGGAAGATTGTTATCAAACGAGCATCCGTCGATAATATCTTTACCCGCTTTCTTGATATCTGCCGTATCGTCTACGATAACGGGAGGGTTGCCCGCGCCCGCGCCGATTGCCTTTTTACCGCTGGAAAGTACCGATCTTACTACCCCAGGACCGCCCGTACAAACGAGCAAACGAATATTGGGGTGCTTGTACATAATTTGCGCCGTATCCAACGTAGGCTTTACCACCGACGCAACCAACACAGCGGGGCCGCCCGCCATTGCGCTTGCACGGTTGATTAAATCCACTGCATAGTTAGAAGTTGCGATTGCGTTGGGGTGCGGGTTGAATACTACGCCGTTTCCCGCTGCAATCATACCGATACTGTTACAGATAACCGTTTCCGAAGGGTTGGTGCTAGGGGTGATACTGCCGACTACGCCAAAAGGCGCCATTTCCGTCAAGGTCAAGCCGTGATCCCCTGTCTTTGCATGAGAGATTACGTCTGCCGTACCGGGCGTTTTATCGGCAACGAGAATGTGTTTCGCCGTTTTATGGGCAACACGACCCATTTTCGTTTCCGCTACGCCAAGATTCGCCATGATGGGAGCCTCTTTACGGCAAAGATCGCGAATGACAGCTATTACCTTTTCACGTTCTTCCAAGGACATTGCGCGAACCGCTTTGTACCCTGCCGTAGCCGCCTCAATCGCATCGTTCATATCCGCATATATACCGATAAGTCTGCGACCGTTATATTGTGTGGAATCCCAACCGCTCTTTGCGGCAGTATTTCCACCCAAATTCTTAATCACCGCGGCAACCACTTCTTCAATTTGAGCTTCCGTCCAATTGATTGCCATAGTTTTTTCTCCTTAATTCTTTCTTTACGTATCGCAACCCCAAAGCTGCGCTACGTATCCGCAACCGAGCTTATTTGCCGAGCGCTGCAAGTACCTTTTTGGTAATCGCTTCTACAAGGTCTGCCTTTGCGCAGTTGCAAGCAGGTTCATCACCGTAATCAATACCAGGATGTCTGCCGGGCAAGTTCATCTTCTTACGAAGATCCATCAACTTCTTCAACTGATCGCTGGAAATTTCATGTACAGCGCCAAGGTCCATTGCGTGTTTACAGATAACTGCGTTGAATTCTACTTCTTCCATAACGAAGAATGCCTTTTGAAGGTTGCAACCAACCGTCAACGCACCATGGTTACGAAGCAAGAATGCATCGTGGTTCTGAATGTACGGATCGAGCGAATCGGGAATTTCCATTGTCGAAGGCGTACCGTAATCGCAGGTGGGAACGTCGCCGATTGTCAAAACTGCTTCGGGCAAAATGTACTGGTCAAGGTCGATATCCGCAACCGTGAATGCGGTAGCAACGGGAGGATGCGCGTGAACAACCGCCGTAACGTCGGGGCGTTCGCGATATACTCTCATATGCATCTTGATTTCGGACGAAGGGTTAAGCTTACCTTCAAGCTTCTTACCGTCCTTGTCCACCTTGATAATCATATCAGGGGTAAGGTCGCCCTTGGATACGCCCGTAGGGGTGCAGTAATATTCGTTTTCGCTGATTTTAACGGAGATGTTACCGTCGTTCGCCGCAACGAAACCTTTCGTCCAGAGCTTGTGGCCTACTTCGCAAATTTCCTTCTTAATTTCAAAGGGAGATTTCATAGTTTTTTCCATCCTTTATATAATATTTTTTTATTTTGTCAAATTTTGAGTGTCGAGGGCAATCATATATTCCTCGTCGGTGGGGATAACGTAGGTTTTCACCTTTGCTCCCGTTGCAGACAAATCCGCAATTTCCCCGCGGGGGCAATTTTGATTGTACGCTTCATCAATTTCAATACCAAGGAAAGACATATCTTTGCAAACTTCTTCGCGAAGCTCTCTGTCGTTTTCCCCGATACCCGCCGTGAACACCAAAGCGTCTACTCCGTTCATTTCGGCTACGTACGAACCGATAATTTTTTTAATGTTATGGCAGAGAATTTTCATCGCGAGTTTCGCACGGTAATTCCCCTCTGCCGCCGCAGCACGGATATCGCGACAATCACTTCCTACGCCGCCTACGCCCGAAAGCCCCGATTCTTTGTTCAGAATCTTATCCGCTTCATCTGCGGTCAAGCCTTCCGCCTTTTGGATAAAGGTAACCACCGTAGGGTCGATTGCACCGCTGCGCGTACCCATCGGCACGCCGTCCTGCGGGGTAAAGCCCATGGACGTATCCACCGCTTTTCCATTCACCGTCGCCGTAATCGACGAACCGTTGCCAAGATGGCAGGTTATAATTTTTGCATTTTTATCGCCGAGCAGTTCCGCCGCTTTTGCCGCAACGTATCTGTGCGACGTACCGTGGAAACCGTAACGGCGAATTTTATGTTTTTCATACAGCTCGTAAGGGATGGGATAGATATATGCGTAATCTTCCATGTTGGAATAATACGACGTATCAAATACCCCCACGTGATGCACGTTTGGCATAACCTCTTTGCAAGCCTTAAAACCGCTGATAGCGGGAGGCCCGTGTAAAGGATTAAGCCCTACGATACTCTCTAAATACGCAATCTCGTCTGCGCCGAGAATTGCCGACGCGCGCAACTTTTCACCGCCGTGCGCAAATCTGTGTCCTACCGCCGAGATCTCGTCCACGCTTGCGATTACGCCTTTATCCTTGTCTGTGAGCAAGGAAAGCACACATTCAATCGCAGCCTTGTGGTCGGGGAAGTCAACGTCCGCTTTATAATCGGGTTTATCGGGACGCTTATGCGTTACTGCCCCGTCGATCCCAATTCTCTCACAGAGCCCTTTCGCCAAAACTTCATTTGTGTCCATATCGAACAACTGATATTTCAGCGAAGAACTGCCTGCATTTACGACCAAAATCTTCATTGGCTTTATTCTCCTTATTCTATATACTGTCGACAGCTCTGTCGTTCATTGACTTTATACGCGCTTTGCAATAACTTCTTTTTCGAACTTCTCCACTTCGTCCCACCAATCTTCGCAAAGACCTTGGCGAGCAAGATATTCGTCCCAAACGTCCGTAAAAGGAAGGTATTTCACTCTTTCGTGCATATAGAACACTTTGGTAAAGTTTCCTTCGTCTTGCAGTTTCTTCATCTCTGCATACGGTTGCAAAATTGCAGAAAGCAACGCTTTTTGCATAGAGCGTACACCCGTTACCCACGCGCAAAGACGGTTGATGCTTGCGTCAAAGTAGTCGAGTGCGACAATCACCTTATCGTCTGCGTCGTTGCGGATAATTTCTTTCGAAAGTTCTTTCAGCTCGTCGTCTACTACGATTACGTGGTCGCTATCCCAACGAACGGGACGGGATACGTGGAGTTGCACTTTATCATAGAACGCAAGCATAGAAGGAATCTTATCCGATACCACTTCCGTCGGGTGATAATGTCCCGTATCGAGCAAACAACAAATACCGCGCGTCGCCGCATAGTTTTGATAAAATTCGTTGCTACCTACCGTATAGCTTTCCACGCCGATACCGAACACTTTGCTTTCCACCGCGGGAATAACCCATTCTTTATCGTAGCCTTCCAACACTTCGTCCAACGATTTCTTTAAACGAAGACGAGGTCCAAGACGGTCTGCGGGGATATCTTTCGTCCCATCAGGCACCCAAAGATTGATACAGCAAGGGCTGCCCATTGCCTTACCAATTTCAGCGGCAATCTTCATACAAGCTTTACCGTGGCGAACCCAGAATTGACGAACTTCTTCATCAGGGGAAGACAGCGACAAGCCGTCTTTCATCATAGGATGCGAAAACCAAGTCGGGTTAAAGTCAACCCCTTCCAACCCCGTTTCTTTCGCCCACTTTACCCAAGGCTCAAAATGTTTGTATTCGTATGCGTCGCGGTCAACCTTGCCCTTATCTTCGCCAAGCAACGCATAGCATGCATGTACGTTTACACGTTTTTTACCAGGCATCAATTTAAACGCCGTTGTAAGGTCTGCAAACAATTCTTCGGGAGTTCTTGCTCTACCGGGATAGTTTCCCGTCGTTTGAATCCCACCCGAAAGGGAATCGCTACCATCAAAACCGATAACGTCGTCGCCCTGCCAACAATGCACGCTGACAGAAAGTTTGGACAATCTTTCCATTGCCGCTTCGGTATCCACGCCAAATTGTGCATAGATTTTTTTTGCTTCTTCGTATCTGGACATATTTTTCTCCTTACGTCTATATATCTTTAATTATTTATCAATTTTTGCAAAGCCTTTCAGCCACTCATTAGCAACCATTCTTGCGCCTGCCGCCAACGGATGTACCCCGTCGAACGTATAATAATCCGCACCGAATTTCGCTTTCGCTTCATCAAATTTTTCTTGCAAAGGTACAAATATCAAATTGTAATCTTCCGCAATCTTTCTCGCCACTTTCGCATACTCTTTTACTGCTTGGAATCTTTGCCAACGTTCTTCGCCGTCCGTTGCGCTGCCTTCCAAAATGAACGGCTCTAAAATCATAATCTTGATATCGGGCAAACGTTCTTTCGTTTCTTCAATCATAGTGCGATAGACGCGTTCCCAACGAACGATATCCACGCCGTCCTCACGGCTGATTTCATGCCATACGTCGTTAACACCAATCAAAATGGATAATACGTCGGGTTTTTGGTTCCATACCGCCGATTTTATGCGCGCGTATAAATCAACGACTCTATTTCCGCTGATACCGCGGTTGACGCATTCATATTTTTTGGGATTTACACAAGTCAATTCCCCTACGACAAAATTCGTATAGCCAACGCCGTACGAATACACCGAACCATCTGCGTCGTCCCGATTTCTGCCCATATCCGTAATAGAATCGCCGTAAAACACAATTTTCATATTTTTTCTCCTTTAACGTTAAAGCTCCGCAATGTCGAAAGAAGCTTTTACAATCTGTCTGCCCTCTTTTACGTCCGCAATATCGCCGCCACCGACCATTTGCATCATCAAATTGCCGATTGCCGTCCCTTCCGTAGGACCAGTAATAACTTTCTTACCCGTATATTCCATCGTCAGCTCGTTGAGCAGCATATTTTTACTGCCGCCGCCGATTATGTTCAACGTTTCGTATTTTTCGCCCGTTACTTCTTCCAAGGCTTTCAACGACTGGTCGTAGTATCTTGCAAGGTTGTTATAAATTGCATACGCCATTTCCCCAACCGAAAGCTTTCTACCCACCGTTTCGTTGATGGCGTCAATCATGCTGTCGGGCGCAAGGAATTTTTGTTCGTTGACGTTGATATAATCGTCAATGGGATTTTTCCTTGCCATATCCGCAAGCTCCGCAAAGCTATATTTATCGCCCAATTCATGACGAACTTGTTGAATCATCCACAAACCCATAATGTTGATTTGTAAACGGAATTGCTGTTTTACGCTGCCCTCGTTGGAATAACCAGCCGTTCTTGCCGCGTCGCTCGTATGCGCGCTATTTTGTTCCACGCCGAGAAGAGACCAAGTACCGCTGGAAATATAGGGCGTTTGCGCTTCCAAAGGCGCAGCCAATACCGCACTTGCCGTATCGTGCGTTGCGGGTAAAATTACTTTTGCTTTATATCCAACAATCGCTGCCACTTCGTCCGTGAATTCGCCTACAACGCTACCCGGTTGCGCCAGCTCGCCAAACAACTCTTTCTTATATCCGAGTTTTTCGATAATTTCTTCGTCCCAAGTATGGGTAACGGAATTGACCATACCCGTCGTCGTCGCGTTGCAATATTCTTGTTTCTTGACACCCGTCAAGCGGAAATGGAAATAATCGGGCAACATCAGTATTGATTTCGCTTTTTCCATACGCCCCGTTTTCTTATCATCCAACAGTTGGTATACGGTATTGAACGATGCGAACGCAATACCCGTCTTTGCAAACAGTTCTTCAAACGGAATCACTTCGTGCACCGCAGGAATCGTTGCTTCCGTTCTGCTATCCCGATAACAATACGTGCCGCCAATCACTTGGTCGTTTTCGTCAAGAAGCGCGTAATCTACGCCCCACGTATCGATACCTACCGAGTAAGGAACTTTCCCCAATTCTTTCGCTTTTTTCAAACCGTTGAGAATTTCGCCAAACAAACGCTCGTGCGTCCACATGAGGTGTTTTTCCCCATCGAACCCAGTCAAGTCTTCCGGGCCGTTTTGGAAACGGTAAATTTCTTCGGTAATCATCTTGCCGTTTTCCAAATGTGCCACGATATGTCTACCCGACGACGCGCCGATGTCAATCGCCAAATAATATCTCATACTTCCTTCCCGTCCTTTTTTCTAATTTTTGCTTCTTTTTTTGCGCGTTTTTGCGCATTTTTGCGCACCAACTTTTTCAAGGCATTCTCGCACTGAATACATTATATCATATATTTTTTCTCTTGTCTATATATGTTCGAAATATTGACAAAAAAATTTTTTTATGCTATAATATGAACACAAACGCGCAAAAGTGCGCAAGACGAGGTATTTTATGGCTTTAACCGAGAGACAAAACGAGATTTTAAAGCGACTGCGAGAGAGTAAAAGTGCAGGCGTTTCCACGTTGGCAAAAGAGTTTTACGTCAGCGAAGCGACCATTCGTCGAGATTTGGCAGAAATGAAGAGCATGGGCTTGATTGAGCGCAGCCACGGCGGCGCACTTTTACCCGAAAATGCCGACGAAATATCCATTTTTTTTCGCATGGAAAAAAACGCTAGCGAAAAGGAACGAGCAGCGACGAAAGCGCTTATGCATATCCCCCCTTTCAAATCGGTTTTCATCGACAGTTCCTCTACGGCGCTCGCGCTTGCCGAACGGATTGATTTAAGTTTTAAAACGGTGGTAACCAACAATTTACAAACGGCGATTCAGCTTTCCAAAAAGCCGAATATTACCTTGATCATGTTAGGCGGAAACGTGCATTTCAACACCAATTCCGCAACGGGGAGCTGGACGGCGCGACAGCTGCAAGATTTTTCATTTGATTTGATGATTTCCTCTTGCGCGGCGATTATCGGAACAGAAGTTTTTGAGCGTTCTATCGAACAAAAAGAGATAAAACGAGTAGCGTTTGAACGTTGTAAAAAGCGGATATTGCTTATAGACCACACAAAATTCACCTCCAACGGCACCTACCGATTATCCGCCCTTTCCGATTATGATTTGGTAGTAACGGACGCTGCTCCGCCCGCAGATTTAGATCTGTCCAACGTAAAATTAGTGTATTAATTCGCTTGCATTCTTCAAAAAAATATACTATAATACCCATAGAGGTTGACTATGATACAAGATTTACACGCGCACACCTATTATTCGTTCTGCTCGCAGGACACACCCGAAGCGGTCGTAGAAGCGGCAATTACCGGCGGCATACAGCAGCTGGGTATTTGCGACCACAGCTACGGGGTCGGTTGCGCGCGCACAGAACTTTGTTGGGATAAGGGCACGAGGTTAGACGCCAATTACGAAAACACGTTAAAACGTTATTTCGACCATATGCGCCTTATTCGCGATAAATACGCAAAGCGTATCAAAATTTTGTGCGGAATCGAGGTTTGTACGTTGATGGGAAAAGACAGTTACGCCCTGCCTTACAGCGCAGATATTTCCTTTTTCGATTTTGCTTTGGTGGAAAATTTAGACGACCCCAACTCCTTTTTAAACGGAGACATTTTTGATTTTGCAAAGCGTTGTGGCTGCCCCGTTGGCATTGCGCACACCGACCTTTTTAAATTTTGCGAACGCCGAGGCGAAGAGCCCAACCGCTATTTTAAACGACTTGCAGACGCGGGAATTTTTTGGGAACTGAACGTCAACTACGACAGCTTGCACTCTTTCAAACAACACGATTACGTAACAGAGTTTTTTAAAAATAAAACGCAACAAGAAATCGTGAAAAAATCGGGGGTAAAACTCTCCGTCGGATTCGATGGACACATTGCAAAAGAGTATAAACCGCAACGGGTAAAAACCTCTTGCCAACTTCTCAAAAATATGGGTATAAAATTAGCCTTTGAAAATAAAATATTTTAACAAAGTAAATATCCCCGCGTAAAAACGCGGGGTATTATTATACAAATGAAGCTCCCCCGATTGGGGGAGCTTTTCGCTTTTATGTACCGACAAAATTATTCTTCGTCGTCATCTTCTGCAACTACTTCTTCCGTTTCAACAGCAGATTCTGCCGCGTTGTCGGATACAGCAGCTTCCGCTTCAACAACGGGAACCGTCGAAGACTTCGCAACGATAAGCGCGATAAGCTTTTCGAAAAGGAATACAGCGCAAGCAATAGCAATGAACAACAAGCTCATAACAAAATACTTACCGATATCACTCTTGAACCATTCGCCAAACTTCATACGTCCTTCGTCTTTGGGAAGAATGAACATAAAGTATACAGCCGTAAATATCGTAGCGATAATGCTGAATACAAGCGCACCCTTCGTAGAAGCCTTTGCGCTTTCCTCTTTGGATTGTACGTGCTTTTCAATCGCGGTGGTCGTTCTGCCTACTACGATATAGCCAAGAATCATACCAACCAAAGGCATTACGCAGAATTTCACGATATCCATCGTTTCACGCTTCTGCAAGAAACCAAGAAGAACGTCAAACAAATAGCCTACAACATATATCATCAAAGGTTGTTTTACAAGATAAAGAACAACAAGGAACAAGGAAACTGCTTTCAATACGTCGTAAACCAAGTTCAAAAGATACTTAAGCTTTTGATCGTCCTGCAACATGCCCTTATCTTCCCATGCTCTTCTACCAACGTAATATACAATAGCTACAATTACGAAAAGCACACCAAACGTCGAAAGTTTGATAACGTCCGTACCGCACATCATATACGCACATACGATATAACCAAGCACTTCTTTCACGTAATTTCTTACTTTCTTATCCATCTTTTCAGCCGCTTCAGCCCAAGTGATCTTTTCACTGGATGCGCGCATAAGAGGAAGCCAAGAGAACAATACGCGAATAACAAACGTATAGAACCATACTACGGAAATGATAGGGAACAAAATGCCCAAAATCGTCTGCGAAACAGCCATACCAACGCCTTCTTTGTCCTTAAATACGCTTTCTAACGTATCTTTAAGTACTTCCAACTGCGTCTTCAAATCCTTAAACGCTTCGGTCATCTCATTGGCTGCATACGCCTTATCGTAGTACTTCACCAAGCCCAAGAAGAACAGAACAAAAAATACGATACACATGCCGAAACCGATAAGCGCAACGCCTCTGCCCGTCTTGTCAATTTGAGGTTTTTTTACCTCTTCCATAACAATACCTCCACAAAAAAAATTTATTGAATATATCTATTCATTATATCAATTATATATTACATAATTTTCTTTGTCAAGCATTTTTTACTAATATTTTCATTTAAAGGAAAAACCCGAAATCGATTCCGGGTTTACCACAATTTTCATTTTTTATTCGTTCAGCGACGCCTCTATAAAGCTGTTTTTTACCAACGCAAACACCTCTTCATTTGCTGCCGCAATCACGCCGTCGTCGCCAAAAACGTAGGGTTTTCCTTGCAAATTACAAACTTTTGCCCCCGCCTCTTTGCAGAGCAACAGTCCCGGTGCGATATCCCAAACGTTGTGCGTAATGCTTATGCAAGCGTGCGTTTTTCCAGCCGCCGTAAACGCAAAATCCATACAAGAACCGCCAAACATACGCATTTTTCCAACTTTTGGAAAGATATTTCGTATCGCCTCGTGTTCTATCCGTGCCATTTCCGTATTGCGATGGGGATAATCGCCGATGCTAACGAGCGCATTTTGCAATTCCACTCCGTCATTGACCCATATCCTCTCGCCGTTACACCAAGCGCCCTCGCCCTTTACCGCATAATACCACTCGTCAAAATGCGGCAGGTATACAACGGAGAGCAATATCTCCGCCCCGTCTAACAGCGCCGCTTGCAATCCAAAAAATTTCAACCCGTTCGCCATATTACAAGTGCCGTCAATGGGGTCTAACACCCAAGTTCGTCCCACAAGCGTTTCCGACGAAGAAAATTCCTCTCCCAAAACTTTATCAAACGGAAATCCTTTTTTTATCTCCGCCGTTAAAAAACGTTCGATATTTTTATCCAAGTCGGTAACGAGGTCAAACGCTCGCTTTTGCTCTATCTTGCGTTCCTCGCCGCCAAATTTTTCATATGCCGTCGCCATACGCGCTTTTATAAACGACAATTCCTTTTCATACTGCATATCCAATCATCAACTCCTCTATTTCCGTTACCCCCGTCCTCCTATTAAACGGGTTTTATATCGCCAGCCCCTCTTTTAACGCCCGAAATCAAGCGAATTTCTATCGCTTTTAGTGTACTACTTTTTTCTTGAATTGTCAACATCCGCCACAACAAAAAAGACGGATAATTTTTTGATTATCCGCCTTTATTTTTTATGTATGCAAACTTATTTTATGTTTAGCAATTCTTTTTTCTTCGCTTCAAATTCCTCTTGCGTAATCACACCCATATCCAACAAATCTTTATACTTTTTCAAATTTTCAATCGACTGCGCTTCTACGGTTTGCTGATTGCTGCGAACAACGGAAGATACTTTTTCTTTTTTTACAACAATTGCTTCCCCGTTTTCAACATTTTCATTTCCCAAAGAAGACGCCCCCACAATAGGCGCAACCAAAAAATACGCAACCACGAATACGCCGATAATAATCATAGGCACAAAAGCAACCGTGGAAAGATATTCTTTCAACCCGCTTACCGTCGAACCTAAAACCGCTTTAAATACAATTCCTTCAACCAAATAGAGAACTGCAACGGCAATCGCTCCCCCGACAATGCCCGTGTTAATCGCTTTACTTTCTTTGGTTTTAACAAAATTAAAAATCGACAAACAAATCGCTATACACGCAAAAACCAACTCCAAAACAGAACACACGCCCATCATAGTTGCTCCCCATTTGTAATCGCCCGAGATATAATCACTTTCAAAAGAGAGCATATCAAATCCGTTTTCGCTTGGATAATAGGGAAGATCTACCTTAATCAATGAAAAACACAACGTCAATAAACTCATTAACGCCAATGCCGCAACAATGCCTTTTTTCAACCACTTACTCAATTTTTCTTTTGTCATAACAACCGCTCCTTTCGGTTTTATAGTATAAAATATTATATATTAGGCAATACCTAAATGTCAAGTATTTTTAGGCGATACTTAATATAATAAAATTATGGAAATGACGTTAGAAGAATTAATCAGTAAAAATTTAAAACAAGAAATCGAAAATTCGGGAAAAAGTAAAACGGAAATTGCGCGGGCGATAGGCGTTTCCAACCCCACCGTGTCGCAGTACCTTTCGGGGCGTATACAGCCCTCTTTGTCCACTTTATCAAGGCTGTGCAATTTTTTAGGTTGCTCTGCAGACGATATTTTAAACGTTAAAAACAACTAATCATTTTCTATGCTTAATAAAAAACGGCAAGCGTTTTATACGCCTGCCGTTTTTCCTTTTTTAAATATCGTAAATTTTATCAATTTTTTTCAGTTCGTTAAAGGTATCAATCTCGACGATATCTTCCATACTGCATTCGCGAAGCTGAATTTTATAATTCTCTTTCTTATGATGCAACGCCGTTTGTTCCCAATAACGTTCCTTGCCGCCGGGCGAGAAATACACTTCTTCCAAATCCTTTTCCAGCTGTGCGCCGTCTTTTGCGTCCCAATAGGATATTCCCACCATTTGATGGCAGTTTTTCCCGCCGACGCCCTGTTCGCAAATCACGCCGTTCGTGTCCACGCGGAAAAACCAATCGTCCGTTACTTCTACGGGTATCCCCAAAAAATTACTGCTGTATTCGTACTTTCTAATCAAGTTATCGTTGCGAAGCAGCAGGTCGGATTCTAATACGTACGCATTTTGGAAAAGCTCTCGCACGCAGTACGCAGAAGAAATATTATTGCTTTCGTTGAACATGGGATTATCCACAAACTTGATATTAGGATAACGGTGGGTAAGCTGTTCAAACTGCTCGCCCAAATATCCGCGCACTAATACGATTTCAGGGATCCCCGCTTTCACAACCGCGTCCAACAACGTTTCAATAATCCGCTTTCCGTGTACACGGACTAAAGGCTTGGGGGTGTTAAGCGTAATCGGCACAAGGCGAGAACCAAACCCCGCCGCCAAAAAAATCGCTCTCTTTACACGGTACGGCTCTAATGCGTCCAACCCTTTGGACGTAATAAATTTCCCATTATAAAATCCCTTTTCGTCCAAGTCTTTTACCACTTTGTTTACCGTTCCAATCGAATACCCCGTCTTATCGGCAATCGCCCGTTGCGACAAACCTTCCGTATCCAAAACCGCCATCAAAACGTCAAATTCTTTCTTGCTTAACATCAATATTCTCCTTTTCGCCCTCTTCGTGCGTGCGTCTGTTCCTTTTTTCCAGAATTATGATATATTGTTTCACTAAAAAAGTCAACCCTTTTACCAACAGATTGATCGCCAAAATCATCAAAGAAACGATTGCCGTACCCTCGATAAACGATTGCGATTCTAACTGCGGAATCATCAACGACAGCGTCGTTGTACGGAAATTGACAAGGAACGAAACCGCCGAAATGGTAATCATTGCATTGACGAAATAATACGCATACATTTCCACAATCGTCAGCATCGTGCTGGGGATATACACCGCCGTAAGCATCTTCATTTTGCTGATACCCAAAGTTGCCGCTACGTCCTCTAAATTAGAGTTGAACTTCGACAGCGAATTGTACGCCAAAAGATACGGCGACGAGAAGAAATGCACGATATTGACAATCACCAAAATAAAGATGGTCGAATACAACGGCGTATCGTTAAAGGTCAAAACAAAGGACAAGCCCAAAACCACGCCGGGGATTGCAAGCGAAAGCAAACTGATAAAGTGCAGTACCTTATTCGGAATCTGTTTCCCCATCCGCGCCGTGATATATGCCGCAAAATACGAAAGCACCGTACCCAACAGCGACGTCAACAGCGCAATGGCAATCGAGTTCATTAAATACGAGCCCATACCGCTTGAAAACAGCTTTTTCACGTGCTCCCAACTGAACGTTTTGTCCATCGGATATTGTTTTACAAAACCTTGGAACGCAAACGCCACAATGGGCAAACAAAGCAAGAATACCGTAACGGCAAACGCCGCGTAAACCAACGCGTCCCTCGTCTTATTTTTCGATATCATATATCCGCGCGTTACCGTACTGTTGCTGCCTGCGTTGCTCTTGCGTAAATCTAAAAGGAATGCAATGATCGCTGGCATCAAAAGCACCACGCCAACCACCGCGCCGCTGGAAAAATTCATCAAGCCGATAACTTCTCGATACATATACACAGGCAACGTCATTTCCGTCCCCCCGCAGATGAGCGCAACACCGTAATCGGTAAACACCATCGTAAACACGGCAATCACCGCCGAAACGATTGTGCCTTTCATCGAGGGTAACGTGATTTTTAAAAATTGACGCCACTTGGAAAAGCCCAACACGCTTGCCGATTCGTAAATCGTATAATCCTCGTATTGGAAAGAATCGTAAAAGAGTAAAAACGAAACGGGGAAAGAATACAAAACCGAGCCGATTATGATACCCGTATACCCGTATACGCCGATATTAATGCCCAACAGGTTGGTAACGATTCCGTTATCCCCGAACAAAAGTACTACGCCCGTGCCGTGAGAAATACTCGGCAGCAGCATAGGCAAAGAAAATAAAATTACCCAAAGCGCCTTTAATTTTACGTTAGAGCGGGAAAGCGCAAACGCCAATCCAAAAGACAGCACGGTGGATATCAGCGTCGCAATAACCGTCGTAATCAACGAGTTTTTCAGCATCGGCAAAAATTGAACCGAAGTAAATACTTCTTTGATTGAACTTCCGCGAATGCGGGAAAACAGTACTATGATTGGCAAAAGCACCGTTACCGCCAAATAAATCAAAAGCGCATATTTTAAAGAAATAAACGTTTTATTCTTCATGGCTGCTCCGTCCCGTATACCCTAACAAATCGTAGTATTTTTTATCCAACTGCTCCACGACGAATTCCCGAACGTATTGATTTGCGGGATTTTTGTAAATCTCCAAAGGCGTGTCCATCTGTTCAATGACGCCCTCGTTCATAACCATAATTCTATCGCTCAAGAAGAACGCTTCTTCCTGGTCGTGCGTGATAAAGAGCATCGTTGCGTTAAATTTCTTTTGCAAAGATTTCAATTCCGCTTTCATAATCTCGCGGTTGGTTACGTCCAGCGCAGAAATCGGTTCGTCCAAAAGGATAATATCGGGGTTCATTGCCAGCGTACGCGCAATAGCGACCCTTTGCTGCTGCCCCCCCGAAAGCTGGTTGGGATATTTACGAATTTGATCGGAAAGCCCCACGTGTTCAATGGTACGCAACGCAATTTCCTTGGCTTGCGCCTTGGTTTCCTTGCGCAGCGTCAACGCATACATTACGTTTTGCAAAACGTTCATGTTGGGGAAAAGGGCATAGTTTTGGAATACGATACCCATGCCTCTATCCGCGCTAGGCAATTTAGAAATTTCTTTGCCTTCCTTGAAAATTTCGCCGCTGTCCGCCTTTTCCAAACCGATTAAAATACGCAAGAGCGTGGTTTTTCCGCAACCGGACGGACCTAAAATAGATAAAAATTCTCCTTGGCGCAACTCGAAAGAGATATTGTCCAAAACCGTTTTGTTATCAAACTTTTTCGTAAGATTTTTTACGATAAGCTTCGTGTTTAATACTTCCATAAATCCAACAACCTTTCCTTTTCTTTATCGTCTTGTATACCGCGCATATCCGCATACAGAATATTTTGCGGGTAATTTGCGATTTCGTTCTTTTGCCCTACGAAAACTTCTTCGGGCGAATAATTTTCCTTGTCGTAAACGAAAAATTCATTGACGATATAATCAAATACTTCTTTCACACCGTCCTTTTCTTCGTGCCCGTCCACGATTGCCGTGCCCGTCAACGAATACGGCGAACCCGATTCGGGATAAATCACTTCAAATGCCCAACCGTTGTTGATTTCATTTATGGCTTGGAAAGTAAGTGCCAAACCAATGGCGATTTCCCCTTGCTTCAGCATTTTGATAGGGCCTGAACCCGATTCGGTAAACTGTTTCAAATTTCCATACAAATCGTCAACAAACTCTATTGCCTTATCGGCGCCCCAAAGATTGACCCAATTTTTATAGAAGAAATATCCCGTACCGCTCGATTTGGGATCGGGCATCGCAATCAATCCACGGTATTGGCTATCCAATAAATCCTCATAGCTTTTCGGCGCTTCCAAACCGTGCTTTTTTAATACTTCCTTGTTGACGATAATCGCCCCTGCCTGCTTTTCCCAGGTTACCCACAGGTTATTGTTATCAGCAGGCGTCAAACCGTCTACATATTCCACACGGCTCATACCGCTAATATCCGCAAGGTTATGCGAAATTTTATTCATATATCCCGTTTCCAATCCAACGAGAATATCGATTTCCGTTTTCGTGCCCTCGCTGTACACTTTCGTCGCCGCCTTACCCGTAGACATATAATTGACGATAATGTTTTTATCGGGGAATTTTTCATTTAACTGTCTTTGCAATTCTTCATTGCGGAATTCCTCTGCCGAGGAACAAATGACGATGCTTTCCTTCTTTCCGATCAATACAAACCCCGTAAAAAAAAGCGTTATCGCCAAAAGTGCAATCAAAATTTTCTTCATTCTTTTGCCTTCTTCTTTTATTTCGTAATTTTTCGTTCAGCTACATTCAATTTTTCCTGATTTTTTCATTGTTTCGAACGGAGCTCCCGTCCAAAAAACAAAAAATACATTGTCCTAAACTTTTGTTCAAGACAACCAAGAAACTTCAAATTATTGAACGTACACTGTATACTATACTAAATTCTCATATTACTGTCAAGTATTTTTTAGCTTTTTTTGAAAGTTTTATTCCCACTTTTTTCTTTTACATTATATATATAAATATACAAAACCATTTTCAATCTCTCGCGGATTTCGAAAAAAGAAGAACACTTGCGAGCGTTTACTCGTTAGCGTTCTTCTTCACAAATTATAACACAGGGAATCCGCAATCTTCATGCGCTTGAATCAATTCGTCGCACATAGCAATAATATCGTCGATAGAAAGCTCCGCCGCCGTATGCGGGTCAAGCATAGCCGCCTGATAAATATGCTCTCGTTTTCCCGTTGCCGCCGCCTCAATCGTCAAAAGTTGGCAATTAATATTCGTCATATTCATTGCCGCACATTGTACGGGCAATCTGCCGACAAAGGTCGGATGCACGCCGTTCCCGTCAACCAAACAAGGCACTTCCACACACGCATCTGCGGGCAAATTGGTAATCGCTCCGTTGTTGATGACGTTTCCGCCGATCTTGTAGGGCGTATCCGTTACCACCGCCTCCATGATACGCGAAGCATATTCATGCGAGCGGGTATGTTCTATTTCGCCGCCTTTCAACAACCCTTCCCACTGCTTTTTCCAATTTTTGATCTGTTCCACGCAACGGCGGGGATATTCGTCCAGCGGAATATTAAATTTCTCGATCAATTGGGGATATTTCGTCTTGATATAAAACGGATTGTATTCAGCGTTGTGTTCGGAACTTTCCGTGCAATAGTACCCAAACTTGTCGATATAATCGTACCGTACCATATTGCCATGTTTTTCTTCGGTGTTCTTTTTCTTTGCCAAACGGCGAATTTCCGGATACATATCCTTTCCGTCTTTATCGTATATCTCCAAAAGCCAAGCCATATGGTTGATGCCTGCAATCTTTTCCCTGCCAATTTGCTTATGGTTCAAGCCCAACTGTTTAAAGAGTTGTTCGGTGCAAACCTGCACGCTGTGGCACAGCCCCACCGTCTTTACCTTTGTATAACGGAGCATATACCCCGTCAAAATCGCCATCGGGTTGGTGTAATTGAGGAAAAGCGCGTCGGGACAAACCTCTTCCATATCATTGGCAAACTCTTTCAAAACTTTGATGGTACGCAAACCGCGGAAAATTCCGCCGATACCCAACGTATCCCCTATCGTTTGACGCAAACCGTATTTTTTAGGAATTTCAAAATCAATCACCGTGCAAGGCTCGTATCCGCCGACTTGTATTGCATTGACGACAAACTTTGCGCCGCGAAGCGCCGCCTTTCTGTTCTCTTGCCCCAGATACTTTTCAATCACCGCTTTGCCGTCGTTATATTTTTTATTTAAATTTTGCACTACGATAAAGGATTCTTCCAAGCGCACCTCGTCGATATCGTAGAGCGCCACCGTAAGGTCTTCCCGCAATGCAGGCGTTAAAAGCACGTCCCCTATCACGTTTTTCGCAAACACGGTACTACCTGCACCCATAAAAGTCAATTTCATATTCCCGTTCCCCTTTTTGTTTTTTATTATGGAGAAGTCAGAACAAATACCAACCGTCCACTTTTTTATTTTATCATAAAAATATTGTTAAATCCATTGCTTTTTATGCCTATTTCATGTTAAAATGTTGCTAATGTTTAACGGGAGTTATTTTATTATGCAACAAGAAACCATGATTGAACGCACGAACGCGTGCGACTTGATTCCAATTTTTTCAGGACACGAAATTTGCTGTCCCAACCATAGTTTCGGACCTTTCATAAGAGAATATTATATTTTGCATTTTTGTTTACATGGCGAAGGGAAACTGTCGGACAAATTTGGAACCCACAAAATACAAGCGGGCGAATTTTTTATTATTCGCCCTGACGAACTGACTACCTATACGGCGGACGGGGCGAACCCTTGGGAATATACTTGGATTGCTTTTCACGGAAAAATGTCGGACGTGTTCAACACCGAACGTTCGGTATATCCTTTCCCCCGCGCGTTAGGCGAAAAACTGCGGGAGTTGGCGCAAGCAAATATCTCCGCCCCCTCGGCGTACCTCGCCGTACTGTACGAACTTCTCTATCAGGTATTTCATGAAAAAAACGAACAGCTCGGCGTTGCCGAACGAATCAAGCGGTATATTGATTTTAATTATATGCAAGATTTGTCCGTTTTACATTTGGCTAATCGTTTCGGTTTTGAACGAAGTTATCTTTTTCGCATTTTTAAACGTGCTGTGGGTTGCGGAATAAAGCAATACCTTGTAAAAGTACGTATGGAGCAAGCGCAAACGCTATTAAACAAGGGGCATACAGTAAGCGCGGTGGGCTTTGCTGTCGGATACAAAGACCCTTTCGTTTTTTCCAAGGCGTTTAAAAATTATTTCGGATATTCTCCAA
Source organism: Clostridia bacterium (assembly GCA_017457215.1). Taxonomy (GTDB): domain Bacteria; phylum Bacillota; class Clostridia; order Christensenellales; family Borkfalkiaceae; genus Scatosoma. The sequence continues at coordinate 20,688 of JAFTHU010000014.1, forward strand.
AAGGTAAAAAGTGAATTTATACTATAAAAGGCGAGGTATTCCCCCCGCCTTTTACCTATATTTCAGTTCTTTACGCCGAAACCCTACAAAGCACGATAAACACCGCTTCGGTAAGAACGGTTAAAAAAATGGCAACGCAAAAAAAGATTTTATGGCTGATTTTTGCTTGAAATATCACCGACAACGCCATTCCAATTACGGCGGGAATCAAAGATATAATATATCCCAACGTCCCCAAAATGATTACGCCGAATATCAAAAAAGCTAGCAATTCCCCTTTCTTATCTTCCCCTGCGGTAACTGCGTTCACATAGCCAACTATCAGCAACACCGTAACCGTAACGTATATGATAGCAAAAAGGATTTTTAATACGAGGAAGAGTTTTCTTTTATCTTTTTTCTTTTCTGTAACTTTTTCCATAGACAAACGCTCCTTTGTGATTTTTCGCAAAAAGCTTTTTCCTTTGCTCTTTTATTATAACACAGTTTTGTTTCGCTGTCAATACTTTGTTACGCAAGCATATCCATCAAATCACGCAAAGCTGTCTCAAACTTTGCGCCGTACCAATGCTCTTTATCCCCTTGCGTATTCAAAATACATTTCATCGTGTAATCGGCGGCGATTTTTGCCGCAACAAAGATATCCTTGCCATTCAAAAGCGCGCCCGTAAAGGCAGAAGCGTAAATATCGCCCGTTCCATGGCATCCCTTTGCTATTTTATCGTGCTCGTAATAGCGAATTGCTCCGTTCTCATAAACGGCAACCCCCGTCTTATCGGCAGCATAGCTTACGCCCGTAAGAACAATGGTTTTTACCCCAAGCATTGAAAGTTTATCAAGCAACGCCTTAACGTACTTCTCGTCATACACTTCGCGGTATTCGACGTCGGTAAGGAAGCAAGCCTCGGTGATATTGGGAATCAGAATATCCGCAGAATCACAAAGCCCGCGCATTGCCTCTACGTATTCGCCGTTAAAAATGGAATACAGTTTGCCATTATCCGCCATAGCAGGATCGACGATACGAACACAATCGTCCGTTCCCATGGTATTCAAAATATCTTTGACGTATCCAACCTGCTTAACACTCCCAAGATACCCAGTATATATTGCTTTGAACTTGATATTTTCTTTTTTCCAATGCGCTTGAATTTCAGGCATATCCTCGGTGAGGTCGCGGAAAGTAAAACCGTTAAATCCCCCAGTATGTGTGGAAAGCACTGCAGACGGAAGTATACAGGTTTCATGCCCGCAAGCGGAAAGAATCGGAAGCGCAACCGTTAACGAACACTGCCCGACACAAGATATGTCCTGAATTGTTAAAATTTTTTTATATGCCACTGTTATTATCTCCTTGCCATTTGCTCCAATATAGTATATAATATAACTGACTATATTGCAATAACCAAAAAAGGAGAATATTATATAGCCAGATGAAATACAAGATTGATTTTGATTTACACCCGATTTATATGCAAATTTATCGGTTCATCCGTGAGGATATTATTCGCGAAATTTACCCTTACAACACAAAACTTCCTTCCAAGCGTTTGCTCGCCGAGGAATTAGCCGTCAGCACGATAACCGTCGAACATGCGTACGCATTGCTTTGCGACGAGGGGTATATCGAATCGAGAGAACGGAGCGGATTTTTCGTTATCTTTCTAAAATCGGACGGGTTCGCTACGCCCGCCGAGGTACGCACGCAACACAGTATTCTTCCGCAAAACCGTCATACTTACCCCGATTTTCCCTTTTCCGTCCTCTGCAAAACCATGCGAAAGGTATTATCCGATTACGCCGAGGGAATTTTTGAAAAATCGCCAAACGCAGGTTGTGCGGAACTTCGCGAGGCCATTAAAAATTACCTCATACGAAACAGGGGCATGCGCATAGAGAGCGACCAAATCATTATCGGTTCGGGGGCTGAATATCTTTACGGCCTTATCATTATGCTGCTCGGAAAAAATCGTATTTACGGCATCGAATCGCCGTCCTACAAAAAAATTGAACAAACCTACAGCGCGGCAGAGGCACACTATGAATTGCTTCCCCTATTTCAAAACGGTATCGATAGCGTCGCCCTTTTAAAAACAAAGGCGGACGTTCTTCATACGACGCCGTACAGAAATTTCCCGACGGGTATTACTGCAACCGCCAATAAGCGCCACGAATACATTCGTTGGTCCAAGCAAAACGGGCGTATCATTATCGAGGACGATTACGAATCGGAGTTTTCCGTTTCCTCAAAGCCGGAAGATACTTTGTTTGCGCTTTCGGATTACGACAACGTAATCTATATGAACACCTTTTCTAAAACTATCTCCCCCGCACTTCGCATAGGTTATATGGTACTTCCAAAATCTTTGATGCTTGATTTTGAAAAAAAGCTTGGGTTTTATTCCTGTCCCGTACCTACATTTGAGCAGTTTGTACTTGCCGAACTTATTAATAGCGGCGATTTTGAACGCCATATCAACCGCGTCAGACGAACTTTAAGAAAAAAAATTGATAAAATCTAAACACAAAGAGTTATTTTTATATAAAACAACCGTCGAGAAAAGATTTTAGCCTTCCCCGACGGTTGTTTCTTTTGGCTCTATTTAGTTTTTTTGGGATTTTTTAACCGTTCTAAATCTAAATCTTTTAACAATTTCGCAATACATAGACTTAAAGTGTTTGGGACAAAATCTATCGTGGCGTTTTTCTAAAAAATTGCATTAAAAAAGACCTATAAAAGTGTGAAAATGCTCTTATAGGTCTTAATTTTTGCTGTAAAATAGCGATTTTAGCGCGAAAATAAAAAATATAGGTCTATAAGCAAAATACTTATAGACCCATACTAGTGCATTAGCACAACAAAATCTCTAAAATCGCCCTGTTTTTATAGGGCAGAACAACAAAAAGTCAATTCTGTCTATTCCAAATCCTTCATGAGTTCAAAAATTGCAGAATGGCTAGTTAACATCATTTTTACTAAAGTATCCAAATTAATAATTTTTTCAAGCAAATTTCTTTCCGTATAATAATAGTGGTTAGACGCTTCAAATCCAACTTTTGAACTTTTATAAAGTAATTCTAATAAGCTTTCCGCGTTTTTCTTTTCTTCCAATAAACTCTTTTCTATTTCTTTACTATTTTTCGTCAAATCATTTTTCAAACAGGAAAACTTAGTTTGCAAATAATCGGACTTAAAGTGCGAATACGCTACCTGCGCATATATTCTCAAGTCCTTGATAAGCGGTGTTTCTTTCAGCTTTTCAAGCTCGCCTAATCCTTGTTCCCATAATACCAACAATTTTTCATATTGCGACAAATAAATATCAATCGGATATGGTTTAATCCAATTTTCATAATCATCAAAGGCAAAACATACCATTGTAGATAGATTTTCTTGCGATTCTAAATCCCATAAATTTGCCACACCCAAAGTTTTTGGAGAATAATATAAAGAATCTATACTAAAAGGGTATTCACTAAATCCTTTGCAAAACAATCGTACTGCATTATGCACACAATCCGAGTCTTGCCCAAATAATTCTTTATACCACGCATTGAGATTGAACGTTTCCGGGTTGTTACTATAAGAAGATACCATTCCAAGCATAGGCGAAGGATAGCCGCCAAGCGTCCACGTGAGCATATAGTCTTCTACTCCAATTGAAGTCAAATTTTTTATATGCTCATATACGAGATCGAAAACGGGCAAATACGGAACAGCGGAACACTCCCAACTATTGTTTGTTTGTATTTTTGCATAAATTTTATGCCCTTCCCTCCTCGCTTTCTTTAAGATTTTTTTCGTAATTTCGCTCGGACCTGGATTCCCAATCGAATAATCAATAATTCGACTTTTTATTCCACCCTTTTCTATATTAAGGTCGTACTCACTCACGCACATTACGGAAACATCTTTATCCAAAAACTCAATCCCTGCAAGCGTTTGTTCTTCCGTCCAACCCATAAACGGCGACCAACCCCAAAGATTTGCAATAAGCTCGGCGTGACTACCGCTATCACGAATCGCTCGCGCTATCACGTTATTTACTTCCGCTGCCGATTTTTCGGGTGGAATATTTTTACAAACAGGACAATTCGTTTCAGGACGATAATTGCAATGCGTGAGATTTTCACTCATTGTAATCGTAATAATACCACCAAGATTTTGTATATCCAACAACAAATCTTTTACTGCTTCATATAAATAGTTTTTAACTTCTTCTCGTGCAAAACAAAAAGACGCATAGCCGTTTTCTCGTCTACCGATAAGGTTTGCATATTTTCCAAATTTAGTTTCAGGCAACGCTCTCGGCTCGTTAAAATACAAATATAGTTTTATCCCATATTTTGCAAGGCGCATTATCAATCGTTTAATTTCAGCCCTACGTTTTAAATATCCAAGACAAAGGGTTTCATCAAACGGATAAAATGAAAGCGCGGATAAAACACCGTGCAACCATATTCCGTTTACTCCTTGCGATTGATATTCTTTAAGTAGAGTATCAGGCAAATACATTTCGCTATTGATTGCAAACGCATCTCCACAAGGGGATAAATATCCGTGAACAATCCGTTTGTTTTTAGATAAAAAGTTCTCGCTTTTCCCTGAATTTTCCGAGAAAAACTCAAAGGCGTTTTGCAAAGGAGTCTTGCGATAACGCGATACCGTATCTGCTATGATATTCGTTTCTTTCTCTTGCTGTTCCGTGAGCGGTTCATACCTTACTTCTTCACAGTTAGGCTTAAACCCACCAAGTTTTACAGATAAAAAATCATCGTTTTCAAGAATATACTCTAAACGTTCTTCCGTTATGCCCAACAATTGCAACAGTTGGGCATACGGAAGCAAATACCAGTTATTTCGAATTATCGTTATGTAGCCTTTTTCTTCCCATACCCGATTATAAACGGTATTGTACAACCCTAAACGTTCTGCTTCATACAATACTGTTTTTTCCGAACATCCTAAAACTTTTGCTATTTTATCAAGCGAAACGTAACCGTAATTACGAAAAATCACAGTTTGCCATTTCGTTGGAAAATTTTGAATATTTAATTTTACGAATTCAATTTCAGGCAACATCTATAATCATTCTCCTCTAAAATGAATGCTATTCACCTATATTTTTTTATAATGATGTAGTCTAATTATAACATATTCTTTCAAAAAAATAAAGCACATTATGGAGTGTATTGACTACATTATGGGCTTTGCAGGGTATTATTTAGTTCAAGTCCCGTCGTAGAAGCGTAAAATGTTGTACTTTATCTAAGTTAGTTATTGAAATAGTCAAAAGGCGTTTTTAGAAATTTAGACAACCTAATCACGCCGTTTTTGATTTCGCATTATCAAAAATTTATCAAAACAATCAAAAAAGGGCTTAAAAAGCCCTAAAATTGCAAAAAGAAAGCACATTTATCGTTTAGACAAATGTGCTTTACTTTAATGCGTTAGTACAACAAAAGCTCTAAAATTGCCCCATTTTTATATGGTAGAACAACAAAATGACTAAACAATAAATTTAAAACTAGGGCAGGCAACTTTTAATCCTTGTAAATACTTGTTTCATTTTACTGATTGCCTTTTTGCGTCATAATTTTAACCTTAAGTGCGCTTACGCCATAAAACAAGGAGCACGGAATAAAAAATTTCTTTTCTTTGGTACATATTTTAATATTTGTCGTTACTTTTATGATGTCACTATAACCAATTTTGTGCGTTTTGCGAAATATATTTGTTATCAATATAAAATCATCATTATATTCAACGAGCAGCGTTTGATAAAAGTAAAACACAGCTATTGAATCAAGTAACGTAACAGACCACCAAATAATATTTACAATCAACCAATCAAACTCCATTAGCTCGCAAAGTTGCGGTACAAATAATAGTATCATACCGATTATTAAACAAAAAACCGATAGCCCTATAAACACAATCTTCAAACGCTTATCAGGAAATATTTTACAGCTTTTGGATGCTATCGCATTTCCCTCGTCTTCTCTTTTCTTAAATTTGGGAATTGCAATAGATAAGACTTCGCTCACTACAATTGAAGATATCATTAAAGATATTAAATGAATCCACATGTTTTTTCTCCAACACAATAATTTAAATGTTTTATTTCATATTTTGATTATAACATAAAAACAAAGTTTTTTCAATCCTTTTTATTCTTTATTTCTATACATTTTTGAGTTCAAGTCCCGTCGTGGGAGTGTAAAATATTGTACTTAATTAAGGTTAATTATTAAAAAAGTCAAACTGCGGTTTTAGAAATTTAGACAACCTAACCACGCCGTTTTTGATTTCGCATTATCAAAATTTTATCAAAATAATCAAAAAAGGGATTTAAAAGCCCTAAAAACGCAAAAAAAAGAAGTGAAATCGCCGTTAGACAAATTTCACTATCTTTTTGGCTGCCCCTGTCAGGCTCGAACTGACGACACACGGATTAACAGGCACCTAAAATGGCAACTAAAAATTGCGCGGAAGTCCTTTATTTTCAAGGTCTTCCGCAATTTTCATCTTTTCAATTTACAACCAAATTCGCCACATTTTTATAGTCTTTTAATTTTGGTGTACGAGCATTCTTACAAATGATTGATTCCTAAACCACCGCGAATTTCTTTCATATACGTCAAGTCGGTTTCTTGCACGGCGTTCATTTTTTTGAGCTGCCCAATAGCCTTTGGACGGGTAAACAACACCTGCACCCAACGTACCACGTGAAAAATCGGCAACAACCAAATATGCTTTTTCAAAACGGGATAAGAAAATTTCATTTGCTCCTTGGATAAGAAAATCTTTTTCCAAACAGATTTTCTCTTTGCCTTCTTATCATCCGTTTCGTTTGCGTTTGCCGCAACGTCCGACGCCGACTTTTTTTCTTCATTAGCAAACAACGACGATTCTAAAATATGCTTTGCAAGCTTTTTCGTAAACTCGTTCGCTTCCGCATCTTCAAAGAAATAC
>JAFTHU010000001.1 GCA_017457215.1 Clostridia bacterium
AATCTCAAAACCCTTATAACGTATTATCCGAAACCATATCTTTCGAGAACGTTCAAAAAATGGCTGAAATGATTACCCTTAAAACCTTACGCGGTCGTTATGCGCTTGCACGCCACAGCTTGGAACGGCTCTACGTCGGCTTTGTCAAAGATTTAGACGAACGTAATAACCCCACGCACGTATTTTCAGACGGGTATGACCTTGTGCAAACCGCCGTTTGTTTTCTCCTTGGATTTGTCGGAAAAAGCCTAAACGACGTCTATACCGTGAAAAACGGGAACGTTATCACCATTAAGAAAGCTACCTACACTTTGGTCGGTCGATATATCGATAGAATACGCAGAAACGTTAACCGCGCCCGTGATATCAATGATTATACCGAAGAATTGTCCGTAGAAATCGACGCGTATCAAGAAAAAGATTATACCGCGGTAGATAACACCATTGCGCGTATGGGGTTGAGCCCTTGCGAACATGAAGTTTTAGATTGCTATATGGCAGGTCTGGGCGGCGTTGAAATTGCAGAAATGTTGGACGTTGACCGCGTGACTGTCTGGCGTAGAAGACAACGCGTACAAGTCAAATATAAAGCCTTATTTAATTTATTTTAAACTTTTTTCCAAAAATGTGAGCCAAAAACCTTTTTTGCGTGCACTTTAAGGGTAGAGACAAAATTTATATAAGAATTTCCGCCAAAAGCGGACCATTTGCTATTAAAGCGTTCAATTTAATAGTAGAGACAAAATTTATATGAAGAATTTCGCTTGAAAGCGGACCAAATGCCCTTTTTTTGTATGTATTAGGGGCAGAGGGAAAAATTTGACTCTTCTGAATGCTGAAAAAAGCACCCGATTTCTTCAGGTTTTTCTCTACTTATATTTTTAAAAAAATATTGATAAAACAAAAATCTTCTATTTAGGTTGCATTTTATCTATTTTTTCCTAATTAAACGGTATAAGGAAAATCACGGCAAAAGTGAACGCGTTTATGCTTCCCGACGGGGAAGTTGACCTAATTTTTCTATAAGGAGGACAATGACCAATCAAGAATTAAAAATATCTGCATCTTACATCAAAAAACTCGCGTCTTTTTCCGATGCCGAGGATAGAATTTCACTTTACTTAGACAGTCTTTTTGCAATTCAACCGCAAAAGGACGCTTTTAACGAGCCTGAAAACAGTAAATCAAAAGCTGTTTCCTCGTTATTACATTTTACATATAAGGAAATTAAAAATATGGCTACTACATTTAAAAAAGTATTTATCGCAAACGGTCTTGCTGCACACGTCATTAAAAAAGAAAGCGGAAAAAACTCTTACTGCTATGAAATCCGCTATCGCGCAAATGGTTATTGCATTATAACGTCTTCCACCAATCTACAAAAGGCAAAAGAAAAATTCCTTGCCAAAACCACGCCTACAGAGATCAATAAATATTATGTTGGCAAAATCAACAAAGTCGAGGATTGTAGAACTCTTAAAGAATTCGCTTTATTTTTCTTCGAAAAACATCGCAAAGAAAAAGTTGCAGCACAAACCTATAAATGCGATTTAAATCGTATAAACAAATATATTTTCCCCGCATTTAGAGATATGAATATAAGACAAATCACTCCAGACAAATGCCAAACGTTAATAGAAGGTATTCAAGCTGAAGGCAAAGGCAAAACCGCCGACGAAATTTATTCGTTATTATCAATCATTTTCAAAGGCGCAATCGCATATGGAATTATCACAAAATCCCCTCTCGCTATCGTACAAATTCAAAAACACGTTTATCAACACGGCGTTGCTTTAAGTAAAGATGAAGAAAAACTTCTTTTAACGCGTTTAATCGAGCCAGATTTTAAGATTGCAGCCGCAATCGCATTATATACTGGTTTGCGCCCTAACGAGCTTGAAACAGCCCAAATTAAGGGTGATTTTATCATTGCTATAAATAGTAAACGTAAAAACAAGAAAGTCGAGTACAAACGCATTCCTATTATTGATGCGTTGCGCCCTTATCTTAAAAACGGTATCCCCGTTCTTCCAACACCGCAATTACTTCGTAGAAGAGTATCCGCCGCTTTACCCAATCATAAGTTGTATGATTTGCGTACAACCTTTTACACCCGTTGCGATGAATATGGCGTTTCACAGCCCGCAAGAGATGAGTTCGTTGGACATTCGGGCGGTGCATTAACAAATGCGTATCGCGACCTTTCCGACGAGTATCTTTTGAAAGAAGCTAGGAAATTAAACGAATGGAAGTGATTTTGTTCACCAAATTGTTCACCAAACCATCCCCAAAACGCAATTTTGCATAGAATAATTATGCAAAAATACAAAAAATCGGGCATTTATGCACGTTTTTTTGCATAAATGCCCGATTTTGGTTGAGGCGACGGGACTTGAAGCCGATTCAAAACAACTGAAAGCCTTTATTTTTAAGCTTTTTCTATGGCTGTCCCTTTCTTGACCCACTTTAAAAGCTCTGTTCTGATTCATTTTTTTCGTTTTTGTATTCGAGCTCGAAGGGGCTCGTTTTTTTCTATGCACCCAGACCAAGTCGCTTTTTCCAGCCTTTTCTCTCTTCGAGCTCTGCGCCGTTGCTCCCCTCGCTGCGCTGTTCGGTTCGTGCACGTCGCGCTGGCCGCGACGTCGTTTTTCTCCAAGCCTTCTTCAGCGCCGATTTTCGGCGCAATCCGCGCGCACATACGCGCGCGTATAGCCCTCTTTGTTTCTTCTTTATACGGATATATATAATAAATACGTATATATCCGTACCCCCGACAAAATTAAACCACTTTTCAACCGTTTTTTAGACGGGTAAAGTTTAGTTTTGTCAAAAATTCCGAAAAAAAAGAACTCTGCGCAATTTAGCGCAGAGCCTGCATTCATTATTATACGACAAATAGCGCGAAACCCGCGCTGTTTTTATTTTCTATCCAATTCGCCTACATTCCTCTTTACCATGCACGTCATGGCGCACCTCCTGGCGGCGCCGTTTTGTAACACGTACACATGGATCCGTCTTTCTGATACCCGGTATCTTTACATTTCTCGCATCGATGCTGCACCTGCAAATCTGCAGGCGACAACCCTACCGTGCGCAACAAACGCGCGCGTTCAAACTCCAAGGCCTGCCCTTCAGCGCGTAACGCTGGAAGCTTGTCCGGCTCTTTCAATTCCGCATGCGCAATCGCATACTCCATTTTGCGGAGCTTTTGTAAAACGTCTGTAAATCCCGGAATGGCATTCGCCTTTGCCATATTACGACCCACTGCAGCCTGCGCCCGTTCACGTGTATGCGTATAATAACGTTCCCGGTCCGCTCGAGCGTTCAAATCGTCCGCGGTGGTGCTTTTTGGCTGCACTTTATCCTGCGCCGCTTTTTTCGCCGCTTTCTCTTCCTTTTTATCGTTCGGATTATTCTTTTTCCAAAGCATTTTGTAAAGATTAACGTCTGCGCGATACGTAGATATTCCGCTGTAACGGTTTTTGCCTTTCTTGGGTCGGGATATCAAGCCGGATTTCATTAACGCATAAATAGCGCGCTCCACACTGCGCACGCTACAATTCAACATGTTTGCAATCGAAGACGACGAGCTTTCAAAAAAGCCCGTATTTTTATTTTTCATGCTGTGCGTCAATATTAATGCATACACCAGCAATTCTGTGCCGGTTAAAAGCCGTTCTTCAAATTCCCCGTTCTTACCTTTCGGCATATCGAAGAGCTCATAAAACAGGAATATCGGCACGCGCACGTGCTTTTTCTTACGTACTACCTCACCAACATACCTATATTCTGACGCTTGGCCGCCCTTGCGGGTAATTTCAACATCGCTGGAACGCTCCCGCATTCCTTTCACCGCATGCGCTACCGTTGCGCGGGAACGGTTGATGTACTGTTCGAAGGCGGTATAGGAGAACCTGCACGCGTTCGTTCCTAACGAAAAACCGAAAATGACGCCGCGGAGCAACGTTTCTACGCGCCCCGAAATACGCCCTTCCGATTCCTGGAAGAACTCATACGGTATCTGAATGAACCCGCTATGCAGTTTTTCGTTATGTACGTCAGACATAATACGTCCCCTTATTCACCCACAACCATTAATTCGCCGTCGTAAACGCGCAACTTCCCTTCGCCTTTTAAACGTTCTACTGCAAACGCAACCGCATGCCGGCTCTTGCCGACTTCCTTGGCGATTGTTCCGTAGCTTACGTATGCGGAGGATTCGCCTAAACGCTCACGTAAATAACGCAGCACGTCTTTCATCGTATCGCTCATATCGCGACGTTCATTTCTTTTCACGATTTTCCTCCCCTAAAATTCTGTTGATTTTTTAATTTTTTGTCCCAGCGCAGAGCGGTATTCCAGACACGCTTACGCGGTCCAGAAAGTTTAATATTGCGCGCGCTTCCCGCGGCTCTATTTTACATTCTGTCCGTCGCATATCGCGCGGTGCACGTGGCGCAGGGGTTGTGTCAGTGCACGGTTTCCCACGACGCGGTGCCCACGGCAGGCACGCGGACAAGCCGCATACCTACCATAGACAACCGCATTCATTTAGATATACCCGTGCATCTACGGCGCATTCCTGCGCCACGTGCATTTCCCCGCGCGATACCCCGTTCGCTGAACGGGGCCCGTGTTCTTCCTGCGCCATTTGGCGCTTTTCTTTGCCAAGTAAAGCGTGTCCGCCCGCCGCTCGCACATATTCCGCCGACGTCGGATTTTATCTCACGTTTTGAGCCGTTTCTCGGGCTATTACAGGGGCATTGCCCCTGTACCCCAGACTTTATGCCGCCTTACCTTTCGTTTCGTCAAGATAATGTTTAAACACTTCATCGAAGTTATGGCTGCCGATTTCTTGGAACTCCCACGGTTGCGGCGTTCTGCCCGTCCACTGCGGAATTTGATTTATACCGCCCGTTTTACTCTTTTTGAATTTCTCACGGTAGAACACGCCGAAATATCCCGTATCGTATACGTCGGATCTTACTTTCTTCGTACTGATATGATAGGTATATTTGGAAGATCTCTTTTCCTTTTCCGCGTCGTCTGCCGCCATGTTCTCAATCGTCAGTTCCACGTCAAAGCTCGAATAGGTGTTATGGATCCATGTGCGGTGATTAAATATCGGCGCGTACAGCCTTTTTACAAAATGCATTAAAAGCGTATTCTTCCCATGACGAACATCCATGAATTTATAGATTTTTTTAACCAGCGCCGTTGAGGTTCTGAAGAGCGCCTCTTCAAAAGCAAAGCCCGGCATAAGGTTCTTTTCCTTTTTGTTCTTCTTGGAAAAGTTGACCTTGCTCCCTATCTCACGCAGGGACGCCAAAAGCTCCATTGCACGTTGTTCGTCCGCAAATATGCGGAAGTACGTGAAATAGTCAATCGTCGTTCCGTGCGAACGCATCTTTGCATCCATCTCGAAAAGGTCGTTCGCTGCATTGCATTCGTCGCTTTCTTTCTTGACGCTCGTTCGCGAATTTTGATTTCCGCGCTCTTTTCCTATTTCTGCAATCGTTTCGCTGCCAATCTCGAAATTGTTTAAATACGGATTGTTTGGATCTTTCTTCTTGCCAAGACGCGCCATATCGTAATAAAAACGGTGATTCCACTGCGCCGCCGCAAGCATCTCACGCGGTGAACGTCGGAAAAGGTCCACTTCCAATATCGGCGTATTGCCGTAGTCTTCCCAAAAATAACTGAACCGAATCGGATAGTTTCCGACTGATAACGGCGTCGGCGCCGTATATATGTAGAACTCCTCCGCGTAATACTGCACGCTTTCGTGTACCTGCGTTACGCGCAAGTTATCGTCATATTCAATAGGATGTTTTTTATAATCATACCCAAAAGGATATTTTCCAAATTCTCCGGTATACCCCGCCCTATAATATCTTCCGAACGTTGATACCTGCCTTTTAAACGGAATCACGTTCCGTCCCGTCCACAGATTTCGAATGTCCGTCAGGAATTGCCTTACGTAGTCAAGATTAAACGTCGGCACGTTCTTCCGCATATTCAATATCGTCTGTTCTACTTTTACCCAGGGAAAAAACGGAAATTGATTCTTCCTCTGAAAGCTCTTATCATACGCAACCTTTCGGAAGATGATATCCTGGCTAATCGTCATATCCGTAATGCCTTGCGTCTTACCCGAGCGCGGTTCGCCTACCGCCAAAATATTCTCTGGATGCTCCAGCAGGAAATCCTGGTTTTCTTCTTCTCGCTCCTCTAGCTTTTCATAGCCTTTCTTTCGGCGCCAACGGTCAAAGTATTTATATCCGATAACCGCCCACACGAACCAAGGCAACGTGCGCAGCATTACCGTTCCATCGATGCCAAGCCGCGCAATCTGCAGGAATACCGATTGAAAATCTAATCCGGAAAACGAGAAATATAACGCATACGCCAACAACTCGATTCCCATCGTTAAAACGTTCAAGTTCCAGAGCCACAGCCAAAACAGCGGCCAACGGTACCAACCGTGTTTCTTTATGAATACAAAAAAATCTTTACAAAAACGGTACACCGGCAAAAGCGCATGATCTTCAAAACGTTTCCAGCACTTCAAAGGCAAACTGTCTTCGTCATGGTCGGTATCGATTCCGTCGTAAATCAACCGCGCCGCCAACACCAAGCAGATCACGGGAATCATCAAGAGCATGACAACGTATAAAACGTTATACAGCACGTTACCGACTGCCGACATGTATGCAAGGAAATTTTCCTTACTTATCAGGGCTTTCCCATATGCCTTGAGCAGTTCTTTTGCTTCCCCGCCGGTAACCGGCAACAATGCTTTCATACCCGGAGCAAGCTCTCGCACCGTTGCATTGACGCTGTCCTGCTCCCCTGAATACCCTTTTATGTAAAAAATGCAAGAAGAAGCAAGGTCCTTGAGGGCTTGGCCAACACGTACCCCGCATTGGCTAAACGTTGTAAACAACAGACAAACGGTGAGCAGTAACAGCGCGCCGCTCATGATATGATATACCGCTTGTCTGTTGATTTTACGTAACATTTATATTACCTTCTTCCCCGTAAAAATTAAGTATGCAATCACAAAAATGATAAGCAGATACAAAAGGCATTTCCCCATTAATCCGCCGTTGTTTTTCCAAAAACGCTTTTTCATCTTCTTCTATTTTTCGGCGCGTTTGCCGACGTTATCAGATTCCAAGCCTTTACCGCTATGAAGAGTATCACTATAACCACAATACCGCCAAACGCAATTTTAAATAACGTTCCCATCTTGCTGAAAAGGCTGTCCTTTCCGCCAGTAACTGCATTTACCGCCTCTCCGAGCGTTTCTGCCATTTGTTGCGTCGCTTGTAACATCTCGATTGTCAGTAAATCGTTTGTATTGTTGATATCCGTGCTGCCGTTCTCACTGATCACAACTTTGCTGGAGTAACCGTCCGCGTAGAAGAAATAATGCGTTGCGTCTTTCTGTTCGCCCGTAAACCAGTTCGCAACACTACTCCACAAACGCTCCCAAAAGTTATAACCGTTGTCCTTCAATAATTGTCTGTAATCTTTGGAAGACATACTGGTTGTTCTCGTATACCCGACAAATGCACCCTTATACATGGCATCGACGGAAAAGAGATCCGCAAATAAGGAACTTATGGTATGCGTACCCGGTATAATGACGTAGCCGAATAATCCGTATACCTCATCTTGCCGATCGCTAAACTGGTCCCGTAACGCCTTGTTTTCTTCTTGGGATAAATAGCTATCCCAAATGTATTCGTAGTGTTCCTGCTCAATAATACCGTCTTCTACAAACGGCATATAAAACCCCTCAAAGGATTTATTGATATCCATCGGCACTTCATCGCCTTTCCCGTCCGTTGTTTTCGTATATACCATGGAACTCGTCGCATAATGACATTCGTAAATACCACGGTCTTTATTCAACGTTATCGAATCCACGATAGCTCCCATACAGTGCATATCCTTGCCCAGTTGCCCCGCAACGTCGTCATATTTTATAACCCCGGCATTCACGGGAACCGTTACTTCCGCCGTCTTCTTCTGCGCAAACGTCGTCTTATCAATCTGCTCAAGGTATTCTACCAGAACAACCTCTTTCCCATTCTCTGCAGCTATGATTCGCTTCGCTTCTTCGATTAACTCTTCGTCATTATGCAGTTCCTCTTCAAGCGTGCCTTCTGCCTGCGCCATCTCTAATACCTGCGCCACAGAACGCGTATCGCTTCGAACTCCGCCGTATTCTGAATCGTCGCCGAATCGGTATTCGTACTCGAATGCCACAAAATAATCTGCGTGCGGGCTGTTTAACGTTACGTCAAGATTCAACGTCAATTTCCCGTTGCTTTCTCTAAAGAGTATCGGTTGATCTGCCGTTTCGCCTTCGTCCCGATACGCGAGGAAATCCATTTTGAATCCTATGTCCATAAACTTTTCATAGAAATCATAGAGGCTATCTCGTACGAGCACTGCTTTAAAATGATGGTATACGCTTTCTAATTCTTCCAGCGTTTTATCCCAACCGCTCTGCGTGTACGGAAGGACGATATCGCCTTGTTCTTGCGACGGGTTCAAATTAATGTCCCCAAGGTATTGCCGTATCTCTGAATCTCCCGCTACGTGCTGATGCGCTACGCCTACCATATTGTAGGCATGGAAAAGCAACATGCGGTATAACGGTTTAACGCCTGCGCCGTCATCACGGTACAGCGTAAACGTCGCATATACCGTATCGCCGTCCTGAACCGTTACCCAATCTTCATTATCCAATACAAGACCAAACCGCAACGACGTCAACGGATCTGCGCCTTCGTATATAGGTTTAACGTTAACCGCGCAGCCCTGGATAAAATGGAAGTTGTTATCCGTCCGCGGTAATTCCCTAATCGGTGTATCGAAGTATGCGTCCCCTTGCCCATATAACGGTGCTGCCTGCACTAAAACGGAAGATTGCGCCGACGTTCCCGCCGACGCTTTTTCGCTTTTAGGTATCAATATCACGCTTAAGCATGCCAACGCCGCAAGGGCTATCGTGCATAATCGTTTCCAAAATTTTTTCATACTGCACCTCATTTTTAATAAATCGGCGTCCACTCTGCCTCATTTCCCAAATCCTGGCTTATATCCAAACCGTCGCTCCAGGCAATGTCAACCTCGTTTGCAACTGCTTGCACTGCGCTTTCCGCTTTCGGCGCAAGACGCTTGACGTTAGAAGACACGCCTTCAACAAACAGATTGTTAATCCTAATATACCTTTCCGCGGGCATCCCTGGTTCTGGATCTCCAGTAAGCACCATTTCTTGCCCCGGGATAAAGTACACGTCTACATATCCTGTTTTTCCGTCCGTGTAAAACCACTCAATAACAGCCTGCGTTTCGCTCCAATACTGCGGGGGAGCATATTCTATATGCAGGGCAGACCATGTTAAATATGTAGAAGTACTAGGTCCATATTGCCCATCATTCGTTACATCTACATAAATATATTCATTAGTCTTATCTGCCAAGGTCATATCACCATTAACACACCAACCGTCTAACGTTTCCGAATCGCCGTCAAAATCCATGCCCTCTGCGTAAAAACGGTATACGTTCCCGGCGATAAACTCGCCCTCTTCCACCGCAACTTCCGTATAGTTGTTTGCGTCGGCATGAAACGTCTGCACGTCCATAATCGCGCCGCAATCGTCGCAAATGCCATCCCCGCTATTGTCTACGCAAGGCTGTTTTTTTTTAATATTTGGACATTCGTGCTTTCTGTAAATTGCAAATTCCCAAGAACAAATGTCCCAAAATACGGTTTCGGATCTCCTTCACTAAACGTTCCCGTTCCTCCATAAAGCGTGATTTCAGTTTCGTTATCAAAGAACACGTCCACGTACCATTCACCGTCAACAGTAAATGCATAATACTGCATATCCGTATGGGTCAAAGTTCCGCGTCCCTCTTCTACTTGTCCGCTTTCATAGTAATCATAGCGATAATCAAACGAATCCGTTTCGCGGTTATACGTAAAACTTTTTGTTCCGCCCTCTATCTCCATAAACAAATTATCCGTTACCGTGCCGTCTGCTGCCGTGGTTGCTACGTTCAAACGTGCCACTGCGCCGTTAAATGCTGTAACTTCCGTATACGGTTGCGTGGTATAATTTGCCGTATCTTGATAGAACGAAAAATCAATGATCTGCACCCCGCAAGCATCACAATTACCGTCCGCGTTTCCGTCCCTGTGCGTGCCCGTAGCAGGAATTATTTCCTGCACCGTGATTACTGTGCCGCACACTGCGCAATGCTTACCTGCTGTTTTACCTGCCGTTTTACACGTTGCTGCAACCGCAGGGTCCGTAACTACCGTGTGGCCCGTAGCCGCTATCGCCTGTTTCTCGATTATTGCTACGCCGCAAACACTGCATTTCGTCCATTCCGTATACCCCAACGCCGTACACTTCGGCGCAACCCCAGCAACCGTTGTCGGCGTGTGCTCGTGCGTTTCCAGATGTTTTACCTCTGTCGCAACGCTCGATACGCTTAACGTGTTCGTTCGGATTGTATATACCACACCGTCGTATTCCATTGCAAGCGTGCGGTTTTTTTCTACATATAAATCTACGTAGATCGTGCCGTCTGCCGTTTCGCCTTTATACGTCGAGAAGCCCAGCTCCTCTACCGTCAAGATTTCCAACGGCGCCCCCCCCGCTTCCGCTAAAGCAATTTCCAAAGTATCCTCTTTCAGTTCGCCCCACGCGGAATCGCCTATGCAAATCTTCATATCACTATACGTTGTAGACGTCAAAACCAACGAGGACAATTCGTTGCCCGTCGTCCAGCATTCGTAACCGTTGGACGTATCACCGTCCATATCATGGCCAGTTTTATAAAAGCGGAACACTTTGCCGGCAGCCGCCGTCCCCGTTGAAATTTCACGCGCCAAATAATTCGTTCCAACCGAATACGTAATATCTGCCTCGCCGCAAACCGTGCAGAACCCGCCCTTGTTCGTATGACCCGTAGCAATTATCTCTTCAGTTTTTGTTTCGCCGCACTCTTCGCAGGTATACGTCAATTCGCCTTCATTCGTGCACGTCGCCTCAAGCGTAACTTCGCCGTTATCCCAAACGTGTTCGCATTCGTCTTTCTTAAGATGCTGAATCGCGTAAAAGCATACCGCCGTTCCCACGGCGGATGCTAATACCGTTCCAACAAGTTTTCCAAAACTGTTTTTTGACATATCTTACTCCTTAAGATGCAGACTCTTCCTCCGAAGACGTTTCTTCTGATTCTTCTTCCGGCTGTTCTACTTCTTCAGTAGATACTTGCACGGTTGCCTGTTTAACGTAACCGTTCTTCTCCAAAATAGATACGCTGCCGTCTTCGTCTTCCGTAGGGATGATTTCGATCTTCACGTATACCGCGCCTGCCTCTTTCATTGCCTCCACGGTTTCCGCTTCCAAGTCTTCCTCAAACGTATCTACGCCCAAAAACCTGAAATTTTTGTCGTAATAGTTGATCTGATATGCTACCGTTGCATCTTTCTCAAGCACAACCTGCAAACCGTCCAACAAATAATACATCTTCGTGGAAATGCCGCTTTGGTCCTCTTCGTTTGCAAGCCCGGTATCGTCATCCAACGCATAACGCGCATACTCCGTCGTTACCAACGTATGTAACCCGGTTTCCTCTTCCGCCTTCTTTGTCTTGACGTGTTGTACGATTCCAAAGATAGTGCCTACGGCAACAATCGCCGCCAACGCTACTGCTGCGTACTTCCATCCCTGCTTGCCCGAACTCTTCTTTTTTGCCTGTTTTTTTGCCATTTTTCCTTTTCTCCTTTTATCCGCTTTCCGCGGTTATTTTCTATTACGTTCCCACCAGACTCCACCACCCTACAGATCCGCGGCCTTTTCCAGCGCGCAGATCCGTTTATGGTGGGATTGGCCAAAAACAAGGTAGATTAAGGAAACTACATCGTAAAGGCCGTGGCGATCGTCCTTTTTATCCCCGCAAGCTCATGCCTGCGGCCGCTCGATCAGACGGAGGTGCTTGCCGTTCCCGGCGCGGCGTGCACCCAGTTTGCCGCTTCGAAAAAATATATAGGAGGTATAAATATGAATCCTTCAGCTGCAGCGATTGATTCAACCTCCGCAGCCGTCATCCTTTCGCCGTTTCTGCATCCAGCAAATACAGCGTTGCTTCTTCCATACACGCTTTGGCATATTCAAGTTTGACTTGAACGACGTGCAATTCTTGACCCTGCGCCGACGTGTACTCCTCGGACGTCATCCCGCCAATCCTTTCACGCGCCTGCGTTATCGCTTGCGCCGTCCAATGTTGCATCTTCTCTAGCTTTAGCCGCTTTCGCTCGATTTCTCTTTTTAGATTTTTCGCTGATATCCGTTTTCTCTTTTTCATCCGTCGCCCCTAAATCTTTTATCCCTATCTGCCCGGGGAGAACCTCGCTCCCTTTTTTTGCTTTCTTTACTTCGTATATTGTTGATATCCGCGGAATACGTATTTCTTTTCGCGGTTTGTTCTTCCGCTCCAACGCAACCTCTGTTTTGGGAAACGTATTCCTTTCTCCGGCATAGTGTTCCACCCTGCCCGCAAACGGATCCCAACGATAAATCAAAGCTTGCCATCCGATTGTGTTTTCTATAAGGTCCGCCGCTTTCTGCACCGCGCGCGTGTGTGTTTTGGCAAATTTCATCATGGAGAAATGCTCCGCTTTGCCCTGGTAAAATACCAATATTACGTACCGCTTATTCTTCCAAAATAGGAAGAATCGCAAAAATTTTTTCATTGTGTCTTCCTCCATTCATCATTGTAAAGCCAACGATTTCCTATCACTTCAATATTTTTCTCAAAATACTCCTGCGATAATATCTCGCTACGGATATTTACATTTTTTACATCCTGACATATAAAACCGCAAACCTCGTTGTCCCAAACAATCTCCATTACATCAGTCAATCGCTCTTCAGGTTCTTCAAAAACATATTCAAACCGAATAATATCACCCTCATATACTGACCGACCGTTCTTGTCCGTTCTGCCGATTGCACGGCAACCTTGAGGTTCCACTTCAAACTTTTCCTCTAAATCTTTTGCCTTGTATTCTTCGTACAGATATGTACCGACGCCGATGCAGATAAACAAGATTACCAAGATATCCGCTATTAAGCTTATCTTTTCAACTATCATTGCTGCGCCTCCCAGTTAGGACCCAGCTCCGCAGGGTCAATCGTAATAACGCGGATTGCGTCTTTCGGTTTTTTTAAAAATATCGAAAGTTTATAATTATCTTTTTTCTGAACGTCCGCTTGTGTGATGACCCATTGCCGCTGCCATTTCAATTTCCGTTCGTCTATCGCCTTTATATCCGAATTGGTCAGGCTTGTCAAATCGCCTTCTTTATCCTCCGCGCCGGTTATAATGATATTCCCGACGATTGGAGCATCCAGCCTTGAATCCGTCATTGATAATTTTGCCAACGGGCGCAGACGGCCCATATCGTCATGGATTATGGTATAACGTTTCCCCGATATGTACCTGCTTGTAAAACCCAGCTCCTTCTGCCCGATCAGCTGTTTGAAAACTTCTCTGTCCGACGGAATCTCCATCACCGCAGGCCTTTTGTTTTCCTGTACGTTTAAATACAGCACCTTAATTTTGTTCATTTTTTAATCCCTCCAAAAACTTGTTTTTCTACGGCTTGCGCCGTTAAGTTCCTATTTAAAATTTTTTATTTTTTTCGTAAAACCCCTTGACTTTTTTTTTAATATCGCATATACTGTTAGTGCGCATAAACCTTTGGGTTTTATAAGTCGGTTAATGCATGAGAAATCCCTCATGCCATAGCATAGGTTCGCCTATGCTATTTTTTTTCTCTCTCTTTTAACTCCCGAACTTTGGATCTGTTTTTCTTTGCCTTCTTTGAATCTCTGAATGCATCTTTTTTGATTTCTGAAACCGCATGCATTGATAAATCGCTTTTTGGGGGATTGGGAATAAATTTTTTTCCTAATTTTATCGGCTGCCCCTCATTATCTTTTGTTTCCACAAAAGGGCGATATTTTGATTTTTTACTTCCGGGAATTGATTTTCCTGCTTCTGACGTTGTTAGCTTTACTAATGCCAACTCATTTTTTTTGTTGCTATCCACAACAACTGCTTTTCTGTAATTCCCCTTTTTTTCATAGCCTGGCTTTCGATAATTTTTCTGTCCGAAAAAAAACTCATCACGCGTCTGTACCGTTCGCCCATTAGGAATTGTGGGCGACACATTTTTGCGTTTCTTCCCCTTCGAGCTCTTCGAAGGGGTTTTATTTTTTGACCCCGTTTTCGCTTTGGTTCTCTTCGGCGCCGAACTCTTCGATGACGTGCGCTTTTTCGTTTTGCTCTTGCTCTTTCCAAAGAGTTCTCTCAAGCCCATCTTTACTGCTCCTTCCGTAGCGACATTGCCGCTTTTTGGATATATGTGGCAATATCTTTTGCCGAATATTTTGGACATTTCGCAAACAATAGCTTTTCCGTATTGTAAAAAATATCGCTTGGCTCTGCCATTTCGCAGCCTATTCCCCAATTTGGAATACAACAAAAATAACCGTTTACGTGCTTGCCGTATATGACTAAATAACTGTCGCCCCTAACGTCAGCGGATATTTCAAATAAAACCTGTGCATTGTAAAAATGTACCATTCCTTTACCTAACCCCTTTAATCGCCTCAATTTGAGACGGTTTTTTATTTATAAAATTCCGACGTCGGAATTTTCAATGTATATCCGAGGTATCGGGAAGCTCTTCCCACGAGTTCTTTGCAATTTTATAATCAACCGCTAAAATCAATACATCCAATTCTTTTGCTATTTCATCCAACCTTTCGATTATCGGCCTATATTTTTTACAATAGCTTTTCGGATATAACCTATCACTTTTCATGAACCGTATGTTGTTTATGATAATTACTTCGATTCTCTGACCATTTTCACGTTGAACTTTAAGACATTTATCTACAATTTCCGTAGGCGTTATCGTTTCAGAATCGTCAATGTAAATATCTCTCGTTTTTAGCTTGCTCGCAATATAATTAAAATCATAAAAATTAGCAGCACAGCTCCAAAAAAAATTTTTGCATTTTCTTTTGTATTCTCTTATCTCTTTTCTTTCCATGACAAGGGATAAAAGCAACTCCTCAACAAAATCCCTCCTTTGTACCCCAAGAGTAAAGACAGCGCAACACTTGTACATGTCGTAGCCAAGATTCTTTACAGCCGTTATTACATGATCCAATCCTTTTTTAGATTTTGAACGCAATAAACAAACGCCCGTAAAAAAATCTTTCTCTTGTAATTTTATAACGTCTTTTATTCTGCATATTTTATCCATTCTTTTACCTAACCCCTTTAATCACCTCAAATTGAGACGGTTTTTCTTTTTTCACTATTCTCCAAGTTATCATCAACGCTATAAGGCAGTTCTCCCATTTGACGATTCCTTTTTGAGATAATCGACTTTGCGATTTTTTATATATTATAAATCGACTTTGCGATTTTGTCAAGAGGAAAATTGCATTTGTGATAAAATTTTTTTATGGAGATTTTTACAATGAATATTCACAACACTTTAAAAAATTTAAGATTGGATAAAAACCTAACCCAATATGAATTAGCAAAACATTTAAACATTGGACAAGCTACAATCGCTGGCTACGAAAGCGGCGCACGTGAACCGCGTATTGGAATTCTAGTTGAATACGCCAATTTTTTCGAATGTTCTGTGGACTACTTAATTGGTCGCGAAGATGACTTCGGAAACATTCTTATTCCCCCTATAAAAGAAAAAGCCGTCCAATCAATATCCTCGGACGAAAATCGATTATTAAAAATCTATCGAGATCTTAACGCCAAAAATAGAATTCACGTGATATCATACGCCGAAATTCGACTTGAAGAACAAAACGAGGCTCTTCAAAATAAAAAACGAGGTTTGAATAAGTGAATAATAGTATTCCTGAATTTATTTCATTTGTTTCCATTAATAACAATGAACGCATAGCTCTTCAATTAGACAATGTTTTTTGGTATGTAGATACTTCTTCAAATTCTTTAAAGGCAACCACAGAATTATCGGAAAAGCCTTTCTACCTGGATTCTTGTCCCGACGAAACCCCGCCTTTATTGCTTCAAAAAATCGTAGAAGTAATGAAAAACAAAATAACGTTCTGTGAAAATAACCCCACTTGGTTTTATTGCAATTTTATAAAAATTCAAATCAAATGTTTTCCGCCCTTTAGTAGCAAAAACGCAGAACCATACTATGAAACTCACTTTGCAATACGTTATCATCGATATTATCTCGTTCTTAACAGCTCTGGTGAATGGGAAAAAATCTGTCCCTCTAAAGACATTACGGTTTTAAAAGAATTCGAAAAAGAAGAATTCCCCTCTGGATATCTAGAATCACATATTTCCTTTTATCATTCTTTACAGTTCGGCCTCGAAATTGAAAAAGAGCAATTAAACTCCTATCACCGATTACTGCCCACGTTAGAAAAACGTTTAAATAATTACCCTAAAATAAGTAATAAACATTCATTTTCAATCAAACATGATGAAGAAGGTATTTTCCCTCTTTTACCCGACCCTCCTTTCGTAACTTCAAACCATAATATTCATCCAACCATATCAGCTGTCAATTTAAATTCACCTAAGAAAAAAAAGAACAACTCAACATTAAAAATCCTTGGAAGATTTTTTGGTGTCATTACTTTGGTTGCCATAGTAACAGGTTCTATAATTTCTATCCTTCAGAAACTCCGATGACAAAACACAAAGAATTTATTGCGGGCTTTGCGGAGCAAATCCCGCAAAATCCCGTTTGTTGAATTTTCTATCTTTTTCGATACAATCTTCCTATGCGTGAAAACGTAAATACACACATAGGAAGGTTCAATAAATATGTTGACCGAAAAAGACTTACAGGCACTTGACCAAGCCGCCACGTTGATTATTAACGTCATCGAGCGGCACCGCATTCACGAAGAAGACGCCGCCGAGCGGCGTGCCCTCTTCCATTTCGTGAAAGACGATCCAAACGTAATCCCCTTTTCCGGGGATGCAAAAAAGCCCCTTCCGAACCCGGAAGAGGCTATCATTTTCCCATCAAGCTCCGACGGCGGGGAACCGTCGGTAGAATCAGAACAGGGCTTTGTTTATTTTACTGACAAGGAGATACAACAAATGCCTAAACAATTTAGACGATTAATCGTCATTCAAAAAAAGCGCTGCCGCCTGCGCAGAAGAAAAAGCGGTAAAAATACTTTTACTTATCAAATCCGCTATCGCTCACAGGGATATAATATCTCTGCTTGCGGGGTAACGATTGAGTTAGCAAAACAAAATTTCGTTCAAAAACTAAAAACCACACAACCAATCTCAAAAGAATCTGTCGATGGTATTTCGGGCACATTTCATTCTTTTGCAGTGCATTACTTTGAGAATTTTAGAAAGCCACGTGTAGCAAAACAGACGTATCATCACGATTGCTGCAGATACGAGCGATATTTGAAATCGACATTTGCAGAAACGCCATTACGGAAAATCACTCCGACGGATTGTAAAAAATTGTTGGATTCCGTTCTACAACAAGGCAAAGGCAAAACAGCCGACGAGTTACGTTCGCTTTTAAATGGTATTTTCAATTCTGCAATCGCTCACGGTATCATCAATCGTAACCCGCTTTCGGTTATTTTCTATCTACCCCATGAGCGGGAAGAAGGGAAAGCACTTACCCAGGAAGAAGAACGCACGTTGTTTTCTTGGATTCTTTCCGATAAATGCGATTGTGCACAGGAAATTGCTTTAATTCTGTTTTGCGGTTTACGTCCCAACGAAATGGAGAACAAAGAACATCCACCGGAAATCCAGGGCGATTTCATCAAAGCTGTAAATTCCAAGCGACATTTCAAAGATAAATCGCGCATCGAGTTTAAGTACATACCAATCAGTCATTCGCTGCGACCTTTTCTAAAAAACGGTATTTCTCTACGTCTTACCGCAAAAATTACTCGTCGGCGGCTACAGCTCATTTTACCAAATTGCACGTTGAAGGATCTTCGAACGACGTTCTATACCCGATGCCAAACGTTCGGTGTCGCCGAACCGGCATTAAAAGAATTTATGGGGCATTCATTCGGCAAACTCGGCAATGCATACAGCGATCTGATGAAACACAAAGACTACCTTCTTTTAGAAGGTAAAAAACTGGACGCATGGATTATTGACCCTTAACTGACCCAAAACACAAAAATTCCCCAAAAAACGATATAAAAAAACGGCGGTTCTCGATAGAAAAAACTATCAAAAACCGTCGTTTTGGTTGAGGCGACGGGACTTGAACCCACGACCTTTTGGTCCCTAACCAAACGCGCTACCAAGCTGCGCTACGCCTCAATGTTTGCCGTCCGTAACCCGAACAGCATAACCATTATACCCATACTTTCTTGTTTAGTCAAGCGTTTTTTATGGATTTTTTAACTTTTTTTCAAAAAAATTCAACACGGCGATTTTCTCTACTTTATAAGCTCTATTCTTCGAACTATCAGAGTTTTAACCGCAGAATTTCTACAAGTTTTGCCGCAAAAATTCCCGTCGGATAAACCATAAAGAACGCAACGAGCGCAACGCCGAGCCCAATCCCCGCCCATGCGACTACGGGCGCGCATTTATCCAAAAGCTTCGTCTTTTTGACAATTATAAATACCCCTGCGACCAAAACAAGCGCCGCTATAGTTCCTACGCCCGCATATTTTACGTACGGCGAAGAATAGCTAAAATGCACGACGTTTTCGCCTTGTTCCAGTTTCACCATCAAGAATTTTAAATCGTTGTCCACAAGCTCCGCTTTTTTACCGTTCACCGTTACGGTATAACCTTTGGACGCCACAAAATTCAAAAACAGATACTCGTCTTCCGCCTCCGCCGTTACCGTTGCCGTAATCTCTCCTGCTTCCACCTGCACGTCCGCAGCCTTTCCGTGTAAATATTCGCTCAATTCCCAAACCACTTCCAAAGGAATATACTCGCCCGAGTACTGTTCCCCCGTTTCTATTAACGGTTTTCCTCGCAAAAATTCGTACAACGCTTTTAAATTATCCCGCCGATTATACGGGTTCGTATCGATATTTTCTTTCACGAATTTATAGGGCTGACCGCTCACACGATACCCCAACGGGAATACCCCGTTATTTACGTAAGCAAATTTAAAATTAGACGAATGCAAATGCGTGTCTTTTTTAGTTTCCGCATCCTCTACCATTATTTTCGTCATATAATCATAAGTCAACGCTTTATTCGTACTTTTTACGTATTTCTTTTCAAATACCTTTTTCGTGTGTATCAGCTCTTTTCCATCGGGCGTATTATTTGGCACGTACACGTACTTATACCCCAAGAAACAATCGGCAAAATAATCAGAACGGTACGAATACCCGTAATTATGCTGGGTCTTATACCCCGCGCTTCCCCCTTGGTAAGCAAATAAGCTGCGGGTGATATAATTATCCGCATCGATAATCGACGAGAAAATACTGTACGAGTTGGTATCCCCTTGCAGTTGAACACAGTTCGACCAAACGTTCTCCAAACGAATCGCACTGTTATCGTTATAATACATTCTGCCGTAATCTTTTACACGGAAATAACTGTCGTCCAAATCGTTGACAACCGCCGACATTTCCTTGTATTCTTCCAAGGCTTTGTGCTGGGTAGAGCGGTTTCCCTCCACCATTAATCCACTGTAAAATACCGTTTGTATTGCCAACACCACCGTCAGCACTTTGGACAGCGCTTTTACACTGACGCGGCGATAAGAGACCAACGTAATGCCGATTACCATAGTTACCGACACCAAACCGACCAACACCGCAATCAAATCCGCGCCCCCTAACGAATGGGCATACGACCCGGGTACGTTACGTAAATTTTTAATCAAATCAATATGCTGATATTTGTTATAAAATTCATTCCCGCCGTCGCTGCCGCAGTTGACGTACCAACTGAAGAAACAAAGCGTCGCAAGCAAGACGGAAGCAACACCGCCCACAAAAATCCATATCTTTCCCCAAAGCGCAGCGGTCTGCTTTTTCATCAGCTTTCTTTCTTTATAAGCAGGCTTCGCCACGGCAAGCGCCTGTTCTTCTTCCGTTTCGGGCATTTCTTCTTCGGCTTCCCCTATGGATAAAGCAACGCTTTCTTCCCCCGCTTTTTCCTCTTGGTAAAGCGGCTCCCCGTCATAAGCGCAATTTTCTTTAAAGCAGAGTCCGTCCAAACACAGACACGCCCCGCCGAGGAAATATAAGGCGTTTAAAAAGCCAAACCGTAACGAATAGGACAAATACGAGCCCATATTCAGAAGCAACATCGATTCGTCCACGACAACGGGCAACAGAGTCAATATTCCCGCCGTCAGCATAAATTTCGCCATCGAATTTTTTAACCCCGTACGGAAAAACCAAACGACGGTCAAAACGACGAACGCCGCGTCCGCTAAAATATAGCTTGCTTTTTTATAAAAATACTCTTCGTATCGTTCTGTATAGGTTTGGGAAGAATTAGGAATTTTATTTGTCCATTCCCAAGTTTCCGTATCATATCCCCACCAAATATTATCAAATAATCCACCCACTCGGCTACTGCGCGTATAGGCGGAAAGCGCCGGCAAAAGCACAGGCAAGGCCATCACAACCGCCAAGAAAAACGCCAAACAAAGACGGGCGATAAATTTATTTCTGCGTTCTTTTTCTACGCAGAACAACGCGTAGGCAATAAGCGCGGGAAAAACGGTAAACATACCGAAGCTTGCAATAGAAAAATGCGCGTAGATACAGCACGCGGATAAAATTGCAAAGGGCCAGAAGTTATCCGTCCGCACAAAATAGCGGAACGCACCCACGCAGAAAGGCAGATAAATCAACAAATCCAACCACGCGATAAAGGTACTTGCCACAAACGCATATCCGCAATACGCATATACGCAGCCAATAATCACACAAAGATAATCGGGAATATTTTTAAAAAGCTTATTGGCAAACCACGCGCCCGCCAAACCGATAGTTGCAATTTTAAAACCAACGACAAACGCCGCCGCATATACGGCGTTACCCTCCCCAAAAATCAAAAACAGCACGCTAAAAGGACTGACAAACGTATATAAAAACATACCCATTACGTCCGCGCCGCCCATAATGGCGTACGAGTACGTAAGCGAGGATTTTCCTTTTAATACGTCAAAGACGTGCTCGAAAAAGGGACAAATTTGCGCAGAAAAATCGTAGCTTGCCGCCGTGAAACTTTTAGAAAAAGGATACACGTCGTAAACCCACGACATAAAGAAATAGGAAAACAGTACGATAAAAAAGGTAAGGATAACAACAAAGTTTTTATCCAAAAAAGCGTCCAATCTTTTACCAATACTCTTTTTTTTCCGTTCTCCCTCTGTTTTTTTAGTTGTTTTTAATCCGTCCTCGTCCCTTTCCGACGTCGGCGGCATTTCTTCTTGCATTTCCATAGCCATATTTTAACATTTTTCCCCTATTCTGTCAACAATATTCTCTTAAAATATAAAAACGGACGAGATTTCCCTCGTCCGCTCCTTTGCAAGTAGTATTTATCACCAATCGAATAAATCTCTTATTTGCGCGCCTTGCGGCAACGCAATCGGTTGCGTCGTAGCGCTGAAATTCGTTGCCTGTATTAAGCAATTCGCATAAACACCTGCTTCTGCCGTTACACCTTCTTCCATAGGCATTTCCACGGAAATATCTACGTTAAACGAAAATTCTAACGCCGATACTTTTCCGTTTTTAATGGTGTAGATAAAGTTGGCGTTCAACGCGTCTGCGGAGACACTACCCAAAAGATCCGTGATTTCTTCAAACTCCGCTTTATCCTCTGCGTCCATAGTATCACCAAGCGTCCTTGTGTTCAAATTGTTTTCCAACGTCGTGATAAATATGTCCAAAGTTAACGTTTCGTCTTCCAACGCCGCCTGTAACAATTCGTTTATCGTAAGCGAACCGTATTCTCCGATAATTTCTTCAAGCGTTTTGTTTTTATAAGCGTTTGCGCTAGAATCTCCTAACCATTTTTTCATCATATCGTAAAACACGTCTTGTTCAAACAGAAAATTTTTTATATCATCCAAATGCATTTCCGTTTCACGATACAACTGATTGTCAACAAAATCCACAATCGTGCTGATTTTATAATCGCCTAAATTTTTACCTTTCAACGCACCCGTCAATTCTTGCCACGTCCAATCGACGTCTGCCAAAGAAAGATAATCGTTAATCAGTTCTCCTACCGTCGAATCCAAAGACAAATCCCCGTAAAATTCAAACACTTCGTTGAATTGATCCTCTAAATCCAACGTGATGCGCGTAGAATCTCCGCTTTGAATCAAAAGGAATTCGTCCGTAACGATTTGTTTCAACGCCGCAGTTACTTCCTGCGGAATTTCTACTGCGTTTTCACCCTGCATTGCCGAGATTTTTTCCAATAAGTCGTCAATACTTATCTCCAACTCTTTCTCGAAACTTTCCGAAATCGCCTCATACAAGGTTTTTGTAGATTTTGAATAATACAATGTTCCGTCTTCTACCGTTCCAAAATATCCATATCCGTCTATCAGATAAAAATCTTCCGATTCCGTTTCCGTCTCAAAGTAATCCATATCGGGAGCTTCCTGACGGGTGGTAGACACAAGCGAGAATTTTGCGTCAAAATCGTTCTCCTTTAACGCAATTACACCATTAGCGGAATTTTCGTAGTCCATCGTGATTCCACCCAACGAAAAGCCAAAATTTATCCCCGCGGATAAATCAAATCCTTTCACGTCCGCAAGCGACTGTTCCAGCACTGTAATTTGCGTCAACGCTTGATCTACGGTAATATTGCTTTTCGCTTCGCTTTTTCCTTCATCACCGCAAGCCGTTGCAACACCAAAAGAACACGCCATTGCCGCCGCCATACATAAACTCTGCCATCTTTTCATATTCTTATCCTCCTTTTTCGGATTTTTTACGCCGTCATTATATCATTATATGCCCGTAATGTCAATACTTTCACAGAAAAAAACGTGGTCGCACAAAAAAAACCTCACCCGAAAACACGAATGAGGAAAAATATTTATTTGCTTTTGCTTTGAACATATTCGTCGATGGCTTTGGCGGCGATTCTCCCCGCGCCCATCGCTTTGATTACGGTTGCCGCGCCCGTTGCCGCGTCCCCGCCGCAATACACGCCCTCGATAGAAGTTTTCCCCGTTTCGTCTACGGCAATTTCGCCTCGGCGCAACGTCTGTAGCCCCGCCGTCGTCATTTTCAACAACGGATTTGGCGAAGTCCCCAATGACATAATTACACAATCAACAGGCAAAATAAACGCACTTCCCGCTATCTCTTTTGGCGAACGCCGCCCGCTTTCGTCTGCTTCGCCAAGCTCCATTCGAACGCATTCTATTCCGCGCACCCAACCGTAAGCAGGGTCGCGCGGGTCGTTTGTTTCCGTCCCCAAAATACGAGTGGGATTTGTCAAAAAATCAAAGAGTATTCCCTCTTCTTTGGCGTGCTCAATTTCCTCTTTTCGGGCGGGCAATTCCGCCTCGCCCCGACGGTAAATAATATGCACCTCTGCCCCCAAACGCTTCGCTGCACGCGCTGCGTCCATTGCCACGTTTCCGCCGCCTACCACCGCAACGCGCTTTCCGCGCTGAATGGGCGTACGGCTATCCGCCTCGTACGCTTTCATCAAATTGGAACGGGTCAAAAATTCGTTGGCTGAATACACACCGTTTAAATTCTCCCCGGGGATATTCATAAACCGAGGCAACCCCGCGCCGCTGCCGATAAATACCGCCTCGAAGCCAAATTCCGTTTTCAGCTCCTCTATCGTAATCGTTCTGCCAACCACAACGTTCGTTTCGATTTTTACGCCCAAGTCCTTTAAATTTTGCACTTCTTTTTGCACGATTGTTTTCGGCAAACGGAATTCAGGAATCCCGTAAACGAGTACGCCGCCCGCCACGTGCAAAGCCTCGAAAATCGTTACGCCATAGCCCATTTTTACCAAATCGCCCGCACAAGCAAGTCCCGCAGGCCCGCTGCCGATAACCGCTACTTTGTGTCCGTTGAAGGGCGCAGGCGTCGCGGGATTTTTAGTATGTTTATTGTGCCAATCGGCAACGAAACGTTCCAATCTACCTATCCCTACCGATTCGCAACCAGCCTTGATACCGCGCGTACAAACGCTTTCGCATTGTTTTTCTTGGGGACAGACTCTGCCGCAAACGGCGGGCAAAGAAGAATCTTCGGCTATAATTTGATATGCGCCCTCAAAATCCCCTTCGGCTACCTTTGCGATAAATTCGGGAATTTTCACTTTGACGGGACAACCCGCAACGCAAGGACGGTTTTTGCAACGGATACAGCGTTTCGCCTCGTCTATCGCCTGTTCAGGCGTGTACCCCAACGCCACTTCGTTAAAGTTTGCTCTGCGCACATTCGGGTCTTGCGTGGGCATAGGATTTTTTAACGGCTGCATATTGAATTTAGAAGGCATATCAACGCACCTCCTTTTTAAACAGATTGCAAGCGGATTCCCGCTCCCGCTTTTCGAAATCCGCATACGCTCGGGTACGGGTAATCGCCTCGTCAAAATCAATCTCGTGTCCATTGAATTCCGGTCCGTCCACACACGCAAATTTCATTTCACCGCCCACCGTCAATCGGCAACAGCCACACATCCCCGTTCCGTCTATCATAATCGGGTTCATACTCGCTATCGTTTTAACGCCGTATTTTTTCGTTTCCATACAAACGAATTTCATCATGATAAGCGGCCCGATTGTAATCACTTCGTCAAATTGTTCTCCGCCTTCTAACAGTTCGCGCAAGGGCAGGCAAACGTTCCCCTCGCGTCCGTACGAACCGTCGTCTGTCATCATATAAAAATTTTTAGAACACGCTTTAAATTCTTCTTCCAAAATCACCAAGTCTTTGTTTCTAAATCCGATGATAGAGGTTACTTCCGCGCCTTGTTCACACAATGCCCTCGCAACGGGCAAAGCAATGGCACAGCCCACGCCGCCGCCGACAACGCACACCTTTTTAAACCCTTGCGTATGCGTTGGATTGCCAAGCGGCCCGGTGAAATCAGCGATATATTCGCCCACTTTTTTTTGCTGCAACCGCATCGTCGTTCCACCGACTGTTTGAAAAATAACGGTTACGTTTCCACGCTCTCTATCATACCCTGCTACAGTAAGGGGAATCCTTTCTCCGTCTTCGTCTACGCGCAAAATAACAAATTGCCCCGCCAATGCCTTTTTCGCCACCAGCGGTGCAAAAATTTCCATCTGGATTACCGTAGGATTTAATTCCTTTTTGCTAACGATTTGATACATATACTCTCCCTTTTCTATTATTTACCATTCTCATTGTTGGCAATTATTATACTCCTTTTCGTTGAGAATGTCAAAAATTATACGCATGATTTTTTATATTCAAAAAATATTTTTCACAAACTTTTCATATTTCTGCTTTTTCGTTTGATTTCCTTAACAAGAAGTAGTATAATGTTTGTCGAAAAAGAAAGGATTTCTCTTTAGGAGATGTTTTATGGACAAATTATTGGTATTATCCATTGCTTTGATTGCAGGGTTGTTGCTTTCCCGTTTGGCAAAGCTTTTAAAACTTCCCGCTGTTACCGCTTACCTTGTCGCGGGTATTTTAATCGGTCCGTTTGCGTTGGGAAAACTCGGTTTACTCATTGCGGAAAAAACGGCAGGTTGGCAAACCCCAATTGTCGGCATCGGCTTTATCAGCGAAGAATTTATAGAAAAATTCTCCATTTTAAGCGAAGTTGCCCTTGGCTTTATTGCCTTTTCTATCGGCAACGAGTTCCGTTTATCTCAACTGAAAAAGGTCGGGAAGCAAGCAACCGTCGTCGGTATCTTTCAGGCGGTAATCACCACGCTTTTAGTGGATGCAGTTCTCATTGCTTTAGCATTTGCATTGCCTGATAATATCTTCCCCGTAGAGGCGGCTATTGTTTTGGGCGCAATCGCGGCGGCAACCGCCCCCGCGGCAACCCTCATGGTCGTAAAGCAATACAAAGCCAAAGGTCCTTTGACGGATATTCTTTTGCCAGTCGTTGCTTTAGACGACGCAGTCGGTTTAATACTCTTCGCCATCTCTTTCGGTATAGCGAAAGCCTTGAAAGCAGGCGCAGTGAGCCCCGTAGGTATCGTTGTTGAGCCTTTGCTGGAAATTGTATGTTCCATCGGTTTGGGTGCATTGATGGGATATTTGTTCAGCATATGCGAACGCTTTTTTCACTCCCGTTCCAAACGTCTTGCCGTATCGGTAGCGTTTGTCATGATGACTATCGGACTCTCTATGCTGAAATTTAAAATCGGCGGCGTACATATCGGATTCTCCAATTTGCTCGTTTGCATGATGCTGGGCACGATTTTTTGCAACGTCTGCGATTTCTCGGAGGAGCTTATGGACAGAGTAGATCGTTGGACTGCTCCCTTGTTTATTATTTTCTTCGTCATCAGCGGTGCTGAACTCGATTTGACGGTATTTAAAAGCGGTTGGATCGTACTCATCGGTATCGTATACATTTTAAGCCGTTCGGCAGGCAAATACAGCGGTGCTTTTGCCAGCGCAAAGCTTTCCAAATGCGACGATAACATTGTCAAATACCTCGGCGTTACACTTTTACCGCAGGCAGGCGTGGCGTTAGGTATGGCTCGAATGGCGTCCGATTCGTTTGGTACGGAAGGTGCTCTAATTGCACAAATTACGCTGTTTGCCGTTTTGGTTTACGAACTGATTGGTCCTATGCTGACCAAAATTGCTTTGACGAAAGCGGGCGATATCGACCCCGAGGGCAAGACCAGCGCGCGGCACGAACACGCAAAAAACAAAAAGCACCGCCACAATGCGGAATAACCGCAAGAAACGCCGCAAGCGTAAACACTCTTAAATTTAAAGGCAAGTTTGCATGCCGCAGACTTGCCTTTTTTGATAAAATAAAGGGCGGTCCACCGCCCTTTATTATTTTTTGTTTTATTGTTTCAATTCTTCTATTACCGCAAAACCTTGCGCGTCGATATCTAATGCATTGGGATATACACTATTTAACCAACCGTTAAACAAATCCGTGTATTTGGTAACGTTTGCTGTGTCCCCCAATTCCTCGTAAATTTTTGCAAGAGTCTTGCAAGCATTCCCTGTATTAAAGAAAACTGTCGCTTGCTTTTCTCCGTTTTTGTCCGTATACAAAAGATTGCCCGCTTCGTAACGCTCTTTCACCTGCGAAGCTGCCGTTTCCAACCCCGTACCTACGATATCCTGATTGGTTTCCGCCATAATAAACAATACGTCTACGTCCGTGTCGTACCCGTTATAGGTCGAGGACGGCAAACCGCAAATTGCAATATCCGCACCAAGGTAAGCAAGGTTTTCCGCCGCCGTACCGTAAGGCACCATACCGATATACTTGCCCACGCTGTCTTTCGTATGGAAATTCAATAACGCCGTATCCAATAATTGATCGTAAACGTAGGTTTGATCCGTGCCGTAGTTTACCTTATAACGGCTACCCCATTCGCTCCAAGCGCCAATCGCTTCGCGGGGATGTCCTTTCATAATCAAATCGTAATCTTCACCGTACAGTGCATAGGTAAATTTCAACGTATAGATATAATCGATATAAACGTTAAAGCAAGCAACTTGCGCCTTTGCCTTCGCTTCTTCGTCCACGTTTTCACCGTAATTTGTCGGGTCGTTCAAAACTTCCAAGAACGCCGCATAGTCCGTTTCCGTTGCAAAGAGCATTGCCGTTTTATACTTTGCGTCAAGCTCTGCATAGCTTGCGGGAACAGTTGCATCGCTTGCCAACCCGCCGATACCGTAATTTGCATTAGAGGCGAACTTCGGATAACCACCATGGCGCGAACCGATAAACACCAGTTTTTCCGCAGGTGCAGCTTTATCCGCACGTTGCGTTCTCGTCAATGCGTCGTAAGTATCTTGATAATACTGCCCGTACATCAACGTAAGATAATCCGCTCTTTCTGCTTCCGTCAATTTGGAAACGCCCTCGGAAATCTTCTGATACTTGAGGTTGAGCGTTAAATCCACCGCCTCGTCATAGCCTTCTACGCCAAAACTGGAAAGTAATTTGGTCTTTACGTCGCCCGTATTTTCCAAAATTCCCACCACCGTCGCTTCGTCTTGAATATAATAGGTAAAGTTATCCAATGCCGCCAATGCGTATGCTTTACCGATATTGTACCTTAACGCCGTGTCTGCATTTTTATTATCCGTCTTTGCCATAATGGCGTTAAATTCGTCTTGCGCCGTCGCCACAGCCGCAGCATATCCGTCATATACTTCGTCCGCTTCCGCCGTTACCGTCTTTCCGCTGACGTAAGTTTTATTCAGCGCCGTATAAGCACCCGTACCGTCTTCACACATATACACGTGGAATTGTTCTTCCGTCAAACCCGCGTTCGCCGCGATTGCCGCGCCCTTGAGCGCCGTGCCGTCTTGTACATAGAAATTGAAATACGCATCTCCCTCCGCGTCGTTGAGTTCTTTCACTTTGTCAACCATTGCGTTGAATTCGGTATTCGTAAAGCCCGTACTTAAATTGTTTGCCGTATCAAAACCAACGTTGTGGAACGTTTCGATGCTTTCAATACCGCTGTACGTCTTACCGCGTTCGATAATCGCATACGTTTCATAACCGTTGTCGATACAATCCATCGCAGCCAAAACGGGCGGAATCGTCGCCAAGGCAAAAATTACGTTGTAATTTGCAACTTCCGTTTCGCCCACGGAAGAATCGCTTTCGCTACCGCTTTCCGAAGAAGTTTCCGAAGAACTTTCTACGCCGCTCGAAGAACTGCTTGTATCGTCGTCTTTACTACAAGCGGCAAACGCGCCCATAGACAAAATCAACGACATAGCCAATACCAACGCTTTTTTCATTTTCGTCATTTTTCTACTTTCTCCTTTGTTTTATCTTTTACAAGATATTTTTTATATTGTAACACTTTTCGGCTTTACTGTCAATACTTCAAAAAAATATTTTAATTTTTCTTATTCAGCCACGACCATGCCAAACCCGCATAAATCGCCGCCCCCACGTACAAAGCCTCCTCATCAAAACGGACTTTGGGATGATGCAACGGAAAGCTGTATCCCTTCGCCCGTTCCCCCGCCGCAAGCGCGACCATAACCGAGGGCACTTCGTGAGATATATACGCAAAATCTTCCGAACCGCCATTCTGTTTCGCTACGTTCCCGCCTTGCAATTCCGCCGAAGTATATACCCTTTCTTTTCCAAACGCTCCGCAAAGCATTTCATAGGCAAACAAAGAAATTTCTTCGTCGTTGACAAGAGTAGGACACCCGCCCAAAAATTCCGTTTTCACCGTAGCCCGAAACGCCGTCGCTTGCGCCTGCGCAATCTCTTTTATCCGCGCTTTTAATGCCGTCCTCGTTTCCTCGTCAAATGCGCGAAGCGTGCCTTTCAATATTGCGGAATCAGCAATCACGTTCCCCGCATTCCCCGCTTGCATGCTCCCTACCGTTAAAACGGCGGGCGCAGACACGGAAATTT
This sequence comes from Clostridia bacterium, assembly GCA_017457215.1. Lineage (GTDB taxonomy): Bacteria > Bacillota > Clostridia > Christensenellales > Borkfalkiaceae > Scatosoma. Next base: position 29,686 of record JAFTHU010000001.1, read on the forward strand.
CCCGCGCGGACAGCGTTTGTAACGCCAACGTAATATACGCTCCCACCGAAAGAGCGTCCACTCCGTTCCAAGGCGCAGAACCGTGGCAGCCCTTCCCCTGTATTGTGATTTGGAAAAAATCGGCGGCGGGAGCGCTCATTCCTGCGGACGCCACTATCGCCGTGCCCGTAGCAAAGGGCGAATCCGCCGTTACGTGCACCATTACTGCGCAATCGGGCGCAGGAGCTTCTAAAATACCGTTTTTTAGCCCCTCTTTCGCCCCTTCAAGTATTTCCTCGGCAGACTGAAAGAAAAGCTTTACACAGCCATTTAACGCGTCTTCCCGTTTTTTCAACAGCGCCGACGCGCCAAGCAACATTGCCGTATGCAAATCGTGTCCGCAGGCGTGCATATGTCCAGCCGTACACATAAATTCCTCTTTGGATTCTTCCTGCAAAGGGAGTCCGTCCATATCGGCGCGGAGCAAGATAACGGGTTTGTTTTTGGGGTCGCCTACAGTAGCGACCAAACCCGCCTTCCCACAGCGTTCGGGGGCGTACCCTAGCCCTTGCAAAATCTTTTCCACATAAGCGCACGTTTGCGGCAAATCAAAACCAACCTCGGCGTGTTGGTGTAAATACCGTCTATGTTTGACGAGTTCCGTTTGTAATTTTTCTGCGTCCTTTAAAAGCGTTTTCATACGGTCAGTATGCGCTAATTTCAATCGCAATCATACAAAAAGATACCCCCCAGTTTTTCTGGAGGGTGCTTTTTTTGCAATTTTTTACTGTATCGCGTTTAACTTCTTTAAATAATACACAGGCGTTGCCGACCAGCCGTGGCAAAGGCTGCCCGCATTGTCAAAAGCCTCTGCGCCGTCCATGGTTTCCCACGCCGCCGAAGAACCGCTATCTAACATAAGCTGATACTGCTTGCGGATTTCTGCCAAAATCAACGCGCTATATTTCTCTTCGTCCGTCTTCAACAGAGCATCGTATTTAAAGCATTGCATACTCAAAGAGCAAGGGATTAAATCGCCGTTTGCCAATTTTTCGCAAATCGATTGCGCCCTTTTCCCCGTTACGATATCAAACGCCACCGCCAACGCATTGACGATTTCCACGTATTCTTCGCCACCTTTCGTTACGCTAAATAATTGCTTTTCTTCGTTATAAAAGGCGTTCGTTACGTTTTGCGCAAGCTCCGTATCGATATCGCCGTACGGATATTCTAAATCCGCAAGCGCACAAATACGTTTTAACGAGCGCAACGCCATTACCGTTAAAATATTCAGCTGCGCGTCGGGAATCACCTCGGACAAGCCGTGCAACGCCCCCTCGGAATGTTCCGACCAATCGTAGAAATTCCAGTTCGTTTCTCCCTCGAAACGGTAAATCAATCCGTCCTTTCTCCGCGCCAAAATCGCGTCCATATACCTGCGGATACGGGGATAGACTTCCTTGGCAATCGATATATCGCCCGAATGTTCCATATATTCCTTTACAGACAGCGTATAATACAACGAAAAGGACGGAATCGTCAAATCATTTCCGCAAGGATAGCAAATGGACATCAAGCCGTTGGGATAACGGTCTTGACTCATAAGCAGTAGATTCGCGCGGGCGTATTCAAAATTGCCCCCCTCGAACGCATAATATCCGCAAAGGATTTGATTGCGCGAATCAAACGCATACAGACATTGTTCCCGCCAAGGGCAATCGACGTAATGTTCCATCATACAAAGGCGTAAACTGTTCAAACACAGTTTATATATCTCTTCGTCCTGCTTGTTTTGCGCTGTAAACGGCTTAATTGCCACGGGATATACCTGCGGAATAATCGAAATTTTCCGCAAATCGATTGCGTTTTCACTTTCTATCTGCAAATATCTGCAAGCGAAGCGCAACATATAATTCGTATATTCGTTTTCACCCGCCTTGGTGATATATTCCACACTGAAATCACGGGCGTCCACAAAACGGCTGACTCTGCCGCCAAAGCGGATATGTTCGCCGTAAGATACCGTGATTTTTTGCTCGGTTGCGGAAGAGAGGGTAAAAGAAAGCAACCCCACTACTTCTTCGCCAAGATCTAAAAGATAATAGGTTTTTCCCTTTTCTTTTATGATTTTTGCTTCTTTGGGCGCAAGCAATTTTGCTTTTTGAACGGGGCGAGAAATAAACGTGCAATTTTTATCCACGAACGCCGACGGCGTAAAACCCTGTAATTCACCCTTAATCCAACCGTCTTCTTTCGTTGCGTTGTATAAATAACTGTATCCAAGCTGCGACGTTATCAATTTTTGCAAACCGTTTTGATAAGCTTTGCTGTATCGGGACAGCGTATTTTCGCCGCTTTGCGCACGGACAAGCCCTTTTTCTTCCACTTCGTAAATCAAACCTGCCGCCGCTTTTAAATAGCGCTGACTGTTTGTGCCGAAATGCCATACAAGAATGGCAATACCGTTTTTACCTGCCTGTAAGTAAGGCGTAATATCCACGCTGTCGTATGATTTGTACCATTCGAAATCGCCGTATTGATTGCTTTCTACAAATTTTCCGTTGACAAACAACGTATAATCTCCGTCAACTGAAATACGGCAGAGCGTTTTTTCGCCCTGCCATATAAATTCGTCATAAAATTCGCCATACGTATCGGGCGCAACGTTTTCGTCCACCCAAATCCATTTTGCTTTTTCAAAAACTTTCATTGCTTTGCAAAACCTTTTTTCTTTTATTGTATACGATTTATTCTATTTCGTCAAGTATTTGCTGTAAAGTATCTACTTTTTTGTAACAAAGCGCATCCAAACCGCTTTGCGTGATATTGCCCGCATTTAACCCAAATACGGGGAAGCCCGCAAAACGGAGCGCCATAACCCCCGCCGCCGAATCTTCTATCCCGATTACGTTGGCGGGATTTTTTATTTTTAAACCCATATACGCCACTTCGCTATATACCCAAGGATGGGGTTTTGCCGCAAGTTCGCCAAGCGAACCGTATTCGTGGGTATCTTTTCTGTGCCCACCCGTGATGATTGCGTCGTAAAATTGCAACGGGTCTCCCATATCCAACGCGCGAAATACCGCTACGATTTCGGGAATTGCTTTATAATCCAACCCGCTTGTTACCAACCCAATTTTGATTCCGCGGCGTTTGAGTTCGTATAAAAACTCTTTCAAGCCCTCCGTAGGTTTGAACGCTTCTACCTTGCCGCGCCCTTCCAAAATCTCGTCCAGTTCTGCTTTCGCTACCGTATGATAGATTTCCAACGCTCTACTTAAATTTTCATCGGGATAATACTTGTTAATGCAATATTGCAAATGTTCCGCCGTCGTAAAGCCCGACACGTAAGGAATATCCGCTTCTTCCAAGCTAAACGCCGCGTTGCAAACCAATTCTTGCATCGTTCGTTCGATTATGTAAATCCAAAATTCCTCACTGGTAACCGTTGTGCCGTCCAAATCCATCAGCACCGCTTCTACGGGTTTATGCAACGTAACGGGTTTTATTTCGTAATCCACCGAAACCCCGCTGCCGTTCATACGTCCGTACGTTTTACCGTCCTTTTCAATAAATTCTACGTTACTCAATTTTTTACCAATCAAATCACGCATTTTTTATCTCCCGAGCAAAATCCGTTACCGTAAGTTCGTTCGCTTTCGCGCCCGCGCCGTATACGTATACCGTTTTTTCTTCCCCTGCTTGCATATCGAAATAATTATCCGAATAATCGTAATTGCAATTATTAGGCAAACGTAACGTTACCGCTTTTGCAAACGCACCCGCTTTCAGCGTTACCGCCAAGCCCTTTTCCGTTTCTTTTACAACGTAGGTATAATCGCTTGCAAAGTTGCAGGTATGCCACATATCGTAGGAGTACACGTTTACAAGTTTTTCACCGCCAACAACGCATTCCGCATACAAATAGCTGTTTTCCTGTGCGATATCACCGCAAACTTCCGTCTGCGCAACGCCGTTCGCCGACACGGACAAGGTCGCTTTTTCCACCCAAACCGTCTTCCCGTCTAACGTTTTTACGCCGTATTCCACTTCCGTTTCAAAAGCGTTCGCCGTATCGTTTACTACCGTCAACCACGTTTTGCCGCCTTTCTTCTGTACAAAAGTCAACAAGATGGGCGCGTAACTTTTTTTCATTTGGTAATAGGCTTGCTTGGGTTCACAGTAATAATCGATTACCGACCAAGTTGCCGACGGCCAAATCTCCGAATACATCCAGTTCATAAACCCGCCGCAACGGAGTTTGTTGGCGCGCGCGTATTCAATCTCCGCTCGCAACGCTTCCGCATGCACCGTCATAGCCTTTGCAATAAACTGTCCTGCGTTTTCACTTTCTCCGTACAACGCCGTCGCATAATAATTTTCCCGTTTTGCAAACGTCATTAAAATAGAGGCATACGGATTATCCATCAATCTATCGTCCCAATATTCGTTCATCGGCCAGAGTTTATCTTCAGGGAAAATCTTGGAAAGGCTTTCCAGAGAGCAAGGCCCCATAATCGCGCACTCGGAAATAAACGGAACGTCCGTACCGCTGACGCATTCGCGGTAATTTTCAATCCCTGCCTCCAAAGCCGCTTCAAAACTGCCCGCGTGCGATTCGCCCGACGTCTTATCGTTGCCGATATCCGTAAGCGCGCAAGGGCTTTGACGGGCATAAGGACGGGAGTTGTCAAGGTTCGTTACCAAACCGCGCAAAACGACGTCTACGAAATAATCTCCGTGGCAAATCTGCAAACCGTACGTACCCGTCTTTTCATTGCCGCCGCACCAATATACGATAGACGGATGATTCCGCAAACGCTTGATTTGATATTCCACTTCTTTTTTCATATTTTCTACAAACGCAACGTCGTCTTCGGGAATATCCGCGCAAGCCAACATTAAATCCTGCCAAACCATCAATCCCTTTTTATCGCACAAATCATAGAAAATATCTTTCTCGTAAATACCGCCGCCCCAAACGCGCAACATATTAAAATTACCCGCCACGGCTTGGTCGGTGAGTCTATCATATTTCTCGTCTTGGATTGCTCCCGTAAAACACTCTGCAGGCACCCAATTTGAACCTTTCACAAACACTTCTTTGCCGTTAATGAGAAATTTATATCCCATCGTCGTTTCATCTACAGGTCTTTGCGAAAGTTCTACCGTTCTAAACGCCAAATTTCCGCAACGTTCGTCCACCGTTTCCCCGTTTCGGATAAGTTCTACCTTATACGCATACAAGGGATGTTCGCCGTAACCCAAAGGCCACCAAAGCTGCGGGTTTTCAATGCGCACGTTGGCAAAATTTTTTCTGCCCGTAATTTTATATTCATACACCGTGCTGTTTTCAGCGGAAAGAGCCTCATCAGGACGAATCGCCACAGTATAACGAAGCATATCGTTTTCACAAGCCTTGTTATGCTCCCGTATCGTCTTACCGTTAAAATCTACTTGCGGACGAATGGAATAATTCAGCTCGGCAAACAGCGAAACGCTACCGTCATTGTACGCCGTATAGGAAACGTCCACCATACGGTTTTTGGAAACGCCTTTTAAACGCACATCCCCCCAAATACCGTAACCAGGCATATCAGGCGCCCAATCCCAACCAAAATGACACTGCGCCTTACGAATGAACAAGCGTTTTACGTTGAACGTACCGAAATAGCCGCGATCATCTATTTCGTCCATCTTCTTCGTCGTAGATAAAAGTTTCACGCGCAAAATATTTTTACCCGCTTTCACGAGGTCTTTTACAGAATAAACGTACTGCAAGAACATATTGTCGCAGTAACCGAGCAGTTGATCGTTCAAATAAATTTCCGCGAACGTATCAATACCGTCAAATTCCAACAAAATTTCTTCCGAGTTCAAAATTTCCTCGGGCAGAGAAAACTCGTTTTCATACAAAAAATCGCTATGGGTAATCCAATGCTGTTCGCGGTGATTGATGCCGTAATACGGGTCTGCAATCAAACCGTTATAATAGAGGTCAAGGGTAACGTCCCCAGGCACCTTTGCAGCAAGTTTTTTCCCTTCATGATATACAATCCAACCGTCTTTTAACGTAAAATCTTTTTTCATTATTTCTAAATAAATCCTTTCGATTAATTTTATTTTTACATTATAACGCAAATATCAAAAAATGTAAATATCAATCTTTGCGTTTTCTTTTTCTTATTCTCTCTTTTTTTAATACAGATAAAGAGGGCGGAGTTTTTCGCTCCGCCCTCTTACCGTCGCAGATCGACCAATTTTTTATCCAAAATGCCTGATTTTACGTAATAGAATTACGCTTCTGTCGTAGGAATAGAATTCCATACGGGAACGCCGTCTACAATCGTCCAATAAGCCGTGTTCCACGTAGCCATTTCTGCTTGTGCCGCTTCGTCCGCCGCAAGTGCGTCCGTACCCAAGAATGCGCCGTATACGCTGCCTTCTAACGCGCCACCGTGTCCTGCTACGTAAGGAACGTTATTCGTAGCGTGCGCTACAATCGCATACGCGCCTTCGTATTTACCAACTGCTTCTCCGCTAGTAGTAGATCCACCAAACGCATAGAACTGCGTCGTTGCGCCCAAGCTGTTATTCGCCGCGCCATACGTACCGTCTTTCATATAAACGTACACGTCTTTTACCGTAGGACCGTTACCATCACGCGAAATTTTATCCGTCTTGAAGAGCACTGCGCTACCGCCGTTTTGCGTGAATGCAAAATCTACGTAAATATTCTCTATCGTACCTGCCGCCATCGACGTAAGGAACGCATTTAAGCCAGTCATATTCGCTTTCGCATTCACAAAGCCTACGTTACGGATAACGCCGTTCGTATGCAATACGGGAATAAAGCCCGAAGCGTTACTATTCGTCGTAGCGTCGCCTACCGTCATATTGCTAATCGTGTAACCGCAACCATCGAACACACCGACAAATCCTCTGCTTTCAGGGCTGCCCCAGTTACCGCCGCCACGCTGTTCAAACGGGATATATACGCCGTTATTATACGTGCTGAAATCGATATTTTGACCAAGGGTGAAATAACCGCCTTGCAAATCTTTCGAGCCAACCAGCTTTGCAATATGACCGAAGTTTTGTAATTCTTCCGCCGTCGTGATTACGTTGGTAATCAACAATACGGGGATAGTAAGCTTCTTCAAACCGTCCGCCGTTTTTACCACCGCCGAAAGGGAATTTTCGCCGTACGCCGTGCCAAATGCCGATACGGGCACAGTAAGTTTACCGTCCGCATAGTTCACTGCTACCGCCGCTCCTTTAAAGGTCAACGATTTAAACGAATCGATCGTTCCCACTTCGGAAAGATCCAATTCTACCATGCTCGACGTATCCATAACGAGCGCACTGTTTGCATAACCGATATTAAGGTTTACTTCTGTCGATTTTTTCAACGTTACCGTATTTTCTGCCGTAATGCCGTCGTAGAGTTCCAAAGAACCGAAGTAAACAGCACCGTCAACCACGCTCCAAGCGTTGCTGAACCCATTTTCTGCCGTAATCACAGAGGTATCCATCGCTTCCCAAGAAGTATATTGGGTAGCGTCTGCTTTTTGCGTGCTGTCTACCTGAATACAATCCACGGTTTCTATTCCCGTAATTACGTACGAATTAAAGACTTTTCCGCTTGTCTGATTCCAAGTAATTAAACCGCTGATCCAGTTTGCAGGTACTTCCAATCCTGCCATTTGCGTAACCTTAACGATACAGTTTTCTACCGTGCCTGCGTTCTGACGCACAAGACCTGCACCGTCCATCCAGTCCATAGCTTCCGTCTGCGCGTCTCCTCTCGTCGATAACGTAGCGATATTGAAATCCACGTAAACGTTGCTTACCGTACCGTAATTGTAAGCCACAAGACCGCGGTCATACGAACCGCCACTCGTATTCAAATCTGCAATTTCAAAACGGATATTCTTTAACGTACCGTAGTTGTTCACGATAAACGCGGGCTTATAACCGCCTTCATTCGCCACATAACTAGCCAGCGTCGTATTTACGATACCGTAACCGTTACCGTCAATCGTACCCGTGAAATCACCTTTAATCCAAGCCAACGTTAAGCCGCTCATATTCAAATTAGAGGTAAGAACGTAGCTTGCCGACATATTAGATTGAATGATATCACGCAAAGCCGTAGGATTCGCCACGTTCGTACTGTTGAGCTCTACTCTGTTATCAATTTGAATGGGAAGAGTAAGTTCGTATGCTTTTTCTTGGGTCTCATACGTAAATACCAAGGTTGCTTCACCGCTATCGTTCGATGTAAATTTATCCAAAGGCATTGCCCAAGAAGCCGAGTCGATAACGCCTTCGTAAACAACGTCTTCCCCATATTTTACGGTTACCGTCTGTCCCTTGAGATAAGCATCGAAAATTTCGGAAAGGTCAACGTTCGCCGTTTCACCCATAACCACTGCCGATTCCACTATGGACATACCAAGATTTACGTCTACCGTATTTTCCGCAGTAACTTTTTCCATCATTTTACCTACGGTAAACGATTTTTCCGCCGTCTTACCGTCAATCAACGAAGTCGCCACAACCGTAAAGCTCGTACCGATTGCCTCCCCTGCAACGGAAATCACGTTTCCTTCAACGGAGATACCCGCAACGGCTTCTTTCAAGCTATAAACGATATATCTTCCATCTTGATTTGTAAACACTGTAAACGAAGAATTTGCAGGGACGGACGCTTCCGTATTTTCAATCGTTACGTCGCCGCCATACTGGCTCATAACCGAAGTAGGAATCACTATGCCGCGTTCATCAACAAACCACATATCGCCCCATTCTTTTACAATCGCTCCGTGCACTTCGTCTGCAAGAAGCGCTTTCGCATCTACAAAGCTGCCCGCAACGTCGTTGGAGGCATCATAGCCCCAGAACGCCGCCACCGTAGCGGCTTCTTTCGTCGATACTTCCAACTCTTCCGCGCCGATTACGTACACGCCTTCTGCTACTGCTGCACTAAGGCTTGCCAAATATGCCGAATTCGTTACTTTGCTGAAATCACACTTGCTTGCGTCGATAAGTACGTTCTTGGCATTTTTCACAGACATATCGCGAGCGCCAAACAAAGCCGTCGTATCGTTGCCATTACCGCTTTCCATTGAAACTAATTCAATATAAATATTTTCAAGCGTTGCCGAACCGCGATTATTCAAGAGCCCGCTCTTCGAGCCTACTTTTGCATTTGTAAATGCAATATTTTTCATGACAGAGGTATCCCCTGCAACAATAACGAAAGCGCTGTATGTGCCACTAGTTTCCATGCCGTTGATGTAATGTCCATCCCCGTCAAACGTACCGTGGAATCCAAGCTTATCGCTTTGCGTCCAACCATTTACCGCGATAACCTTATCCGAGCCGTATTGCTCAATCCAACCTTTAACGTTTGTGTTCGTCTGGTTACACAAGTTGTAAATACTGGGGTTTGCGCCTGCATGAGGAATAATCGGCGTCCACACTTTGTTATATTCGATATTATCGCCGAGAATGAAGTAACCCGAAAGGTATGCCAATTTTTGTTCTTCGATAACGTAACCTGCTTTTACAGAGTTATCCGCCGCAGCTGCCTGCCATTGATCGAGTTCCTCTGCCGTATTGATGACCATGGTATACACGTCTACGGTTGCCGTATAAATCGTCGTACTCGTTTCAATTGTCATTGTTTTGCCTTTGCCGAGTTGTTCGTTCTTCGCGGGAATACCGTCAACGTCTACCGTAATGACATTTTCTGCGATAGAACCTTTCTCATTCGCTTTATCAAAGAGCACATTTTCACCGTCAACGCTCACCTTTACTACTTCGCCCTTCATATTGGAAGGAAGTGTGAACGTAGTAAGATTATACGTTTCCAGCGTCATTTTGTCAGCCAAAGCAACTTCCGCCTTGGAAACGACAACCGTAAGGGTTATATTAATCTCTTCGCCTTCGTAGCTCGTCGTGCCTTTCAACACCGCTTCACCCGCTTTCAACGCCGTAAGCGTATCGCCATCCAACGAAATAGCGCCGTCATTTGTTTCTACCACCCACGCCACCTGAACTTCGTCTTCCGTAGGTTCGCCGTTTATAGTGCCGTAAGCTTTGCCGATTTCCATTGCTACCGTTTCCGTGTCGCTAAGCTGAAGAACAGTTTTATATCCGCCTTCTACTTCAGCAATATTTTTGTTTTCAAGCACGCAAGAATAGGAAACGGACATAACCGTAATTTCGATTTCTTTGCTAACTTCGTATCCGCGTACCGTCGTCGACACCTTATAAACCACGTTACCTGCCGAAAGTGCCGTAATCGTAGCCACGCCGCCGTCGTTTTGCAAAGACACTACGTTATCGTCGCCACTGATTTTTTCCCACGTATATTCGATTGCATAGTCTTCATCGTCCAACGTTTCTCCGTCGTACGTTACGCTTGCTTGTACTTGGTCTAACTCGCCTTCATAAATATTCAACGAATCCACACTGAATTTAATTTCGTGCAAAAGATTCGTCTTCGTTACCGTCAAATCAATTGACGCGCTTACGGTAACTCCGCCGTCGTTTACGCTTGCCGTAATCTTCGTCGTTCCCGCTTTTAACGCCGTTACCAAACCGTTTTCGTCTACCGTCGCAACCGTTTTTTCAGACGAATCCCAAACAACCGCTAAATCTTCGTCCATGCCCGACAATCTTGCCGATAATTGCAACGTTTCAAATTCCATAACCGTATTTCCGCCGCTGATTGCAACGCTTGTTTCAACGCCAGGCGTTTCGGAAGAGCCTTCAGAGCTGGCTTCGTCGGAACTTGCTTCATCGGAGCTTGCTTCATCAGAGCTTGCTTCGTCGGAGCTTGCTTCATCAGAGCTTGCTTCGTCAGAGCTTGCTTCGTTGGAGCTTGCTTCGTTGGAGCTTGCTTCGTTGGAAGATTCCGCTTCAGAAGACGTTACTTCTTCGGAAGAACTTACGGGCGCGCTGCTAGTCGAATCACCGCCATCTTTCTTGCACGCTGCAAACAAAGTAGCGGACATTACGAACGACATTGCAAGCAATAATGCTTTTTTTATTTTGTTCATATTTTTCCCTCCAATTTTATTTTTATTTTTTTATTTTTTGGGGGGCGCTCATTCGGGAGCGCCCTGATCCACTTCTTTAGAATCCCCACGCTGCGAAGTACGGATTAATGGACACACCTTCCGCATAATAACGGTAGCCCATTTCTTTACAATCCGCCACAAACGAAGCGCGCATTTCTTGAATTGCGATTTCCGTATAATAGCTGTCGTAGAATTGACATATTACGAAACGAGGGAAAATCGTTTCCGTTAAAATATGTTCGTACAGTTTATTATACAATGTTTCATCCGTTTCCTTATACTTTTCAATCGCGTAGAACGCGTCGTCGCAAAGCTTTAACCACGTTTGCATCGTCGCCCAAGGCCAATACAGTTTATCCATTGTGTTGGTACGTCTTTGGGTATAAAATACTTCTGGGTACAATACCTGTAATTGCTCGATATGCGCAACCATAATTTCGTAATACTCACGCATAGGTTCTGCAGCTGGCCCAAAATAATTTTCAAAGAATTTGTTCACCAACACCCCTGCGTCAAGGTTTACGTCCCGCATAAGCGTATAAGACAAATACGTACGCAACGCACCGAATCCTGCGTAAACTTCGTTTTGTCTGTCCCCTTGATGGAAAACAAATTCGCCGCCGATATCTTTCAAGAAACGTAACGTATCGGGAATACCGTCGTAAGAATTATAGGGAACGAGGTATTGCGTGAAGTTTGTATCGTAAATCCAGCAATACAGCGTATCCGAAAGCAAGCTCCATTTTTCAAAGGTCGTTTTGTATTGTCTGTTTTGAGGATGATAGAAAGAATCTTGGAAAGACGCTTCTATGGGAGCATAGAAAACGCCTACGTTCTCATTACATTCTAATCCGTTTTCGTATGTTTTCACGTAGGGAAGCTCGATAGATTTTCCTTCGTACTCGATCACATTTACTTTCGTACCGTCTTCTTTCTCTTCCACTTGCGTAGAAGGCACTACGTAATTATCCATTTCCGTCCCCGCAACCGGAGCTGCCGCCGTACCGCTATATGCGAAGAACAAAATGGTGAGTTCACGTTTCGGCGTACCGTTCTCTTCCGCTTGACGTTGCAATTCCGCTTGCACCAACGTATCCAAATCGTTTACAAAAAACATATACATTACTGCATGCGAATCGTGGAAGACTTTGCTGATTTTATTGCAAGTATCACAAATACAATGTCCGTAGCCGTCTTGACGGGTAAACGTAAGCACCGCGTCATCAGGGTTTGCCGCAATGTTTTTCATTACGGCTTCAAACGCCGCCTGCAGCATCAAATCGTATTCCGCCTTGTTTCCATGCGCCGAATAGCAAAGCTGATTGATAGGCGTAGCCGCTTCCCATGCATACCAATCTGGATGAGCTTCCGAATGTTCAGCGACAGGCAAGAAATCCAACGAGTTATGACAGAAATTCCCGTTAATGGTCGTGAACACGTCTTCAACCGTAACAGGAGACGCCATATAATCAGAATTCGATAAATAGCCGCTGTTCCAACTCAAATCAAAATCCGGTTTCTCCACGATATCCATATCCGGCAAAGTAGAACCGTCTTTCGTGTATATTTGCATATCTGCAGAATACCATTCGTACCCAAGCACTTCGCGGCAGAATGACTGCGCAACGGTTTGATAGCCGTAAAAGCTGTTCACTTTCATAAACACGCTGTCGCCCACCGTTTTAATCATATAACCACTGTATCCGAGGTCTACGTCGGTTGCCCACTCGATATTCGCTTCCTGCTCCAATCTTTCGTGCGCAAAAACGATATATTTCGTCGTCGACGTATAGGCAAGCGCGCGGTTCGCAAGGGTAGTGTCATCAAGCATCAAATCTTGGTCGGCGTCGATGTATAAGTTGGGTTTCGCACCGTTACAAAGACCAATTTGCGAGGCGAGGAAGCTGGCTGCGTTAATCGCCCTCGCATCATCCGTACCCAAAACAATAATGTATTCCGTCTGACCGTTGGTTGCAAACGGTCTATTCGTTTCCGTAACCGTTTTTCTATGTAACAACTTTTCTTCGCTGACGTAATGTTCACCCTCGTCGGTTATTGTACCGCCCTCTACGTACTCACGTTCTTCTGAAGATTCTTCCGACGAAGAATTGCCTTCCAATTCGGAAGATTCCTCCGACGATTCTTCCGACGAAGAATTGTCTTCCGCTTCAGAGGAACTTGTAATTTCAGAGCTTCCAAGCGCAGAAGAGGAGGAATCCTCACTCTTTTTTCCACACGCAGCCAAAGTAGAAGCCAACAACAATGCTGCTAATAATATAGAAAGTTTTTTCTTCATTTTGCTCCTCCTTTATGCCTCGACCCTAACGACGTATTCCACCAATTTCTGATTACCAGTTTCGTCGTATACTACGTTGATAAACTTGTAATCACCCACGTTGGTAAACGTAAAGCTGTATTGAATATATTGTATTGAACCATCTGAAAGAACTTTATAATCGTAACCAAAATTACGAACGTCCCCATACGGATTGCGTACCATTCTGTACACTTTCATTTCCGCAATTGAAGAGAAGTCGTCCTCGATATAAATTTCAGGAAGCACAACCGTATCGCCAACTTTCGCCGTCGCCGACCACGTATCCGCTACCGTCGCCGTAGGCGCTTTACGGTCAAATACGTTCACCGTATAAACCAGCGGCCCAACGTTGTTGTTAAAATCTTGCGCCGTATATTCCACCGAATACTGCCCGTACTGTTTAAGCTCAATCGTGTATGCGCGGTTCGTACTCACGTTTTCCAAAAGCAAGCCGTTTACGTCTTTTACAAGTTCGCCGTCTGGCGTTCTTACCGTAACAAAACAGGAAACATCCATGTCTAAAGTATCGCTTGCAATTGCTTTCTCTACGACGTATGTCCCGTTGAGTTTATGAATACCGCCGTAAATGCCGTCGATGGCGATTCTCGGAGCAGTTCTGTCCATCGTAGAAGAAGTGATGACGTTATTATCAAATTGTTCAACGATATAACCGTCGCCACTTGCAACGCCAATAACTTCCGTGCTAATATAAACTTTTTTAGACGGGAAACCATTGAAAGGATTTCCGTTATCGTCGTTTGCAACGGTTACAGCAATGGAGTCCACGTAGAATTTACCAAACTTGTAGGCAAAATAGAATTCATCCAAAGCGTTTCCATTTTCATCGTTACCGATATTGAAACCTTTTTTCAATTCTCTATGTGTATCGCCGAAGTTTATCCACAAATAGCCATTGCTTGCCGTATACACGTTCATAGTAACCGCAATATTGCTGTCCTCATAATCGGTAAAGGTTACTTTAAAGCCTTCAAATTCACTTTGACCCTTTATCCCCTTAACGTTTATCGAAGCGCCTTCCGCCGCAACGGGATTTGCATAAATCCAAGAAATATTGCCGTCCTCTTGTGCAAGTAACGTCAAACCATCACGGTTTCTCTCTGCGGTAAAGTTTTCACCGAGGAACATATTTTCAATAAAGAAATTAATTCTACCTCTATCACCCTCCAGCAAAGCTTCCACCATGGGAATCGTTTTTTCGTAGCTTGCGCCGCCTACCGTAAACGTCATCGTAACCGAAGAACTTCCCTCGGCTATTGCAGGAATAAAAGTATCGCCTGCGTTATAAGAAACCGTGCCGTTTGCGTCCACCAACGTCATCTGCGCAATGCATTCCGTCTTCGTTCCCGTAGAATAATCGTATGCGAGAACCGTGGGCACCGTGTAACGAACGTTCGCAAGCAAATATCTGGGTAAAACAGGCTCGTCTACGAAGACGGGCTTCGTACCCCAATCGATTGTGATTTCATAGCTAAAATCACGTACGCTACCCACGAAATCTTTTGCGACGTATTCAATCGTCCACACACCCGCCTCTTCGGGAAGGAACATTCCGTTAGAAACGTCTAAAACCGTTGTACCGTTTTTCGCCGTAATGGAAACGCTACTATCGCCGCCGCCACCCGACACGCTATACTTTGCCAAATCGATTTTTTCCCCGCACACGCCGCTTGTTTGCGCATCTTGCGTATCTACTGTCAGCGTGAGGGGATTTGCAGCCGTTTTCGTCGCGGTAATCCAATACAATTTTTCCGTAACGTTCCCCATTGCGTCCACTGCTTTATAAACAATCGTATATTTACCCGCTTTGTTTACCAAGAAAGTTCCGTTAATAATCGAACGCTCTACTTTGCTATTGTTATAATCGAAATACACCTTCGTTTCCACTTTCAAGTCGCCCGAATACATATCGAAACCAGTTGCTTTTGGAACGGGGAAGTTGCAACCGACCAGCGCCGTAGGGATAAATTGATAGGTGCCGTTTTCAAAAGAAACGTATTTCTCCTCTACGTTGACCGTAATGTCCGGCGCGTCGCTGTCCATAAATTTATTTTCCGCCGTTAAATCGTAATCGTAAATCTTCGAAAGGCAGAAATTCACACGTTCAGCCGCACACCCGTCTACTCGAACGGAAAGAAATACTTTATTACTAGGGAAACCGTACCAAAGAGGTTCTTTTTCGTAATATTCCGCATTATCCAAATCCGACATCCAATTTCCATTGATAAAGGTCTTTACTTCCTTACTATCGTACGACAGAGTAAACGAACACTTGTCTGCGGTAACGTCCCAAAAACGAACCGGATTATACGAACCGTTTTGTGAATAGAACGAAGCATTGGTGGCTACCGTGCCGCAAATACCGTCTTGTACCGTTGCCGCTGTAGAATATCTACTGGCATTGTTGTCCCATCCGGAAAGCGTCTGATTGGCTCCAGCCGACGTCCAATAGCTGGCAAATCTTTGGTTATTCGTAGACGATCTGTTTCCACGGAAGGTTAATGTTTGGGTGGAATCGGTTGCATCCGTAAGGGTAAAAATAAGCTTATCAAATTCATACGTACCTACCGTTTCAGGATTTATAAATCCCTTAATCAAGGTGTCGGTGGCTTTAAGCGTGCTCAAATCGATTATTTTGTTGAACGTCAAAACGTCGTTCGCCGCAAGCCCGACAAGCAGACACGAAGTATCCCCTACCTTGCCGTATTCTACCGTAGTATTAGATTTTTTATAGCTCCAAAGTTTATCGGCAACCAAGAAGTCTACTTCTTCCGTGTATGTTTCAGAATCGGCTTTTGCTTCGTAAATCAACGTATATTGTCCGGGAGAATCCAACTTCATATCCCCGCTTTCAATCTCCATTTTCGTGCCGTTGGGATATTCCAATTTGATACTTGCATCGTATTGATTGCCGTTAATAGAAACGTAACGATCAGGTATGGAAATAACCTCGTCGCGTACGTATTGCGTTTCTATTGCAATCTCGTTCCACGTCGGCGTGTTCGAAGCCTTGCCTGCCAGCACAGAGCTTCCAAGGGGCGCTATCAATGCGCCCGCCGCCACTGTTAATACAGATGTAATAAGAATTTTTTTCATTCTCTTCATCTATTTTCTCTCCTTTTATTTTTTTAATTAACCTTTTACGCCACCCATTGTAAGATTGCCGAGCAAGCGTTTTTGGAAACACGCAAATAAAACACATACGGGCGCAGCCGTCAATACCGCCGCCGCCATTCTCGCAGGTACTGTCGTATGGTCAAACTTCAGCGAATCCCCGTTATAACTCATAATTTGGTTCAACCCCATTGCAATCGTGGGATAATTGGGCGTAAATACCATCGGAGCTTGATATTCGTTCCAAAATTCGATAAACTTAATCAAAAGCACCGTAAAGAAAGTATTCTTAATTAAAGGTAAAGCGATTTTGAAGAATATCTGGAAATTGTTTGCGCCGTCCATTTTCGCCGCTTCCGAGAAAGACGTAGGCAAGGCTTTACAAATATCGTAAAACACGAGGAAATACAAACCGAGGAAGTTCGACCTCATTACCCATAAGCCCCACGCTTTATCGTATATGTGCGTATATTGCGCCATCTTAATTTCCGAAGGCAAACTGCCGACGATGGGAATCATCATAACGATAATAACCGTCGTGTGCATGATACGCGAAAATTTATATTGGAAACGCGCGCACGCATAAGCGGCTATACAAGGCACGAACGTTGCACCGAACGCGCATCCGCCTGCATACAAAATACTGTTTCCGTACATTTGCCACATACCGATATTTCCGCGGCGCTGTGTGTTATACGCAAAATCCGCAAGAATGTGTTTGTAGGTATAGAAAGGCAAAAATCCATGCATTTCTTCTCTCTGTGCGCGAATTTCATCCAACATAACGTCCAAAGTATCTATTTCGGCCATGCAATTGTTCAACGCACCTTTCGCTGCATCATATTGGCTTTTATAGTCACGACCCAATGCGTAAAATCTATCAACCTCAGCCTGCAAGTCAATCGCCAAAGCCTCCAACGAGATGATTTTTGCCTCTATCCAATCCTCGTAACCAGAATAGCTACTAAAGAAGTTTTTCGGCTCCCATCTGTAAAAGCTTAAGCTTACTTTGAAAGAGGTACAAACCCCCCAAAGTAAAAGATAGAAAAAGGTAATACAATATAAAATCAGAACGACCAGCAAAATTACCGTCAACGGAGTAAAAGTATTTTTCTTTTCTTTTATCTTATTTTTCATACTCTCCTCCTCACTCTTCACTCGGTCCGAACTTTTCAAACGCCCAACGACAAGTGAGCGCAACGGGAATCGTAATCATTGTCAATACGACGCCGATTGCCGAGAACATAGGAATCTGTGCCGAATCCTCCGCTTTTGCAAGATGCGAAAACTTGCCCTTTACTTCCACGAAGAAATAATAACCTACACCCTTTACGTTTGGACTTGCCGTGCCTTGGAACATTTCGTACGCGCCGAATTGGTTAACAAAAATCTGCGCCACGCCCGTAATTAAGAACACGGAAACGGTAGAATAAGTAAGCGGCAATACGATATGCCAAAATTCCTTTAATCCCGTCGCGCCGTCCAAATGCGCCGATTCGATAATTTCTTCCGAAATGCTGGACATTTTATTGGAATACATCAAAACCGTCGTACCAAAACCAATCCAAATGTTATAAAACATCAATACGGGGAATTGCAAATCTCTATCTATCGCCAGCAAATTGCCCACGCTAGGAAGCACCACGGGAACATATTCGGACAAGAACCAGTTAAACATCAACGCGATAACAACACCCGAAATAATTTTGGGTAAAAATAAAATTACGCGGAATGCACCCCAACCAATCAATTTCTTGTAAATATAATAAGCAAATAACAATCCCAAAGGAACAGAAATGCAGTGCGTAATCAAAAATGCGCGAAGCGAAACGCTTACCATGTTCACGAAATTGCCATCCATCCACGTAGTGAATACGTGTTTATATTGCGCGAAAGAAAAATTATCCCAAATAATAGCGCCCGTAGTATTATCAAAATCCGTGGCAACTTTAAACGACATCAAAATCGAGTTAAAATTTACCCCTATGTAATATACGCAGAACTGCAGTACGGGCCAAGCCAAAAAGATACAATAAAAGATTAAATCCCCTTTATTGATTTTCGGCTTCTTAATTTTTTTCTTAATCTCATTCATACTTTTTCCTCTTGTAGCTCCCCGCTTGCCGCGGGGAGCCGATTTTTAGAAAAGATTCTTATTTGATTTTTATAATTTCAATAGCCCACTTGTATTTTTGCTGTGCATAGAAACCCTTGAAATAAGTTTCCGTAGATACACCTTTATTCAGTTCGTCAACAACCACGTCATACGTAGCGTCGCCGATTTGCGAGCTGAAAGCTTTCTTATATTCGCTAAACGAAGATTCATTAAGCTGGTAGAATTCATTTTTAGAGAACGTATATACGATATCCGATTTTTCTTGCATCGTCATCAGCGATCTGCCGTATGCAGACATCTTTGCCTTTTGCGCGTCCGTCATAGTATATTGAACAGCCTTGGTCGTATCGGTAATAATCGAGAAATCCGCAAGCGATTCGTTCGTGTACGCAAATTGAATAAAATCTTTTGCTATTTCATATTCCGCATCGGAAACTCCCGCGCCAATAAAGCAGAGGGAATTGTGCGTATCCGTCAACGTAAAGCCCTTATTGCCTTTTTGCATCTCTGCCGCTCTCGCTTGTGCCGCAGCTTCGTCTACGCAAGGAAGAGGCATCCAACCGTAACGGTTTTTATAATTTTCTTTTTTGCTAGCTTCCATATCTGCAAACGACTTCGCTGCTTCCATTTCCCACCAACAACCGTCAATCAACATTGCCGCATTGTTCGTTGCGGGCGTTACGCCTTTTACGAAGTCCGTTTGCGCCGTCGTTTGTTCGTAGGTGGTATCCGTACCGCCTATGCACCACCCGTTCTCCAAAATCGTCGACATGAAGTCAAGCGCATAATATTTACCAGCCTGTCTACCCAACTCGTAACCGTTAACCGTTCCGTCAATCACCAATTTTTCCGTTACGATATTGCCGTTTTCGTCCGTCTTAATCGAACCGTCTTCGTTGAACACGATCAAATCTTCTGCCGTACCGTCAAAGGAATAGTTCAAAGCCATTTGCTCCAAACCCATATTGTTCGCAGAAAGCGCCGTCAAGAACCAGTTGATGTATTCTTGTCTGTATTTACCCGCCCAAGAAATAGGTTTGTTCGTATTCTTAATTACTTCGCAAAGCGCATAAAATTCCGCATACGTCGTGGGCAAACCGTCGTCTTCGTTTCCGTAAATCCCATCGGGACCCGCCGTTTTCTTGTCCTCGGGATACATAACAAAACAGTTATCCGGATTTCCCTCGAGATCTGCTTTATCGTATTCATCCCAGAAATACCAGTTATTCGCGTCAAACATATATTTATTATAAGAGATACCTACGTAACCTGCATAATGGGGAATACCGTAATACTTACCGTCTCTCTTATAATAGTCTACCTGTTCCGCCGTAAGCTTGCTTTCCAACGTAACGCCAGGTTCATAAGGGTTATCGCTCGTCATAACCTCTGTCATATCCGCGAACATACCCTTTTTAACCAACTGGTTATAAAATACTTGTTCCTGGAACCAAATATCGTACGTATCCCCTGCCGCTGCCATAGACGACATAACCGATTTTGCAGCTGTAATATCAAATTCTACACCGTCATACGTAACGCCGTCGACAACAAATTCTTTCCCTGCGCGGACTTTCTTATAGCGCGAAACCAAAGAGTCCAACCAAGCTCTGCCGTAACCGCCCGAGAACGAGTACATCGTCAATTTGTACGGATTCTTCGCTTCCACAACGTCGCCGTCCTCTTCAGAAGAAGAGCTGCTTTCTTCGCCCCCCACAGACTCGGAAGAGCTGCTTTCTTCGCTGCCCACGGACTCGGAAGAGCTACTTTCTTCGCCCCCCACAGACTCGGAAGAGCTGTTCTTAGCCGACGAACTGCTTGCATCGTTACCGCCACAAGCAACCATACCGAACGCCATCACCATAGCAAGCACGCCGGTCAACCATTTTTTCATTGTTTTTTTCATAGCATTTTTCCTCGCATATATTAATTTTATTTTTTTCATTTAAGCATTTTTGTTTGTTGTTCTCACAACAAACAACCCCCATGGGGGTAAATTTAAGTTATTTTTTTCGGGCTATTTCTTGCCGTAATAGTTACGGTATAACGTATTTAAATTTTTCGCCGAAGGGAAAATCGACTGCGGACTTAAGAAATGCGAAAATTCAAACGTAACACATTTTTCCACGTACTGTTGCGCGATTTGAATTTTTCTGCGTAAAACGTCAAAGGGTATTGGATAGAACATCGAACGCACGTCCCGTTCAAACGTTTCTACGTTCGCCCATAAACCTATGTCGTAAACGTCCGTTACTTCCTTTATCGCTTTTAAATAATCGCCGTAATCACATAACCGCGTCGTACCGTCTTGGAAAGCGCAATAATCAATTTCTTTTCCGCAGTCTTTCCAAATATGATTCCAAACGTCTGCGGTCAGTTCGGGCGACATAGCGTCGGGATAAAGATTTTGTCCTCTGAAAAAGGGGCTGATGAATACTTTTTTATCGGGAGACTTATCCTTACACATCTTTGCAAGGCTTCCCATCGTTTGCGTAATGTTATAAATTTCACTTCCCGTTTCGTGCGGAATATACCAACCTTTGAACGAAGGCATATCTTTATATCTTTCTAAAACTTCGTTCATATAAATTTCGTTTTGTTTCCGCTCATGCAGATAATCCCCCCCATTCCACGTGAGGTCTTTTATGTACATACCCATAAACACCTGCATATCTCGTTTCGCCGCTTCTTCCATAATGAATCCCGCAAAATCTTCCCCCTCTTCTTTCAAGGTCGGAAAAATTTTAGAAGGATAGATGCATTTATCGTAAAATACGCCGCGCATAAGAATCACGGTATCCATTCCCACTTCCTTCATATGATCGAGATCCGCAGCCCATTGCTCGTTCGTCCAGTTGGACGCAGGAATGTCGTAGGTTATCTCGTCAATAAACGTACCCGTAATGGGATATTTTCCTTTCATTGCATTACTCCTTATTCGTTTCCTTTTTTATTGTGTGGACATCCGCCGCTTATCATTTTCATAAAAATTGCAATCCACGAATTCTTTCACCTATACCGATTTCATAAAAAAACAATAATTTCAATAATTTTTTTATAATTTCTTTCCGCTAGACTTCCGACTTATATACCGCCGAATTTCTCACTTTTAACGATACAAGTTGGTTTATAGAAAATTTTCAACCAAAATAAACCGCCTCAAGGGCAGGATATCCCCACATTCTACTATTTTAGTAATAATAGTATAACATACATTTTGCGCCTTGTCGATATTTATAAATTGCAAAAATATGCTCAAAAATTGCACTTCATCCCATTAAAACGCCATAAAAACCCTATCTTCCCATTTATTTCTATATTTTGCGTGAATTTTTGCCATTTTTCACATATTTCTCTACATTATCGCCGCGCAAACGCCCTCCTTATCCAAGCTGTTCTATCTCTGTTTCTTGCCGCTATCAATCATCCTTTTTTTGCATAATCAAACCGAGCCGCCCACCTCTTTCCCATCGTGTTCTTATCTTGCCTATTGCTCCTATGCAAAATACATTTTAGAACAAAAATACCCCGACGCTTCCGTCGAGGCACAAAGAACAGCCTATTCTTCCGTTTGCTTACGCCTACTGCATATTTCCTATAATAGAATAAAATTCAGAAAACAAGCTTTTTATTATTTTTTATAAAATTTTTACCAGCATACTCAAAAATTGCATAAAGTGCTGTAAAATTGCATATTTTGTTAAAAATGGGAAAAAGTACAGTAATTTTATCCTTAAAAATTTCAAAAAAGTATTGACAAAACGTTTTCTTGGGGTTATAATACGGCTATGAGCGACTCCAAGCAGAAAAAAATTTATCCCTACGTGGGTATCATCACTGAAACACAAGGTCCTGTTATTTCCACATACGAACAATGTACGCCATGGAAAGACTCGAAGACCTCGTTTTATTGGGTAAATTTCGAATACCCCTTATACCATACGCAGACACATTGGGAAATCGCCATCGTATTAAATGATGAAATTTTACATCGCATCAACGGCGAAGAAAAAATGATGACCTTGGGTATGGGGTGCGTTATTTCACCCAAAGATCATCACGCCTTTTATTACCCCAATCGCGTAAAAAACCAATACCAAGGCGTTTGCATTGCCGCGCTCGATTCCTATGTGCGGGAGTTTTTGGGGTTATATTCCCCCACTTTGTACGAAGAGCTGTGTAACTCGAAACAACCTTTCTATTTTTCCCTTTCACAAAATTCCTTGGACAAATTTACAAATATGTTTTTGGATATACAGACTTTGAAAAATCAAAGCACACCGTATACTGAACAGCAATGCAATTTGATATTTTCCATGATTTTTTTGAAATTTATCGAACAGTGGCAAAAGGGACAGCGCGTGGACAGCATCCCTCCTATTTTGAAACCATTGATTCAGCAGCTTAACAACCCGCAAATCACAAACGAGCAAATCAAAGAGGCGCAACAAAATCTGCCGTACAGTTATCCACAGCTTACGCGTATTTTTAAAAAATATATGCACTGTACGATCACGCAATACGTAAACCGCACAAAACTGCAATATGCGAAAGATTTGCTTTCGCTTACAGATATGACTTTGATTCAGATTACAAACGAATTAAACTTCGAATCACCCAGTCATTTCCACAGTTTGTTTAAAAAATATTTTAACATTACCCCCGCCGAATACAGAAAAACCAGTTTTCTGCCTCACACGGATGATGAATAAATTTTTCGCCGCGCTTTGTTTGCGCGGCGATTTTTATATTCCTTTTTTCCGATATTGCAACGGCGTTACCCCCGTTATCTTTTTAAATCTCTGTATAAAGTTATTGTAATCGGCAAAGCCTGTTTTTTCCGCAATCTCCGTCACGGAAAGATTCGTCGTTGACAGTAATTGTTTCGCGCGCAAAATCTTTTTTTCCAGAACGTATTTTTTTACGGACTGATTAAAATTCTCGCGGAAAACCGCATATAATTGTTGGCGGTTTAAAAAGAAATTTTTACAAATATCTTCTGCGGTCAACCCTTCGTGTAAATTTTCGTCGATAAATTTTTTGATATTTTCGGCAAGGTCGTTTTCCTTTAACAAAATCGCCTCGGAAAGCCAAAATTGCAAAATGCAAGATTGTAAAATGCTACAAGTTGCTTCCACCTGCCTTTCCGTCAGCACCGTCAATTTTTCATATGCCGCCTGCAAACAATCGGCATCCATACCGTTTTCTGCCGCATAAGCGCGCACGTCTTTGTCCATTCCTTCTATTCGGTATTCTCCAAATAAAAGATAACCGATAATCATCTTTTCAAACCGAATGGGCGTAATCGTTTCCCGTATGCCCGCATGACATAAATACGAAAACGTTTGATTGCTCTCTTTACACTGCGCGCAAGATTTTTCGTCCGAACGATGGCATTTTTTTAATCGCTCGGAATCTCCCCGCACCATACGGCAAAACTCCGTCAAATACCCCTCGGGCGGATACGAAATTAAAAATTGAAAATCTTTATCGAAAATACTAATCGGCGTTTTTAACAGCTCGTAAACGTTTTCTAAAACGACAGAAAGTTTTTCTTTGTTGTACTTAATATCCATAATTCTATTTATCCCATTTTATACAAAAACAATGTTTTTGCATATATTTTTACCTATTATTCGCCGATATGGCGTGTTATACTGTGCTAAACAAATACTTTTCCACACACAAGCAAGGAGGCGTTATGGAGGAAAGGAAATTAGGAAATCGCGCGCAAATTTGCGCTGCATATGATATTCAAATTGTCGATAAACACTGTATTTTAGTGCAACACGGCGCTTTAGAATTGCTCTTTAACAAAGACAATGCCTTGGATATCGTGTGGGCAAAATTTAAGGGCGTACATCTTTCCTTTTTAAGCAAGAACGGGTTAAACGACGGCGCGCGTGATTTTGTAGGAAATTTCGAAGGCGGATTTTTATACACCTGCGGCATGGATAACGTATCCTCCTGCATTGCCGATAAGCCCGTCCACGGCAGTTTGCATTATAAAAAAGCGGAACGTGCGTACGCCTATGAAGAAGACGGCAACGTTTACGTATGCGGCATTATCCGAGAAAGCGCGTTATTTGGAAAGAATCTGTTATTAAAACGCCGCTATAAAATCACGGAAAATTCTTTGGAAATCAACGATACCGTTGTCAACGAAAATTTTAGCGAAAGCGAATATGTATTGCTCTACCATATCAATTACGGATACCCGTTTTTAGACGAATGTTTACAAATGGATATTCCTGCGGTGAAGAGCGACCCGCTAACAGAAGCCGCCAAAGCCCGTCAAGGGGAAATGTTTCAGATTACCCCGCCCGTAGACGGCGGCAGCGAGGACGTTTATTACCATACTTTATCCGAGGGAAGAATCCGTTTGTATAACCCCGAAAAGGCACTATCCGTCGAAATGCTATACAACGTCGCGGATTTCCCCATAACACTAGAATGGAAGAGTATGATTAGCGGTGATTACGCCTTGGGTATAGAACCCGCATTGACCCGCTTCGACCACTTCCAAATGCGCCCCATAAAGCCGAAAGAAGGTAAAACTTATCAAATAAAAATCAAATTTCAATAAGGAGAAACGGAAAATGAAATTGAGCGAACAATTATTACAAGAAGGCAACGGTATTTTACGGTTAAAACCCACTTGGGTACCCCGCGCATTCTGCCGTCCCGGTAAGCGCATTAAACTGCATCCCGACGATTATTACGTGTTGGGTTTGGAACGTGGCGGCATCGACGAACGCTGGTTCGCCTCCACCACTTGGGCGGAAAACGGTCCTGACACACCTGATGACGAAGGTCTTTCCTACGCCGTTTCAAAAGACGGCAGTATGCAAATGCTTTTACGCGATATCGTGGACGAGCAAAAAGAAAAAATTATCGGCGACCTTTGGGATAAATACCACAAATGGCCCATGTTCTCGAAATTCTTTGATAACGCAGGTCCTTTGCCTCATCATATTCATCACCGCGACAAGCACGCAAAACGCGTTGGCGCGGAAGGCAAGCCTGAAATGTATTTCTTCCCCTCGCAGGTAAACAATCACGGTGGCGAATTCCCCTTTACGTTCTTCGGTTTAAACCCCGAATGCACGAAAGAGGAAATCAAGAAATGTCTTGAAAATTTCCATAAAGGCGACAACCATCTGCTCGATTATTCGCAAGCCTATAAAATTGAATTGGATACGGGTTGGGACGTTCCCCCCGGCGTTTTACATGCCCCCGCAAGCGTTTGCACATACGAACCGCAATTCGCATCCGACGTATACGCTATGTATCAATCGGTGCTTTACGGCGGTCAGTGCGTAAGCGAAGACTTGCTTTGGAAAAACTGCCCGAAAGAAGAAAAAGGCAATTTTGATTACTTAATGGACGTTATCGATTGGGATTTGAACGTAGACCCCAATTTCAAAAAGAACCGTTTCATGCGCCCTATCGTAGACCACGAAGACGCCGCGCACAAGGAAGAATGGGTATGCTATAAGAGCAAGCTTGCTTGCGCAAAACGCCTCACCGTTTACCCCGGACAAAAAGTCGTTATCAAAGACGCAGCTGCGTACGGTATGATTATGTTACAAGGCCACGGCACTTTTGGCGGACACGTTATCGAAACGCCCGCCCTCATTCGTTACGGTCAATTAACGCACGACGAATATTTCGTCAGCGCAGACGCGGCAAAGAGAGGCGTCGTTATCGAAAACTTGAGTGAAAGCGACCCGATTGTCATGTTAAAACATTTCGCAGAAAATCCTGATTTGGAGAAATTGAACAAATGAAAAAATGGTACGAAGGCGTTTACCGCCGCCAACTGACGGATATGCACATCCACGATTGCGACGAGCGATTTTTATCTAAATTCGACGCGGACGAATATTATGAAAATTTACTGCGGGCAAAAATACAAAGCCCAATGATTTATCTGCAATCGCACGTGGGACTTTGCAATTATCCCACCGAAACGGCACGTACGCACAAACAGTTTTTGACGGGGGAAAATCAAATCAAAAAACTGATTGCAAAATGCAAGGACGGCGGCATGAAAGTCGTCGGGTATTACAGCCTTATTTTTAATAATTGGGCGATTGAAAATCACCCCGAATGGGAAATGAAATATCAAGACGGTAGCACGTGGCGCGACCACGGTCAACGCTACGGACTTTGCTGTCCGAATAATGAAGATTACCGCAAATTTGTCAAAGTACAAATTGATGAACTCGCACGCGAATTTAAAAACCTCGACGGGCTGTTCTTCGATATGCCCTATTGGGAAGTTCCCTGCTATTGCGATTCTTGCCGCAAAAATTTCAAAGCGGAAACAGGCAACGACTTGCCTGAAAAACTCGATTGGGACGACCCGAATTGGTTGCGCTACGTAAAAGCACGGCAAGATTGGATGGTAGATTTCGTCCGTTTCGTACGCGCGTATACCAACGAAAAAATGCCCGAAGTAACGGTAGAATTTAACTACGCCGCCGTCATTGGCTGCGATTGGCTGGGCGGCTCAACCGAGGGTATCAATGCCGAATGCGAATTTACAGGGGGCGATTTATACGGCGATTTATATTCCCATTCCTTTGCGGCAAAATATTACTACGGCGTTACCAATAACCAACCGTTCGAATATATGACCTGCCGTTGTGATAAGAGTTTGCGCGAACATACCATCACCAAACCGCAAAAAACGTTAGAACGGGAAGTTTTACTAACGGCAGCGCATCACGGTGCGTCCCTCATTATCGACGCGGTAGACCCCATAGGCACGTTGGACAAACGGGTTTATGAACGGGTCGGCAACGCCTTTGCAAGGCAGCTCCCCTTTGAACCGTATATGGACAAGGGAGAATTATACGCCGAAGTTGCCGTATATTTCGACAGCAAAACTATGTTCGATAAAAAAGGCGGCGACAAATACAATAAAACTTGTGCAGTCGGCGCAGTGAAAAAATTGATTGAAGCGCACGTACCTACAGCGGTCATTTCCAACGGCAATATGCGTGATTTGGATAAATACCAAATGATTATCGCCCCTTGTTTACAAGATTTTGACAACGACGCACCTTTGCAATTTATAAACTACGTGAAAAACGGAGGTACGCTGTATCTTTCGGGCAAATCTGATTCCCGTTTATTAAAAGAATTTTTCAACGCGAAAGTAGTAGGCGAAACGTACGAAAACGAACCGTATACGGGCGTACAGTTAGGTGCGAGAGTGTATATCAGCCCGACGACAAGCGCAGGCGACTTATTCGGCGAATTCAACACGGAATACCCCCTGCCTTTGACGTATTATCTACCCCTTTTAGAGGGCGCGCAAGGAGATATCAAGGGAACAATTACGTTACCTTACGCCGCTCCCGATAGCAATTACTCGTTTGCGTCCATTCATTCCTGCCCCCCTTGGCAAAACACCGAATATCCCGCCTTTATCGAACGCAAGTACGGCAAAGGCAAAGTGATTTGGTGCGCCGCGGAATTAGAATACGACGAACGCGAAGCTTTTCAAAATATTTTCAAGCATATCGTAAACGAAAATATCGTCAAAAAATACGATTGCAGAGCGGGTAAAGCCATTGAATGCATTGTGTTTGAGGAAGAAAACCGCGCGCTCGTTTCCTTGTGCGATTTGCAATACGACGAAACGAAAACCAGCGGAAGTATTCCCTTTGCCGTTCGTTCGAACAAAGCGCCGCAAGCTTTCCGCAATATCGAAACGGACACAAAAATCCCGTTTGTATACAAATCGGGCGTTTTCAGCGCTACCCTTTCGGTAGACGATTTTGCTATGTTTGAAATCGTTTACTAAAGTATAACAAATACTTTTCAAACTGTCAAATATAATTTTAATGTAAAAAACAGCCGCAGTACGCTCGGCTGTTTTTTACACGGAACTTTTCCCTATTATTTCTTAAATACGGCATATTTTCAAAAAACGTCAACGTTTTTATTAAAATAAAAAGACTCGCTTTTTTGCGAATCTTCTTATTTTAATAGCAAGCTTTTAATACCGTTAAGAAATCCTCTTCCGCCACGTCTTTTTTATACCCGCCACCAGGCGCAGTCGTTTTGGCAATGAGCGGCAACATTTCTTCCGTTGCGCCCAATTCCCGCAAGGTCGTAGGAATACCCAATTCTTTGATGAACTCCGCAAAAGCGTCTATGCCCGCAAGCGCGATTTCGTCCTTGGTCTTTCCTTCGCCGTCTATCCCCCAAACTTTGTTGGCAAACCGCACAAATTTATCCAACCCGTACCGATAAATGTGTTTGTAATAGGGAATGGAAAGCACCGCCAAGCCCAACCCGTGCGGGCAATCGGTGTACGCGCCAAGTTGATGCTCTAAATGATGCACCGCCCAATCCTGCGTTTTGGAAAGCCCCGTGATACGGTTCAATCCCAACGTTGCGCACCACATAATATTACTACGCGCCTCGTAATTAGTTGGGTCTTTCAACGCCGCGCGAGCGCTGACTATCAACGATTGCAAAACGCCCTCTATCACGTAATCGGTGGTATTGTCGTCCTCGCCCGAAAAATACTGTTCCAACAAGTGCGAGAAAATATCAAAAATTCCGCTCACCATTTGGTGTTTGGGTACGGAATAGGTATATTCAGGGTTTAAAATAGAAAATTTAGGATAGACTTCGGGCGGAAAAACTCTGCCCTGCTTTATCATTTTTTCCTCATGCGTAATAACCGAGCCACCGTTCATTTCGCTTGCCGTCCCCGTCATGGTCAATACCGAGCCGACGGGTACGATTTGATTGTTCACAGGTTCAAAATCAATCCAATATTTCTGCCAAGGGTCGCCCTCTGCGTAGGCGGAAACGGAAATGGCTTTTGCGCAGTCGATACAAGAGCCGCCGCCGACAGCCAAAATTAAATCGATTGCGTTTTCCCGCACCAAGCGAGCTCCCTCCAACACCTGCGCGTAACGGGGGTTTGCGTTGATACCCGCAAGCTCCACTACGTTTTTACCGCAAGCGTTTAACACGGAAAGCACTTCGTCGTATAAGCCGATTTTTTTAATGGAATTTTTCCCGTAAACAAGCAACACGTTTTTTCCATAACCGTTTAATTCGGTTGCAAGATTTTGCATTGCCGTTTTACCAAAATATATTTTCGTGGGATTATAAAAATTAAAATCGTAAATCATAGTGAATTTTTCTTTTTTCGATATTATTAAATAACGCCTTTTTTCAAAATAATATTTGCATAAATCGCTTCTTCGCCCGTTGCGATAACCGCATACGCGTTTTTAGCTCTTTCATAAAAATCAAATCGGTCAATATTACCGATTTTGGCATTATCGTCCAACTTTTCGGCAATTTCTTTATATTCGCCCCAAATTACGGGGTTGATTTTGCCAACATCTTGCGCCATCAACTGCATTAAAATCATATTCGGGTCAGAATACGTATCTAAAGGAAAAACAGAAAGTACCGCCCGCAATACGTCGCAACCGCTGATTCCGTCCGCGCGTATCACTCTTTTCCCGTAATTCGCGCTGGGAAAGTTAGCGTCCGCTATCACAATTTCGTCTCCATGCCCCATTTCGCATAAAATTTTAAGCAATTCAGGACTTAAAAGTTTAGGAATTCCTTTTAACATATTATTTTCTCCTTGCTTTTCACTTTTTATTTATTGTAACATATTTAAAAGGAAATTGCAAGACGTATCCGCATTTTTCTTACTACGCCCATATAAAATCCTCTTTTGATTTTTTTCGTAAAACCCCTTGACTTTTGTTAAATTATCGCATATACTGTTAGTGTAACTTCAGGTTACACAAATGAGCAAGTCAGATGTTGGCGGGTCTTAACCGCGTGGCTTGTTCATTTTTTTTGTCTTTTTTTATAATTTCTCTCTTTGCTCTTTATGTTGGCTTTATCTTCATCTGAAAAATTATAATTCTTTGCTACTTTTTTACTAAATGATTTTTTACTATCCGCAACAATACCATTACGCGCATAAGATGGACCAGTATCCCCACTCTTTGGATTATTTTTTAATGGCATATTCTTTTTTTAAAAGTTTTATCTTTTGTCTGTTACGAACGATTCTGCTGTCAATCAGGTTTTAGCACTGACTTGAACCCAGCAGGTTATTTGTTTCTAAACAAATCCTTAAATTCTTTAACCAACTTTTGGTCGGCAACTGAACCCGAAATCACACGGAAATCTTCCTTTTTAATTTCTATAACAGACTGAATATATTATTGTCTCACATTCCCTCTTTTTATCACTTAAAATAGTGGTGAAATCGAACCTATAAGACGCACCTGAACACCTTATTTTAAAGGCGTTCAGGACTGTGCGACAACCCTTTTCCCACCCGATTTTTATTTATTTTTCAGTGTTTAGCCCCCCAATTTTTCACTTTAACCCGTACAAGGACGCAAATTCTTAAAGTAAATCGCTGTAAGCCTTTATTTTCAAAGCTTACAGAGATTTCCAGTTCCCATCAAAAAGAATCATCCAATTATACAAGCAGCAACGTTTGTGATGTCAAATGCTCATTCCTTGTTTTTATAATAAGCTTATGTCCTTGACGCTCGTACTTTACGTAACGTCTCCCTCCGCTTTTACGGTTAATTGCATATATTTGAGTGAACTTCACATTCTGCAATTCAAGTTCCGTCGCTTCAAAATCCTCTTCCGTACTATTTATAATGATCAACACTTTTTTATTGTGCTGTTTATATAAATACACATACACGCCTGCATGATTCGTAAGGACGAGTTCTACACCGCTCTTCCGCAAAAACGTTTTCAAAAGCGTCGTTCGCAGGTCGTGATACTGCTCGAAATACATACCGTTGATGACGTACGGAATCACGAAATAATTTCCACCATCCATATCGCCTACGCCGATCTTATTATCCAAATAATCGTACACAAACGACTGCGCGCCGCTTTCATCTTTATACGAAATTTTAACGTAGTCGCCTGCTTTCCCAAACGCCGTCACTCGATAGCCTTTCTTGTCATTAATCAATATACCGTCTTTGACCTGTTCATAGCTATGTACGTTATGTTCGCCTATATAGGTTTCATACTTGGTTGCTCCAATCAAGAAACCAAGTCCTCGATCGATAAGAATCCGCACTGCGCCGCCGTCCACAATAACGAAATTATTTTCAAACAAATCGATAAGCTGTTCTTTTGTAAAATTATAGGTATTCCCGCCACCCAAAGCCACGATTTTATTTCTAAAACGCTTTTTTGTCGACGGTTTACAGCTTAATCCTATTGAAGTTAAGTAAGCGTTAAAAATAGATTCGTCTGGATACAAATCGTCAAACTTATTGATTTTTGCGCTGCGTTTATACGCCGTTTTTTCATCAATAGGAAGAATGATTCCTTCCAACGTTTCATATTTTAATCCTAACATCATTACGCCGTTTAAGTAAGGTGTAATTTCTTTTACCGCTTCGCCGTAACGAAAACTCGGCACAATCCCGTTCCCCACGAAATCGTAAATATCGTAAGTCATACCTTCGATACAAAGCGGAATTGCCGATTCAAGCTGAAATTGTAAAAATCTTGCGTCTTTTGTAAACGTACTAAACGAGCCGTTTTCAAGCTCTGGATAAACGATTGTATTTTTAGGCAGCAACGCACGGCAGTGGAAAGGCAATCGATTGAATTCCACATAATATTTCTTTGCTGAAATCTCATCATAGCACGGCAAATGCAGTCTATCGATAATAGGTCCCCCTGCCGCAAACCCTTTATGCAATCTATGCCAAGCTCTGCCTTCCAAGGCATGTTTTTCATGCATAGAGGACATCAAGCCCACTTTCGTGCCAAGCCCAAGTTCTGCCACTGCTTGACCAATATCCTCGGCAAGGCTTGCCATACATTCTCTATTCACGTCAAGCCAAGCCTTTTTTACGCGCTTCTCGGGATTCTTCCGAAAGAGTCTGTCCGTGAACTCTTCACGAGTATATTTCGTCCCCAAGCGCGCATTATATTTTTGCATATGCAAATCGCAAAAACACCCGCCGAATTTTAAATCGCCGTGATTATGCAAACGGAAATCATCCTCCACCCAAACGGTATCGGGATCAAGTTCTTTAATGATATATTGATAAAATTCAAGGAAATATTTTTTCCAGTTTTGACACAGCGGACATGCAACCATCTCGCACCTGCCCCCATCGTAATCCACCTGCGTGGTAAAATTTTGTCCCTTTTTCAAAGGTCTGCAACGGTCAAGGTGTCCAATCTCAATCCAAGGATTTAAGCTAACTGTAATTCCCTTTTCCACCAAAGCTTCTTTTGCTTTTTTCATCGTTTCGAGCCACGGCTTTGCTTCCTCAATCGTCATATGTCCAACGTTGTACTCTTCCGCATTTATGAAAAGCATCACATTTTTGAAGCCATATTTCACGCAATAATCCACAACCTCGGCAATACGTTCATCTTCATAATGCTTCGGCGGAAATTGTATCCTCAAACAATGCAAAAATTTTTTACGCATTTTGATCCCCTTTTTTCATCTTTTCTCTATCCAATCGCAAATAACCAACTAAAATAGAACCCAAGCTAATAACCTCGCAAAAAATCGCCCCTATTGACAGGGAAATTAAATTATACACAAGCCATGACGGAGAGCTTACCAACCCCAATAACCGAGTAACTTTTGGGGTTCGGCTGCGAAAAGCAAAGGTTGTCGCTGTCATACCAATCAAAGGCAAAATTTCAATCATTGCGTTCCAAATGTCAAATTGTTTATTAAAGACGGTCAAAGTCAAAATATACGACGCTACATAGATGGCAATAAACCCGATAAGCCACAAAACGTGCTCTGTTTTCAGCTTGTCTTTATACAAAAAAACAATCGCCCGGATAACGCCAATCGCGTTTAACAAGCCACCCATATACGCGTTTAACATAAAAAAATGCACAGTAAATAGAACCGAGCCCAACAACTGCAAAGCAATAATTCCTCTTTGCTGTTTTTGTTGATACGAGCAAATATTAAACACCATGGCAACAATGCCAATTATCTGCGCAACAACCTTCACAAATTGCTTGCCTCCTACCAAGATAAATATATTTTTAAATATTATACCATACATTTAAACATTTTCAATATGGTTTTTTTACTTTTTTATAAATTTCAGCCACACTTGAAAGGTGTCAATTTTTTTAGACAGCTAGACCACTGCCACCTTTTTTGCTTAGTATAAGCAATTTGTATAGATAGGAAAAATCGACAAATCTCTTGTCGAAATTTGTCGATTTACTGTCTGTTACGAACGATTCTGCTGTCAATCAGGTTTTAGCACTGACTTGAACCCAACAGGTTATTTATTTCTAAACAAATCCTTAAATTCTTTGACCAATTTTTTATCAGCCAACGAATCCGAAAGCACACGGAAATCTTCTTTTTGAATCGCCATAACAGGTTGAATATATTCCGCCTTGATTGGATTGGAAAAATCCGCAACCACAAAGCCACGTTCTTCAATTAAATTTTCCATTACCTCACCAATATAGCCCTTAAACAATCCTTTATCTGCATAATTATCATTTAATAAGATAATATCGTCCATTTCTTCAACCAATGCATTGTTTTGATATTTATCCATAATATTCCTCCTTATTTTCCGAATCCTGAGAACGGCGTTGAATTTCTTATTTCTCCTTGGGGATATAGAGACCAACCCGTCTTTATTTTTAAAACTTGCCCACTTTTTATAGGTAGGTCTATTACTATCTCTATACGCCCATATTCCTTGCCAGCCCCCTTAAAAATATAATCCCCATTACAATATTTTTGTATTGCTTGTGAAATATAAAGCTGTTGCAAATATTTGCTATCTTCTATCGTATATCCCCAACTTTCAAATAGTTCCTTTTTGCCTTTACTTTTTTCTTCGTCAAAAATATACCCTGTGAATTTACGAATATCACAAGTTGCATTCGCCGTAATATACGGTATCGGCTTTGTTATTTTTTCAAGCCGACATTGACATCTTGGATGCTGTGGATATTCCAGCATTTGCTTTACGATAAAATAACAACCATTAAATTTATCACAATCGTCTCGCCAATCGTTTGGTTGCGCTATCCACTCAATCCAATCATCTTCTTTTAACGATAAAAAGTTTTTTAATAGCTTTTCCGCTATTTCGTTTAGTAACCCCATTATATCATACCCCCTAAAATAAAGCAAACAAACGAACCCGCTCGGATTCGTTTGTTTGCCACAGTATATCATAGATTTTTGCTTTGTCAACAGGGTACTGCCAACTTTTTTTCGTCACACAAATAATTTTGTATATTTATAGGAAAAAATCGACAAATTCTTGTCTAAATTTGTCGATTTTTGGTGCGGACGAAGGGACTTGAACCCATACGGAGTTACCCACAGGAACCTGAAACCTGCGCGTCTGCCAATTTCGCCACGTCCGCAATTCCCTTTTTAATTTTTACACGGAGAAGGTACTCCGAGGCGGGCAATTAAGCTAATCCGCACTATATAAAAACGGATTTCTCCGATTTTTATCATTCTGCTCTCCCCGACATCTCGGGAATCGCGTTCTTTTGTAATGCTCCATTCACTCGCTCTATCTTCCAGGCTTTTCCGCCGCTCGATACGCTTCCGACAATTTCGCCGTCCTCTATAACAAGCGCGGCGTCGTCTTCTATCCCGTAAGCACAGTCGAAATTATAACACACTATTTTATCAAAGTCAAGCATTCTCGCGCCGTAATGCGGAGAAATTTTGCCCTCTATCCAATTTAAACCTTGGAACATTGCGTACTTATCCCCCTCGCCGAGTGCCGCCGCCGAATCGGTGTATATATCCGAAAACCAACAAATTGCACCCGCCGAAAGTCCCGCTATAATAACGCCCCGTTCGTATGCGTCCTTTATGAGCGGCAATAAGCCCGATTGTTTCCAATGCTCTATCATAAACACGGTGTCGCCGCCGCCCACATAGATAACGTCCGCCTTTTCAAACTTGGCGCGCATTTTCTCCATGTCCACTTCCTTAAATACCGTCAACGCGACGTCCGTTTTGATATTGAAAACACCCGTATACACCTTATGAAAAGTATTGTAATACGGCATATAATCATGACTTGCCGTGGGAATAAACAGAGCGTTCGGGCGATTTTCCCCCGCGTGTTCTTTGGCGAGTTTTGCTATATATTCGTCGATTTCCATTGTCGTCCTTTCGCGAAGTTCCCCACCGCCGATTGCGATAATCTTTTTCATTTGCTACGCCCTTTTTCGACCATTTTACTCAACTTTTCTATTTTTTCATCTAAAATGCCTATTGCGGATTTTATAGATACTTCGTATTCTTCTTCGGTCAAATATCCTTGCTGTGCCGCCGTAACCAGTTCAGTCGCCAATGTATCCAAGCCATTGGCAATTCCCTCAAACAAAATATCCTTTTTCCCTTCTACGATTTGGAATGCTAACCAAGTTGCCTCGGATACAAGTACACTCAAATGATGCAGCTTTGTCGCACCGAGCAAGATCTGTGCACCTTTGGATTGATTACATAATTCCGTTGCGTATGCTTTTGCTTTTTCGCAAGCTTTTTTTACCGTTTGCGGGCGCATTTGCTTTTTCGTATGTCTACGCAAAAATCCCATAGCCAATAGAGCCATCACTATAATCGCCGTGCAGATACCGTAGGAAAGAATGAGTTTTGCCCCTGTATCCGACAGATTTAATAATAATCCTCGCATTACTTATCTACCTCCTCAACCGTTTTCCGTACCCGTACGTCCAGTTGATCGTAAGGGATTTCAATTCCGTTTTCATTAAACAAAGCTAAAAATTCTTCTAATAAATCGAATTTGACTGCCCAAAAATCAGCCGCTTCTACCCATACGCGTAAGGTGAAATTCAGCGAACTTGAACCGTATTCCGTTAAACGAAAGAAAGGCGCGGGTTCTTTTTTGATCCGTTCGTCTTTCGCCACGTGCTCGTTAACGATTTTTTTCACCGTTTCCACATCCGAATCGTAGGATACTGAAAGCACCAAATCCAAACGCCGCAAAGGCATTTTGCTATAATTAATAATCGTTGAGCCGAACACGGTGTTGTTGGGAATAACCACCGTAAGATTGTCCGTCGTGATCAATTTCACGCTGAAAAGCTTGATTTCTTTTACCGTACCGCTCGTCCCGCCGATATCCACGAAATCCCCTGCTTTAAAGGGCTTCGTAAATATTAGTAAAATACCGTTCGCCAAACTTGCAAGCGTGTTTTGCAACCCGAGGGCAACCGCCAACATAACCGAAGAGAGCGCGGCGATAATCCCCGTCGTGGAAAAACCAAGCGAAGCGATAAATACGATAATCAACACCAAATAAGCAATCAACGCTACGATAGAAGTGATAAACGATGCCGCTGAATTATCGATTTTACGGCTTTTCGTTGATTTTTTCTTCACCAATTTTTTTATAACGGCAATAATCAACAGCCCTAAGACGAAAACAACCAACGCCTTTGCTATCACCAGCCCGTATCCGCCCAAAAAATTTTTAACAGAGGTTTTGACTTGTCCCCAAAGTTTTGTCAAAGAACCCGCCAAAAGCAGACTTCCCATATAAATAGCTCCTCCTTTTATTTGCAATACTTTTCTTCAATTGCCTTGATTTTTGCCAAACGGCGGTCATGACGTTCGCCACCCTCATATTCAGTGTTCAAGAAAACGTCGACGATTTCTTGCATCATACCCTCGCCGAGCACCTTTTCGCCAAACGCTATCATATTTGCATTATTGTGCAAACGCGTAAATTTCGCGCAATACCAATCGTGACAATGTGCACAGCGAATCCCAGGGACTTTGTTCGCTACGATAGAAACGCCGATCCCCGAAGAACAAACCACGATACCGCGTTCACTTTCCCCGCTTGCTACCGATTCCGCCGCCGCAACCGCAAAATCGGGATAATCGCAAGAATCTTTCGTATACGTTCCAAAATCTTTTACTTCGTGTCCGTTCTTTTCCAAATACGCGATCATCGCATTTTTGAGATTCAGTCCGCCGTGGTCGCATGCAACTGCAATTTTCATAATATTTTCTCCTTAAAAAATTGATAATTGTTCATTTTCGCTTTCTTTTTTTTGCTTTTTTGAAAGCGTTTTTTTCTTTGTTTTTATCTGCGTCGTTTTCTTTTTCGGCGCTTTTACCGAAGTTTTCGGTTTCTTTTCCCAAGCGTGGTCTTGCAAGCGCAGCTTCTCTATCAGTTTCGGTATACCCGCAGCAAGCAACCCAAACACGTAACGGTAACAATCGATATCCTTTCCGTAGGGATCAAGAATCTCATATCCCGTAATCTCTGCAAAGGAATACACGTTGTTTTCCACCTCCGCATCCTGCGTCTTTCCCACCTTTTTTAAAGCATTCCAACGCATATCCATTAAATATTCCCGTTGGCGTTCGGTCATACATATCACCGCAAACGCATCCGACAACAATTTTTCGGTTAGTTTGGTAGCCACAAATCCCTCGGAGCCGATTGCATTTTCTTGTAAAACCTCTGCTGATTTTGGATTGATAACGTCCCCTTTTTGCACAGATATACCCGCCGAACGAACATCAAACCCCGATAAGTTTCTCTTTTTCAATTCGCAAGAAAGCAAGAGCTGCGCCATCGGCGAGCGGCAAGTGTTGCCCGTACATACGAATACGATTTTTTTTCTCTTCCTCGCCGCCATTACAGTCTCCTCTTTCGTTATTATTAATGTTTTACGTCCACCGACGTACACGCTTTGCGAAGTCTGTTCAAAACGCCCGTCATTACACCGTCTTTCTTGTTAGGTTCAACGGCAATCAATACGTCGCAAATTTTTTCCGCATCCCGCAGCAATCCGTATAAGCGCGCCGCCATTTCTTGTTCCGTTCTGCCAAGATTTAAAACGACTGCGCCTGCTTTTACAAACTGCCCCGCAACGAAATCCTCACAAAGCACAGCGACCCGCGTTTCTTTCATCAATCGGTAAGCTTTTAATCCCTCTTCCGCCGTGTTGAAAAGCAACGTTTTACAACGCGGAGAATAGTGCTTATATAAAACGCCCGGGCTTTTTACCTTTTCACCCTCGACAAGTTGGGGCGCATATTCTTCGCACGCGCCTACCACCGCCGCAATCTGCTCTTTCGTAATCAATCCTGGTCGCAAAATCACAGGAACGTCCCCCGTTACGTCGCAAACCGTACTTTCAATGCCGCCCACGCTACTCCCGCCGTCTAAGATTAAGGGGATTTTTCCGCTGAAATCTTCGTATACGTGTTGCGCCGACGTAGGCGAAACGTGCTTGGAAAGATTTGCGCTGGGCGCAACGATTGGAATGTCCATCGTCCGCAAAAATGCTTGTGCGCCCTCATGAGCGGGTACGCGTACAGCCAAAGTATTTAAACCGCAAGACACAAATCGGCTCACCTTTCCCGTAGACGGATACACAAGCGTCAACGGTCCAGGTAAAAAAACCTCTCGCAATTTCCGCGCGTAAGGCGGGTCGTAATCGATAATCTTTAATAAGTCGTAACCGCTATGCACGTGCGCTATCAACGGATTGTCGGCAGGTCTTCCTTTGACCTCGAAAATACGTTTTACGCCCTCGTCGTCAAAGGCATTGCCACCCAAGCCGTACACCGTTTCCGTAGGAATTGCTACCACGTCGCCGGCAAATATTAAGTTTTTTGCTTCCGCCAACGTTTCGGGCGTAATGGGCTTTATTTTGGTTTCCATATCTTTTCTTTTGCTAAATAAACCGTTCTATCCGTATTACTCAAAGGGAAGTTCGTCGTCGGACAATGCTTTTATATCGCTCTTTCTCGGAACGGGAGGTTCGGGCGCGCCGTAATCGTCGTCGGGCGCTTCGTATTCCACGTCGTCGTCATAAGAAGCGGGCGTCGTACCGAATTGCGGCGGTTCGTCGTCGCGGTTTTGGTCGTCCACGTCCACGAATTTGGTATATTCGCCGATAAATTTCAAGGAAACACGTCCCTGTTCACCAGCACGGTGCTTGGCAAGAATTAATTCTGCTGCGCCCTTTACCACTTTGCCACTTTCCAAATCCTCTTTGGTTGCAAACATTTCCGGACGACTGATAAACATAACGATATCGGCATCTTGCTCGATAGCACCCGATTCACGAAGGTCGGACAACTGCGGCTCGTTCGAAGTGATACGGCGGAGCTGCGAAAGCGCGATAACGGGTACGTTCAATTCTTTTGCCATAATTTTCAAATCGCGGGTAATGGAAGCGACTTCCTGTTGACGGTTTTCCGCCCCTGCCATTTTAGAATCACCGCTCGACATAAGCTGAATATAGTCGATCATAATCATATCTACGCCGCCCGCCGTCGTTTTTAAGCGACGGCATTTCGA
Organism: Clostridia bacterium; assembly: GCA_017457215.1. Taxonomy (GTDB): domain Bacteria; phylum Bacillota; class Clostridia; order Christensenellales; family Borkfalkiaceae; genus Scatosoma. Next base: position 69,706 of record JAFTHU010000001.1, read on the forward strand.
AAGAATTTCCGCCGGTGTAACCCGCGACGAATCGTCGATATAAATATTGCTCTTTTTTAATTGATCCCCTGCGAGCATCAATTTTTTCCATTCTTTAGCGGAAAGTTCCCCCGAAAGCGCGTTTTTCATACTCACGTTCGCATACGAACAAATGAGTCTTTGCACGATTTCCTGACGGGGCATTTCCAGCGAGAATACGGCGCAGGTTTTTCCCGCGTGCAATGCTGCGTGTTCTACAAGATTCATTGCAAGCGAAGTTTTACCCATACCGGGACGGGCAGCCAAGACGATTAACGCACCCGATTGCAAACCGTTCGTCATCTTATCCAAACGTTTATAACCCGTAGGGATTCCTTTAAACGTGTTCGGATCGGCTTGCAGCTGTTCAAATTTTTGCAAAACTTCCCCGATAATATCCCCGTCGTTCATACCGAGCAACGCCGAACGTTCAGACTGCTTGGAAATGTCGTAAATGCATTTTTCAGCATAGGCAAGCGACGTCTTTTCATCTGCCCCTTTCATAGACGTTTCAATAATTTTTCGCGAAGCGCGAATCAATTTACGATTCACGCTATCCCGCACAATGATTTCGTGGTACGATTTATAATTTGCCGCAGACGGAGTAATTTGCGTCAATTCGGTTAAATATACGATACCACCCGCCCGTTCCAAACTGCCTTCCTTTTCCAGCTCGTCTGAAACGGTAACGAGATCTACGGGTTTTCTGCTGTTGAATACCCGTTGCATTGCCCGCAAAATATACTTGTGGCTTTCCTGATAAAAATCGTCTTCCGTCAGCTTGTCCACAATATCCGACGCAATTTCGCTGTCAATCAAAAGACAGCCTAAAAGCGCCATTTCCGCATCCCGATTATAGGGCATAGTGTTCATTTCGTTTGCCATTTTATCTTCCTTTGGACAGAATTTTGCATTCCATGCATACCTGCCCGTTGATTTTCTTATTTTATAATAACGATTTGAATTCTTCCAACGTCGTTCTAAATTCTTCCATTGCCGCTTTAAAAGGCGCTTCGTCCGTCAAATCCACTCCCGCCTTTTTGAGTATGGAAACGGGATCGTCGCAACCGCCCGAAGAAAGGAATTCGAAATAATTGTGCACTGCGCTTTCCCCTTCGCTTAAGATTCGTTTCACGATAGATACCGCCGAGATAATCCCCGTTGCGTACTTATATACGTAAAACGAATTGTAAAAATGCGGTATACGCGCCCATTCGTAACGAATTTCTTCGTCGTGGATAATTCCGTCGCCGTAATATTGCTTGTTCAAACCGTAATAGAGTTCGCTTAAATTTTCCTTGGTCAACGCCTCGCCCTTTTCCGCCTTTTCGTGCGCTAACTGTTCAAATTCCGCAAATTGAGTTTGACGGAACATCGTTGCGCGGAAGGTATCCATATAATAATTGAGCAAGAATTTTTTAAGCCTTTTGTCTTCCGTTTTTTTATACAAATGCTTTAACAACAGCACTTCGTTTACCGTGCTTGCGATTTCCGCAAGGAAAATGGTATACCCCGATTTTGCATACGGCTGCGAAGAAGAAGATTTATAGGTATGCAAAGCGTGCCCCATTTCGTGCGCTATCGTAAAGATATCGTTCGTCGTTTCTTGATAATTGAGCATAACGTACGGATGGCAATCGTAAATGCCCGCCGAATATGCGCCGCAACGTTTCCCTTCGTTTTCGTATACGTCAATCCAGCCCTCGTCCTTGCCCTTTTTCAAAAGGTTTTGATATGCTTCGCCGAGTGGCGCAAGCCCCTCTATCACGAGTTCGTACGCGTCGTCAAAGGGCATTTTGATTTCGGAATCTTCTACCAAAGGAACAAACACGTCGTAGGCGTGCTGCTCGGGCATTCCCGTAACCGTTTTACGTAGGGAAATATATTCGTGCAAAGCGGGCAAGCCTTCGTGCACACTTTTGATAAGATTTTGATAAACAACGGGGTCTACGTCCTCGCCGCTCATTGCCATCGCAAGACAGCTATCGTACCCGCGCACCGTCTTATAAAACACGTCCTTTTTTACGTTGCCATAATACGCTTGCGTAATTGAATCAATTAATTTTATATATGCGCCGTAATATTTTTCAAACCATTCTCTGCGTTCTTCCGCCGTTCCTGAACGAAGCACTACCCCGTATAAACCGTGGCTCATTTGCACTTCCTCTCCGTTGAATTTTGCCATAGGTAAATTCAAATTTGCGTTGTTCATCATAGAGAAAACGTCTTGAAACCCGCCCATAACGTCGCTGCCAAGTGCCAAAAGCTTTTCTTCCGCCGCACTCAAAACGTGCGCCTTGGATTTTTCCACTTTGCGCAGCATATATTCGTACGGAGCAAAATCGGGGTCGGCGATAAATCCTTTTAATTTCTCCTCGTCCAGCGCAGTCAACTCTGGTTCGATAAAGGATAAACGCGCTAAAATTTTAGAAAATAAAGCCGTCGTCATAGAAAGGGCCGAAGTGTGTTTTGCTATACGTACGTCCTCGTCATGACGCACGTTTGCATAAATAAACAGTTTTTCCAAGCGGCGGGATATCGTATCGTTTAAACGCAAACAGGAAAGAAGAATCTCCTTATCCGACAGCTTGCCCTCAAATACGGAAAAATCGTATTCTCCGTACTCTTTTTCCAACGTTTTATATTCCGTTTCCCACGCCTCGTCCGAGGGAAACAAGTCCCCCAAGTTCCATTTGCGGTTTTGGGGTATTTCTTTTCTTTCCAACATATCTGATTTCTTTCCTCAATTTTTAAAACTATGAATGGGCGCGGGGATATTTCCGCCGCGGTTGATAAGACGAGAGCTGTCGCAATTATGCACGGGCATAATCGGCGCTCTGCCAAGCAATCCTCCGAAACTTACTTCGTCTCCCACTTTCTTGCCGGGCGCGGGAATAATACGCACCGCCGTTGTCTTGTTATTAATCATACCGATTGCCGCTTCGTCTGCTATCATCGCCGCGATTGTCGTCGCAGGGGTATCGCCGGGAATCGCAATCATATCCAAACCCACGCTGCACACGCAAGTCATGGCTTCCAACTTATCCAACGTAATCTTGCCCGCTTCCGCCGCTTTTATCATGCCGATATCTTCCGAAACGGGAATGAACGCGCCCGAAAGCCCGCCCACACGCGAGGACGCCATAACGCCCCCTTTCTTCACCGCGTCATTGAGCATAGCAAGCGCCGCCGTCGTACCGTGTCCGCCTACCGTTTCAATACCCAGTTCTTCCAATATCTGCGCAACGGAATCCCCCATTGCGGGCGTAGGCGCAAGGGACAAATCGACGATACCGAACTGTGCGTTTAAACGCTTTGCCGCTTCCTTTGCCACAAGCTGCCCTGCACGGGTAATTTTAAACGCCGTACGTTTAATCATTTCCGCCGCTTCCGTCAAATCTGCATTAGGTACCTGTTCCAACGCGTGCTTCACTACGCCCGGGCCGGAAACGCCGACGTTTACAACGACGTCTGCCTCGCCCACGCCGTGGAATGCCCCCGCCATAAACGGATTGTCTTCCACTGCATTACAAAACGCAACCAATTTCGCCGCGCCGATACCGTCCTGCTCCTTGGTCAAAAACGCCGCTTCTTTGAATACCTCGCCAAGCATTTTAACCGCTTCCATATTGATACCCGATTTCGTTGAACCGACGTTCACCGACGAACAAAGCCGCTTCGTCGTCGCCAGCACTTCGGGAATGGTCTTGATAAAAATTCTTTCGTATTCCGCCGTCGATTTATGCACGAGCGCAGAATACCCGCCGAGGAAATCGATTCCCAACGTTGCCGCCGCCTCGTCCAATGCCTTACCGATTAAAGGTGCTTTTTCAGGGAACGCCGCACAAAGCAAGCTGACGGGCGTAACCGAAACCCGTTTGTTTACGATAGGAATACCGTATTCACCCGAAAGATCGGACGCCGTTTTTACAATTTTTTCTGCTTTCGTGCAGACGAGGTCGTATACCTTTCTCGCCGTTTCTTCCGCGGTATCACGAATACAACCAAGCAACGAAAGCCCCATCGTAATCGTACGAATGTCCAAATGTTCCTCTTGCACCATGGCAATCGTTTCCAAAACGTCGTTATTGCTGAACATATATTCTCTCCTTTCCCAATGGCGTTTTATACGTTATGCATTGCGTTGAAAATATCTTCGTGCTGCATATAAATCGACATGCCGATTTGCTTTCCAAGTTCTGCGCATTCCTTCGCCAACGCGGAAAGTTCCTGTTTCGCTTCGCTCATATCCGCAATCATTATCATAGCAAAATATTCACCCAAGACCGTCTGTGATATGTCCTCGATATTGACGCCTTTCTCCGCCAAAAACGAACTTACTTTTGCGATAATACCTTTCTTGTCTTTACCCGTTACGGTAACTACTGCTCTCATAATTCTTTCTCCTTTCGTTTTTTCTATTCTCTGTTATTCTTGCACGGCAGAGTTTTCTTCTGTCTCCAATACCGTTTCCTGTTCTATTTCTACGTCCTCGTCTTCTTCTTGGAACTCTAACGCCTGTTTTTGCAAAATATCGTACTGAATGATGAAATTGCTTTGTACGATATATTGCACGTAATCGCCGCTGTCAAAGGGCGGTAATTTCTTTTCCTTGTCCCAAAACGCTTCGCGTTCCATCCATTCGCTCTTTTTCTTGCTCCAGGTTTCAAACACGCAGCCCATAACGTCCACGTTATCCTTTTGCAAAGCCTTTTCTTCAAAGCAATAGAAATAATTATGTTCCTCGCCCTTTAAACCCTCGGAAAAATACCCCAGCAATTTGTAATAGCGGTGCACTCTGCCGAATTTTATGGACATAAAGGGGAAAATAAGAATTACGTACACCCCCGACGCGATAAAAACCAACGCTTTGGGCAACGTTTGCATCGAATCGTTATACGGTAAAGACATATAATACAGCCACCAAGCCAAACTGAAAGTAAGGTACAATAAGGTCGCCGCCCAAAACGTCCAAAGGATACGTTTTCTTTGTTTATACACCGCTAAATAATCGGCGTCTTTGTATACGGATATCATCATATTTTGCTCCTACGTTAATTTTCGTACACGAACAACACGCCCAACGTATTTTTTCCGCAATGGCTAGTTACGATAGAACCCGCTACCGTTTCGATAATTTCGTCAAAATCAAATACTTCTTTTACCTTTTCTTTCGCCACTTCTACAAGTTCGGGGTCTGCCGTAGAATGGGTTACGAAACAACGGCTCTTTTCATAATTAGGATACATTTCGTGTAAATCTTCAATATACTGTTTGAGAATTACGGACATCTTTCCCTTGTATTTTTTACCCGGCACAAGCTGCCCCTTATCCATCATAATCAAAGGATGAATTTTAAACAGCCCCGCCGCAAGTTTTACCATACCCGAAACTCTGCCGCCTTTATGCAGATAATCCAAGCTGTCGGGAATAAAGGACGTATTGACGCGCATACGGAGTTCTTCCACTGCTTCTACGATTTCATCCGCCGTTTTCCCCTCGTCGCGCATATCCGCCGCCTTTAATACAAGCAGTCCTTGTCCAGAAGAAAGCGCCATCGAATCGACAACGCGCACTTTTCCGCCAAACCCTTCCGCTGCCTGCTTTGCCATATTATGCGAACCGGAGCTCTTTGCTGAAATATTAAAATGTATCACTTCGTCCGCTTTTTCCAACTGCTTTGCAAAGAATTCCTCGTAATCTCCAATGCTGGGCGCGCTCGTTTTAGGCAGAATTTTATTTTCTGCAACAAACGTGAAAATATCTTCGGGGGTAATGTCCACGCCGTCATAATAAGAATCGTTACCCAAATTCACTTGCAACGGCAAAATGCCGATTGCCCTTTCCTCTACCAAATGGCCCAAATCACAAGTGCTGTCCGATGTAATACAAATGCTCATAACTCTGTTCTCCTTACAAAAAATTTATACACTTTGATTAATCAAATATTTTTCTAAAAAAGTTTGCAACTTTATTTTTGATTTTTGCGGGAATTTCCACAAGGTACTTTTGCAAGCCAACCTGTTTTTTTAACGCCCACGCAGGCACTACCGATTCCACGTCCGTTTCTTTATACAGCCTGTCCAGCTCGGAAAACTCTTCGACGTATCGGCTGTCTTTACTGTGATTGCGGTTGTCGCCGAGAAAAAAAATCTCGTCTTCTCCCACCGTATATTCAAACGAACACGACGGGGCGTCTTTACCACCCTCTTTTTCGTCGTAATAAGCGTACGGCTCGTTCAATTCTACAAAAGGAAGTTCCTCTTCTGACATCTCTTCGTTCCACGTCCCCGCATAACAAATTTCCATCTTTCCTTGTATGCAACGGACTTTATCACCCTCTAGCGCAATCAAACGCTTAATAATAAAATGGGTTTCTTCCATCCCTTTCGCCTTATCTATCGCGTTTTTTTTCTGCCATTCGGGGATATGGTCCACGCGAACGACAATGATATCCCCCCTTTCCAACTCTTCGGGTTTTACCACCTTATAAGAAAGCAGATATTCTCCGCTGTAAAGGGTTTTATCCATAGATGCACCCGACACAAGCACAAAACTAAAATTAGAAGTCCAAAAATTGACAAACAAAAGAAACAGCAACAAAAACGAGAGAAAAAACGCGCAAAAACGAGCGTTGGAACGCCTTTCTTTTTCGTTCACAACCTCCGTTTCGTTTTCTGTCTTTTCGCGTTTTTTCGCCATACTTTGCTTACTCCTTGTTTGCCGTCGGTTTCGCCCGTTTTTTTAATTCGTCCTTTGTCAAATTTACGTATTTTCCGCAGCCCTCGCACTGCAATTTCACGTCTACGCCCATGCGAACGATTTTCCAAGCGTTTCCTCCGCACGGATGCAACTTTTTCATGACGATAATTTTTCCTACTTCGAACATATTCCTCCAATTTTCAAGGCTTATAACCATAAAATATTCGTAATGGAAAATTCCAATTCTTCATCCCCCGCGCAATCGAAAGACAAGGCGTTTCCTTCGAAGAAATTCCGCAGGGGTTTTCCGTTCGTTTCTTCCTTAAAATCCGCTGCTTTTAAAATAATCCGCTTCCATTTTCCGCCGCCCTTTATCGGGACAATGCAAACGTAACTGTCCTCTTTTTCTATATTCGACACTTTGATTTCCACCCGCAATTCCTGCGATTCTTTCGAGTATGCATCAAATTCTAACAATGCGTTTTCTTCAGGAACGTATTTAGGCGAGCCGATTTTATAGGTTTTGATACCCCCCATCGAGTACGCGCCTTTGATATTTCCGTAACCCGTCGTGATTTTCGGCAATGCTTCCCGTTCTAAAAAAATATTTCCTATGGAATATTCCTCGTGCGTTGCAACGCTGAACGTATCCATTTCCTTGCCCGAGAACAACATTCTGCTTTTTACCGCATTTTTCACAATATTATTTAACCGTTTACAGCTGATTTTTGACATCACGCGGAAACCGTTAAAATATTTTGCATAGGCAAATGCGAACGCAGCCGAAGCCCCCGCAAACGGTTTTACCGTATGCGTTACCGAACCGTTTTGCACCGACCTGCCGTCCGTTTTGAAAACTTGATGCCAATCTCGTTCTGCGCATCTGTGATTAACGTCCCCTTCGGCATAATAAATCCCCACTTCTTCCAACAGCCCCTCTTTATCGCTTCCCACGGTAATTTCAATACCACCAGGCGATTCTTTCAAGCTGATATTTAAGGTATCGGGAATATAAATTTCTCTACCCTTCAAATTTTTTTCCAAGAACAGATCCATATCTGCCAACGCATAGTGCCCAATGCACACACCGCTCTCCGGCGAGTACGCCAACGCATTTCCGTCCTTATTGCCAATACGAGAATAGGTGTCGTACGCCCGATCACAATCGAATACGGGGTCGTGCAAAGCACAGAGCATCAATACGGGACATTTTACATACGGCGCGTACGATTGTGATTCCGTTGCCGCTATATAACGGTGGCGGTTGTCGCTTAAATTATGCGCGATATTATCGCTGAATTTTGCAATACTGTGTACGGAACGCCAACCGATTGCATTGATAGGCACACCGCATTTTACGTGAGGGGAAAGCATCGCGTGCCACGCAATTTCACCGCCCGTACGAATCCCCACGATACCGATATTTCCAATTTCTTCCTGCGCCTTTAAAAACTCAATGGAATACAGCGCGACATACGCCCACTCGAACCACGTCGTTTTATCGGCGGGCAAATCCGCCATATGGCGCAAGCCTTGTTCTTTTTCATAATTTCCATAGTCCAAGGACGGCGGATATGCCGTACGAAGCACGCCATCTCCGTCCGTTTTCATCTTCCCCGTATAATCGGGCATCAATACCGCATACCCTTTCTTTAAAAAGTAGGTAGCCAATTCTTCATCCGGCGTTGCGCCAACGTCGTTTAACAGCAACACCGCAGGCTGCTTGCCTTTTTTCAGCGCGCGGATATAGCGCGCGTAAATACGCACGCTGCCGTCGCTTTCCTTATGCCCCGAATAGGACACGTGGCTGCTCTTTACGCCGTTCTCTTCCTCAATCCCCCATTCGCTTGCGCTTAAAGGGTTTTTAAGATTAAATTTTTTCCATAAGGATATTGCGCTTACAATCATACTTTCCTTTCCCGCTAAAATCGCTCGATACGCACAAAAGAACCGCGCGTTTCCGTTGCCCCCGTTACCAATATTTTATTGTCGATACGGTGTTTCAATTCCTCTACATGCGAAATGAGCCCCACCGCAAAATTTTTACTCAATTTTCCCAATACGTTCATAACCGTATCCACCAGTTTTTCGTCCAAAGTCCCAAAGCCTTCGTCCAAAAAGAAAAACTCGATAGGTCTTAAAGATTTGTTACAGATTGCCGCAGAAAGCGACAGCGCCAACGACAGCGAAACAAGAAAGGTTTCGCCGCCCGAAAGCGTCTTGACCGCACGGAAATTTCCGCCGTCCAGATTATCCCCTACCTTGAATTCCTCGTCGTAGCGTAAAAAATATCTTCCGTTCGTCAAAGATAAAAGCGTTTTGCTTGCCGATACGCATACTTCCTGCAAATATTCCGAAGCGATAAAACCCAAAAAACGATTACCGCGCGTCAGTTGCCTCAATTCGTCGCATAAATCTTTCTGCTTCTGCTTTTCCTTTAATTCCTCGGCAAAACCACGGTACTTTTCCCGCAAGACAAGCAGCGCATTATACTCTGTTTCTGCCGCCGCAAGCCGTTTACACAAATCCGTATGCAACGCGCTGACGTTCGCTTTTCTTTCGCAGGCAGTTCGATACGTTTCTTCGTCAAATTTTTCCAATTTCACTTTATCCGCTTCGGCATACTTATTTTTCGCCAACTCGTATTTTTCAAAAAATGCTTTGCACGCCGAAACCGTACGCTCGTTCGTCTGCTCCAACAACGAGATTGCCTCCTCTGCCGAGCGGAATCCGCTTTCCGAAAGAGCTTTTTTCAACGCCGCGGTCAGTTCCTTTTCTTCCCGCAAACACCGTTCGACGATTGCACGCTGTTTTTGTTCTTCCAACGCGTAATCGCTTGCATTCTTCCGCGCCCGCTCCATACGTTCTTGCGAAGCCGCTTTTTCTCGTTTCAATTTTTCAATTTTATCCTCTAACTCGCTTGGCGTACCCAAACCGTAGAGCTGCGCTGTTTTCGCTTGCAACTCGTTAAATCTCTCGTGCGCTTCTTTACCTTGCTGCGCCAACGCCGCGCGTTTCTGCTCGCTGATTTCATACGCCGCCTTTTGTACGGACAGCGCGTTTAATTCTTCCCGCAAACATTTGCGCTTTTGTTCTATTTCTTTAAATTCCGCATTCAACAAGCCGACGTCCAACGTTTTTCCGCTTGCCGTCAACGTATATTTTTTCAACAGCAACGCAACGTCCGATTCCGTTTGCGGATATTTTTCCGACATTGCGCGCAAATCCCCTCGAAATTCCCCGTAAGCGTCTACAAGCAGTACGTCTTTCGCGTTTTTCTTTAAATAGTCCAGCAACGATTCGTCATTGCCAAGCGTTTCTATTTCCCGTTCTTTTTCCGCTTTGATAGCGTCGAAATCCACAAAAGGATTTTCCTTCCCCAAGCGTTTGAATTCTTTGACGCAGCGTTCGTATTCCGCCCAAGCCTTTCCTTGCGCCTCTAGATCCGCTTGTCCGTTTTTCACCTTTTCGTAATCAATGGACGTCTTTAAAATAGTGCCGTCGTAATCGGCTTTTTCCGTATCCGCTTGCATTCTTTCCAAGCTCTGCGCAGCCGCCCGCGCACCGTTTTCCGCAAGTGCCGCATCGCGTTCTGCCGCCGCCCGCTCTTTACCGTTCTTTTGCAACGCTTCCCATTCCCGTATGACGGCTTTTGCGTTGGGCAGTCTTTCTATCTGTCGGCGCAATTCCTCCATACGCGGTAATTCTTCCCGCAATGCGCAAATTTCCCGTTCCAGAGCCTCAAACGCGCGTTTTTCCTTTTGCAATTCATTCGCCTTTTGATACGCTGCGTCCGCCTCTTCCAAGGCTTGCGCCGTTTCTTTCACGCGCAAACGCACCGCTTCCATTTCTTGGTTTTTGGAGGCAATCGTTTCCTCGTCCCCACCCTCGTTCTGCTCCATTTTCGCTTTGACGAGATTGACCGACTCTTCTGCGCGGTAATATTTTTCGCTAATCGACTTTGCCAAGCGTTCGCCGTAGCGTTCCAAATCAAACAGACGGGAAACCAGCTTAATACGTTCCCCAGGGGTTGCTTTTACCAAGGCGGCAAAATCCCCTTGCGGCAACGCTATGCACATCTTAAAATCGGCAAAACTTAAACCGATAATCCGTTCCAAGGCGTCGTTGACGTCGCGCGTGCCCTCTGCCAACGCAAACAAACCGCCCTCGTCGGTATATTGATATAACTGTGCCTTGCCCACGTTATTTTTGCGGCGACGTTCCCGCTTGACGCGATAAGCGCGGCGTACGCCGTCCGTCGTAATTTCAAAATCGAAAATCACGTACGCTTGGTCGAGGTTGTAATGGATAAAATCGCTGCCGCTGCTCCGTTCTATCTGTCCGTACAGCGCCAAATGAATACAATCTAAAACGGTGCTTTTTCCGCTGCCCGTATCCCCGAATATACCGAATACCCCGCCCGATAACAGCGCGCGAAAATCAATTTCCGTCTTCTCGGAAAAGCTATTGATTCCGCAAAATTCAAGGTATATCGGTTTCATGTTCTCTCCTTATTCTTCGCCGACTTCTGCCAACGTCTGCAAAAACAGCGTTCTCAATTCCGCTTTTGGTTCTGCGCCGTAATTCGTTCGATAAAAGGCGTCAAAAAGCTCTGCGTCCGTCAATCCTTTCCTGCTTTCAAACGCCAGCGTATCTTCCGTACGCACTTCCGCCAAAAGGGATACAAGATTCTTTCTTGCCGCCAACGCCTGCGAATCACTCGCCGTCAACGGGGCGGTCAATATCAATTTCATTTCCACCAAATCTTCGGGATAGGCGTCCAATAACGTCAATGCCGTTTCCGTGCTTTCCGCTTGCAACCGAACGAGTTTCCGTCCCGACGTCAACGGCACGTCCTTTAACTCTTCCACACCCGTTGCCGTCAACGTAAACACTTTCACTCCTTTATCCGCACGTTCGTCAAAGGAATACTGCAAGGGCGAACCGCTATAATAGCAATGCCCTTTACCCATGTGCTGTTTTTTATGTAAATGCCCCAACGCGACGTAATGGCTATTCGGTAAAGCATCTACGGGAATTGCTCTTGCGCCCCCCAAATCGATTTCACGTTCGCTATCCGAAACCGAACCGCCCGCCACAAACAAATGTCCGACGAAAACAGAGGGCAATTTTTCTTCGTTGCCGCTCTCCCCCTCCGATATCCAGCGCTGCATCTGCTGTACGTAAGGGAGCTCCGATTTTTCTTCTTTAAAGCGAGCTTCGTTGGGATAGGGTAAAAGGGAAACAAAAATTTTTTCCCCCGCGCCGTTTTGGAAAACGGCGTAACCTTTCCCGCTTTTTACCGCCCGAACGGAGCGCATTGCATTTTTTTGCATAAAAAGCTCGCGAGAGTTGCCGACGATATACACCCCTTGTTCTTCCGCAAGCGGCGCCGCCGCCGAAAGACGAATGCCGTCGTCGTGGTTGCCGCTGATAATCAATACCGCGCGCTCTTCACCCGCCAACCGCTTGATTTTTTCGTAAAAGAGCCGTTCCGCTTCTGCCGAGGGCGTATACGTATCGAACACGTCGCCCGCAATCAACACAAGCTCCACGTTTTCCCTTTCGCAGATGTCGATAATTTCATCTAAAACCGCCGACTGCTCGTCCAAGCGTTCTCTGTTCATCAACCGTTTTCCGATATGCCAATCAGACGTATGCAAAATTTTCATCGCCCGACCTCCTTACCGTTTGCGATTGCTTTTTTATTTTTTTTGCAAAAACAAATCAAAACGCCTTGCTTTTGTCTTTGAAAAAAGGTATAATAGGGATACGCTTTTCTTCGAAAAGAGAACACCTATACTAGTTTATTATACACTATTTATTCGAAGAATGCAAGAAAAGTTTTACAAGAATGCGTAAAATTTTTCCCAATTTACACATACGAAAGGCATTTGACGGCATAGCCGTCACGAAATTTAGCGAAACGGAGTATCCAACATGGCTTTTTGCACGTTTTCCAAAGATATCGACAACACCTATACCCTTGTCGAAAATAAATTCATCACAAAGTACCTTCCCGAAGCGGACGGACTTGCCGTAAAGGTATATCTTTACGGGCTTTTCCTTTGCCAAAACTCCGATTCTAACTTTGGCGTGCAATCGATGGCGGAAGTATTAAAAACGGACGAAGAACAAATACGGCAGGCTTTTGCTTTTTGGCAAGACTACGATTTGGTGGAAATTTTAGCCCAAGAACCTTTTACCGTGCAATATTTGCCCGTAAAATCAGCGGTGGGCAAACCCAAAAAAGTACGTTACGAACAATACGGCGATTTCAATAAGGAATTGCAGAGAAAAATGCAAAAAGTAGGCAAATTTATTTCCGCAAACGAGTACGTGAAATATATGCGCTTTTTGGAAGAAAACGCCATGCAACCCCAGGCCTTTTTGTTGGTGGTGGAATACTGCTTGAATAAACAGGGAGAAAGTATTTCCCCCGCGCATATTTTCAACAAAGCGAAAAAATTGATACGCAACGGCTTGACAACCTACGAACAGGTAGAAAAAGAGCTGTCGAATTACAACGCGCACGAGGGGGACGTGTTATCCATTTTCACCGCCCTTTCCCTTTTACAACGCGTCCCCGACGAGGGCGACTACGCATTGTATTCCAAGTGGACGGAAACGCTCGGTTTTGCGCAAATCGGGATATTGACCGCCGCAAAAAAAATCAAGCGGGGCAGTATGAATTCCCTCGACCTTACGTTAGAGGAACTTGCAGAAAAAGGAAAGCTTGATGCAAAGGAAATCGACGCCTATCTTTCCCATCGCGAAACGTTGGCAACTCTTACTTTCCGTTTGGGAAGAAAATTAGGGGTCAAAATCCAAAACCCCGCGCCCTATATCGACGAATACGTGGAAAAATGGTACGATTACGGTTTTGAGGAAAATTCCCTGCTCGATATCGCCTTGCTGTGCTTGAAAACTTCGCGAAACGATTTCGATTCAATGAACGCCGTCGTAAAGGATTTGTTTAAAAACGGCGTCGTTTCCAAAGAGGGCGTAAAAGAATTTTTAAAAGAAAAGAACGAGGAACTGAAACTGTTTACAAAAATCCAAGCTGCCTGCGGCAGTATCCGCAAAAGCGAAGCTACCCTTTCTATGTTAAAAACGTGGAAAGAATGGAATTTCAACGACGAGATGATTTTGGAAGCGGCAAAACGCAGTTGTTCCACATCCAACCCTATCCCATATATGAACAAAATTTTATCAGAGTGGAAACGCGAAGAAATCTTTACTGCAAAAGATATCCCTTCCTCCCCTCCCACAAGCGAAACGACGGGGGCAGGTATGCGTTCAACGGCAAAAAAAGTTTTTGTTTCCCCCAATATAGAGGCGGTAAACGCCAAATCCGAACGCGAACGTTATTACGCTTTGTTGCGCGAAAAAGCGCAGGCACGCGCCGATAAATTTTTAGCGAAAGCCAACGCCAACGAACGTTTTAAAGCGTTGAGCGCAGAGCTTTCCAAAATGGAGCTTACTTTGGCAAAAGCCGAAGTTTTCGAACCGCAAAATCTTCCCGCGTTGGAAAAGCAGAAAGCGCAGTTACTGTACGAACGCAAAACCATTTTGGATTCGCTTCAAATTCAAGAAAGCGATTTGCATCCCCAGCCCATCTGTAAAAAGTGCCAAGATACGGGATATATGAAAAACGGAACAGCTTGTTCCTGTTATAAAAAAGAAAACTGACCTTTTCCTTTATAAAAACGCCTTTGCATTCCTTGCAGAGGCTTTTTTTGTAAAAGTTTTGCAAAACTTTTATTTTCACCCTATATACGCTTGTTTTTTTATTTTATCTGTGTTAAAATGTCATAAAATCATATGACATTTAAGAGGCAAGCGTATGAAAAAACAAAAAAATCCACCGACCCAAAAACGGAAATGGTGGTTTCGGTTTATGAAAAAATTAATGAAAGGGAGATACAAACGTCCCACTTTCGTCTATATGGGCGAAAAATTCAGCAACGGCGCGGTGGTATTAAGCAACCATGAGGGCACGGACGCTCCCCTTTCGCTGGAAATGTATTGCGACAAACCCGTTCGTATGTGGGGCGCATGGGAAATGAACTCGGGTGTGATACAGATGTATAAATATCAATCACGGGTATATTACCACGAAAAGAAGCATTGGAATTTGTTTCTTGCCCGTTTGTTCTGTTTAATTGCCAGTCCGCTGACGAACTTGTTTTATAAGGGATTGAATTTGATTTCCACCTACCGCGATGCACGTTTTATGAAGACTCTTCGCCAAAGTGTGGAAGCCATTCAAAACGGCGAAAATATCGTAATTTTCCCCGAAGATTCCACCAAGGGGTATTTGGAACAGTTAGAAGATTTCCACCACGGCTTTTTAGCGCTTTGCGAATACTGTGCAAAAAAAGGCATCGACGTTCCTATTTACGTAACCTATTTCCGTAAAAAAGATTTAACGTATTTCGTGGATAACCCTATTTTGTATTCCGAACTGAAAAAGACAGAAAGTACGAAAGAAGCGATGGCAAAACGCCTTTTAGACCGTTGTAACGAGCTTGGACAAATGCAGGTGGAAAGACCCGAGGGGGCAACCGAACTTTTCCTTGGTCAGCAGGCTATCGCCGAAGTGGCAGCAGCCGACGCCTAACCTAGTAAAATGGCATATTTTTTTGAAGTTCCCGTAGATTTATTACTTGGCAGAACAGAATATTAACATAATAGCACGAACAATATCCACTATCCAATAAAAATCCCCACAAAAAAAACACCCGCAATGGGGGTGCATTTTTTGTGGCGCAGAATATCGAATATTTTGTTGCAAGCAACAAAGCTTCGCCCTACCGACCTTTCCCGTCGATTAGCCCGCCCCCCGTTTGTGGTTAGGGCTCGCGCGAACCTCCGTTACTTCGTCGTGCCTCAAGCTCTTCTCTGCGCCACAAAAAAAGCACCCGCAATGGGGGTGCTTTTTTTGTGGCGCAGAGAAGAGGATTCGAACCTCCGGTACGTTTCAGGCGCACACACGATTTCCAATCGTGCTCCTTAAACCACTCAGACATCTCTGCATTAAGATTCTACGCTTTCCGTTCAGCGCCTATTTATATTACTGTATTTTTTAGAAAAATGCAAGCGTTTTCGGCTGTATTTATAAAATTTTTTAAAAAATATATTTTTCATTCCGTAAAAGACCGACGCTCCTTTTTTCGCGTCGGTCTTCCCTTTAATCCATTTTGTCTACGTAAGCCAGCAGGTCGTCAAAATCCCCCTGTGGATAAACGGATATATCTTTTTCCTCTTTATTTAACAGACACGCAGGCAACAAAAATACTTTCATTCCCAACTGCTCTGCCACCATATCCTCGGCCACGTCGTTTCCTACCATCAAACACTCTTCCCCTTGCACGCCAAGAGCATTTAAAATATCTCTGTAATAATCCAAATTCGGCTTACAATACCGCGCATTTTCGTAGGTTGTATACAATTCGAAATCGGCTTTATTCAACCCCGCCCAAGCCATACGCTTTTCCGTGGCGATTGCGGGAAAAACAGGGTTTGTCGCCAGTGCCAAACGGTAGCCTTTTGCCTTTAACGCCGCCACCGTTTCCGCCGCCTTTGCCGTAAAACCGCAAGATGCTTGCACTTTGTCAAAATCCTCTATATAAAACCGTTCAAAATGCGGTTCGTCTGCACGCGCTTTTTCACCGAACGTTTCCGTGAACGAATCCCAAAACACTTCCTCGTTCCGCTTTTTTCCGTCGTTTTTAATCATGGCGCGCATGCCTTTCCATATTCCGTCTACAAGTTCATTCGGAGCATATCCATAGGGGGCCAAACGCTTTGCCAAGCCGCCAAAATACGCCTTGACAAACAAGTTTTGATCCATAGGTAAAAGCGTGCCGTCCAAATCAAATAAAATCACTTTCGTTTTCATATAAATCCTTTTCATTGCAGGGACGTCCCCGCCCAAAAGTCCGTTTTTATTATCTTCTCGCCGTGTACTCGGAAACTTCTAAAATGGTTTCGCCGTCAATCTGTACAGGTCTAGGCGCGTCATATTTCACCGTGATCTCTTTTCCCGAAAGAATCGTAACGTACTTTTCATTCTTCACGTGTTCGCCCTTGAAAATGGACGGGAAAATCATCAATGTTTTTATCTTGCTTGAACCGTGGAAAACCAAAACCGAGAGTTTATCATCCTCTCTCGTTTGACCGGGCGTAGGATACATGCCGCCGCCGTAACATCTGCCAAACATAGCGGGCGCAAGCCAAATTTTTTCAAAACGATACTCCTTACCGTCCACGATAATCGTACCGCCCGTGGGTTTATAATGGAAAAGCAAACCTTTGATTGCAATTAACGTATAATTGATTTTCTTTTTCGGTTTTTCTTCGCGGAGTTTATCACCAACTTCGCAACAATACCCGTCGATACCGTAGCCCACGCCGTTTAAAAAACGGTACGTATTCCCTTTTACGGTAACCGTAGGCAGATTTTTCAAATATGCATTCATAGGCACGGGGTCGCCGCCGTTATCTCCCATGTCCCGCAAAAAGTCGTTGCCGCTACCGCAAGCAAAATACGAAATTTTATGTGTAAACTCGATTTCGGCAGTATTGTTTGCAAAACGGTTCAGCGTACCGTCGCCTCCGCAAATAATGACCTCCGCGTCCTTTTCAATTCCGCTGAAAAACGCCTTATAATCCTCTATTTTCGTTACGTTCTCATAAACGAATTCGTTACCCGAAAGCACTTTTTCTATCTCTTTTGCCTTTTCCTCGCCCTTGCAGTTATCCGAATAAGGATTGTACAATACATAATATTTCATACCGTTTTTTCCTCCGTATTTTCTATTACTCGCTGAATTTTCGCTTTCACGCGCTCGCCGATTTCCGACGTCCGCATCTCTTTGACTTCCTCCTTGCCAATCACCTCGATAAAATGCAAATCTACGTACGTGAGTCGCCAAGGCGCGTGTTTATGGATTTCATTCGTACCGCAAACCGCGCATACAACAAGAGGCGCGTCCCCACGTTGCGCAATTTTAAACATCGCGTTATGGAAAGGCAACATTACCCCGTCTTTTGCCCGCGTCCCCTCGGGATATACACCGATAGAAACTTCGTCCTTTTTTATCAGTTCCGCCGCCTTTTCCACGGTCTTTACCGCGTTGCGGGGATTTTCTCTGTCAATTTCTAAAAAGCAACACTTGCGTACCAGCTTCCCGAAAAAGGGAATTTTGAAATTCGAAGCCTTTGAAA
Organism: Clostridia bacterium; assembly: GCA_017457215.1. Classification (GTDB taxonomy): domain Bacteria; phylum Bacillota; class Clostridia; order Christensenellales; family Borkfalkiaceae; genus Scatosoma. The sequence continues at coordinate 87,658 of JAFTHU010000001.1, forward strand.
GGTACGCCAATTCCTCTTTTCGTAGCACTCGCCACGTTACAATAGAGTCAAAATTGGATACGTGATTGCCCACCAAAACAAAACGTTCGTCCTGCGGAACAATTTCCTTGCCCTCCACACGGATTTTTACCCCCAAATACCAAAGTAGCCACGCCGTCAGTGAATCTAGTAAAAACCGATAAAATTTATTGTCCTTTTCGTATTGTTTGTTTTTAACAAACAAGCAGCATATTGCTATAAAGATTAGATACAGCCCCAACGGGATACTGCACAAAATCACCGCGCAAGTATGCAAAAAGTTCTTCATCTACATTTACCCCTCTTTTTGTTTCACCCTGTCTATTATAATTGTAACATAAATATATGACATAATGCAAATGATTCGGGGCAAAAAAACGACGTTTTTCGTCATTTTTCACAAAAGTATCGAATCACAAAAAAGCCCGACCTTAACAGTCAGGCTTTTTTATTAGGGCTTTTCCCTTATGCTTTTACTTGATTTTCAATTTTTACTTCGCTTTGCGAACCCGTAGGATTCAAAATACTGTAACCAACGTTTACGAGGTGATCGGCAACACGCTCTAATCCAGCAACCGTCGAAGAGAAGTAAGGACTTAATTCAATTTTGCAATTTCCCTCCGCAAGACGGGTATAATGGTTTGTCGTTAAAGATTTCTTCAAACCGTCCACTTCGTTTTCGAGTGTGTTCAACTCTGCAAGACGGGACGCATCACTGTCGTCAAACGCCTCGACGGCGATCTCGAACATACGCAATACCTTTTCTTTCATAACCCGCAATTCCGCCATTGCTTCTGCCGAAAACTCAAATTCCGCTTTTTGCATTTCCAATGCGATTTCCCCAAAGTTTTCCGCATGGTCGCCGATACGTTCCAAGTCGTTCAATACGTGGAAATATGCGCCGATACGTTTTTCGTTACGGTTGTCCACAAGAGGCGAAAGCTTAATTAAAAACCGCGTAAGCGCTTTATTCGTGAAGTTGATCGCACTTTCTCTTTCCGCAATTTCCGTTTCATAGCTACTCGCCACGCCCGACATAGCCGCAAACGACTTTTCAAGGTTTTCCTTGGCAAGGTCCGCCATATATTCTACTTCTTTCTTTACCTGCATAATGGCGATGGGAGGCGTGGTAAGCAGACGGTCATCCACAAATTTAAGACGGCGGCTTTCTTCGGGCGCTTTCTTGTCTTTAATTATCGCGCAGGAATATTTCACCAAATGTTTCACGAACGGCAACAACAACAGCGTCGTCGTTACGTTAAAGATTACGTGAAAAACGGATACGCGCATCTGCAAAGACATTGCGTCGTCGCCAGGGAAGATCGACATCAAAAGGTTTATAACGGGCTCTTTGAAAACCCAAATAATCGCCGTAAATGCCACTGTCCCGACGACGTTGAACGTGAAATGTATCAGCGCGACGCGCTTGGCGTTCGTATTTGCTCCCACCGACGCAAGCAACGCCGTTACACACGTACCGATATTTGCGCCGAGTACAATAAACAACGCCAGATCCAAGGGAAGAACCCCCGTACCTACCATCGTGATAACAACACCTGTAGCAGCCGAAGAACTCTGAATCAACGCCGTAAAAATAACACCGATCAAAATTAAAAGCAAAGGGAAGTGCACTTTTTCAAAAATTTTTATAAACATATCTTCGACAAGTGCGTTTCCAAACGCCTGTTCGCTGCTCATTACGTTAAGCCCGACGAAAATCAAACCCAAACCACAAAACAGATTTGCCAAAATTTTGACTTTTTCTTTTTTGAAAAAGCTCATCATAACGCCCACAAATGCAAGCAAGTACATTGCCATATTAAAATAATCGTTTTTTAGGGATACCAACACGCCCGTGATCGTCGTACCGATATTCGCACCCATAATAATCGGCGTTGCCTGCATCAGGGTCATAACCCCTGCGTTTACCAAACCGATGACCATGACCGACGTTGCGGACGAACTTTGAATAATCGCCGTTACCCCCGCGCCGATACCTACGCCCGAAAAACGGTTGTTACTGATTTTTCCGAGCAACTTTTTCATACCGCTGCCCGCACTCTTTTCCAAAGCCTCGCCCATGAAATTCATACCGACGATAAAGATGCCCACCCCCGCAAGCAACCAAATTAGGCTTTGCACCAACTGCATAATTTCTTCTACTGTCATTTTTCTCTCCTTCGTATATAATATTTGTTGTTTTTCTTTTGTAAATACCCTTTTGTAACAAAAAAGAGTATGTGCCCACTAATGCCATACTCTTGAAAATCCTTTTTATAAAGAACGTCATTGTACGGCTTTGCCTACAATGAGTTTCACAATTTTTGCAAGCCTGACTAATTTCCAATTAGCCACCCCTATGGCTCGCTGCAGCCCTCTGCACTTTGCTACTTTCTCATCATTACCTTTTGTATTTTAGCATATATTTTTTAATAAAGTCAAGTTTCAAAAAGCAAAAATTTGCCTATCTTTTCGATTCCTCTGCGCATTGCCATAGATTTTTTTGATAATCAAAATTTCTTTCGCTCAATCCTTGACTTCTTCTCCAAAAATCGATTATAATAATATGGTAACCTTAAATATATCCGCCGCCACCGGGTGGCAAAATGAATGCAGCGTTCATATTGCGTTTCGTTAGGTCTTTGAAGATGCGCAGTAAGAATGCTTTTGTTTTTTAGAGGTCATTATGAACGTGCGCGACGCCTTAAAAAAATTTATTCGGTATTTTACCCCGTTCGAGCGGGTGCTTTGGCTTTCTTCGGTAACACTCATCACCCTTTCTTTTTGTTTGAGCGGAGATTTTTATCCCCTGACCCTGATTGCCTCGCTTTTGGGCGTTACCTCCCTAATTTTTATCGCCAAAGGACACTTTATAGGGCAAATTTTAATCATCATTTTCAGTATTTTATACGGCGTCATTTCCATTCGGGCGCACTATTACGGAGAAATGATCACCTATCTTTTCATGAGTCTGCCTGCCGCCGTTTTTGCATGCATCAGTTGGTTGAAAAATCCTTCCAAACAAGGCAAACACGAGGTGCAGGTCGGCACTCTTTCTGTGAAAAAATGGTTAATCTGCATAGGGCTTTCTATCGTTGCCACCATCGTTTTGTATTTCGTCCTGCGATATTTTAACACGGACAATTTGATTGTAAGCACCATTTCCGTTACGACGAGTATGTTCGCAGCATCCTTGCTCTTTTTCCGCAGTCCCTATTATGCGTTGGCATACGTTTCCAACGATATCGTCCTCATTGTGCTTTGGGTCTCAGCGAGTATTCACGATACCTCTTATCTGCCCACCGTCGTATGCTTTCTTACTTTTTTGTTTAACGATTCGTACAGCTTTATCAACTGGAAACGTATGAAAAAACGCCAAGCGGATTATTAATGAATTTATTGCCGAAAAAAATCGGCAATTTTTTTGGCCTAATATACGAACAAATGTTTGACTTTTGCTTTTTGATGGTTTATAATAGGGATATGATATCGGAAGAAAAGTTAAAAATTTTAACGGAAAGCGCGAAATACGACGTTTCTTGTTCCTCTTCGGGGAGCGCTCGAAAAAATGCAGGCGGCATGGGCAACGGGTACGTTGCGGGGTGCTGTCATTCGTTCACGCCTGACGGGCGGTGCGTTTCCCTTTTAAAAATTTTGCTTTCTAACGATTGCATTTATAATTGTAAATACTGCCCCAACCGTTTGGACGCAGACGTACCCCGCGCAACGGCTACGGCAGACGAAATTTGTCAGCTGACCATTGATTTTTACAAACGCAATTATATCGAGGGACTGTTCCTATCTTCGGCGGTTTACAAAAATCCCGATTATACCATGGAACAGTTACTCCTCGTCGTCAAAAAACTGCGGACGGAATACGGCTTTCACGGATACATACATTTAAAAGGTATCCCGCGCGCGGACGAGCGTATGATGACGGAAGCGGCGCGCTTTGTGGATAGAATGAGTTATAACGTAGAACTTCCCTCGGAAAAAAGCCTGAAATTGCTTGCGCCGCAAAAGAGCAAGGAAAGTCTTTTAACGCCCATGAAAACGCTGGCAACGCAGACGGAACGATTCCGCGAAGAAAAACGAAAGGGGTTCGTTAAGGGATATTTTTTGCCCGCTGGACAAACAACGCAAATGATTATCGGCGCAAGTCCCGAAGCAGATGGACATATTCTGCGCCTGACGAATGCTCTGTACCAAAAAAACGGTTTAAAGCGGGTGTATTATTCTTCCTACGTGCCCGTCGTGCGGGACAAAAGTCTGCCCGAAGTGGGCGCAGGACAACTCCGCGAGCACCGTCTGTATCAAGCGGATTGGCTATTACGTTTTTACGGCTTTTCGGTGGAAGAAATCGTGGAAGAGAATGAAAATCTGTCTATGGAATTTGACCCAAAATGCGCATGGGCTTTGCGAAATATGCATCTGTTTCCCGTGGAAATTAATCGCGCGCCGTTGGAAACACTGCTCCGCGTACCGGGGATTGGGGCGAAAAACGCCTATAAAATTATCGAAGCGAGAAAATATACAAAACTTACTTTTGAAGATTTAACAAAAATGCGGGTGGCGTTGAAAAGGGCAAAGCATTTTATCACCTGCAACGGTAAATTTTTCGGGGCTAAAAACGAACACGCCGTGCGCGGTTTGCTGACGGCGGCAGAAACGCAAGAAAGCGCGGAACAATTAAACGTATTCGGCATGCTGTCAACGCCGCAAAACGCTTTGATTGCTTTGCACGGTCAACTGTGAGGGCTATATGGTATACGTTTTTGACGGAACGAAAATCGGGTTTTTAACAGCCCTTTTGATTGCATTCTCCGACCCCGTGGCAATCGTAACTTCAAAGCAAACGCAAATCCCCTTGGGTATGACCGTTATGCAAGTGCACAACGACCCCGTGCGCGCAAAAAAGGCGGAAGAACGCTTGTTTTCCTTTGACCCCGATTGCTTATTCGATTTAGACAGATTGCTGCGCAGCGGTATGCAAAACAACGAACAACTCGCCTTTCGGTATCTACGTTTTATTGCCCAAGAAAAACGCCCCGTTTCCAAACGCCTTGCCAACCCCGACGTATTCGCCGCCGTGGAATGCATCAAAAAAGTCGGACTCGAAATCCATAAAATGCACGGATTTATTCGCTTTATGGAAACGGCAAGCGGAGCGCTATATGCGCCCTTTTCCCCCGATAACGATATCTGCGATTTGATTTTACCCCATTTTCGGGCTCGGTTGCCGCAATTCCCTTTCGTATTGCATGATGTGAAACGAAAAAAAGCGGCGGTATACGACGGTACAAGCACTTTCGTTGCGCCCTTGGCGCAGGCTGACGTATTGCTTTCCGCGGACGAACTTGGTTGGCAATCACTCTGGAAAGAATATTACGGTGCAGTAAATATCCCCTCTCGCAAGCGATTAAAACAAATGCGCGGATATATGCCACAGCGGTATTGGAAATTTCTGCCCGAACGGCAGGAATCTCCACCCGATTTATAATGGACAAAAGGAAAGAGCATCTCGTTTGAGATGCTCTTTTTTTACTCTGTAACCGCAACTTCTTGCAAAACTTCCGTTTCTTCGGCCTGCGTTTCCGTTGCTTTTGCGGCGTTGCGCTCCACAATTTTGTCCCGTGCCGTCGCCAACATCAATTTTAATCGGTTTTCTTGGTTGACTTTGGTCGCAGAGGGGTCGTAATCAATCGGCACGATATTCACGTCCTTATGCAACGTTTTGACGGCGCGCGCCGCTCCCTTACCGACGATATGATTAGGCAAACAGCCAAACGGCTGCGTACAAACGATATTTTCTGTCCCGCTTTCGTAAAGGGCAACCATTTCCGCCGGAATCAACCAGCCCTCACCCATCTTTACGCCTTGATTCAACACCTTGTCGGCGCACACGCGTAAATATTCGAAATCGTGAGGAGGTTCAAACCCTGCCTTTTCAAACAACGCAATAATTTTGCGTTGCATTTTTAACAGCCAACTATAAATTAATTTATAGACAAACGCCGTTTTCTTGCCTTTGTTGTACAAAGCGGCGTCGTTGATTACGTTCACGATACAATACATCACGAAATCCATCAATGCAGGTACAACCGGTTCACAATCTTCCGCGTATAAAAACGCCTCCAAGCCGTTGTTTGCAAGAGGAGAATATTTTACGTAAATTTCCCCTACGATACCTACTTTTACTTTTTCCGTTTTTATCAGCTCTATCCCGCCAAACCGAGAAAGTAACTCCGCGATTACCGTTTCATATTTTTTATAGCCCTTGGAACGCAATACCGATTTGACGTAAACAATGCTTTCATCACGTACACGGTCTGCCTCTGCAGGATTTTTTGCATACGGTTTACATTGATTGAACAGGCTCATAATCGCGTCGGCGTAAAAAATTCCGTACCCCATTTTCAGGATATCTTTCAGCCGCAAATCCAACCCATTCCCCTTTTCCAACCCCGAAAAGTTCAAAGACAAAACGGGTACTTGCGGGAACTCCGCTTTCAACGCCTTTCGAAGTAGCGCCACATAGTTGGACGCACGGCATCCGCCGCCCGATTGTGTGATAATTACCGCCGTTTTATTTACGTCGTATTTCCCGCTTTTCAATGCGTCGATAAACTGCCCAACAACGCAGAGCGCAGGATAACACGTGTCGTTGTGAACGTGCTTTAATCCCTCGTCGATAATCGAACGCCCCTCCGTTTTCAATATCTCTATTTTGTAACCGCGGCTCTCTACAATCTCCGCCAAAATCTCAAAATGATAGGGCAGCATATTGGGAGCAAGAATGGTATGCGTTTTTTTCATTCCAGCGGTAAACGCAGGATTCGATTCTTTATAACTCACCGTATTTTTCATACGTTTTCTCCTCCCGTTTCCCCGTTTTGCCCGATTGCGGCAATCATAGAACGCAAACGAATTTTCACTACGCCAAGGTTGTTGATTTCGTCGATTTTGATTTGCGTATATAATTTTCCGTGCTGTTCCATAATGGTACGAACTTCGTCCGTCGTCAACGCGTCGATACCGCACCCAAACGAAACCAACTGCACAAGCTCCACATCCTTTTGCGAACAAACGTATTCCGCCGCACGGTATAGCCTTGCGTGGTACGTCCATTGATTGAGCACGTTGACCTCTACCATCGGCGCTTCGTCAAAGATACAATCTTCCGAAAGAACTGCAAGCCCTAACGATACCAACAACTTCCCAATACCGTGGTTAATTTCAGGGTCAGCATGATACGGTCTACCCGCCAAAACAACGGAATGTTTCCCCTCTGCGCGTGCGTTTTGTAAAATTTCTCTACCTTTGGCGCGCACGTCCGCATGATACGCCGCAAGCGCCGCAAAGCCTCTATCAAGCGCCCCGTGTAATTCTTTTTTTGTCAATCCGTACGCCGCAAACGCCGTTTTTAGATTTTGCAAACACGATTTCCTTTCGTTCAAATCGATGTAGGGCGAAATAAAATTCTTTTCCGTTAAACGCTCGTTATTCGCCTTTAACAATTCGGGATAATACGCAACGATAGGACAATTATAATGATTTGTAGAATCTCGCTCGTCCAAATTATAACTTTCGCAAGGATAGAAAATAAAATCCACGTTCTTATCCAGCAAACTTTCCACGTGTCCGTGCATCAATTTTGCCGGATAACAAACGGTATCGCTTGCCACCGTGTGCTGCCCGCGGAAATACAAATCCCGCGTGCTCTTATCGCTGACAACGGGTTCAAAACCGAGTGCACGGAAGAACGCCGACCAAAACGGTAACTGTTCAAACATCACCAACTGAAAAGGCAATCCTACCCGTCCGCGCGTTGCTGTACCTTTGCCCTCATTCGCCGCCGCAAGCAAGCGTTCGTATTTATATTCGTAGATATTCCATTTGCCGTCCTGCGGTTTTAAACCCGCGCCGCGTTCGCATTTATTGCCCGATATAAACCGACTCCCGTCCTCAAAAGTAAGGATATTGATATTGCAATTCGAAGTGCAGCCGCGGCAATTCGTTGCGCGCGAAGTATAGGAAAACGCCGCCAATTTTTCGGCGGAAAGCAAAGTAGAAAGCTCTGCTTTTTGCATTTCTTTGGCGTACAGAGCCGCACCAAATGCCCCCATCAATCCCGCAATGGCGGGACGGACAACCTCTCTGCCCGTTTCCATTTCAAACGAGCGCAAAACGGCGTCGTTCATAAACGTACCGCCCTGTGCCACGATATGTCTTCCCAATTCTTCGGGCGTCTTCGCACGAATCACTTTATACACTGCGTTTTTGACGATAGACGAGGACAAACCTGCGGATATATCCTCCACGCTTGCCCCCTCTTTTTGCGCCTGCTTTACTGCGCTATTCATAAACACAGTGCACCGCGAACCGAGTTCTACGGGCTTTTTCGCAAACAAGCCCAAACGTGCAAAACTTTCCACGTCCATATCCATTGCTTTTGCAAACGTTTGGATAAACGAACCGCACCCCGACGAACATGCCTCATTGAGCATAATCGAATCGATTGCCCCGTTTTTCACCTTGAAACATTTTATATCCTGACCGCCGATATCGATAATGAAATCCACCCACGGATTAAAATACACCGCCGCTTTGAAATGCGCCACCGTTTCCACGATACCGAAATCCATTTTCAGCGCCGCGCGCATCATATCTTCACCGTAACCCGTTACCGCCGCGCCACGTATTTTTACGCCCTTACCGCAAAGGGCGTACATCTCTTTTAATCTTGCTACTACGATATCGAGGGGTTGCCCGTTATTCGATTGATAATGGGAATATAACACCTTGCAGTCTTCGCTAATCAGCATTAACTTCGTCGTCGTAGAGCCGCTATCCACGCCCAGATAGGCGTTCCCCTCGTAGGTACGGATATCCTCAAACTCTAAATCGCTTCTTTTGTGGCGAGCGATAAACTTGTCGTACTCCTCTCGCGTTTCAAACAGCGGTTTACCGCGTACCACCTCGTCTTTCGCCTCGCACGCGCGGATTTTTTCGTATAACGTTTCTATCTGTTCCGCCTTTTCGCGCGCTGCGGATATCGCCGCTCCAAGCGCAATAAATACGGGCGCTTTTTCAGGAAATACCGCATGTTCATCATCCAAGCCCAGCGTATCGACAAATGCTTTCCGCAAGCCTTTCAAGAAATGCAGCGGCCCGCCCAAAAACAAAACTTTGCCTTTGATTTTTCTGCCTTGTGCCAAACCCGAAACCGTCTGTTCCACCACCGCCCTAAAAATGGAAGCGGAAATATCTGCTTTCGCCGCGCCTTGATTGATAAGCGGCTGAATGTCCGATTTCGCAAAGACGCCGCAACGAGAGGCAATCGGATACGTTTTTTTCGCCGTCAGAGCCAACGCATCCATTTCGTCCACGCTGATATCCAAAAGTGTCGCCATTTGGTCAATAAAAGCGCCCGTACCGCCTGCGCAACTTCCGTTCATACGCTGTTCCGCGCCGCCTGTGAGAAAGATGATTTTCGCGTCCTCGCCGCCTAATTCCACAGCAACGTCCGCGTCTGCATAATATTTTTTAATCGCGCCAAAAGCCGCCTGCACCTCTTGCACGAAACACACGCCGCTCTTTTCCGCAAGTCCCAACCCTGCGCTGCCCGTAATCGCCGCGCGGAATTCTCCGTTTGGATATGCCGCCGCAACTTTTTCTATCGCAGACAAAACGCACTCTTTCACGCGCGAAAAATGCCGTTCGTAACTCGTATATATTATTTCATCATTACGCTCGTCTACAACCGCCGTTTTTACAGTCGTAGAACCGACGTCTATCCCAAGTAAATACGCCATGGATACCATCCTAAAATATATAAATCATATAAATTATAACATACTTTTGTGTTTTTTCAATGAAATTTTTACAATTTTTTTCCGTGTTTTATAATTTTTACCCAAAAAAGTGTTTCCCTGTGGAATCTTTTCTGTTTGTTTTCCGCATCTTTCCGCTCTATTTTGAAATAAATGCTTGCCGTACACACCTTTTTATGCTATACTATGAATATGAAACAAAAACGTCTTGCTCGGTATCGAGCTATTTACGAAAAAAATGCCGTGCGCTATACCTCCGCCGAAAATGGCGTAAAATATTTGCAATACGCAAATCTTTTCTTTACGTGGCTGTATGTCCTTGCTTACGGAATCTTTTGGCTGTACGCTTTAAAATCGACGTCCATTCACTCTAAAGACTTAATTTCCGTTTTCTTCGCGCCTGCATTTACCCTTATCCTTGTCAGCGCTATGCGGTTGGCGATTGACCGCCCCCGTCCTTATTCTTCCCGAGGCGCGGGAATCACCCCGCTCGCCCCCAAAAAAGACCGTGACGGAGATTCTTTCCCTAGCAGACATTTGGCTTGCGCAACGGCAATCGCTATGACGTTTTTACCCTATTTTCCTTTTATCGGCTCGTTCTTACTGATGACAACGTTCGCGCTTGCTTACGTTCGATTCTCTTTGGGCGTACATTATCCGTCCGATTTAGCAGTCGGCATACTCGTTGGCGCGCTTTGCGGCATCACCGTCTTTATTTAATTTTTATTATCTTAAACAAAAAACTCGGCAACGTTTGACGCGAAGCCGAGTTTTTATTATTCTTTAAATACGCCTTTTTTCCACAAAACGTCGGCAAGCGTTGCCAACCGCTGCGGAGAAAGGGTTTCTCCGCGAGCCTTTTCTTCCACACCTGCTTCGGCAAGCGCCGTCTTCGCCTCTTCCCGCGAAAGTTTGAAGAAATTGACCAAGTTGTTTTCCAAAGTTTTCCGTCTATTTAAGAAAGCGCATTTTACCGTTTGCCGATACGCTCTTTCGTTTTGCACGGCAATTCGCCCCCTTTCAAAAGTGATTTTCACCACAGCCGAATCGACGTTGGGGCGGGGATAAAATAAATTCCGCGAAACCCTTTTTACGATTTTTGCACTGCCCTTTAAAGCAATCGCCGCCGTTATGGAACCGTATTCCGCCGTATTTTCCTTGGCGCAAAAGCGCTCGGCTACCTCTTCCTGTACCATAATGGAAATACCTTGCACTTTTTCGCTTTCTTCCAAAAGTTTGGTTACCAAAGGCGTAGTGATATAATAAGGCAAATTTGCCACCACAGTATATTCCCCGATTTCCTCTTCAAATTCCTGCAAGTTCAATTTATTGAAATCACGGAAAATAACTTCTACGTTTTCTAACCCCGACAGTGTTTCCGCCAAAACGGGCTGTAAATCTCGGTCAATATCAAACGCATACACTTTTTTCGCCGCTTCCGCCAGCGCTCGTGTGAGCGTGCCCGCGCCGCAACCTATCTCCACTACCGTCGTATTTTCATCTATCCCCGATGCCTCTACGATAGAACGAAGCAAGTTCGTGTCCGATATAAAATTTTGTCCAAATTGTTTTTTAAAATGAAACCCGTGCTTTTCCAGCACCAAACGAAGGTCTTGCATTTTGCCCTCCTATCGAAAAGATTGCGTTCACGTTTATCGTGAACGCATACATGGTATCCCCTTTTTTAGGAATCTGTAATATATTTACGGATATAAAGAGGAATTTTAATACTTTCAGCAAGCCGCTTACACGCCTCTATTTCCTCCTCGCCGATGCAATCGACAATGGAAAAACGGCAATCCACTCCGTTTTTACGACAAAGTTTTGCAAAATCGATAACGCCTGCAAATCCCGCCTCGCCAAATTGCGAACGGCAAATCGGTTGATATTTCTCCACGCACGAAGCGTTGAGCGAAATATTGACAAAATCGATTTTCCCTTTCAAATCGGGCACGATATCCCGTTTATTGATTAAATTCCCCTGCCCGTTTGTGTTTAAACGGGTTTTTAAACCCTTGTTGTGGAAATAATCGCAAAGCGTTATTATTTCTGCCACCTTATAAGTCGGTTCGCCAAACCCACAGAAAACGACCTCTTTAAAGCGGGATATATCCCCCATTCCATTTACTGCGCCAATCACTTTTTCGGGCATAGGATCGCCGTGGCGCAACCACAAATAATTACCGTAATAACTGCTGCGCTCGTTTCGCACGCAAAAATCGCAACCATTGGAACATTTGTTGGTGAGATTGATATACAAATTCCCGTCTAACGTATACGCGTAAGTATCTTTGCGATTTTCCTCTTTTTTCTCGTTTTTAACGTTGTTTTTTACATTCTGTTGATTTTGCGCGTTTTGTTGTTTCTGTCCACCCGCATTTTGATTATTTTCGTTGTTTGCGTTGGGCTTATTTTTATGCTTTTGCTTTCCCTGCCCGCCTTGCTTGTTTTGATTGCCGTGCGGTTGGTTCTGCTGTTGCACGTTTTGCTGATTTTGAACGTTCTGTTGATTTTGAACGTTCTGTTGACTTTGCGCGGTTTGCCCCTGCTGTCCGTTCCCGCCGTGTCCTCTATGTCTGCGGCGGCGTTTGCGTCCCCCGCTTGCGTTTACGTTTTGCTGTTGTTCGTTCTTGTTCTTATTTTCTTCCATAGGATTATTTCAATTTGAAAAAGAGTCTTTTTGCGTTTGCAAGAATCTGCTTTTTCAATTCCTCCTCGTTTTCATTACGGAGCGCCGCCATATTTTGCACGACGTACTTTACATTTTTCGGCTCGTTTGGGAAAACGCCTCTAAAGGGAACGGGCGTAAGATACGGACAATCCGTTTCCGACAAAAGGCAGGGGGCAGGTATGCGTTGAACACATTCTTGCACCTTTTTCGCATTTTTAAACGTAGACGGACCGCCAAAAGAAAAACTCAATCCCAATGCACAAAAATCCGCCAACATTTCCGCCGAATACGAATAACAGTGCAACAATCCGCCTTTTTTTAACAAGTTCTTTTGTTCTTGCAATAAAAGCAATGTTTCCTGCGCGGCGTCGCGGCTGTGAATCACCACGGGCAGCCCCGCTTCGTCTGCCAAAACAAGCTGCCGTATAAACATTTCCCGCTGCGTTTTTGCAGGTGGATTATCTTCGAAATGATAATCCAACCCGATTTCCCCTACGCCGATACATTTTTCCTCGGAAAACAAGGCGCGAAGTTTTTTCAAATCGCCGTCTTTATATTTACCGAGTTCGCTGGGATGAAAACCCGCCGTAAAATACACTTCGTCGTATTGTTTGGCAAGCTCCGCTGCAATTTTAGACGAATCCAAATCAAATCCCGAGCAGACGATTCGTCCCACGCCGTTTTCGCGGGCGCGGACAATTACGCTTTCTACCCCGCCGATTTCCTCGTATTCGCCGCCCGTCAAATGGCAATGAATATCTATATACATCTTAAAATCCTTACCGAGGTTTAACCAAGGTTTGCGCCGCTCTTGATATCCTTATCGGGTACGATAAGCGACAGAGTTCCGTCCTCGTCTTCCGCTGCCATAATCATTCCCTCGGAAAGAATTCCGCACACCTTTCTAGGTGCAAGATTGGTAACGAAAACTACCTTTTTTCCCACCATTTCTTCGGGCGAATAATGTTTTGCGATTCCCGATACAATCGTACGGGTTTCTTCACCGAATTTTACCGTTTCTTTCAAGAGCTTATTCGATTTAGGAACGGGTTCGCAAGCGATAATTTCACCGACGCGAAGCTGTACTTTCAAGAAATCGTCAAACGAAATTTCAGGCACTTTTTCCTCCTCGCTTTCCGTAGGTTTTTCCGCGGGCGCTAACTTTGCTTGTTCCGCCGCATACGCTTTCGCTTGCTCTTCGCGAATCTTTTCAATTTCGGGTGCAAGCGTTTTAAAATCAATACGCGCAAACAACGGCGGAATTGCCGTTACGGTTACGCTGTCGCGCAGACCGAAAGAAGCGCAATCTTCCAAACCTCTGCTTTCCGCGCCGTATGCCGCCAAAATTTTTGCGCTGGTTTCAGGCATAAAACTATCCAACAAGGACGCGCCGATTTGAATTGCTTCTGCAAGGTTATATAAAACGTCGTTCAAACGCGCTTTCTTCTCTTCTTCTTTTGCAAGCGCCCAAGGCATCGTTTCGTCGATATATTTATTTGCTCTGCGGAACAGCGTAAACACTTCGGAAATGGCGTCTGCGATACGAAGTTCGTCCGCTTTTGCCTGCACTTTCGCTACCGTAGCGCAAACCGTCGCTTTAAATTCTGCGTCGGGGTCTTCTTCATTTTGCGCAAGCGATTTTACAACCGTGCCGCCAAAATATTTGTCTATCATGGCAATCGTACGGCTAACGAGGTTCCCCAAAACGTTTGCAAGCTCGGTATTGAATCTTTCCGCAACCAATTCCCAAGTGATTTGCCCGTCGTTATCAAACGGCATTTCGTGCAGAACGAAATAGCGCACGGCGTCCACGCCGAACAAACGAGCCAAATCGTCGGCATAAATCACGTTACCCTTGGATTTACTCATCTTTCCATCTCCTTGTAACAGCCAAGGATGCCCAAAAATCTGCTTGGGCAAAGGTTCTCCCATTGCCATCAAGAAAATGGGCCAATAAATAGTATGGAAACGCAAAATATCCTTACCGATAAGATGTAAATCGGCAGGCCAATATTTTTTATACGCCTCGCTGTGATTGCCGTCTGCGTCGTAACCGATACCCGTAATGTAGTTGCTCAATGCGTCCATCCATACGTATACGACGTGCCGATTATCGAAATCTACGGGGATACCCCACGAGAACGAAGTACGCGAAACACACAAATCCTGCAGCCCTTTCAAAAGAAAATTGTTCATCATTTCGTTTTTACGGGATACGGGCTGAATAAATTCAGGATGTGTGTTGATATGTTCTATCAATCTATCCGCATATTTTCCCATTTTAAAGAAATACGCCTCTTCGCGCGCCGGTTTTACCTCTCTGCCACAATCGGGGCACTTCCCATCTACAAGCTGGCTCTCCGTCCAAAACGATTCGCACGGGGTACAATACATTCCCTCGTAATATCCCTTATAAATATCCCCTTGGTCGTACAGTCTTTTGAAGATTTTAGAAACTTGTTTTACGTGATAGCTGTCCGTCGTACGCATAAACTTGTCGTACGAAGTGTTCACCAAATCCCAAATCCCTTTAATTTGCCCTGCAACGTCGTCTACAAAAGCCTGCGGCGTAACCTCCGCAGCCTGTGCCTTTTCCTGAATCTTTTGGCCGTGCTCGTCCGTGCCTGTTTGGAAGAACACGTCGTAGCCCTCTTTTCTCTTAAACCGCGCAATCGCGTCTGCTAAAATCGCTTCGTAAGTGTTCCCGATATGCGGCTTACCCGAAGTATATGCAATCGCCGTCGTAATATAATAAGGTTTTCTTGCCATAAAAACGCTCCTTGTCTAACGCTCTATCGGGAATATTATAATACTTTTTTCTAAAAAAGTAAAACGTTTTATACGCATTGCCGATAAATCGGCGGGGAATTGTATTTTTTACCCCGTCACTTTTCTCCGTTTTTCCGTAGTGCCCCGTTCAAACCGTTGACAAAATTTTTCGAATAGCGTATAATAAAATTATCGACGGCAAAGGTGCCACAAGGTATAGATACCTGTTGCCCTTGCCTTTTTTCGTTTATTTACGCGAAGATGACTTTAAGGAGAACGCTATGAAACTCGTAACCGATTATTTCGGCTCAATGGTATTTGACGACAAAGTGATGAAATCTATGCTGGATGAGGATATTTACAACACCCTCAAACGCACGATTAAAGACGGGCGCAGTTTAAATCTGTCCGTTGCGAACGCCGTAGCAAACGCGATGAAAGATTGGGCTATTTCCCTCGGCGCAACCCACTTCACGCATTGGTTCCAACCCATGACCGGCATTACTGCCGAAAAACACGACAGTTTTATTTCTCCCGACAACGAGGGACGCGTAATTATGGAATTTTCGGGCAAAGAACTCGTCCGTGGCGAAACGGACGCGTCCTCTTTCCCTTCGGGCGGACTTCGCGCCACCTTTGAAGCACGCGGCTACACCGCTTGGGACGCAACTTCTTACGCATTCATTAAAGACGGCGTACTTTGTATCCCTACGGCATTTTGTTCGTACAGCGGCGACGCTCTCGACCAAAAAACCCCTTTACTCCGTTCGATGGAAGCCATCAACCGTCAAACGATGCGCGTTTTAAAATTATTCGGCAACGAAGACGTTACCTCGGTAAAAACCACCGTCGGACCAGAGCAGGAATATTTCCTCGTCGATAAGGAATCCTTTAAAAACAGAAAGGACCTCGTCTATACGGGGCGTACGCTTTTCGGTGCAGAACCTCCAAAAAGCCAAGCTTTGGAAGGGCATTATTACGGCGTAATCAAACCTCGCGTGCAAGCGTATATGAACGACTTGAACGAGGAGCTTTGGAAACTGGGCGTGCTTGCGAAAACCGAGCACAACGAAGCCGCGCCCGCACAGCACGAACTTGCTCCTATTTTTGCCACGACGAATATTGCAGCCGACCATAACCAGTTGACAATGGAAATCATGCAAAAATTGGCAAAAAAACACGATATGGTCTGCCTTTTGCATGAAAAACCCTTTGAGGGCGTAAACGGCAGCGGCAAACATAACAACTGGTCCATTTCTACCAACACGGGCGTAAACTTGTTTGAGCCGGGCGATACCCCGTCCGAAAACGCACAATTTTTACTGTTCCTGTGCGCCGTTTTAAAAGCAGTGGACGATTATCAAGACTTGTTACGAATCTCGGTTGCGTCGGCAGGCAACGACCACCGTTTGGGCGCGCACGAAGCGCCGCCCGCCGTCGTTTCCATCTTCCTCGGCGACGAATTGACGGAAATTTTAGAATCGATTGAAAAAGACGAACCGTACGGTGCAAAGGAAAAAGAGTTGCTTCGCGTGGGCGTGCACACAATGCCGAAATTCCCTAAAGATACCACAGACCGCAACCGTACTTCTCCTTTCGCGTTTACGGGTAATAAATTCGAATTCCGTATGCTTGGCTCGTCCGCTTCGGTATCCGCACCCAACACCGTTATTAACACGGCAGTAGCGGAAATTTTAAAACAGTTCGCAGACGAATTGGAAAGCGCGGACAACTTTGAAACGGCGCTGCACGATTTGATTAAGCGGGTGATTACCGCACACAAGCGCATCATCTTTAACGGCAACGGCTACGACGATAAATGGCTTGCCGAAGCAGAGAAGCGCGGATTGTTGAATCTGCGTACCACTCCCGACGCATTACCCCATTTTGTAGACGAAAAGAACGTTGCGCTGTTCACCGCGCACAAAGTATACACTGAACGGGAAATGCATTCCCGCTTGGAAATTCAGTTGCAAAATTACTGCGCTCTCATCAATATTGAGGCAAAAACAATGGCAGAAATGGCAAAGAAAGAAATTTTGCCCGCAGTAAGTAAATATGCGCAATCGCTCGCTGCGACCATTCTTTCGAAAAAATCGGTCAACGACAAATTGGATTGCACCTATGAAACGGAAACGCTTGCAGCCATTTCCAAACATACCGCTACCGCATACAAACATTTGAAATCTTTGGAAAAAACTTTGGAAAACGAAAAGAAACAACCAGACGCAGCCACCCGCTCCATTTATTACAAGGACAAAGTTTTACCCGTAATGGCAAAACTCCGCAAGGAAGCCGACGCTTTGGAACACCTCGTTTCCGCTGATTCTTGGCCTATCCCCACGTATGGAGATTTGATGTTTAGCGTATAAATATAACGGAGTAGATTATGTTCGACGTAAAAAAAACAACCGCCGAAGCGGTTCAATGGATTCAAAATTGGTTTGAAAACAACGGAAAAGGTTGCAACGCCGTCATCGGAATTTCCGGCGGGAAAGATTCTAGTGTGGTTGCCGCACTCTGCGTGGAAGCATTGGGAAAAGACCGTGTTATCGGCGTTTTAATGCCTAACGGCGAACAACCCGATATCGATTGTTCTAAACAACTCGTTACCCATTTAAACATTCCTTTTTACGTCTGCAACATTCACAATGCGGTAGAGGGCGTAAAACAGTCGTTAAAAGAAAGCGGCGTGGAAATCTCCCGCCAGACCCTTATAAATCTCCCTCCGCGAATCCGTATGTCCACCTTGTACGCTTTATCGCAATCGATGAACGGACGGGTTGCCAACACTTGCAATCTTTCGGAAGATTGGGTAGGTTATTCCACCCGTTACGGCGACGCCGCCGGCGATTTTGCCCCGCTTGGGAAATTGACGGTACAAGAAGTAAAAGAAATCGGACGATATTTAAAACTCCCCGAAAATCTTGTAGACAAAGTCCCCTCCGACGGTTTGACGGATAGAACGGATGAGGATAATCTTGGATTTACTTACGCAGTGTTGGATAAATATATCCGTACGGGCGTCTGCGAAGACGAAAACACAAAAGAACGCATTGACCGTTTGCATCGTATTAACGAATTTAAATTAAAACCCATTCCCTGTTACGAATTTAATCCCGAATAATTAAAATCATACGAAAAAACCCCGACCTTCCTGGTCGGGGTTTTTTATAAAATTTTTATTACAATCAATAACCTTTTTTTAATCCCACCACTTCCGTACAATAAATACGCTTCGGATTTTCGTCCGAGGGATATATCAGGACGGCGTTACCGTCCAATTCAGCACTGTGAAATCCCTCGTCCCACAATATGCGAGAAATCGAATTTTTGGGTCTGTCATCCTCTATATGTTTCCCCGTTTGATTTTCAAAACTGCCGTACAGCTGCCCGCCGATGGAAACGTCGATTCGCCAAAGAATATGTCCGTATTCGTCAAATCCCATCTGTTCTAAATGGAAATAAACCCAAGGCGAAGAAACCGATTCCGGCCCGTTTACAAATGCCCAAAAGGCATTTTCCAAACGCGCAGCAAACCAAACTTCTTTATATTCGGTAAGATCGGTTTTGTCAAAATTATAATACCACAAAACCTCCTTTTCCCAAAACTTTTCCAGCGCGGCGGTCTCTCCCTCCATAGGTTTCTGCTTGGAATCGTAACGAATCAAAGTGGAAAATCCCTCGGGCGCCGTTGCTCCTTCCAAATCAAAATTTTCTTTCAGTTGTTTCCACTGGGGATCTCCAACATTCAACATACCGCCTGCTACCAAAGTCGCCGCCGCGGAAACTTCAGGCATTCTTTGGTCTTCGCGTCCCCAAAGCGTATGCGGTCCAGAACCTTTCCAGTTTTCCACCCAACCGCTCGGCGGGGCTTCCGCTTCGCAGAAAATTACCAAAAGCTCACAACCGTAAAAGGCGTTTTTACCAATTTCCTTTACGTTATCGTGAATAAAAATCCCCGAAAAATTGCTGCAATTATAAAACGCGCACGCGCCGATGCCCACAATATTTTTAGGCAAAATCACCCTTGATATTTCCAAACAATTTTCAAACGCCCTCTCTGCAATATACCGCACGGGAACACCTTCGTAAAATTGCGCAATCGCCACGCGGGGCTCGTCCCCCTCGTAACCCGTTACCGTCGCGTAGGTCTCGTCCGCCGAAAGCGTATAAACCACGTCCTCCGTTGCAAAGATGTATTCGCAAACCGCGCATTGCCCCTCGCCGTTGTCTTTATGTTCCCCCTCTTCGAATCTTTCATCGCAATCTTGACAATATACCCAATGGTTATCATCGTCGTAATCATAGTCCCGCCTGCTAAAAACGTGTTCGGGTTCGTCCGTCGCAACGCTCTTATCACAACCCGCTATCGTAAGTGTTGTGGTTATCGCCGTCAACAAAGCAAGCGCCGCTGAAAGAAATCTCCTGATTTTTTTCATTTTTTTCTCCCTTTTCTTTTACAATACTTTCTTATTTTATCATACGTCTATCTTTTTTGTCAATATTTTTTATTTGCGTTTTTTCCAAGCATTTTTTATATTATATATTATGTGATATATAATACTCCCCCCTACTTTAAAAAAAAGTCCTCCAATCCTGATTGATTTGGAGGACTTTTCCATTTTAATTATATCGTCTTACGAGCGTCTGATAAGCTCTACGGGTTTCTTTTTAGATATTTTCACGATAGGCAAGGTAGACGAAGCAAACGCCGTCAATAGGCTGACCCCGAATATCAAGAAAATTTGTCGTATACCGAACAACGCAAAATGTACGGAAATATTCATAACTTCCACAATGTACATATTCACAAGTGCACACCCCAACACCGCAAATAGGTTGGCTAAAATCCCGTTAATGATACAAATAATCAAACTCTCGCTTAAAAACGTGCGCAAAATATCCTTCTTCCCCGCGCCAAGCGCACGTAAAACGCCAACGCTCCGCTTTTTATTCGCAATACTCATACTTATATAATTATAGAGCATGAAAATCGCAAATATCGAAAGCGCAATATCCGCATACAGGAAGAGCCTTGCAAATTGTCGAATCGTCGTCTCGTTTGTGCGAATTTCGTTGAGGACGGAATTGTTATACCAATGCAACGCCAACCCGTTTTCACTCATAAAATAATCCACGATAGCGTTTCCACCTTTACGCACGCTCCTTTCCGAGAAAAGGACTTTGCAATAATCGCCCTGCTCTTCGAAAACTTTCAGCTCTTTCATTAGGTTTTTGTTCATCATTAGTTTATAACGAGTACCAATGGTATAATTATTGGTATCCACGCCAAAATATACACCGACAATTTTTACATCTTTAACTTTCTCAACTCCCGTTTCAGTAAAACGTTGATGGATTTTTGCATAAACTTTGCCGCCGTCTATATTCACGTTGAGTTTTCTAAACACTGTTTGCAAGGTATCGCGGTTGTTTTCTGCCCTGCCCAACTGTATATATTCCAACAATTTTTTTACTTCCGAATGTTCCGCCGAGGTGAGTCCGTTTACCTTGCTTTTAAACATTGTGTCTACGTTAAGAATATGCAGCAAAATTTCGTCGTCGGCAAGCGAATCGCCGCTTTGTTCCCTCTGTTCGTCAAAAAACAAAAGGTTTTCCGTGCCATAGCCCTCGGCTTTGTAAAGATACGTCGATGCCTGCGTCCGCGTTTTTTCCTCCCCGATTGCAATCGACCAAGTTGTGTTGCCGACGTAAAAAATATCAGCGGAATTCTTTGCCGTCTTTACATCTTGCAAAAAGCCTTTCGGCACAAACAGACATTTTTGCGCGCCCGAATCGATATAAGCGTTAAAATCGTTCGCCAACGTAGCCGACGACACGTTATACTGCGTAACTTCTGCAAGCGTATCGTATTTTTCGGGGATTCCTCCGCAATCGATAATACCCACAATTTTATATTTCTGTCCAGCTACGGTAATCTTTGCATCCAGTAAATCCTCGCGTGCGGCAACCTCTTTTCCGTTTAAAGGATTGCCGTTGAGATAATGCAAAATGGAATCGGCAAGATATGCTGAAACGGCAATTTCATACCCATCTTCGTCCTTATAGAGTTTAGGATAATTCCCCGCAACGATTTCGTAATCAAAATCTTCAAATTCGCCGTCCGACGAAATTTCTTCAGCTTCGTCAAATTCGATAAAACCGCTTACCGATTTGGAATAATACCTTTTGCCTATCGTAACGTTAGAAGAGCCAATTTCCGTGATAGACAAAGCCGTTTGCTCGCTACCCGTTAAATTATCTTTTAAATCAAAAATTCCTTTTACCGTTCCGCCCGTTTGATCTTCAATTTCTTCCACTTGAGCTTGAGAAATTTTTACCGTGTAACGGTCCCCTGAATCATAATCGACAATATAATCGGACGTAGCCATCACCGTTTTCGTCGACGAGACTTTTAATTGATTTTTAAGCACTTTCGCCGTACTAAAATTCGCAATCGTATCAAACAATCCAAACACAGCGAACGCAAGCGCGGCAATCAGTATCGTAATCACCAAACGTATGGGTTTTACCGTAAGCGATTTTACGCCCAGATAGGTTGCGCTACGCAGTTTCATCTTACTCTTGCGCAGAGAAACGGGGTTATCGGCGTTATGCTTCACCTCTCCCGTTTCCGCTTTTTCACGGAAACACGGATTTTCTATAATTTCAATACTTTTCCTCTCTTTTACCGCTTTCGCCAACGCATTCTTTTCCGTTTCGGAAAGGTCCGCGCCCTCACGCACCACAAACGTATTCCCTTGCTCCTCGATATTCCCTTCGATATCCTTTTCGGTAAAAGTAACGTCTTGAACTACTTTTCCGTCCTCTAAATGAACAATTCTATCCGCGTACTTTTCGGCAAATTCACGGTCATGAGAAACAACGATTACCAACGTATTTTTGGAAAGCTTTTTAAGCACTTCCAATACCTGTAATCCTGTACCAGAATCCAACGCCCCCGTAGGTTCGTCTGCCATGATAATCCGCGGCTCTTTCACCAACGCACGGACAATGGCAACGCGCTGCCGCTGCCCCCCCGAAAGCTCGGACGGCTTACGGTTTTTTAAATCCTCGATTTCCATATCCGCCAAAAGTTCTTTCAAGCGTTCTGTATCTACTTTACGCCCCTGCAATTCCATGGCAATTTTAATATTTTTTTCCACGGTGTACTCGGGAAGCAGATTATAGTCTTGGAAAATAAAACCGATAAAGGTATTGCGATAGCTGTCGTATTCCGCGGCGGAAAAAGCGGAAAATTTCTTGTCCTGTATTAAAATTTCCCCTTCGTCGATTCCGTCCAAACCACCAATGACGTTCAAAAGCGTCGTTTTACCGCAACCACTTTTCCCTGTGATAAAAACCAAACCCCTTTCTGGAAACGTGAGAGAAATTCCGTTCAAAGCCTTCACTTCTCCCGCTTTTGTTTTATAAACTTTCGTAATATTTTGAAGCTGTAACATAAAGTCCCTACTAAAAAAATTTGTCAATATTATATCACAAAACCAAGTGTTTTGTAAAGAAAAAAATCGTACCCCTAAAAAATTCGAAAAAAAACCTAAATTGAGCCTTAAACGGCTCAATTTAGGTTCGGCTTATAGGTAAAAATATTAAAATAATCCGAACCCACCGCTTTGAATAACGACTAGGTTCGAATTAATTTTAGTCAAGAAGAAAGGGAGTTAAACGCAAGTTGAACCGCTTTTATTTTTTGAATAAATCCTTAAACTCTTTCACAAGCTTTTGGTCTGCAAGTGAACCCGAAATTACACGAAAATCCTCTTTTTGAATAGTTATAACAGGTTGCATACTTTCCCCAGTAAAGGGATTATAAAAATCTGCGACTACAAAACCGCGTTCCTCAATCAAATTTTCCATTACTATGCCAATATACCCCTTAAGTAATCCTTGCTCCGCATAATTATCGTTCAATAAAATAATTGCGTCCATTTCTTCCACTAATGCATTGTTTTGATATTTATTCATCTTTTTTCTCCTTAATAACTATGTCCCGAATAAGGTGTAGCAAGGTCTATATTACCTTTTTGCCCTAATTTCCATATTGTATTTATGTGTTGCTTTACGCCGCCTTGATTGGTTAAAGTAATTATAATATTTATTTTTGCGCCATAATCATTTACACCTGCATATCGATATTCCCCATTACAATATTTTTGTATTGCTTGTGAAATATAAAGTTTCTGTAAATATTCGCTGTCTTCTATCGTATATCCCCAACTTTCAAACAATTTCTTTTTCCCTTTGTTTTTCTCTTCGTCGAAAATATACCCTGTAAATTTACGAATATCACAAGTGGCATTTGCCGTAATGTACGGCTTCGGCTTTGCGATTTTTTCAAGCTGGCATTGACATCTTGGATGCTGTGGATATTTCGGCATTTGCTTTACGATAAAATAACAACCGTTAAATTTATCACAATCGTCTTGCCAATCGTTTGGTTGCGCTATCCACTCAATCCAATCGTCTTCTTTTAGCGACAAAAAGTTTTTCAGTAACTTTTCCGCTATTTCGTTTAGCAGCCCCATTATATCATACCCCCTAAAATAAAGCAAACAAACGAACCCGTTTGGGCTCGTTTGTTTGCCACAGTATAACATAGATTTTTTGTTTGTCAACAGGAGACTGCCAACTTTTTTTAAATCATAAATAATTTTTATAGAATAATCCGAACCTTGCAGTTACCACCAAAAGGTTCGGATTAGGTTTAACTTGGTGGAGATGGTGAGAATTGAACTCACGTCTTACTCGGCTGCCAAAAAACTTTCTACATACATAGTTTATCTATTATTTCTTACTTTTGCAACGCGGGTAAACACGCTTTGCAAATCGCAGAAGACAAAATACTTTTAAAGACGCGTCTTCGGACGTCTATAAAAGGGCTCCGTCTTGATGACGCCGCGACCCCAACCGACGGATAAATCGGGCGCGACGATTCGCTAAAGAGCGAAGTTACGCTGCAAGAGCGTAGTTTGCATTTCTATTTGCATTTAAATTTAAGTGGAATGTTTTAACGCAGGCACTCCGTCTGCGGTATGCTTATCTTTTCGCTCACCGGCAATCGAATCCGGTGCATCCCCATATTCTGTTGTGTTATTATTATACACGCAATCGCACAAAATGTAAACGCTTTTTGCTCATTTTTTTAAATCCTAATAATGGAAACCCAGCGTTATTCGCGCTCTACTTTTTTTTCGCCAATTTACGGATAGACGTATGCCGTTCTTCGCCTGAAAATAAACGCGCTAAATTTGCGCGATGCGCGCACCACGTTAAAAGATTCAAGGCCAAAATCAACAAATACAGGCATACCAGGTATGCGTTGACGGGTAAATTTGCATAACGCCGAATGAAGATTACCATTTGAATAACGCTAAAACCGGTAACCCCCAAAAGCGAACCGAGCGAACCCCATTCCGTAAAAAATATAAATAATACGATTCCTACCAAGCAGCCAAAAGCAATCAATGCCCACCAGCCCCAATCGCAGGGCAAGCAAAACCAAAACAACCCCAACGTGGACGCGATTCCTTTTCCCCCTTTAAAGTTCATCGTAACGGGGAAAATGTGCCCGATAATAACGCACACACCGCAAAAATATCTCGTCACATCAGACACGGAAATCAACGTTCCTTTAAAAAGATAATCACGGTAAAGAAAATAACTGATAACCGCCGGTATACCACCTTTGCACGCGTCGCAAAGGAATGTGATTACGCCGATTTTTAAGCCAAATTCCCTCGTCATATTCATCGTTCCTGGATTGCCGCTGCCAATCTTTACGATATCCCGCTTTTTAAAACGAGATATAGCGCGCGCAAAATTGAAACAGCCGATAAAATAGCAGACGACTGCCATAATCAAAAATTGCCACCAATTTTGAGAAAAATCAAATTGCTTCATATCGTCCTCGTTTTTTATAAATAAACCGATTCGTTTTACTCTTCTTCCTTTTTCTCTCGTACCACGATTTTTATCGGCGTACCCGTAAAATCGTACGCGCGGCGAATCGTATTTTCCAAATACCGCTGATAGGAGAAATGCAACAATCCCTCATCATTGACATGCAACACAAACAACGGAGGACATACGCCCACTTGCGAAGAGAAGAATACTCGCATACGTCTGCCTTGATAAGAGGGCGGTTCTTGCAAGCGTACTGCGTCCCCAATCAAATCGTTCAGTTCCCCTGTGGGCACGCGGAAAGAAGCGTTCGCATACACTTCATCCACCGCCGCCAGCATCTTTTCCACGCGCTGTCCCGTTTTCGCTGAAATATAAATCGACTTATAATAATCCATAAATTTGAGGTCTTCTTTCAATTTTTCCTCAAACTTATTGACAGTATGCGTGTCCTTTTCCACCAAGTCCCATTTATTCATTACAATAACGGACGGTTTGCCCTGTTCATGTACGTACCCGATAATTTTAACGTCTTGCTCGGTAAGCCCTTCCGAACTGTCCACCACCAAAAGGCAAACGTCGCTGCGGCGAACAGCATCAAACGCACGCATATTGCTGTAATATTCTACGTCATCATC
This sequence comes from Clostridia bacterium, assembly GCA_017457215.1. Taxonomy (GTDB): domain Bacteria; phylum Bacillota; class Clostridia; order Christensenellales; family Borkfalkiaceae; genus Scatosoma. The sequence continues at coordinate 113,511 of JAFTHU010000001.1, forward strand.
CACATTCTTCTTTTTGCGGATACCCGCCGTATCAATAATCGTATACGCCTTGTCCCCGCGGTAAAACAGCGTGTCGATTGCATCACGGGTCGTACCCGCCATCGGCGTTACGATACTGCGTTCGCTACCCAAAATTTTATTTACCAAACTCGATTTTCCCGCATTCGGCTTTCCAACTACCGCAATTTTCAACGAGGGCACGGGCTCGATTGTAACGTCGGGGAATAAAGCAATCGCTTCGTCCAATACGTCCCCTATCCCTTGCGAATGTTCCGCCGAAACGGCAAACGGTTCTCCCAAACCCAAAGAGTAAAACTCGTAGATTTGGTCAGGAGAATAATTATCGATTTTATTTACCACCAAAATTACCGGTTTTTTACTGCGGCGCAAAATATCCGCTACGTCGTAATCGGAGGGGTGCAATCCCTCTCTGCCGTCCGTGAAAAACAAAATTACGTCTGCCGTATCGATGGCAACGTCTGCTTGCTTGGCAATTTCTTTCCACATAACGTCTTCCGATTTCAACTCGATACCGCCCGTATCTACCATCGTGAAATGCTTGCCCCGCCAACTTGCGTCCGTATACAAACGATCACGCGTAACACCGGGACGGTCTTCGGTTATCGAAATTTTTCGCCCTGCCACTTTATTAAAAAACGTACTCTTTCCCACGTTAGGCCTTCCCACCAACGCAATTAAAGGATTCGCCATAACGAACCTCCCTCTTTCTCTTTATTTTTCCGTAGATAATATTTCCACAAGTCCATACCCACCGTCTCGATTAACACGGATATTTTCAAACGACAATTTCTTTTTCAACGTTTCCAAAGCCATACCGCAAAGAAATACGTCCTCAAATTCTTTCAGCGTATTTCCCGGCAAAACCACTTCGTCGAATACACCGCCCTGCGCGCGATAAATTTGTAACGCCCGCAAGATGTCCTCGCCCGTCAATAAACCCGTACAAGTAACCGTATGCCCGAAAAATTCATTTTCAACCGCCAGCACTTCTACACATAACCCTTCAATGCTTTCCTCGCATTTTTTTACGAGGTTTTGATTGATTTTTGCAGCGCTCACCCCGCTAATCACAACCGAACGTTTACAACCTCTTAAAGCGTACCTGTCCCCACCGTTTTCCTCCATCAATGCGTTCAACGCACCATGAACTTCCGCACAAAATTTACTGGTCATACCGATTCCGTTTTCAATTTGTTCAAAATCCCCGTAAAAGGAAGCAGGTTTAAATTCCCTCTCCGCTTTTACGAAATATTCATCCGCGGGTAAAAGAAAATCTACGCCGAATTCGTCGTTTAAACTATCAACCAAATCCAACAGTTTTTTGCTGTATTCCTTATCCACGTCCGCAATCGGATATAGCCCGTCGCGATACTTGGTTATGCCCGTCGGCACACACGCCAAATCTTGCACGGCGGGATAATATTTAAACAATTCCCGCGCGGTATACGCCAACTCTTCCCCGTCGTTTTCGCCGGGCACAAGCACCGCCTGACAATGGAGCGTAACACCACCCTCGCACAGTTTTTTTATCTGTTCGGTAATTTTGCCCGCAAAACGATTACGCAACAACTTTACCCGCAAATCGGGATTCATTGTATGTACCGAAACATACAGCGGCGAAAGTTTTAAACGGATAATCCGTTCCAGCCCTTCGTCGGAAAGATTGGTAAGCGTTACGAAATTCCCGCAGGAAAAACTCATACCGTAATCGTCGTCTTTGACGTACAAACTCTCGCGCATGCCGCTCGGCATTTGATCAACGAAACAGAAAACACAGCGGTTATGGCAGGTACGGATTTGTGTGTTTTTTTCAAACTCCAGCCCCAAATCTTCCCCTTCTTCCTTTTCCACCGTAACCGTCGTTTCACCGCTGCCGCGCTTGTCGCGTACGGTCATCGTAAAGCTTTCCGTTTCACAATAATACAAATAGTCGAGTTCGTCCTCGCAAGCATATCCGTCAAATGCAACGATACAGTCCCCTGCTTCCAACCCCAATTCTTTGGCGATACTATTCCGTTTTACTTTTGCAATCTTCAGCATTCCGACCTATCCGTTTTTTTCGTTAAAATTTAGGCAATACCCCAAACACGCAGCCTGCTAAATAGACAAGCAACGCAATCCAATATACCCCTCTCCAACCCACCGTCTTACCGCAGGTAAAATCGTATGCGGGGAACGCAATACCGATAACAAGGCAAACCTGGCCAATCAAACCGATAATCCCCATAACACTGCTGACGATGCTTATATCCAACCACGCAACCAAACCGCTAAACAGGAAAATCGCCGCCGCAATCGTCAACGCAAAAAATGCGCAACCGCGTAACGTTCTCGTTTGTGAGCTTGTTCTTTTAGAATTTTTTTTCTTTGCCATATTCTTTCTCCTTTATTTATTTTACAAGCGTTTGTTCTTCTACGCCGTATTGTTTGCATAATTTTTGTAAAATCTCGGAAAACACTTCCGGCAAGGGAGCGTAAAACTCCATTCTTTCCCCCGTCGTCGGATGGGTCAGTTCCAAGCGATAAGCATGTAAAAGCTGTCCGTTTGCTTTCAGTTTTTGTTTTTTATAACCGTATACAGGGTCGCACGCTACGGGATGGCCCAAATGTTTCGCATGCACGCGGATTTGGTGCGTTCTGCCCGTCTGCAAATCAAATTTACAAAGCGTGAAATCCGAACCGAACCGCGCAATTACCTCATAATCGGTTATGGCTATTTTTCCTTTTCCGTCGGGCACGACTGCCATTTTCAAACGCTCGGTGGGGTGTCTGCCTATCTCCGTTACGACCCTGCCACTATCCGTTTTCAAATTCCCTTCCAACAAGGCGTAATAACTTCTTTTACAAGTTTTTTGCGCAATTTGGGAAGCCAAAGAAACGTGCGCTTTATCGTTTTTCGCTACAACCAAAAGCCCCGTCGTATCCTTATCGATACGATGTACGATACCAGGGCGTAACACTCCGCCGATACCGCTCAATCTATCCAACGCGTAGAGCAAGGCGTTCACCAAAGTTCCGCTTACCGTACCGTTTCCTACGTGTACCGTCATACCCTGCGGCTTGTTTACCACAGCAAAATCCCCGTCCTCGTAAACAATCTCTATCGGAATATTTTCCGGCTGCACGGAATATTCCGCCACTTCGGGTATTTCCACGGTAACCTCGTCCCCGATACGGATTTCCAACCCCGCCTTTTTCACCGTTTTTCCGCCGACTGAAACCTGCCCGTCTTCAATGAGTTTTTTTATCCGCGAACGGGTAAAATCCTCCATTTGTTCGTTTAAAAACACATCCAAACGCTTACACGGCTCTTCTGCGACAAATAAAGCTTTTTCCATATGATTTTACTGCTCTTCGTCCGTAGTTTTCGGTTCGTAATCCTCTACGTAACGAGATCCTTTTACTTCGACCAACTCGTTTTTTCTATTATCGTATTCCCACGCCAACGCTTTATAACGTTTGCCCGTAGGAAATAACGCGTCACGGTCAAAAAACAGCAAAGCCAGCACCAACATCACCGCACCGCCCGTGATAAAGAAATCGGCGAGATTGCAAACGGCAAAACCAAACCGTTCCAAATTAATCATATCCCGCACCCCGTAAAGGGTATTTTCATCCCAAATTCTGTATTCCACGCGGTCAATAAGATTGCCCAAGCCCCCTGCGATAATCAAAATCAACGCGGCGCGCAAGAAAACGCGGCGTGTGTCTGTCCGCACGTAAATAACGGTAAGTATAGCCATCAACACAGCCGTACCGACAATAATCCCGATTTTCAGACCTTGCGAGGCGTCGCCGAATTTGCCGTACGCGATCCCGCGGTTATAGGCAATTTCCAAATATACCCAACCCGGAATCACTGTTACGTGCTCGTTCCCTCTCTCGCCAAAATAAACGTCTGCGGCAAGTTTTGTAAACTGATCGACGAAAATCAAAAGAATCAAAAATACCACGCCCAAAAGAATCGCGCGCCATTTTTTCAACTCATTCCGCTCTTTTTTTAATTGTTCGACGCTCTTATTCAAAAGCGTCTGTTTTTCTTTCCTCATTCTGATTATTTCCTTTTATTTTTTTCGGCAGCTTCCTTACGGATACTCCCAATCATATCAATTTTTAACGCATGTAATTTCTTGGACAAGTCCACTTTATATAACTGCGGAACGTCCAAACGCAAATATTCTTCCCAGAATTTTGCCAATTCCCCCTTGGAATACGCTTGTATTTCCATCAACGAGGGGAACGTATACACCAATTTCCCGTCTTTTACAATCGTTTCCTGCAAAGGTACGGCGTGGAAATTTTCCACTTCGTGTTCCTTCCAAGTTTCCACGGGGTGGAAGAGGGTAAGCGGCTTGTCGTCGTTTACGACTTCGTCGTACAAAGTGATAAGGTCGGCAATCGCCATACCGTTGTCTTTGTCGTACAAACGATATAATCCTTTAAACGACGGATTCGTAATCTTTGCCGTATTGTCCGAAAGTTTGATTTTCGGCGTTACCGAACCGTCTTTTTCAATTACCGCCGCCAATTTATATACGCCACCGAGGGCAGGTAAATCTTCCGACGTTATTAAACGCGTACCAACCCCCCACGAATCGATTTTTGCGCCTTGTTGTAAAAGGGAATTTATCGAACGTTCATCCAAATCCCCCGATACGCAAATAATCGCGTCGGGAAAACCCGCTTCGTCCATCATCTTACGCGCCTTTTTGGAAAGATAGGCAAGGTCGCCGCTGTCCAAGCGTATCCCCTTGGGTTTGTGCCCTTCGGCTTGCAATTCTTTAAAAACTTTAATCGCGTTGGGCACGCCGCTGCGAAGAGTATCATACGTATCAACAAGCAACAAACAGTTGTCAGGATAGGCGTTGGCATAAGCGCGGAAAGCTTCGTATTCCGTAGGATAATCCATTATCCAACTATGCGCCATCGTACCCGCAACGGGCACGCGGAACATCTGCCCCGCAATCACGTTCGAGGTAGACGAACAGCCGCCGATAATTGCGGCGCGCGCGCCGTAAATTCCCGCGTCGGGCGCTTGCGCACGGCGCAAACCGAATTCCATTACTACACCCTGCCCGCTCGTTGCGCGGCAAATTTTAGAGGATTTCGTCGCGATTAACGTTTGGTGATTGATAATATTCAAAAGTGCGGTTTCGGCAAACTGCGCTTGAATCAAAGGCGCTTTTACCGTTAAAATCGGTTCGCCGGGGAAGACGGGCGTTCCTTCTTTCACAGCATACACGTCCCCCGTGAAACGCATATTCTTTAAATATTCCAAAAAATCTTCGTCAAAAAGATGCAGCGAACGCAAATACGCGATATCTTCTTCTTCAAATCGCCAATGCAAAAGATAATCCATCGCCTGCTCCAAGCCCGCAGCAATAGAATAGGTAATCAATGCGTTTTTACGGAAGAATAAATCGAAAACCACTTCTTCTTCGTGCTTTTTATGGCGGTAAAAGCCATATCCCATTGTCAGCTGATATAAATCGGTTAAAAGAGTAAGATTTCTCATAATCATTTCTCCTTGGTTTCTTTTGACTTTTCCGTCTTTTCTTTGTAATTTTCGGGATAAATCGAACACATCATATTCCATTTATCCAACTCGGGCTCTTCATCCTTTCTGTCTGCGATATACTTCACGATACCGTACGGTTCTCCCTTTACCGAGCCAATCCATACGCCCTCTTTTTTCCTGTTGGCATACAGTAAATAGACCAATAAACTTAACCCCACAATCAACATTGTCAAGGAGAGCACCAACGACCAAGGCACGCCGCCGCCGCTTAAGATATATTGGGAATCCCGCAAAGGTTCCATAATCGAACGAGTTCCACCGTAAACGATAAAATAACACGCAACGTTGATGCCGTTCGGTTTTTTGCCGTTCTTCCAAGCGTTGATAAACATCAAAATCGCCGCCGTCAACGTAACGAAACTCTCATAGAAGAAAAATGCATAATGCCAAGTGCCCGTCTTTTCGATATATACCGCAAAGGGAAAAAATTGCAACGCCTCGCTGGTAACCTGCGCCCCGTATACTTCTTGGTTTACGAAATTGCCCCATCTGCCAATCGATTGCGCCAAAAGCAATCCGACCACCACACAATCGCCCACACGGAGAAAGTTAACTTTCTTTACGGCGCAGATTACAGCGACGCTTGCCGCCCCGCCGATAATGCCGCCCACGATAGAAAGTCCGCCCCTTCGAATGGAACTCCATTGAAACCATTCGGAAATGGGCAATCCGTCGGTAATACAGTAAAAGAGTCTGGTCGTTATCACCGCTATCGGCAAGCCAATTACAAAAAAGGTTAAAAATAAATCGGGGGACATGTTTCTGCGGCGAAAGAGCAACGTGATTACGAAAAACGCCGCAATCATACCGCACACAATAATCAATGCGTAGGCATGAATTTCCGCCCCCAAGATTTTAACGGTAGGGTCTAATGGCCATAAAAGATTGGAAAAATTCATTTTTTCTCCTTGTTTTTCTTTTAAATATCCTATGGATGTTTTCTGTTTTCTTGTTCGTATCTTGGCAAAATCTATAAAATCTTACAAGGTAAACCCGCCCATAGTATTTATTATTATAGCATAATAATAAAAAACCGTCAAGCAATGCCTAACGGTTTTAAAAATTTTTCTTTTTTTGCGTACGCTTCTTCCAACACGCGGATTTTAGCGGATATACAACTTTAACGGCTTGATTTTATTTAGCGCAGGCACGGCGATAAACAGCAATACGTAGTTGACGAGGCTGTTCCAAATTTGCCCTTGGACAAATAAACGGCTGACCAAATACGTCCAATAATCCACTTTAGAATACAACAACCAAAACGCCGTAGTATTAATCGCCACCGTACAAAGTAAAAAAGTCAAAACGCAGACAAGCGATAATTTTACGTATAAAAACGCGCCGCTTTTGCTACGCAAACCACCCACAATTAATCCCGATAAAAAGGCAATCGCACCAAGAGAAAGCCCTATCCACGGCAAATAGGCAAACCCGCTGGAATTATATAAAAATCCAACCAAATCCCCCAAAAAGCCAGCGGCAAACCCAAACACGGGTCCTATTAAAATCCCCGCGATTGCCGAAACGAAAATCGTTAAGGAAAACTGTGTTTCCGCCAATTTAAACTCGAACATATTCGCCACCACGACAATCGCAGTGATTACGGCGATATACGCGATTTTTCGGCTGGCATTTTTTTCCGCCAGTGCGCCAAATAGTACCTTTTGCCAACAATTCTTTGCCTTTGTTTCGGACATAATAAAAACCTCCCGTTGAGAGGTCCGCAGATGGTATTTACAGTAACCGTTTTTTGCGTTTCATCACATACATGGGTACTGCTTTTCGTAGCGGACGCGCCCCGACACCGCAGAAAACCGCACACGTTTTTCTTTCGTTTACCGACAACGTCCCGTTCGATAACACTTTACGCGTCAAAGGCTACTCTTACTTTCTGCTTTTATTATACCGCGATATAAAAGAAAAAGCAAGCGTTTGCATTGTCCCGCACGAATATTTTTCTCTTGTAAACGCAAAATATCTGTATGGGTTTGATTTTTATTAGAACGACGATTATTTTTATTGCACTCCTTGCCATTATGCGGTTTATGGGAAAACGGCAAATCGGTGAAATGCAACCGTACGAGTTGGTAATCACCCTTATCATCTCCGAACTTGCCTGCATCCCCATGGCAGACAACTCTATTCCCCTTTTGTACGGCGTTATCGCGATTTTAACTGTATTTTTATTACATCAAATCGTCTGTATTATCGATTTAAAATTCACGGCGTTAAAACCCGTCATCAGCGGTTCGCCCAGCATCGTACTCAATAAAAACGGCATTGACGATTCGCAGTTAAAGAAAAACAACCTCAACGTTTCCGACCTTATCGAAAGTTTACGAATCGAGGGATATTTCGCACTGGATGCCATTGAATACGCTCTGTACGAATCAGAGGGCGCTTTTTCCGCACTTCCGAAAAAGAATTTTGAGCAGTTACAAACCTCTCTGCCAATCATCCTTGCCAGCGAGGGGAAATTCGACCAAAAAAACGTCGCACGGACGGGACGTGATTTGAATTATTATCAAAACATCTTAAAAGAACACGGTTGCAAGAGCGAGAAAAAAATTCTTATTTTTACCGTTGACGGCAACGGTAAAGCCTATTTTCAAGAAAAGGGAAAACGTTACAAAGTGATTGACCTCGGTTGGAAAAACACCCTGTGGTAAGGAGATTTATATGATACGGACAATAGCAAGTATTTTTATAACACTCGGTTTAATCCTCGGCATTTCCGTTTACGAAACCAAGCAAGTAAGCAAAACGTTCCGCGAACTAAAACACTCTTTTGAAACGTTGCAAGAAAAAACGGAACTGAATACCGTAACCTACGACGACGGCGTTGCGGTGCGTACTTTTTGGGATAAGAAAAAGGAAACGTTGCATTTTTGGTTACCGCACGGGGCGTTGCAGGAAATTGATTTTCAATTAAACGAAGCCATCGGTTTTTTATCTATCGACGACGCCGAGGGCGCTCTGCCGAAAATCGAAGTCCTTGTCGGTTTAACCGACGCCATTCCGCACTCTTATAACTTTGGTATGAAGAATATTTTTTAAATCAAAAAGGCACTCGTTTCGTACACGGGTGCCTTGTTTTGTACTTTTATATAATTTTACGCCAAACCGTAAGCGTGGATTATACGTACGGTTGCTTCAAAAATATTGCGTACGAATTTTTTTACAGCAACGAACGTCGCCATATCTTTTGCTCCCTTATCGTTGCTTTGTATCATTGCCACTGCCGCGTTAAAATTTTTGCAAATCGTTTGCATGTCCTCTTCGATTGCCGTATACGCGTCTTCCGTACCCACACGCTGAATCGCATACATTTCTTCCACCGATTTATTCATAGGCGCAAGTAAACTGTCGTCGCTCGTCTGCATATACGCCGCCGATTGATGATTTAAATCCGCAAGAAGCTGTATAAAGCGTTGCAGTTGCAAATTTCCTTCCAATTCCGTCGCCATTAAAGTTCCACTCCGTTCTTTTTCAAAAGTTCGCGTGCAGATTCTACGCTGTCCACGCCCGTCTTGTTTTTAATGGGTGCAAATTCTTTTTCACGCACAACTTCGTAGGGCAACACACTACCCATGAGCTTGATAAGGTCTACGGCAAGCGCTTCAAATTTTTTACCGTTTTCCTTTTCGGGTTTTCTCGTTACGCCGTCTTCACAAAGACATTCAATCTTCTTTTCTACGATGTGCACGGGGATTTTTTTACCCTCAACCTCTTCCAATTTGGAAAGACGGAAAAGATAGTTCATAATAACACCGTAGCTGTAAACGAGGTCGCCGTTTTCATCACGTTGATTTGCCATTTCGTTGGTGAGCTCGTAGTATTCGATAATATCGGGCTTATCGCCGTCCATACAGAGAACGCCTACTTTTTCCTCGGGAATAGTCTTAAAAATCGCTTTCGCGCCGCAATTTACTTCACTGACAATCGTCGCACCGATAAACACGGGGTCGGCAATACGCTGCAATACGTTATCCACTGCGTAAATATTCAGCCACTCTACGCCGCGATTATGCAAATCGTCCACAAGCCCCGCTTTTTTCAAGGAAGAGAACCAACCGCCGTTGCCGTTTGGCGAAAGCGCAGGCAAATCTTTCCGTTCCAAAATAATTTTCCCATCGTAATCCACTGCGGGCGCCATTTCCTGTTTAAAGAATTTCACGTCCTTTTCGTCATAACCAAAATATCCGTGTTCTTTCCAAAACGAAGTAGTCTGTTCGTGATTTTTATCACTTGTCATAATATACAAAGGCACAACGACGCCGCATTTTTTCGTAACGTCCTGCAAATTACGCATCTGTTGTTCGAAAATGTACAAAGGTTTGGTAATACCAATATCGTACGCGCCTTTCGGTCCGTCTACCCCCAAACGCGTTCCCATACCGCCCGCAAGCAATACAGCCGCTACTTTCCCTGCACGAATCGCCTCTACGCCGATACTTTCAAATTCAGGTTTTCTTCTCTCGATTTCCGCATAGCGCAAACCGCTAATGGGACGAATGTCCCGATCCTTACCCGTCATATCCACGGGATTGGCAAGAGCATCCTCAAATTCCCAATTAATCGCCGCAATCGCGTCAAGCAAAGTCTTTTTCTGCGCTTCCGTCAACTCTTCATAATAAGCCAAAAGTTGCATTTGCCCCTTTTCTTCCAATAATGCTTTCGCCTGTTCGTAAGTCATAAACTCCGCTCCTTTATTTTTTATTTTATTGTACCAAATCCCATAAAATAATGCAACACTTTTTAAAAAATTTTTACAAGCAATTCTTTCGGGTTTTTTTCTTATTCTTTCCGTAAAAAATCCCTCATTCCCTTTACAAATCCAAAAAACTGTGCTATACTTTATGTTATGGGACTGAAAAAATATTTTAAAAATCTATTTTTCAATCGGCGATTAAAAAAGAGCGGTCTATCCTTTCCTATTCGCTGCAAGATCAACGGAGTCGCTTCCGTAGATCGGCAGGGAGCTTTGGCGCAATCCAAGGAAAACGACGAACTGCAAATCGTTCACACGCCGCTGAAGAAATACCCGCACAACGCATACGTGTACAGCATTACGCTCAACCGTGTGTTGGGATATATCGATAAAGAACTCGCCCAAAAATTGCTTTACGTCTTTGGCGAAGGTTTTTGTTTAGACGGTGAAATCCGTGCTTTACTCGGCGGCAAACCCGAATTTGATTACACGGGGTGTTCCATCCACATCTACGACAGCAAAGAAATGCTGAAAGATTTAGACGATTTCTCTCATTTACGCAGTTAAAAAAAAGGACTCAACGGAGTCCTTTTTTAATTTGTTTAAATACTCTTTGCAAAGGATAAAACAGTACGCTTACCGTTACCGCCGTGCAGACGACCTGCGGTATCATAAAAGAAAGGGACGCGTAAAAATACACCCGCCACGCTTTATGCGAAAAGGCGTAAAACCACGGGGTAATTACGTTGTCCAACATCGTAAAACCCACGGTGCAAAGACAAGCAACCGCCGTTAGCCACCAAAGGGCATGCAAGGGCTTTTTTACCACTCGTCCCAAAGCTCCGAAAATACACGCCAACACGTTGTAATAAGTCAAATATAGAATAAGCACGGTGGGAAAAAAACCAAAAATCAACTGCCGTAACAACGCAAACGCCGTTGCGGCAAACATTCCGCGCACCAATCCAAACACAAATGCGTAAACAATGAATAACAACGTTACGATTTCCACACCGGGAATGACGGCAAGCAATACCTGCCCGACGATAACAAGAGCAACAAACACGGCAAGATAAGCGCATTCTTTCGCCGAATTCAACCATACAGCGCGGTAACGTATCTCATTTTTTCTTTCTTGCGCTAAACACGCCGTTTGCCCTTTCATCGCATACCTGCCCTATGCTTTTTATAAAATACCGTTAAAACGTTTGATACAGCCAAATATAAAGTTCCCCTTCGGAAACAATCAAATCTTCCGCACCGACCATTGCGCTGCCCAACGTCTGCCCTTCGTATTCCAACGTGCCCCACGCCGAATTTGCCATTTCGCCGTCGGAAGTATACAACATCCAACACGCGCTGTAATCCGCTGCATTTTCCACGCCGTTCAAAGAAGTTATCATCCCTTCGGAAACGGTAAACGACAGCTTATCCTTTTCCTCAAGTTCTTCCATCGCGTCCATCAATACAGCGTCGCCAATCGTCTTATCAATGCGAATTACAATCCGCGTATCCGTTGCCGAAAGAACGGTGGCATTTGCCTCCCCCTCTTTTTTGCATCCTGCAAAACAAAAACACACGGAAATCAGCATTACGCAAAGAAGCGTCCAAAATTTTTTCATAATTTCTCCTCCTAAAAGCATTAATCTAACTGTATGCATCAAACACCCGTTCTATTCCCTTGACATAGGGAGTTCATTAATACAGAGCGTCGATAAGTTCTTTTCTCGTTTTCGTTGAAACCCAACAACAGGACACCGAGCCCGGCCCGACGTGCGAACCGATGACGGGACCCATGATCGTAATTTCGGGTTTTATACCTATCCGTTCTTCCACCAACGCCGCCAATTCCGCCGCGCCCTTTTCGTTGTTGGTATGCACGACCACGATAAACGTTTTTTCGTCGATTTTTTCCACGGGCGCAACGTTCAAATGGTCTATCACTCGCGAAAACGCTTTTTTCATACCCTTACATTTTTCCAACACTTTCAGTTTCCCTTCCGTGTCAAAAGAAAGCATAGGTTTGATATTGAGCATCGTACCGAACGCCGCCGACATTGCCGACACACGCCCGCCCTTTTTCAAATAAAACAAATCGTTGGGGATAACGCTGTGCTGTACGTGATGGCGCATTTCCATCAAATAATCGTACGTTTCTTTCGCAGTCATTCCCTTATCGCGGCAATCTGCCGCCAAAGTAACCAACAGCCCTTGCCCAACCGTAGCCGAAAGCGGGTCTACTGCATATACGTTGAAATCGGGATATTTCGCTTTCATATCCGCCGCCGCTTGTTGGGTGATGGTAATGGTATTGGCAAGCCCCGACGAAATCATAAAATGCACTACTTCCTTAACCCCCGCTTCCGCAAGTTTGATGAAATGCCGCATATGTGCGTCGTAATTGAGTTTTGCCGTACGAGGGAAATATCCCTCCGAAACCTTTTCGTAAAAATTCACGTATTCTTCGTCTTTGGTAAAATTATCAAAATATTCTTCGATTGCCCCATCCTTTTCCATCGTGAACGTGAGCGGCACAAACCAAATCCCGCGCTCTTGCACGTAGTCGTGTTTCAAATCACAAGTAGAATCGGTGGAAACTGCAAACAACGCCATTATTTCATCTCCTTTTTCTCTCTATTTTTCAACTTATATTATAACATAATAAAAAGCAGTATGTCAATATTTTATCAGAATTTTTTTCAGGAAATGTCATTGTTTTATATGACAAAATATTAAATAGAAAATCTTTCGTTGGCAAACGTAAAAAAATGCGTTTTTTTTCCTCAAAAGACTTGAAAATTTCGTATAAAAACGCTATAATGAATAAGTAAAGTTTTGTCCTGACGGACAAAGCAAAAAAACAGGCGAGAAATTTTATGACCTTACAAGATTATCTCAATTTAAGAAACGGAACAGACGTGCGCGGGGTTGCCGTGGACGGCGTAAAGGGCGAACCTATTACGCTCACCGCCTATGCGGCGGAACGTATCGTAGCGGCTTTCTGCCATTGGCTTGCCAAAAAAACGGGGAAAGCGGCGCTGAAAATCGCCGTTGGCCACGACAGCCGTATCTCTGCCGAACTTTTAAAAGAAGGGGCTGTTAAAGGCATTGTTTCAACGGGAAACGATGCAATTGTTACGGGCTTGTCCACTACGCCTTCTATGTTTATGATGCTGAAAGACGGACAACTTACCGACAGTGAGCGTCCTGACGGCTCGTTGATGATCACGGCAAGTCATTTGCCTTTTAACCGCAACGGTTTAAAATTCTTTTCGGAAAACGGCGGTTTGGAGGGCGCGGACGTAAAAGAGATTTTAACGCTCGCCGCAGACCTGCCCCCCTATGCTGAAAAGACGGGTTGCGTTATTTACCGTCCTTATCTTGATCAATACGCGCAATCTTTGGTGGATATCGTACGCAAGGCTTGCCAAGAAGAAAAACCCTTGCAAGGCAAACGTATCCTTGTAGACGCGGGCAACGGCGCGGGTGGTTTTTATGCGGACAAGGTACTTGTTCCCCTCGGTGCAGACGTTACGGGCTCGCAATTTTTAGAACCCGACGGCACGTTCCCTAATCACATTCCTAATCCCGAAAATAAAGAGGCAATGGAATCGGTTTGCGAGGCTGTAAAAAAGGCAAACGCCGATTTCGGTATTATCTTTGACACGGACGTAGACCGTGCGGGCGCTGTAGACAAAGACGGGTCAGAAATCAACCGCAACCGCTTGATTGCGCTCATTTCCGCTATTTTATTGGAAGAGAAAAAAGGTACGATTGTTACCGACTCGGTTACCTCGGACGGTTTAGCGAAATTCATATCCGAAAAAGGCGGCAGACATCACCGTTTTAAGCGCGGTTATAAAAACGTCATCAACGAGGCGCTTCGGCTCAATGCTTTGGGCGAATATACTCCCCTTGCGATTGAAACAAGCGGGCACGCAGCTTTAATGGAAAATTATTTCCTCGACGACGGCGCATACCTGATTACGAGATTATTAATAGCCCTTGCAAAAGCGGCAAAAGAAAACAAATCCCTTTCCGATTTGATTGCAGATCTGGAAATGCCCGCGGAAGCGCAGGAAATTCGCTTACGTTTTAAAGACGGTTGCGATTTTAAAACGCTTGGCGCATCCTTGTTAGAAGATTTTAAAGGATACGCAAGTCAACTCTCTTACGCCGCTCCTGTGCCCGACAACCACGAGGGATGTAGAGTGCGTTACGACGAAACACACGGCAACGGCTGGGCGTTGATTCGAATGAGTTTACACGACCCCATTTTACCGATAAACGTAGAAAGCAACGAAAAAGGCGGTTGTAAAAAAATAGCCGAAGATTTATACGCTTTCTTGAAGAAATACGATTTTCTCGACCTTTCCCCTTTGGAAACGGCGATAAAATAATATTGCGAACAACGCAATACCACAACGAAAAATTTTTGAAAACATAATAATAGGAGAATTACTATGGACATACAGAAAACTACTATTAACGCGATCAGAATCCTGTCTGCGGAAGCGATTGAAAAGGCAAAATCCGGACACCCCGGTTTACCGATGGGCTGCGCGCCGATTGCCTACACGCTTTTTCAAAACTTCCTCAAAATCAACCCCAAAGATATGTCTTGGGAAAACCGCGACCGCTTTATTTTGTCGGCAGGCCACGGCTCTGCGCTGAACTACACCCTTTTTCACCTCTACGGTATGGGTATTGAAAAGGAAGATTTAATGAACTTCCGTCAGCTTGGCTCGAAAACTCCCGGTCATCCCGAATACGGCCACACGTACGGCGTTGAAACGACGACGGGTCCCCTCGGTCAAGGTATCGCAAACGCAGTAGGTATGGCGCTTGCTGAAGCACATCTCGCCGCAAAGTACAACAAACCGAATTTTAAGGTAGTTGACCACTACACGTATGCCATCTGCGGCGACGGTTGTTTGGAAGAAGGTATTTCTTACGAAGCTTGCTCGTTTGCAGGCGCAAACAACCTCGGCAAATTGATTCTCCTTTACGACGATAACGACATCACCATCGAGGGTGATACGGACGTTACCTTCAAAGAAGACGTAGAAGCGCGTTTCAAAGCGCAAAATTGGCAGGTATTGCACGTGGATTTCGTAGCAAGCCCCGACGACGTAGACGCTCTTGCAAACGCAATTACGGCAGCGAAAGCTTGCACGGACAAGCCCTCCGTTATCATCTGCAAAACGCATATCGGTTACGGTTCGCCTTTGGAAGGCTCGGCAAAATGCCACGGCGCGCCTCTCGGTGCGGAAAACCTTGCAAAATCCAAGGAAACTCTCGGTTGGGATTATGCGCCTTTCGAATGTCCTCAAGAAGTATTCAACCATTGCGCGGTAGCGGCAAACGCAGGCGCAGCTGCACAAAACGCTTGGAACGAATTGTTTGCAGCGTATGAAAAAGAATATCCCGAACTTGCGGCAGAATACAAAAAAGTAATGGCAGGCGAAAAACCCGATTTCGACAGCGTAGAAGGTTTGTACGATTTCGAAAAACCTATGGCTACCCGCCAAACTTCCGCAAAAGTTCTCAACCAACTTGCGGCATTGATGCCCCAGCTTATGGGCGGTTCAGCGGACCTTGGCCCTTCCAACCTTTCCGAAATGAAAGATACGGACGCCGTACAATACGGTACGTTCTCTGCTGAAAATTACGCAGGCAGAAATATGCATTACGGTATTCGCGAACACGCTATGGCTGCAATAGCAAACGGTATGCAGCTTCACGGCGGCATTCAGGCGTATTGCGCAACGTTCTTCGTTTTCTCCGATTATTGCAAACCTGCAATGCGTTTGTCGGCGTTGATGAAATTACCCGTAACGTATATCATGACGCACGATTCCATCGGCGTTGGCGAAGACGGCCCTACGCACCAGCCTATTGAACAGCTCATTATGCTCCGTTCCGTACCTGGTTTGAAAGTATACCGTCCTGCAGACGGAAAGGAAACGGCGGCGGCTTGGGTATCCGCGCTTTCGGGCAACGAACCTACCGTTTTGGTACTTTCCCGTCAAAATCTTCCTCAATACGCAAACAGCGGCAAAGGTGCTCTTAAAGGCGGCTACGTTTTGGAAGATTGCGAAGGCACACCCGACGTATTGCTTATGGGTACGGGTTCGGAAATCGAGCTTTGCGTAAAAGCGAAAGCTGTTCTCGCCGAAAAAGGTGTAAACGCACGCGTTGTATCCATGCCTTGTTTTGAAGAATTTGAAAAGCAGAGCGCAGAATACAAGAACAGCGTTATCCCCGCAACCGTAAAAGCAAGAGTATGCGTAGAAGCGGCTTGCCCTTATAGCTGGTACAAATACGCAGGCGATTACGGTGAAACGGTATGTATGACGAGCTTTGGCGCTTCCGCACCCGCAGGCGTACTCTTCCCCCACTTTGGCTTCACGGTAGAAAACGTTGTAGAAAAGGCGTTGGCGTCGATTGCAAAGACGAAATAAATTTTCCGTATAAAAAACCCGACGGCTATGCTTGCCGTCGGGTTTTTTCAGCGAATTTTCACAAATTTACATTCCTTTTTACACAATCGCCTTGTATAATCTAATTATAAACAACGCTCATCCGTTTCTATTGAAACACCTCCATAATAAATTTTGAAAGCGCATACCCTTTAAGGTATGCGCTTTCATTTTTCTTTAATCCCCCGAAAAAAGTGTTTCGATTGCCGCAATCAATTCTTCGTCCCCGTTATAATTCCCCGCGGTTGTTTTCGTTCCATCCGTCGGCAAAACGCCGCGCATATGAATAGAATGCCCCGAAATCGGCCAACGAAGCTCCGCCGTCGTCAATTTGATAACGTCGTCTTTTTCCATATCCAAATAAAAAGTCGTTTGCATAATTCCTTTGCCGTACGTCCGCGTCCCGCCGCTCCGTTCCGAAAGACAAATATCCTCGTAAGTAATTGCGCCGTAATCCAACATACAACCTATCAAGCACTCGGAAGCCGACGCCGTTCCCACGTCCGCCAACACGACAATACGGCTCTCTTCCCCAAAATATTCCCTATAAACGTTGCCGCTTGCACGGTAATACTCCTGTTTTTCCCCGTAATCTGCCACCGTTACGACAGGTCGGGCTTCCGTAGAATTTTTGCAAAAATACCGCGCAATGTAGCACAAGTATTCCAAATACCCCCCGCCGTTGCCACGCAAATCCAACACTAAATTCTGCATACCGTCGGTTTTGAATTGCGTCATTACCCGCTCAAATCCATGCGCCGCATTTCCCGTGAATTGCGACAATCGGATATATGCCGTTTTCTCATCTAATACCGCAAGCGGTTTGTCCTGCCGCGTAAATTGCAACGCGTCCTCACCCGTAAAGCCGTAAGACGTCGTTTTCGTGCGGTATTGCACGTAACTTTCCACGTAATGCCGACGGCATATGCGTATTAATTTCTCCTCCTCTCCGCGCAATATCTTTAAATAAAAATATTCCCCGTCTGCAATCGTTTGCAAAAACGGATCCAAACCGTTTTCAAAATCTACGCTGTCCACTATCTCCGTTTCGCTCTTTCCGTACCCGATAATATAATCTTGTACGCAGAGTTCCGCTTCTTCCGCAGGAGAATTTTCCACTACGCGAGATATCAAAATTTGATTTTCGCCCTTATCATTCTTCGTGGAAACAACAATACCGATACCGTTATGTCTACCGGCTAAATTCTCTTCCGTCGTGCCATATTCTTCCCCCGTCATATATTCGGAGTACGGGTCTAATAAATCCTCGTTAATCGCCGCAAATAAAACGCCGTAAAATTCCTCGTCGGAAACGTCTTTATAATATTCTTTGTCTATCGTTTTTTTAATTTTTATCAGCGTGCGAACTTCCTCGTCCAAAACGAGCCAAGTGGTCAACATTCCGCTCAAAAACACAAAACCCGCCGCCAAAACACAAGCAAAAATCTTTCCAATAATCTTTCCCCATCTTTTTTTGCGAAGCGCAGGTTGCAACGGCTTTTGTTCGTCCCTATTATGCTTTTCCTCTTGAATATCGTCGAAAAATCCGTCTTCCAAGTCCATACTTCTTACTCCTTTCCTTATTATACTATACCCGTTTTTTTATAAAAATATATCCGCCGAATCCTTTTTAGGAAACGGCGGACGGAATCATTTTTTTAAAAGCCTATGCAACACCGTCAACACACGAAAAGAAACTGCGTCCGAAAACAAACGAATATTCAATCCCGTCGATTTTTCAATTTTGTCCAAACGGTACAGTAACGTATTTCTGTGCATATACAGATTTCGAGAAGTTTCACTGACGTTTAAACTGCTCCGCAAAAAGTTTTCCGCCGTTTCCAACATTTCTTCATCATCAAAAACTTCTTTAAAATGTTCGTCCGTAATCTGCGAAAAATATTCCGCCAATTTTACTTCCGGAATATCCTCTATCATCTTTATCAAAATACATTCGCGGTAAGTATGCACACTCCCAGGGAAAGCGAACACGTCTGCATAACGCAACGTATTTTCCGCCTGCGTGTAAGAAAATGCCACGTCTTTCAATTCCCGAACAATAGGACCAACCCCCACGTCCACGTCCAAACCCAACTCCTCTTTTAACGATTGCGCCAAAAATTCGGCATAATCCACCGACGCACGGTAGCCGTCCGTTTCCGTACCCAAAAAACGCACCAAAACGCAGGTCTGTTCACTCATTTGCACAGCGGTATCTAAACTGTTCCCACCGTACTGTTCCAGCACCGCCAACGTTTCTTCCATCAGCTTCGGTACGCGCAAAAGAATGGTAAAACAATGCGCGCCTTTCACCGAATATTTCGTCGTATATTTATAAATCCCCATAGAAGAACTTTCGCCTTGTAAAATACGCTTTAAGTGTTCCGTCTTGGAAAGTTCCGCTTCTTTTTCCACAAAACTTTCAATATACGGGGGCAATAACCGCGCATAATTCAATTCCGTTTCCCCTACGCCGAGTATCGAGCCGACATATCCCGTACCCTTATATAAAAAACGAAAAAACGTATAATTTCCGTCGTCTATCACGCTTTCAAACTGTCTATCGCAAACAGGACCCGATTTCGGATTTGTATTTTCCGCATAAAACGAAAAATCCAGCCCGAATTTTTCCGTGATTTCCTTTGCAATTCTTTGCAATTCGCTCATACACGCCTCCTTACGTCCGTCTTTTTTACACGCTTCTTTTTTACAAAATCCATCTTACCTATCATTATACCGCAAACACATTTTTTTTTCAATACTTTTTGCAAATTTTCCGCAGACTTTTGCGTTTTTTAACCGCAAAAATAAAAAATTTTTTCCCCTCTCTATTGACAGAAAAAAGGAAAAGTGGTATAATGTTAAAAAATATATCCATTTTCAAAGTATAAACTATTTAGGAGATTGATTATGAATGAAGCAAAAAAAGCGTCTTGGCAAACGACCCATCCGCTTCTCCCCTATCGTATCCTCGCAAGCATTTTAGCTGCTTTGTGTATCGTAGCGTTTTTCTTGCCGTATCATGCATTGGTATCGTCTAGTACCGCTTTTCATTTGGCAGAAAAGAATTTATTTAGATTCTTTGAGTATTTTTCAAAAGCGCCTTATAAGCCCTTAGGGTTGATTCCTATGTTCGCAAATCCCCGTTCGATTATCGGGCTAGCGGGAAACGCGCTTTTCTATTTACTCCTTTTTACGTTGGTAATCACTTTTTTCCTTGCGATTGCTTCTATTTTGAGCCATAAAAAAACAAAGAATTTCCTCTTTTTGGCAGTTCTTTGTTTTACGTGGGGAACGGCTTTATACACCATCGGTATACTTGCCATTTCTTGCTATATTACGACGATTAAAATCACTTTCGACGCAAGCAGTTTATTGCTCGCGGCGTTAGGTTGCATTGCATATTTTGCGTTGATGTACGCCAAGCTTGGCAAAGCGTCCGTTGCAAACGCAGGTATCTTCCTTTTAACGTTTGCGTTCACCCTCTGTATCACTTTGGGTTTGACGCACAATTCTCACCTCGTTTCCGATATGCTTTCGCACGGGATTGGATACGAACTCATTTTGTTAGCCGCAATCTTTTTGACGATAGCAAATATGATATTTGCCTCCGTACGCGCTTACTACGTGGATACGCACCACTTTGATTTCTTCAGCGCGCTTGTCGAACTTTTCATCGCGGGCATCATCCTCATTATGAGCGTACTCTCCCCTACAAACGATTATTTCTGCATCATTCTTTGCAGCATCGCGGCTGTTATCGCGTTAACGCTTTTAACCGTAGCTTCCCTCTTTGCCCACAAGCAAAAAGCGATGGCGGAAGCGGAAATAACAGCGGCAATCCCCGCAGAAGCATCCTCTGCGCCCGCTTGCTTATATGGGCAAACGTTTGAGGGCGTAACCCCCGCAAGCTATTTCAACGACAAACCCAACGATAAGTTTATTGAAAGCCTTTCCAACGCAGAAAGAAGTCAGTTTGCAGATTTGTACGTAGTAAAAAATAGAGCGCCTATGCCTGAAATTCCCGCATATGAAATCGGCGGCGACAATAAAAATTTCTTTGAAATGATTTTCGTTACCTTGGGACTGTACAGAGATAATATCCCTGATGGATTGTTGGGTAAAATGTACGATTTCATGCAAGCATAAAAGAAAAACCAGTTTTTTACTGTGTGCCCACAAGGGCTTTGAGCTTACTGTTTATGAAACTCGACTTTATACAACAAGTCGAGTTTTCTTTTAGTTATAAAAAGAAATTGAATTTTTTGCATTTTTTTGATATCATAAACACACCGATAAACAAAAATTAATATTCCATTTACTCTACCATTGGTTTATATCTCCTGATTAAACCAATGGTGGGTGTACTTTTTTTGAAATAACGGTTATACTGTATACGAAAGGAGGTATCCCATGGAACAATTAAAAATAGGAAAATTTATTGCCGAGTGCAGAAAAAAGATAAATTTAACACAAATGCAGTTGGCTGAAAAACTCGGTATCACCGACAAGGCAATATCCAAGTGGGAACGAGGTATCGCAATGCCCGATTCCTCGATTATGCTTCAGCTCTGTAATATTCTCGGCATCAGCGTAAACGAGTTATTAAGTGGAGAGAAAATTATTATGGAAAACACAAATCAGAAAAACGAACAGCTTTTGCTTGATATAGCGAAAGAACTAGAAAGAAAAAACAAAATAATTTGGGCTTCCATGTGGACAATTATGATTGTGAGTATAACCTCTCTGTTTGCTGGACTCTTAATTGCCGCATTTTTGATACCCGAAGGGATTTGGCTGCTTGTAACAATTATCGGAATTTGCATTGTATTTTTAATACCTTGCTTTTTTGCGTTAAAGCTTGAAGTAAGTGTAGGCGCTTACAAGTGCAAAAATTGCGGTAACGAAATAGTGCCTACTTACTCGGAAGCGCTATGGGCAATGCACTGCGGAACTACTCGCCGCTTAAAGTGCCCTAAATGTAACAAACGCACTTGGTGTAAGAAAGTAATAAAGAAATAATCCGATTTATCAAAGCAACAAGTTTCAATTTGTCGGATTGTTAATCCTTGTGGAAAAACTTTCAAAAGTATAGCACACTATACTTTTCAAGCAAAGTTGTGTATTTTTACAATAAAAAAGTAAAGGATAGCGAAATTTTCGCTATCCTTTTAGCTTGTCTAAAAAATCCATTATTGCGCCCGACTTTTTGCTGCTTTTTTATTTTATCTTGATTCGCACCAAAATACCGCCGTCTTCAGTAAAGGTTCTTTCGGTACAAACACTGTCCACCAAAAATAACCCTCTGCCGTGTTCAGAAAACACTTCGGCGCATTTGCCTTTCTGCGGCGGGCAAAACACCCGCTCTGCCATAATTTTCAATTCGATATATTCCTGCAAAAGTTCTACGGCGAGTTTTGCGCTTCCGCCCGAATGTTTTAAGACGTTCCCAAGGAGTTCATAAACCACCAACTTGCTGTCAAAAATCCGTTCGGAGGGGATATTCTTTTGGTTGAATACGTCGCAAAATTCTTTCACCGCGCTTTTGAGCGTTACGTAATTTTCTATTTCAAAAATCATACGCACCTCCTAAAAAGCGTCTTTTAAGCGTTCGCGCAGTTGTTCTAACAATTTTCGTTCCATACGGGAAACGAACATCTGCGAAACCCCCAAACGCGCCGCCGTATCGCTCTGCGATAAACCGTCTGCATAGCGGTATTTGATAAGTTCCTTTGCCGTATCCGAAAAATCTCGCATCGCCGCCGCAAGCGTTTCTTTATTTTCAAAGGATTCGTACGCATCCTCACCGCTTCCCAACAAGCCGTACAATGATTTATTTTCGCCTTCGTCATCACTTCCCGCCATGCTGTCCAGCGAGATTGTTCCACCAATTTCCAATGCCTTTACAACCTCTTCTTCCGAAGCTGAAATGCCTTGGGCTATCTGCGCCACCTTCGCCTTTTCCCCATATTTTGCTTCGTATTCTGCTGCAAATTTTTTCGCTGCCGCGTGCAATTCTCCCAAACGACGGGGCAGTTTTACCATTCTCGATTTATCACGGAAATAATTTTTTATCTCCCCCGTCACGGTAGGAGTAATAAAAGTGGTAAATTGCATACCCAAATCGGGGTCAAAACGATCAATTCCACGTAAAAGCGCGTACGACGCCACTTGTTTTAAATCGTCGTACTCCACACCCCGCCCCACAAATTTTTTGGCAAGGATATCGGCTATGTAGAGATATTTTTCCGCAATTTGGTTGCGGATGGCAATATCGCCCGTCTCTTTGTACCGCCTAAACAGCTCCGTCATCTTTTCGTCCGTCATCGTTACCCTTCAAACGCAATCCGTACTACTCTATCCTGTTCTTTTACAAACTCTACGTTCCCCACGAGCGCGGAAAGAAGCGCTTTGGATATCTCGTCCTCAAATCCGTCCTCTTTCTCCCCCGTTTCGCCCATACCCGAAACGGCGCAGCCCAACGCTTCGCCCACGCAAAAATCTATCGTTGCAGACGAAAAACCGTTGCGTTTTAAAATAAGCAAGCTCTCCGTCACGCAAACTTTATAATCTTCCGCTGCATCCACGTCAAACCCGACAAGCGCACAAAGCCCCCCCGTTGTCAAACGTACCGTGGTAAGATATTCCCCCGTCAATGGCATAGTTACCGAAAATTTTTCCATATTACGCAATCTCCATAACAGCGTCTAAACCGCAAATCAAAAACAGCTTTTTAATTTTCGGTTGCAATCCGACCAAACGCACGCCAAAGCCGTCCGCCTTTACCGCTTTCATAATTTTCACAAACGTACCTAACGTCGTGCTGTCGATAAAATTCAGCCCGTCGCACGCAAAGCATACGTTTGCAGGCGTTTTTGCATACGCCGCCGTTACTTCTTGGTAAAATTCTTCCGCATTACCCAAATCGATATCTCCCGTAAGCGCAACGCAAAGTTCGTCGTTTTCCCAACCTTTAATGGTTACTTCTTGCATATCTTTTCTCCTTATTACAGAGGTTCTCTCTATATTTATAACACCATTCCGCATTCTTTTAAACAAGGGAAACGGAAATTGGATAAATCAAATTAAACAGCACGCCGATTATAACGGAAATTACATAACTGACGGTTATCAACAAAACGTTCCGCTTCCATTGACGGGTATTGCGGAGCAAGACCACAAAACCCATCCCCGCATTCACGCACAGCCCCGCCACGCACGAACCGAAAGTGATTCCTCCGCCTAAAAAAGTTTCGGTAATGACCACTGACGACGCGCAATTTGGAATTAACCCGATAACGCAAGTGATGAACGGCTGCAAAAAACGGTTCTTTTGCATAAATTTTACGAAAGTTTCTTCCCCTACTTCGTGTATTATCGTCCCCAAAACGAAATTTACGAGCAGGATAAAAAAGCCTACTTTCAAGGTATGCAACAAAGGGTACAGCAAATAATTTTTCCACGCGCTTTCGCCCTCGTGCTGCCGTCCGCAAGAACAGTTCGCTTGCACCTCTTTTTCTTCCAAATACCGTTGTATAAAAATTTCTTTCGTGCTTTCGGGCACGCCGTTGTTCGTTTTAGGCATCTCCATACAGAGCTGTTTCTTCCCAATCAACCGCAAAAGCCCGTCTACGGCATAACCAACGCCCACGGCAATAACGATTTTCGATAAAAGCAACGGAAGCAACCAAACCGCACCCTTCCCCGACGAAAGCATAATGATAAAAGCCTCGTCGCTCGTCGCCATAAAAATTGACAACAGCGCGCCGACGGTAATATATTTCCGCTCGAATAATTTTGCCGCCATAACGGAAAAGCCGCATTGCGGCACAAGCCCCGTCGCCGCCCCGACCAACGGGCCTAACTTTCCGCCCAAATTGCGCACTTTTTGCAAATCCGCCCGATTTTCCAACAATTCCATCAAAGCGTAAATCAAAAAAAGAAAAGGCAAGAGCGGCCAAGTATGTTCTAACGCGTGCAAGAGGTTATGCCCCGCGTCTTCAAAAAAATGTTCTAACGCGTGCCACATTTTACACCTCTTTTCCGCTTGCACGGCGGCTTTGTACCGTTTCCAACGTCGCCGCCAAAGGAATAGACGCTTTTGCCGTCAAGCTCATCTCCGCAAAATTGCCAATTCGATATTGCACCAAGCCCTCCGACGCAATCATTGCCGCATTATCCGTACAATATTTCTTTTCGGGCAGAACCAACCGCAATCCGTTTTTATCACAAGCCGCTTGCAAACTTTCGCGAAGATATGTGTTTGCCGCAACGCCGCCGCCCGCTGTAACGACGGAAACGCCTTTTTCCCTCGCCGCTTCCACCGTCTTTTCCACCAAAACGTCCACCGCCGCTTTTTGGAACGAAGCCGCTACGTCCGCCTTGGAATATTCTTCATTTTTTTGTTCTTTCGTATGGCAATAATTGATAACAGCCGTCTTTAACCCGCTGTACGAAAAATTATAACCGCCGCCCCCTTTCAACATCTTGGGCATCGGTACGTTTACCTCACCGCCAAGCGCGCATTTTTCGATATTCGGCCCGCCGGGATATTGTAAACCCAACACCCGCGCCACTTTATCAAAAGCCTCGCCTGCCGCATCGTCCAACGTTGCGCCAAGTATCTCAAACTCCGCTTCCGACTTCGCATAAAGCACAGCCGTATGCCCACCGCTTGCCAGCAAAGTAACGAACGGCGGTTTTAAATCGGGTGCGGAGAGATAGGACGCCGCCAAATGTCCGCGGATATGATTGACGGCAATCAGCGGCTTATTCAACGCATACGCAAACGCTTTGGCAAAGGATACCCCCACCAAAAGCGCGCCCAAAAGCCCCGCGCCGTACGTTACCGCCACCGCGTCGATTTCCGCATAGGATATCCCTGCATTCTTTACTGCCCGTTCCACCACTTCAGCAACTGCATCGGTATGCGCACGGGAGGCAATTTCAGGCACTACGCCGCCAAAGAGCGCCTGCACGGAAGCAGACGAAGCGATTTCATTAGACAAGATTTCCCTGCCCTTAATTACCGCCGCCGCCGTTTCGTCGCAAGAGCTCTCTATGCCGAGAATAATCGGATTTTCTTTGTTTAAATCAAGTTTTTCAAACGGATTGTACATAATGAAAACCTGTTCAAAAAGCGGCGGAAAACGCCGCCGCTTCGCTTTAAAATTTCTTTAAATAATCGATAATGAAGCCGTGCAATTCGCCGTCCATCACCGCTTGTACGTCGCCCTTTTCAAAACCCGTACGGTGATCTTTCACCAACGTATACGGGCAGAATACGTACGAACGTATTTGTGCCCCCCACTCAATCTTTTTCACGTCCCCTTTCATTGCAGCAGCTTCCGCCTGACGCTGTTCGATTTTCTTTTCCAAGAGTTTCGAACGAAGCATTGCAAAACACATGGCTTTATTTTGGAGCTGCGAACGCTCGTTTTGGCATTGTACGACAATGCCCGTAGGGAAGTGCGTAATACGTACCGCCGAGGCAACCTTATTGACGTTTTGACCGCCTGCCCCGCCCGAATGGTAAATATCGATACGGATATCGTCGTCGTCAATTTCCACTTCGTTATCGTCCTCTACTTCGGGCATAACTTCCAAGGAAGAGAACGAGGTTTGGCGACGCTTGTTGGCATCGAAAGGAGAAATACGCACCAAACGGTGCACGCCCATTTCCGCCTTTAAATATCCGTACGCATTTTCACCCTCTACGCGGAAAGCAACGCTCTTCAACCCCGCGCCGTCTCCTGCTTCACGGTCAAGTTCCGTCACTTTGAATCCCATCTTTTCGCAATAGCGGTTATACATACGGTACAGCATTTGACACCAATCGCAAGCTTCCGTACCGCCCGCGCCGGCGTGCAGAGAAAGCATCGCGTTATGGTTATCGTACTGCCCTTTCAAAATGGCGCGGATACGCATATCTTCGATATCTTTTTCCGCCGTTTTCAACATTTCGTCGAGTTCGGGAATCAAACTTTCATCTTCCGTTTCCTCGATAAGATCGATAACGTCTTCCGCGTCAGAAAGCGCTGTTGCCCCATTTTCATAGGAATTGATTTTATTGCGGATTGCAGAAACTTCCTTTCCTATTTTGGTGGATTTTTCCATATCCTGCCAAACTTCGGGGTTTTCCTGCTCCTTTTCCAATTCCGCAAGACGGGGGCGCAAATGCTCGATATCCAACGCATATTCCGCCTCTTTAAGGGTCGCGCGCATCGCTTGTACTTTTAATCTGTAATCGTCTGCTTTAAACATACTTTCTATCCTTTTGTTTGCAGATTATTCGTTGCCTTTCTTTTCTTCCGCAGCTTTTTGCTCCGCAGCCGCTTGTGCCGCTTTAAACGACGACATATTCGACAAAGGTTCGGGCATTTGACGGCGGAACACTCTAGTAGGAGTCGGCGTCGAATTTACGGGTTGCGCGGGCGCGGCAGGTCTTGCCTGCACGGGCTGCTGTGCCATCGGCGCGGGGCGCATCTCCACCTTTACTTTCAGTAACACGCTGATAACCGAATGTTGAATACGCGCCACCATTTCCTCGAACATATCAAAGCCCTCTTTTTTGTACGAAATAACGGGGTCTACCTGTCCGTAAGCGCGCAAGGATATCCCTTTGCGGAGCTGATCCATTGCGTCAATATGGTCGATCCAATTTCTGTCTACCGTCATCAAAAGCACGCGGCGTTCAACCTGCGAGAAGTCTACGCCCTGTTCTTTGAGTTCGGCTATTTTCTTTTCGTATTCTTTTTCTACTTTCTTCGAAATTTTACGGATTGCCGTTTCATAATCCCACTTCGTCAAACGTTCGCGCGTAATGTAATTCGTCCCCTCGGGCAACACTTTCGCTTCCAACGCCGCATTCAGTTCGTCTTCATTCCACAGTTCGGGCATCGCGTCGATATTAACCGCGTTTGCCACCGTTTCCACAACGTAATCGGGTATATATTTAAGCACTTGTTCGTGTACGTTTTCGCCGCGTAAAACGTTCATACGGTTTTCGTACATAACCAAACGCTGTTTGTTCATTACGTCGTCGTATTGCAATACGTTTTTACGGATACCGAAGTTTCTACCCTCGATATTACGCTGTGCATTTTCAATACCGTGCGAAAGCATCTTCGATTGTAAACAAGTATCTTCGTCAATCTTAAAGAACGAATAAAGCGCTTTCATTCTTTCGCCGCCGAAGCGCATAATCAAATCGTCTTCTAACGAAAGGAAGAATACCGACATACCGATATCCCCTTGACGGCCTGCACGACCGCGGAGCTGGTTGTCGATACGGCGAGATTCGTGACGTTCCGTACCGATAATGCACAAACCGCCTGCTTCCACTACCTTTTCCTTTTCCGCATCCGTTTCCGCTTTGTAATGTGCATATACTTTTTTATATCTTTCACGGAGTGTTGCAATCTCTTCGCTGATATCCGTAATGTACATACTCATAGCAAGATCGATATCTTCAGGGTTGTTGCCCTCTTCGCGAAGACGTTTCTTCGCCAAATATTCCGCATTACCGCCAAGCAGAATGTCCGTACCGCGCCCCGCCATGTTCGTAGAAATGGTAACTGCTCCAAAACGTCCTGCCTGCGCTACGATTTCCGCTTCACGTTCGTGGTTCTTTGCGTTCAAAATATTATGTTTTACGCCGTTGCGTTTAAGCAAACGGGAAATTTCTTCCGATTTGTCTACAGACGAAGTACCTACCAAGATAGGCTGACCGCTTTCGTGGCGTTTCATAATTTCGTCTACAATCGCGCGCTTTTTGCCATCGAACGTCGAATAAACCATATCAGGCAAATCTACACGCTTAATGGGACGGTTCGTAGGAATTTCCACAACGTCCAACGAATAGATCGTTCTAAACTCTGCCTCTTCCGTTTTTGCCGTACCCGTCATACCCGACAATTTCTTATACAGACGGAAGTAGTTTTGGAACGTAACCGTTGCGTACGTCTTATTTTCGCTACGTACTTCCACGCCCTCTTTCGCCTCGATTGCCTGATGCAACCCATCCGAGTATCTTCTGCCGTTCATAAGACGACCCGTAAATTCGTCTACAATTACCACTTCGCCTTCACTTACGATGTAATCTTCGTCAAGTTTAAAGAGTTTGTGCGCTTTAAGCGCCTGCTGAATGTGGTGATTCAAATCTGCGTGTTCGATTTCCGCAATGTTGTCGATACGGAAGAAACGTTCTGCCTTTCTAGCTCCGCTATCGGTAAGCTCCACCGTCTTGTCCTTGCGGTTGATGATGTAATCCCAGTTGCGTTCCATTGCCAGGGATTTTTTACCCTCGGGTGCAGCCGCCAAAGCCGCCGCTTTCTTCTCGGCAAGTTCCGCTTCGTAGTTCGCTTGTTCTTCCAAGGTCATCTTGGTATAATCGACGAACTCTTCTTCCTCTTCCTCGTCGTCCACGGCAACCTTTTTCTTATTCTTCTTTTTGTTTGCACGCATCTCCTGTGCAGCAGCCGCTTCCGCGTCTTTTAAATCATCATCAAAACCGCCCGTAAAGGTACGCACAAGCTTATCTACCTGCACGTACAAATCGGAAGATTTTTCACCTTTACCCGAAATGATAAGCGGCGTTCTTGCTTCGTCGATAAGAATAGAGTCCACTTCGTCCACGATGGCAAACGTCAAATCGCGTTGTACCATCTTGGAAATGTCCGTTTTCAAATTATCACGAAGATAATCGAAACCGAATTCGTTATTTGTACCGTATACGATATCGCATTTATAAGCGGTGCGTTTTTCGTCGTCTTCCATACCGGGAACAACTACGCCAACGGTAAGCCCCATGAACTTGTGCACTTTGCCCATCCATTCCGCGTCGCGCTTTGCAAGGTAATCGTTGACCGTAACGATATGCACGCTCTTGCCCGAGAGTGCGTTCAAATACGCGGGCAGAGTGGAAACGAGGGTTTTACCTTCACCCGTACGCATTTCCGCAATACGCCCTTGATGCAAACAGATACCGCCGATAATTTGCACGCGGAAATGGCGCATACCGAGGATACGCTTGGACGCTTCACGCAGAGCTGCAAATGCGTCAAACAGAATATCGTCTAACGTTTCGCCGTCTGCAAGGCGCTGTTTAAAAATCGCCGTTTGCCCTTTGAGGGTTTCGTCATCCATGGCTTGGTATTTAGGCTCTAACGCCTCTACCTGATCCGCCATTTTATTCAGTTTTTTCAAGCTACGTCTTGCGTCGCCGCTAGTCAAAAATTTAATCAATCCCATCTTAAAACTCCGATAGATATTTTCTTACTGTTTATCCGTATAAAATACGGCATTTTAACGTCATTATATATTGTACAATATTTTGGCGAAAAATCAAAGCGTTTTCAAGCTATTTTTCTAAAAAATATCCTCTATGCAAGGTCGGAATGCGTCGAAAACACAAAATTCTATACATATATACCCACTTTGCTTTGTTTTTAAGACGGGAAAAGCAAAAAAACAGGCATGGATTTTACTCCATGCCCGCTGTTGCCGATTAAAGAATCGATTCTAAATTGTCAATAAGCCCGTCGGCTTTTCCAGGTGCTTCATAATCTTGTGCTTTACTTAACTTATCGTTGATTAAAAACTCTATTTTATTCGTCAACAAAATATTATATTCGGTATATTCTCCGCCTGTAGGCGCATAACGCAACTCCGTTAAGCAATCTACTTTCGTTACCGCGCCGTTTTCCATTACAACGACGATTTCCGCTTCTTCTATCATGTATTCTTCGTTGAAGTAATTTTCAACATCAAGAACGCCCTCTGCCGTATTGGAATTTATCATCTCCAAAATCGTATTTTGCATTGCGAGCATTCCCGCTTTATTGACGTAGAGCGTATAGGTTACTTTTTCGTCTTTTTCTACTTTTTTAATGCAGTCAATATTTTCCGCTTTCTGATAAATGGGCGCAACCATATAATCAAATTGCGTATCTACCGTAATATCTTCTACAACGGTATAGGTGTTATCTCCTTTATAAGAAGCGCAATACACCGTGCCGTCTTCGATATTACCAATAGCATATTCGTACGCCTCTGCGCCGTCTTCTTCATGATGCGTTTTATACTTGTAGGAATGATTAAACCATACGTTTTCCTCTACCGTATTTTTATACAGTCTTCCCTTGTAACTGTCTACCGTCGCAAAAATATTCCAAGCAGGGTCAAATTCGTTTTCCGCAAAAATATCCAAGGAATAATCGTTTTCATTTTTCAAAGCCGTTACTGCGCCGTTGATTTTATTCAATTCGTTTTCAATTTGGCTGTCCTCTACAATCAAGCCGCTGATTGAGGGGATTTCAACCCCGTCACTCGCACGTTTTTGCTCGTAACTCAACGTTAACGCTACATCCACAAATTTCACAGGAAAAGAAACCGTCGTAGAAATTTTAAAATCAACCAACTCGTCGCCGTCCATATTGAAATACATAACAATTCCGCTTGCGGGATTGTCAAAGGTTACGCCTTTTAAAGAAACCTGCGTTCCCAACGAACCCAACACCCCGCAAATTTTTGCTAGATAGGGATTTTCGGATGATAAACAAAGTTTCGCTTCATATTCGTATCCATCTACCGACGTTTCGGCAATATCCACGATATTATTTGCCTGTAAATTATCTATCAACGCTATCAAAGGCTTATTTACCAAAGTAAGTTCTTCGTTTTGCGCAGGAACGACTTCCGTCTTCTTCACTTCCCCGTCTTCATTCATAACCACTTTGATTTTTTGGTCGTTCTTCGTATAAAGATACTCCGTAGAATCATACAACAAAAGCCCGCTTGTAACCCGCTTAAACTTCAATTCGTTCGTATCGGAATTATAACGGTATTTTCCTTGATAATCCGCCTCGATTGCCCCTTCACGTCCCAACAGTTCTACTACGCCCGTAAAATTCAAATTAAAATCATAATTTTGTTGCGTAGATTGTACGGCGTTGGCGCGCGCGTTTATCACGTCAACCGCTGTAAGTTCCTTTTCCTCCTCAACGTAGGAAGAAGATTCTTCCTCGGAAGAATTCTCTAAAGATTCGTTTACCTGCGAACTGCTTGCAGGTTGCGAACTGCCGCTCTCCGTTCCATTGTCTCCGCCTCCACAAGAAGCGAATACACCCAAGGTTGCCGTCAAAGCAAAACTTAACAACAGCCATTTTACAGATTTTTTCATTTTCTTTCTCCTTTCGGTTTATTATTAAAAAGGCTTATTCTGCCTCTATTCCCTTATTCATGCGGATAAGCGCAGGCACGAACGTAAATGGCGAAATTACAAACGCCGCAAACCACGTTACAATAGACGTCAATATGAACACAAGCAATCTCAATACCGCAAACAGTATTTTTACAGCAATCAAGAAAATAAGTCCGTCTAAATCCAAAGTAAATATTACGCCCGGCGTACCGACAAACGTACCGCCTGCCCCCGCGCAGCTACGCACCGCGCCGTCCCAAACCATTTGCGCTACAAACATAAATCCAATGCCGCCAAACAAAACGGTAAGTACTATGTTTAAAGGGATTTCTTTTTTCTCGCCTTGGAAAGTACCGATTAAGAAAAATGCCATTATCAAACCGCCGATAATTCCGCCTATCCAGAAACCTTTATTCCGCTTATGCCGAACACTCGCAAGACGCAAGCGTTCTTCTTCTATCGCTCTTAAACGCTCCTTTTCTTCCATTTGACGTTGAACCTTTTCCGCTTCTAAACGTTCTTGCTCCTTACGTTCGTAGCAATCTTTACATAATAAATACGGTTGTGTTTTCCATTCGTTTCCTCTGTAAACCACCTTTCCGCATTCCTTGCAAACGCCTAACATTTCCCGCTCTAACCCGCCATTGCTTTCCGCTGCGACGCTACTGCCGATTTCCTCCATCGCTTCCCCGTCCGTAAAATATTCTAACGATACATTAAAATATTGCGCTAACTTGGACATTGTTACGAAATCGGGACACGATTCGCCTCGTTCCCATTTAGAAACCGCTTGATAAGATATGTTCAGGTACGCGCCCAAGTCCGCTTGCGTGCAACCCTTTTCCTTTCTAAGCGCAACAATTTTTGCGCCGATTGATTGATTGTTTTCCATGACAATTCCTCCAAAAAAATTTTGTAATTTAATTATACAACAAAGCTTGAAATTCGGGAAGTATTTTTTCTCAACTGTTAGTTGAAAATGCTTTACTTTTGGTTGAAAAATGTCAATCTCGCCACTTTTTTTCTATTATATCACAAAAATATTCGCTTTTGCAAGTGTTTATATGTAAATTAACACATATTTTCTCAACTGTTAGATGATATACTAATAATAAGGGGAAAACTATGACGATTGCAACCGCTGTTTCTAAACGAATAGATGAATTTTTATATTCCCGTGGGATTACGTTGTATAAATTGGCGAAAGATTCTGGCTTGCCGATTGCTACGTTACAAAATCTCTACCGCGGAAACACAAAAAGCCCTACTTTGGCAGTAATTTATAAAATTTGCGGGGGGCTTCGCATTGACGTTTCCGAATTTTTAAATAGCCCGTTTTTTTCCTTAACTGAACTTGAACTAGATTGACCATTATAACAGTGCCTGCGTAAAACAGTCGCTGTTTTATTTTATTTCCTCTTTGCAATTCACGCGCGTCTTTCTATTTTTGTTGACAAGCCCCGCCGAATGTGTTATACTATCCTATATTCTAAAACGCAGAGGTAAAGAATATGAGCAAAGTAATCGTTCCCAAAGGCTATCAATCAAATTTGGGTATGTACGACACGCAAACGGCAATCGGTTTATTAAAACGAACTTTTGAAGAACGGTTGTGCCTTGCACTGAATTTAAAACGTGTTTCCGCTCCCCTGTTCGTTGACCCCGCTACGGGTTTGAACGACGATTTGAGCGGCGTGGAACGCCCCGTTCGTTTTGATTTGAAAGAAACGGGAAAGGACGCCGTTGTCGTGCACTCGCTGGCAAAATGGAAACGCATGGCGTTACAGCAATACGGTTTCTCCGCAGGCGAGGGATTGTATACGGACATGAACGCTATTCGCCGCGACGAAGAAATGGATAATCTCCATTCCGTCTACACCGACCAGTGGGATTGGGAAAAAATTATCACCCGCGAAACCCGCAATATCGATTATTTAAAAAAGGTAGTACAAGGCATCGTCGGCGCAATCTGCGATACGTTAGATTTCTTAAAATGCCGCTACCCGCAAATCGACGTCGACCTTTGCCGCACCGTTACTTTTGTTACTTCGCAAGAATTAGAAGACCTCTATCCCGACCTTTCCTCGAAAGAGCGTGAAAACGCCTTCGTCAAAGAACACAAAACGGTGTTTATTATGCAAATCGGCGACAAACTGCAATCGGGCAAGCCGCACGATAACCGTGCGCCCGACTACGACGATTGGTCGCTCAACGGCGATATTTTATTCTGGGACGACGTGCTTTCCTGCGCAATGGAAATTTCCTCTATGGGTATCCGCGTAGATGAAAAATCTTTGGACGAACAGTTAAAAAAGGCAAACGCGGACGAACGCCGCACTCTGCCTTTCCACAAAGCCCTTTTATCAGGCGCACTGCCCCTGACGATGGGCGGCGGTATCGGGCAATCTCGCCTTTCCATGCTACTTTTGGGCAAGGCACATATCGGCGAAGTGCAGGTTTCCTTATGGGACGAGGAGACTCGGCGGGTATGCAAAGACCACGGCATTGTATTGCTGTAAATCACAATTTTAATGGAAACGGAGCGGTAACCGCTCCGTTTTTTATTCTTTCGACAAAAAAGAAGAAAATTAGACTCCGATTCTTAAATTTTTTTTCTTTCGTGCAATATTTTTTCTTTCTAAATTGTTTATAAAGTGTCAGAGAGGTTTTTGCAAAACAAAAACTACAAACAACAACATTTTTATTTCAGGAGGATTTTTCTATGAAAAAACTGTTTACTCTGGCACTCTCCCTCACTCTTTGTTGCGGCGCGCTCGCGCTTACGGCTTGCAAAGAGGACGAACCTGCTTCCAGCTCAAGCGAAAACGTACTTTCTTCCGAAAGTTTGTCTGAAAGTAATTCCGTCTCGTCTTCAGAAAGCTTATCCGAAAGCTCTTCTAACAACGCGGATAGCAGTTCAAACGGCGCAGATAGTTCGTCTTCTAACGCCTAAAATTCTGCATACACTACCCCCACATAACTTTAAGAATTGTCTTTCTCGTTGTAGAAGGGCAATTCTTTTTGCAAGAGGAGCTTGCAGCCAGCCTTACCATCTTTCTGTTCGTGTGTGTAACAACGTTTGCATAGGTTTGAGCCGTGCATCGACCCTATGCACAATACACAAAAACCGAGCGGGCAAGATAGGCTTACCGCTCGGTTTTTCTTCGCTTTATAAAATTAAAGATATTTTTTCAAATCGTCCACTCTGTCCGTTTGTTCCCACGCAAAACCTTTATATCCAAAGTGCCCATACGCCGCCGTTTTCTTGAACACGGGTTTACGCAAATCCAGCGCACGAATGATGGCGTAAGGACGAAGGTCAAATTCCGCTTTCACAATTTCAACAAGGCGTTCGTCGTCCACTTTGCCCGTGCCGTGGCTGTCCACGAACACCGAAACGGGCTTTGCAACGCCGATAGCGTACGCCACCTGAATTTCCACCTCGTCCGCAAGCCCCGCCGCTACGAGGTTTTTAGCAATATACCGACAGAAATACGCCGCGCTTCTGTCCACTTTCGTCGGGTCTTTCCCTGAAAACGCCCCGCCGCCGTGCGCGCATCTGCCGCCGTACGTATCCACGATAATTTTTCTGCCCGTCAAACCGCTGTCCCCTTCCGGACCGCCGATTTCAAATCTGCCCGTAGGGTTGATATAAATTTTCGTATTTTCGTCCATTAAATGCGCGGGTACGATTTCCTCAATAACGTATTTTTTCATATCCTCGCGGATTTGTTCTTGGGAAACGACTCCGTCGTGCTGGGTAGAAACGACCACGGTATCCACACGTTTTGCAATACCATCCACGTATTCCACGGTTACTTGCGTCTTTCCGTCGGGACGAAGATAGGGCAAAAGCCCGCTCTTTCTAACGTCCGTCAAACGCTTTGCCATACGGTGAGATAACGACAGCGTCAAAGGCATCAATTCTTTGGTTTCGCGACAAGCATATCCAAACATCATACCCTGATCGCCCGCACCGAGTTGGTCCGACTCGTCTCCGCCCGACGTTTTCTTTTCCAAAGACGCGTTTACGCCCATAGCAATATCGGGGGATTGCTGATGTATCGCCGTAATAATTTTGCATTTATCGTACGCAAACGTACCGAAATCGTAGCCGATTTCTTTAATAATTTCCCTTGCCTTGCCCTCGTAATCCACTATCGCCGTCGTCGTAACTTCGCCCATAATCAGCAACGTATCAAACGCCGCCGCACATTCGATTGCCGCGCGCGCTGCAGGGTCTTGTGCCAAAATCGCGTCCAAAAGTCCGTCGGAAATATTATCGCAAACTTTGTCGGGATGTCCTTCCGTGACGCTTTCGCTGGTAAAAAACTTTTTCATGTAAAAAATCCTCTTTTTAACATAGTTCTTCTTTACAGCTTAAGATTTGCAAAGAAGTTTCCACTCAAAAAAACCGCGCCTCTTTCGGCGCAATCCTTTCTTGGGATTTTCATTATACCCCATTTTTTTATCTTTGTCAACTCATTCTGACGGTATAAAGCCGCTTGCAATATTTTTTTATTCATGCTATAATAATTGCCATGAACGGTGAAACGACGGATTTGTTAAAAAACTGCAAACTCTGCCCTGTAGAATGCGGTGCAGACAGAACCAAGAACGTAGGCGCGTGCGGCGCAGACGGTTTGCGTATCGCAAAATATTATCTGCACCCATTCGAAGAGCCATGTATTTCTTTTAAAAACGGAAGCGGTACGGTTTTTTTTGCAGGCTGCAATCTGCGGTGTGCCTTTTGTCAAAACTACGAAGTTTCCCGCGCTAAACGGGGAAAAAGCGTTACCCCGCGCGAGCTTGCGGATATTTTTAAAGAATTAGAAGATATGGGTGCGGAAAATATTTCTTTCGTTACCCCCTCCCACCTTGTTCCCTATCTGATTTCGGCATTAGAAATATACCGCCCGAACGTTCCCGTCGTTTACAATACGGGCAGTTATGAAAAAATCGATACGCTTCGACGCATCGACCCCTTTATCGATATATATTTACCCGACGTAAAATTTTATTCTTCCGCCCTTTCCAAACGCTATTTGGGCAAAGAGGATTATTTCGACGTCGCAAGCGAAGCCATTGCCTTTATGGCTAATTCAAAGCCGTTGCAACTGCGCGAGGACGGAAAAATGCTTTCGGGCTGTATCGTACGGCATTTGGTTATGCCCCTTTGCAGCGCAGACGCGAAATCGATTATAAAATGGTTCGCCCGCGAATTACCCAAAGAAAGCTATTTAAGTTTGATGAGTCAATACACTCCCTTTGGCGATATCGAGGGCTATCCCGAACTTTCCCGCAAAATCACCGCGCGAGAATACGACGCGGCTTTGCAAACGGCAATAGAATTGGGGATAGACAACCGATTGTTCGCACAGGAAAGGAACTCCAGCGGAGAAAAATATATTCCAAAATGGGATTATTGATTTTCGCCAAAAACCAACGGCTTATATTTGACGATTTTTTTCGCAAGCGCGGCGGCGCGCGATGGAGGAGCGTATTCTATTTCTTTCTCCCACGCCCGCACCTTTTTAAAAAATTTTTTATTCATATTTATTATTTTGCGAAAGGCTTTTAAAAACTATTCGGAGGCAAAGCGTATGCTGATTTCCGCAGACAATTTACAATTCGGTTTTGGCGGCGGTTCTCTTTTGGAAAACGTCTGTTTTTCGTTGAACGAGGGAGAACGGGTCGGGCTTATCGGCGGAAACGGCGAGGGTAAAACCACCCTTCTTCGTTTGATTTTGGGCGAGTTGGAGGCGGAAAACGGTACAATTTTCCGTAAAAACGGTATCCATATAGGATATTTGGCACAAAACGGCGGTTACGATTCCGCCAACACCGTTTTTGAAGAAATGCGGGAAATTTTCTCCGCAGACATCCGCGCCATTGCCGCTTTACGCGAAACGGAAGAAAAAATTGCGACGACGGAAGAAAATACCGCTGCGTACCGTACTCTTTCACAAAAATACGAGTCCTTGAATAAACAAATAGCCGCCCGCGATAGCTATAATTACGAAGTGCGTATCCGCACGGTATTAAACGGAATGGGCTTTGAAAACAGTTACGCGCAACCCATTTGCACTATGTCGGGCGGAGAAAAAACCCGTTTGCAACTGTGCCGTCTTTTACTAGAAGAACCAGAACTTTTGATTTTGGACGAGCCGACCAACCACCTTGATATGAAAACGCTGTTCTGGTTGGAAGAATACCTCGCCTCGTTCAAGGGCGCAATTTTGACCGTTTCCCATGACCGTTATTTTTTAGACAAACTGGTTTCCACCGTCTACGAGTTGGAAAATAAAAAACTTTCCGTCTTTAAAGGGAACTATTCGAAATACAAGATATTGAAAGCGGAAAAAACGGCGCGGATTTTAAAAGAATACGAAAAACAGCAAGAAGAACGGGCGCACATGCAAGAATACGTAGACAGGAATCTCGTACGGGCTTCCACGACCAAAATGGCGCAATCCCGCCGTTTGGCTTTGGAAAAAATGGAGATTATTGAAAAGCCGTCCTTACCACCCGTCCCCCCTCATTTTTCTTTTTCCTATGCGGAAAAACCCTACGAAAGAGTATTGGAAATACAAAATCTTCTCCTAACGGCAGGCGAAAAAACATTGCTTAAAAACGCATCTTTTACACTGATACGCGGAGAAAAATGCGCTGTAATTGGAGATAACGGCACGGGAAAATCTACCTTAATCAAAGAAATCGTTCGCGGGAAAAACTCCGCTTTGAAATTCGGAAGATTTGTAAAAATAGCCTATTACGACCAAGAAAACGCCAACCTTTGCCCAAGCGAAACGGTTTTAGGAGAGCTTTGGGGCAGACACGTCGGCTGGGAGCAAACCAAAGTACGCGCCGTTTTGGCGCAGGCAGGCTTACCAGCGGAAGATATGGAAAAACAAGTGTTTATGCTTTCGGGCGGCGAACGCGCAAAGCTTGCTCTTGCCGTCTTTGCCTGCGAGGGCGGCAACGTCCTCCTTTTGGACGAGCCGACCAACCATTTGGATTTGGCTGCGCGCGAAAGTTTGGAAAGTGCGTTAAAAGAATTTGACGGCACTTTGCTTTTCGTTTCGCACGACCGCTATTTCATTCGTGCCTTGGCGGGAAAAATATTAGAATTAGAAGAGGGCAACGCAACCGAATTTACAGGCTCTTACGACGAATACGTGGCGTATAAACAGCAGAAAAAAGCGGCGGATAAATCGGTTCATTCCACCCCGTCTGCCGACGTTTTGAAAAACTCCGAACAAAAAGAGAGTTATTACCGAAACAAAGAAGAACGTTCGCAAGAAGCAAAGCGTCGCACCCGTATCAAAAAAATCGAAGAGGAAATTTATGCGTTGGATGCGGAAGACGAGCAATTAAACGCCGACCTTTCGACCCCTGAAGTAACGGCAAACTTCCCTCTACTCACCGAAAAGTGTAACCGTTTGGAGGAAATTAAACGGCTATTGGAAGAACTCTACGCCGAATACGAGACGCTGATTTAAACAAAAAATATTTTTATATGTAAACAGTCGTGCGCTAAAAAGTTCACGGCTGTTTTTTTATCTTACGCATATGGTTAGGCATATATTTTCGTCCAAGAATTCAGTTTTTAAGACAAAAAGCTTAAAAAAGGACTATTTTTTCAAAACGTTTACAATATATTATCAAACTTCTTACGAAATTTTGGTGAAAAACAAACAACTATTGCGTATAATACAGATAAATAAAACGCCAGACAGAATTTTTACACTGTCTGGATGTTTGTCAAATGAATAAAAATATTTTAGGAGATTTCATTATGGGTATCAAAAATTTTTTTAAGAACGCGTTTTCGGATATGAAAGCAAGCGCAAAATCGCAACATGAAGTAGATAAAGCAAATTTGAATGCGGTAAAAGCGGAATCAAAAGCACAATGGGAAGAAGCAAAAATGAGCCCTAAAGCTCGCCAAGCGAAAATGCAAGAAGAACGTGAAAAACAAATTGCTGAAGCAAACGAAAGAAAAGCACTTGCAGAAGAACGCATTAGAAAAGCAAGAGGCGAAAAGTAAATACTTCCACCTTTGCAAAAAAGTGCCCTGATGGGCACTTTTTTGGCGCAGGCGGAGGGATTTTGGCTTCGCCAAAGTGTCCTCGCTCAATCTTTCTTGCTCTTTTCACGCGCTTTTCCTTTTTTCGCTCGTCGCGCGAACCCCCGATAATTCCGGTATTCTTCAAGACTTCCGCCTTTGCAAAAAAAGTGCCCTGATGGGCACTTTTTTGGCGCAGGCGGAGGGATTCGAACCCCCGTGGGCTTTCACCCAAACGGTTTTCAAGACCGCCTCGTTATGACCGCTTCGATACGCCTGCATATTTTATAAAATTTTCAAAATTATTTACCATACCATTATACCCCAACAAAAAAAAATTGTCAACGATTTTTATCCAAGTAAAAGAAAATGCAATATAAAAAGAAGGGTGTTATTCCCCTTCTTTCTTTTTTGACTTTTCTTGCCTTTTCTGTGCTTTTTCCGCCGCACGCGCCGCCTTTTTCGCGGCTTTATATTCCCGCTGCAGTTCTTTTTTGCTCTTCGCCGCGTCTGAAGCCGCAAGCTCCGTTTCCGCAACCGCTTCTATAGGCAAGGCAATTTTCAGAACCTGTTTTTCCGCTGTAATTACAATGCTTTCATGTTCCCCGCCGTTTTCGCCGTCCAAAGAAAACGCCGTAGGCTCCATTTCCAGCTTAATTTCCGACGCTCGCACGAACATCAATTTCGATTTACTAAAATCGCGTTCTCGCAAATTTTTATAAAGCTGTATCCACTCCCGCAGTTTTTTGGGACGCGGAATAAACAACGCCTCTAACCGCCCATCGTCAAGCTGTACCTTTTTATCCACCAACAAATGCAACGTGCCTATCGATTTCGAGTTGGAAATCGTACCGAAAATAAACTCTCCTGAAAACACAACGTCCCCTGCGTCTACGCGCATTTTACGGCACGCAGCCTTAAATTTATTCGGCCCGATACACTTAATAATATTGACGACGTACGCCCATATTTTAAAGCGGTTTTTCGCCTTTTGGTCAGTTTTATACGAAACATCAGTAGCAATCCCAAACGCCGCAACATACGCAAAATAACGGTCCCCGAATTTTCCCAAATCCAAAGCCTTTACGTTATCGGATGCGGCAATTTTCGCCGCTTCCACGACGTTTTTCGGCAAATGATGCGTCGCCGCAAAATCGTTTACCGTTCCCGTGGGGATAAACCCTGTTT
Organism: Clostridia bacterium; assembly: GCA_017457215.1. GTDB lineage: Bacteria > Bacillota > Clostridia > Christensenellales > Borkfalkiaceae > Scatosoma. Next base: position 154,761 of record JAFTHU010000001.1, read on the forward strand.
CCACAGGTTTTGGCAACGCCATTACGCCGTTCACCATTTCATGCAACATTCCGTCTCCACCGGCAACAACGATACGGTCAAACTCTGCGCCCTCCGTACGGATTTTATTAATTCCGTCCCCCGAACACTGCGTAGGATATGCAACCACTTCGTATCCCGCTTTCGTAAAGACGTCCAGTACCTGCGCCAAATGCTTGCGTATGACCCCCGTTCCCGAGTGCGGATTAAAAACAAACAACAATCTTTTCATAGCTTTTTTCCTTTCAACTATGATAATATATTTTTTTTGCAAAGTCAAGACTCTTGTCGAAAATTGTTAAAGATTTGTTAATTTTTCAAAAAAATACCTATGCATACGCACGCTTTTAAGAAAAACAGCTTTCCTTTTTTGCGCAGATATGCTATACTGATTTCGATAACCACACAAACAAAAGAGCCTACGCGTCAAAGGAGCAACCTATGCAAGAAAAATCCGCAACGTTTACCTTACAAGCCGAACTATCTACCCTCGCGCGCGATTTGGGCGCAGACATTATCGGCTTTTGCGATTTAAATAAATCGCCGATAAAGGAATTGCCAGCTCTGCGCTACGCTGTTTCTCTCGGCGTAAAACTTTCGGATTCTGTTTTCAAAACCATTGAAAATGCACCGTCTTTTATGTATTTCCAACATTACCGAACGGCAAACTCGCTGTTGGATACCATTGCATTTCGTTTGGCTCGAGAAATAGAAAAACGGAGCGGTGAAGCTTTCCCAATTGCCGCAAGCCAAAGCCTTGGAAAACACAACCCTTATCGCGGCGTATATCCCCATAAAACAGCGGCAGTGCTTTCGGGGCTTGGATTCGTTGGGAAAAGCGGTTTGTTTTTATCTGCCGAATACGGCAGCAAAGTGCGTCTTGCCACAGTGCTGTGCTCTTTACCGCTGCAAGCGGAAAAGCCCGTTATTGAAAACGGATGCGGAGATTGTACAATTTGTCAAAAAGCTTGCCCCGCAGGCGCAATCTTCGGGGAAAAACCCACAACGGACGGGGAAAGAAATTTCGACGCGGAAAAATGCTCTCGTTATATGAAAGAACATTTTCAAGACGTTGGCAGAGGCAGCGTTTGCGGCATTTGCATCAAAGTTTGCCCTAAAAATAAACTTTTATAAACGGAAATGACAATAAAAACGGCTGGATACCACGTATGATATGCCCCCCAAAAGTTAGACAAACTTTTGGGGGGCATATCATATATCCTTTTCCCTTTTATTTTTTAAATATTCAAGTTATTATTATAACCTTTTAACAATTCCTCTTTATATAAATGCGAATCGTTGCACCATTGTAACACGCGCGGAACAATTTTTTCTTCCCTTTCATCAAACCAAATTACCGTAACCGCGCTGTGCGAAAGGTCGAAATGCGTGGACAAAATAGAATACGGAATATCCAAAACACTGCTTAAAAACACCAATCCAAATCCTGCGTGCGCAAATAATGCCACCCTCTTTTCGTTCTTTTGCAGCCTTTTATAACAGCCGTTTTCCCTATCGTGCACAAACCCAAGGCCAGCGAAAAACTCATCCACTTTTTCGTCCACTTTTTTCACGCCTTCTTCAAAGGTATTTCCGCCAAAATCGGAGTATTTGTACCATTCCGCGCCGAGCGCACGAGCTTCTTTACTGTTGAATTTTTCCTTATATTCCTTGATATCGAACACAAACTGCAATTTTCCGTTGCTGTCTTTTGCCGTAAAATTATTCCAAGTAAAGCCTTCGTTCGTCCAATCCAACACCGTTTTCTTTAAACCAAGCCTTTTAAGGGTTGGTTCTGCCGTCATCTGTGCACGGACGGAATCGGACGTATAAACTTCGTCCAACCCGTAAAGCGAAAAGCGTTTGGAAAGCGCCTCCGCTTGTTTTTGCCCGTATTCCGTCAAACTGTCTGGCTCGTAGATGGGGTCTCCGTGCCGCACATAATAAAAAATCATACTTCTCCTTTGCCCGCCGTTTTCAGCGGCGGTTTTTATTGTTCTTATTATAACGTTTCTTTTAAAATCGCTTTGATAACCGCAGGCAGTTTCGCGCCCCGCACCGCATTTAAAAATTGCTTTTTCGTTTTCGCTTTTTTTATTTCTTGCCACGCCGCATACTTCGCCGAATTGTTGGCTTCGGCTTTGGTCAACACACGCAAAGCGCGGCGGCATAATTTTTCCCCGTGCGTTTGCCTTGCAAAACAAACTTCTACGCGGTAATGCGTTCCCTTTTTAAACGGAATCTCTATCGTCGCGCAATCGCCGATTATTTTTTTCGCTTTCGTTTTCTTGCCGTCTATCCAAAGACTGAACTCCCCTTTTTTTACGTTTGCAAAACACAACCGCAAAACGCGTTTTTCGGGAATTATTCCCCCATCGCCCTCGCCGTAAATTTCCGTAATTTGCTTGCAGATTTTTACCTCTTTTATCAACTTTTGCGTGAATACCGTCTTAAATACAGCCGTTTTATTTTTTTCTGCTCCGTCCTCTAACAGCGTATATTTGCCGTCGCCGTTATAGATACGGATTTCCAATTTTTGGGGATTGCCGCAACCGTTCCCTGCGTCCATAGAAAGAGGGAGTACGCCGCCCGATTTCGCCAAAACGGGAATCTCGTCCAACTTTCGATATAAAGTAATTTCCTTGCCTTTTTTTCCCGCCTCGTATTCGTCGCCCGTGAAAATATCCGTCCACCTGCCTTCGGGCAACCAAATTTTCACCCGCGCATACCCGTCTTTTTTTTGTGGCGTAACGACGGGCGCAACCAACAATTCACTGCCAAAATAATATTCTTGCGGGTATTGATATGCGGCGGCTTGCTTATGCCGATAATACAAAGGCTCTATAAGCGCTGCGCCCTCTTCGTGTGTTCGGCGGGATGCCGTATAAAGATAGGGAATCAACTGATGCCGCAAGCGTAAAAACTCCGCCGCGATAAGCCCTGCGCCATTCCCGTATTCCCAAGGCTCTTTCGTCATCGTATCAAAGGAAGTACAATGCAAACGATTAATCGGGCTGAATACGCCGTACTGAATATGTCGAACGTATAATTCGTCGTTTTTCTCCCCGAAATTGTGCCCGCCGATATCATGGCTCCACCACGTATATCCCACGTTCGTTGCCGTCGCTGTAAAATAGGGCAAATAGGCAAGCGTTTCCCACGTAATTTCCGTATCCCCCGAAAAACCTATGGGGTATCTATGCGAACCTACCCCTGCGTAACGAGAAAGCACCAAAGGCTCTCTATGCCCATCGAGATTATCCAAATAATGGTAATGGTTGAGCGCCCAAAGCGGGTCGTAATCCCTCTGCGCGCCATTGTCTTTTTCACTCTGCCAAGGGATATTCGGCTGTTGCCAATCCACCCACCAAAAATCTACGCCGTCCTTTTCGTATGGGCGGTGTAACACCGCAAAATAGGCGTTGATAAACGTTGCGTTGGAAAAATCAAACGGAATGCATTTTCCGTTCGGCTCGCTTATTCCCAAAGCGGCTGCCATCTTTACATAATCCCGCTCCCAGAACCGCACGCCGTCCGACGGATGCAGATTGAGCGTAATTTTTAAACTCTTTTCGCCTAATTCTTTTAAAAATTTTTTATAATCGGGAAAAAGGTTTTTATTCCAGGTGTACCCTGTCCAACCCAAATTAACGTAACAATCCCCTACGTATTCTTTCCCGCTTCTGCCTCTTTCGCTAATTCCAAGCTGCGCGTCGACGTCCTCCGAATAATGCCAATCCATATCCACCGTCGCAACAGTGAGCGGTATTTTACGCTCTTCAAAGCGGTTTAAAACCTGTAAATATTCCTCATCTGTGTATACGTGATACCTACTCCACCAATTACCGAGGGCATATCTGGGCACAATCGGCGGTGCGCCCGTGATTTGATACAAAGCCCTAACCGCTCCCCGATAATCATCGCCGTACGCAAAAATATATTCATCACTGCCGTCTGCCCGCTCGTTTTCCACTTCCCCGTTTTTGGAAAGGGACAACGACGCGGAATCGTCTAAAACCGCTACCCCTGTTTTTGAACAAACGCCTGCCTCTAACCAAATCTTTCTCGGTTCTTCGTTTAACCAAGGTCGGCTGTATACGTCTGCGTTGCAGTTATCCAACGTTCGATATGTGCCCAAAAGATTCCCCTCGTTTGTCGCCAAAACACGTTCGTCTTCAAACTCAACGCATACCTGCCTTCGTTCTTTCGCCAAAATCAATCTGCAAACTCCAGTATCGATAACGGCGGTTTCGCCATGATAAAAAACGGAAAATTCCGTTTTCGCCATATCCCGAAACCATACCGACTGCGTCGCCTTGTCGCGGAAAATTTTTCGTTCGCTCTTTTCCAAACGGAATAATCTTTTCCCTAAAACGGTAACGCGGTAATCCGCCCAAAACACGACGTTTCCCTCGTTTGCATACGGTCTTGTATGCGCAATTAAATGTTTATCTAACATAGTTTCCTCTCTTTTAACTATTATCCGATAAACGTAAATCTTTTATACCTTTTCCCGTCCCGTTCTACCGTTTCGTTCCACATAGAAGCGGGGCGAATCCAAACTTGTCCGTCCCCGTATAATGCACGATAAACGACCGTTTCTTCTCCCGTTTCCGAGTGTTTTGCAAGCGCGATAACTTCATATTCCATACCCTTAAAATGACGGTATTTTCCCAGCTTGATTTCTTGCATACACTTCCCCTCATATTTTAGAAGATTATAACATAAAATTTGTTTCTTGACAATAGCTAAAAAAAGAAAACGATAAAAAATTGTATGAAAATGCTAAAAAGTAGCACAAATGAATAGCTTTTTCTTTTAAAAAGGTATATAATAAATGCCGTTTGAAATTATTTTATACTTACATAGGATTTTTATGAGAGCGCACGCAACGGGACAACGACACCCACATCATCTGCATATCGGCGAATTTTTACAGCACCATGTTTTTCCTTTTATCAAGAAAAACGCCGTGTTGTTTATTTCGCTTTTTGCCGCCGCTATCACCGCTTGTATCGTACCGCCCAATAAGGCATACCTCGATTATTTCGATTGGAAGACGCTAACCTGCCTTTTTTGCGTTTTGGCAGTAGTTTGCGCCCTTAAAAACATTCGGTTTTTCTTCTTTTTGGCGCAGAAAATCGTCCGAGCCTTTAAAAACTCCCGCGCTTGCGTTTTGGCGCTTGCCTACGTAACCTTTATCGGGTCTATGCTCATTGCCAACGACATGGCGCTTTTGACCTTTTTGCCCCTTGGGTATTTCGTACTCTCGTCTACGGGCAAGAAAAAATATATGGCGTTCACCTTTATTATACAGAACATAGCGGCAAATCTCGGCGGTATGCTTACCCCGTTCGGTAACCCGCAAAACCTCTATCTGTATAACGAATTCTCTATTCCCACAGGAGATTTTATACTGACGATGCTCACGCCGTTTTTGATTTCGGTTGCCTTGATTACATTGTCCTGTTTCCTGTTTGTTAAAAAGGAAGCTTTGGAAATCGAGGCGGAAAAAATCTGTCTGCCCGTTTGGCGAACGATTGTCTACGCTTTATTATTCACACTCTCCATCGTCATTGTTTTCCGCGCCATTCCTTTTTGGATCGGATTGATTGTCATTCCAATCGTACTTTTATTTCTCGACAGAAAAGCACTTGGTAAAGTCGATTACGGTCTTTTGCTTACCTTTATGGCGTTCTTTATCTTTTCGGGAAATATGTCCAATATCCCGCAAATTCAGCGTTTGTTCGGTTATTTGATGGACAAAAACGCGCTGCTTGTATCTACGTTTTCCTGCCAATTCATCAGCAACGTTCCTTCGGCAATCTTACTTTCGCAGTTCACGGACAGCTATCGGGAAATTTTGCTTGGCGTCAATATCGGCGGTTGCGGTACGCTGATTTCTTCTCTCGCAAGCTTGATTACTTTCCGTGAATACACCAAGCACGATAAAGGCGGCACAAAGAAATATTTATTGCTCTTTTCCGCATTCAATTTCGCATTTCTTGCCATCTTGCTCGGCGCGTGTATTTTATTGACCCTTTGATATTTACTTATAAACGAAAACCCCTTCGCACCAGCGAAGGAGTTTTTTATTATTTTATTATTTTTCGCCAAGACATTTCACAAGCACAGCTTTTTGTGCGTGCAAACGATTTTCCGCTTCGTCGAAAATCTCTTTTGCATGCGCTTCAAAAACTTCCGCCGTAATTTCTTCTTCTCTGTGTGCGGGCAAGCAATGCAACACCATCGCTTTTTCGTCCGCCACTTTCATCACTTCGGCATTGATTTGATAGTTTTTGAAAATCTTTTTGCGCGCTTCTGCTTCGCTTTCCTGCCCCATAGACGCCCAAACGTCAGTATACAGTACGTCTGCGTCTTTCGCCGCTTCCATCACGTCTTCCGTACAAGTGAATTTGCCGTTTTCCTTTGCCCATGCCATAATTTCCGCATCCGGTTCGTAACCCTTGGGGCAAGCCACCGAAACTTCCATCCCCATCTTGATACCGCCGACGATAAGGGAATTCGTCATATTGTTTCCGTCGCCGATATAGCAAAGTTTATTGCCTGCACACGCGCCTTTGTATTCGCGAATCGTCATCAAATCGGCAAGAACTTGGCAAGGATGGCAATAATCGGTCAAGCCATTGATAATGGGGATAGAACCGTATTCTGCCAAATCTTCCACTTCCTTTTGCGCAAAGGTACGAATCATAATACCGTCCAAATAACGGGAAAGCACGCGCGCCGTATCTTCTACGGGTTCACCTCTGCCGATTTGTAAATCGCGAGAACTTAAAAACAATGCGCTGCCGCCCAAATCGTACATGCCTACTTCGAAAGATACGCGGGTACGCGTAGAAGATTTCGAAAAAATCATACCCAACGTTTTTCCTTTTAACAAGTGGTGCTCGATACCGTTTTTCTTTTCAAATTTCAACTGATCGGCAAGGTTTAAAATTTGCGTAATTTCCTTTTGGGACAAGTCCATTAATTTTAACAAATGTTTCATTTTTCAATCTCCTCTTTTACTATTTGAATCGCCTTTTTCAGCGTTTCGAAAGGTATATTTAAGGCGGGCAATAAGCGCACCTTGTTTTTCGCTTTAATCACCAACACGCCCCGTTTCATGCAGGCGTTGATAACTTCCGAAGCGTCTTTTTCCGTTTCGATACCAATCATCAGCCCCATACCCGTAACTCTGTTTACGCCTTTCGCATTCCGCAACGTTTCAAAAATATATGCGCTCTTTTCCTTTACTTCCGCAAGCAATTTTTCGTCAATGCGCTCTAAAATGCTTTGCGCACCCGCGCACGCAACGGGGTTTCCGCCGAACGTAGAGCCGTTCAAGCCCGCCGTAAACAGATTTTCCGCACGTTCGCCAAGCATCGTCGCACCGATAGGAAGTCCGCCGCCCAAGCCCTTTGCCGTTGTTACAACGTCGGGCGTAATGCCGTAAGCTTGGAACGCATACAATTCGCCCGTGCGTCCGTTCCCCGTCTGCACTTCGTCGATAAGCAAAAGCAAATCTTCCTCTTTGGCAAGTTTTTCCACCGCCTTTACGTAGTCTTTATCTAACGCCGTAACGCCGCCCTCGCCTTGGACAAGCTCTATCATCACGCCGCAGCATTTGTACGTTTTTACAAGCGTTTTCAGCTCTTCCATATCATTTGCCGCCGCATGCACAAACCCGTCCGTCATAGGGGTAAAATGTTGATGAAAAACGTCTTGCCCCGTTGCGGAAAGCGTGGTGATTGTACGGCCATGAAAACTGTTTTTCAAAGTAACGATGGTATTAAAATCTTTCCCTTTCTTACATTCGCCATATTTTCTAGCCGCTTTGATAGCGCACTCGTTCGCTTCCGCGCCAGAGTTGGAAAAGAACACTTTTTTCATGCCCGTACGCTGACAGAGCGTCTTTGCAAGCAGGGCGCAAGGTTCGCTGTAATAAAGGTTGGACGTATGCTGAATTTTATCCAACTGTTCCACCACGGCTTTTTTCCAAGCTTCGTCGCCCACGCCAAAAGCGTTGACGGCGATACCCGTGCCAAGGTCGATATATTCTTTACCCGTTTCGTCGTACACGTACGACCCCTTTCCGCTGACAAGCTGCAACGGGAAACGCGCGTAAGTATTCGCCACGTATTGTTTGTCTATTTCGATTACGTTCATACTGCTTTCCTTATATATTATTTCCGGATACAAACATTGTACCCAACCCTTCGTCCGTGAGGATTTCGATTAAAATTGCATGCGGCACTCTGCCGTCCAAAATAAACACTTTGCTCACACCACGACGAATCGATTCGATACAGCAGTTGATTTTTGGAATCATACCGCCGCTGATAACACCGTCTCGAATCAATTTGGGCGCGTCGGAAACGTACACTTTGGAAATGAGGGTAGACGGGTCGTCCTTATCCATACAAAGCCCTACGATATCGGTCATAGAAATCAAGCATTCAGCTTTGAGTTCGCCTGCGATACGCGCCGCCGCCGTGTCTGCGTTGATGTTGTAGGTGTTGCCGTGTTCGTCAAAGCCTACGGTGGAAATTACGGGGATATACCCCTTTTCCAAAACGTCCACTATGGAAGATACGTTCACGTCCGTAATATTGCCCGCAAAACCGTGGACGTCGTCCACTTTTTCCGCTTTAAGCATATGTCCATCCACGCCGCAAAGCCCAATCGCCTTGCCACCTTTGCTCTGCAAAAGGTTGACAAGGTTTTTATTTACCTTGCCCGCAAGTACCATCTGTACAACGTCCATCGTTTCTTGGTCGGTAACCCGAAGTCCGTCGATAAATTCTGATTTTTTACCGATTTTCCCAAGCATTTCGGTAATTTCCGGCCCGCCGCCGTGTACAAGCACCACTTTAACGCCTATCAGCGACAAAAGTACGATATCGCCCATAACGGCGTCTTTAAGTTCGTCGCTAATCATAGCGTTGCCGCCGTATTTCACAACGACGATTTTGTCGTAATATTTTTGTATATACGGGAGCGCTTGCGTTAAAATTTCCGCGCGCTGCGCCGTAGTCGGTTTGTTATTCATGATTTATTCTTCCTTTTGATTTTGTTCGTAATATTGTTTATAAGCGCATATAGAAAAGCAGCTTCACACAAAACAAGTTTTGTGCGGACAGAGCTACTATACCGAACGTTTTAGGTGCGGTAATCTCCGTTGATTTTTACATAATCATAGGTCAAATCGCAACCCCAAGCCGTCGCTTTGCCCTCGCCGTCGCCAAGAGAAACCAAAATTTCAATTTCCTTTTCCAACAGAATTTCTTTGGCAATTTCTTCGGAAAACTCGATACCTGCGCCCGACTTACAAACGGGAATCTCCCCTTTAACGGAGCGGAACGCCACGTCTACCTTTTGCACGTCCACATCTGCGCCCGCATATCCAATCGCGCACAAAATCCGTCCCCAGTTCGCATCCGCACCAAACATTGCCGCTTTTACAAGCGAAGAACAAATCACCGATTTTGCCACCGTTTTTGCAGTTGCCTCGTCCTTTGCCCCCGTTACTTTACATTCCAAAAGCTTGGTTGCGCCCTCACCGTCTGCCGCAATTTTACGGCAAAGATAGGTAGTTACGGCGTTTAAAGCCGCGCAGAACGCATCAAAATCTGCGCCCTCGCTATCAATTTTAGTATTCCCTGCCAAGCCGTTCGCAAGCACCGAAACCATATCGTTCGTGGACGTGTCGCCGTCAATACTAATCATATTAAACGAATCTTTTACGTCTGCGGAAAGCGCCTTTGCAAGCATTTGCGAAGAAACGGCGCAATCCGTCGTTACAAATACGAGCATCGTCGCCATATTCGGATGAATCATACCGCTGCCCTTTGCAATACCGCCGATACGGCAAGTTTTGCCGCCGACAGTAAACTCAAACGCAATTTCCTTGGGCTGCGTATCCGTCGTCATAATCCCCTCGCAAGCGAGGTCGCTGTGTGCGCCCAAGCCCGCAACCAAAGCGGGAATCCCTTTGGCAATGGGGGTAATATCCAACGGTTGACCGATAACGCCTGTAGACGCCACTACAACGTCTTTTGCATTTATGTTCAATGCGTCCGCAAGCAAAGCGCAGGTTTGTTCTGCAATTTCAATACCGTTTGCGTTGCAGGTGTTGGCGTTGCCGCTGTTACAAATGACAGCGCGGGCTTTGCCGTCTGCAATATTGTTTTTCGTTACCGTAAGCGGTGCGCCTTTCACAAGGTTTTGGGTATAAACCGCCGCCGCGCTTGCTTCCGCTTCGCTGTAAATCAGCGCCAAATCACGCTTGGTTTTGTTTTTACGAATTCCGCAATGTACGCCGTTTGCGGTAAAGCCTTTTGCGGCGCATACGCCGCCTTGAATTTCTTTTAACATATTCTTTTCCTTTTACAATTCTAATCCTTTCGTTTTTTCTGCGCCGATTACCATATTCATACACTCAATCGCCGCGCCGCTTGCGCCTTTGCCAAGGTTGTCGTAACAAGCAATCAAAAGTATTCTTTCTTCATTGCCTGCTACCGTTACGACCATACCGTCCTTTCTCGAAAGCGCCGCGCCCGATACAAAGCCGCTTTCGTCTACGCTTTCTTTGTATTGCACGATTTCGCCGTTGTATTTTTCCGTATATACCCGTTTGATATCTGCAACACTACCCTTAAGTTGCGAAGCAAACAGAGGCACGGTTACCGTCATTCCACTGTAAAAATCGGATACAATCGGGCAGAAAATAGGCGCATTTTCCAAACCCGTCAAGGCTTTCATTTCTTTCAAATGTTTATGTTGTTGAGTGAGTCCGTACTGACGGGGCGCACCCAACAATTCGTTTCGGTCTTCGTTTTCGTAATCAGCGATCATTTTTTTGCCGCCGCCCGAATATCCCGTAATGGAATGGCAAGTAAGCGATTCGTTTTTATCCAACAGCCCCGCCTCTATCAAAGGATACACAAGCGCGATAAATCCGCTGGCATGACAGCCGGGGTTGGCAATACGCTTGGACGAGAGCAATTTCTCTTCGTGCGCTTTAGAAAGTTCGGGAAAACCGTACGCCCAATCGGGGCAAGTTCTGTGCGCCGTGCTGGCGTCGATAATTACGGTATTTTGATTTTCCACCAACGCAACCGATTCTTTTGCCGCCTCGTCGGGCAAGCACAAAAACGCTACGTCCGCTTTGTTCAGCATTTCCTTTCTTGCCGCAGGGTCTTTTCTTTTTTCGTCCGATAAAACCAGCAATTCCACGTCGTCGCGACATAAAAGCCGTTCGTAAATGCGAAGTCCCGTCGTTCCTGCGCTGCCGTCTATAAATACTTTTTTCATATAATTTCCTTTTTCTTGCATTCCGTTATTTTGCCAAAAATGCGTGTATTTTTTCCACTTGCGCTTTGACGGAAGCAGGCGAAGCCCCTCCCTCGCTCAAGCGTTTGTTGACGCAAGTTTCCAAAGAAATTTCCCCGTATAAATCTTCGGCAAATAATTCGCTGTGTTTTTGATAATCTGCAAGGGGGAAATTGTCCAAAACGCAATCCTTTTCAATACATTCCGCAACGATTGTCCCCACAATTTTGTACGCGGTACGGAACGGCATACCTTTCTTTACCAAATAATCGGCAAGGTCGGTGGCGTTGATAAATCCTTTTTGCGCCGCGCGATACGTGTTTTTCGGCAATACTTTCATGGTCGCAATCATCGGCGTAAGCACTTCCAAACACATCTTCACGCTATCCAATGCATCAAATATCGCTTCCTTATCTTCTTGCATATCTTTATTGTACGCCAAAGGCAAACCTTTCAACGTCGTCAAAAGCGCCTGCAAATCCCCGTAAACACGCCCTGTTTTTCCGCGGATAAGTTCCGCCATATCTGGATTTTTCTTTTGGGGCATAATCGAAGACCCCGTCGTGTAGCTATCGTCTAATTCAATAAATTTAAACTCCCAACTCGACCAAAGAATAATCTCTTCGGAAAGACGGGAAAGGTGGGTCATCAACACCGAAAACGCACTCATAAGTTCCAAGCAAAAATCTCGGTCAGAAACGCCGTCGATACTGTTCCAAGAAGGAGCGTCAAAACCAAGAGCCGCCGCCGTTTGCGCACGGTCAATCGGGTAGGTCGTACCCGCCAAGGCGCAGCTGCCCAAAGGACATTCTGCATTCATTCTCGCCACGGCGTCGGAAATTCTGCCCACGTCCCGACGGAGCATCATGGCATACGCCAACAAATGATGTCCAAAGGATATGGGTTGCGCGCGTTGTAAATGGGTGTATCCTGGCGCAATGGTTTCCGCATTTTCTTCCGCCTGTTGCGTAATTGCCAAAATCGCTTCCTTAATCAACGCAATCACCGTTTCCGCCTCGTCGCGCAAATACAAACGAATATCCACCGCGACCTGGTCGTTACGGCTGCGCGCCGTGTGCAAGCGTTTGCCTGCGTCGCCGATACGCTTGGTCAATTCCCCTTCTATAAACATGTGGATATCTTCTGCGTTCGTATCAAAAGAAAGCACTCCGCTTTCAATATCCGCTTGAATTGCCGTCAACCCGTTCACAATTAAACCCAAATCTTCCGCAGATAAAATACCCACGCTGTTGAGCATTTTTGCGTGCGCGATAGACCCCCGAATGTCCTGCGCGTACATACGGCAATCGAAACGGAGAGATGAATTAAAATCGTCTGCTTTTTTGTCCAGCGCCTTTTGAAAGCGCCCTGCCCACATTTTTTCCATAACTTATTAAACGCGTACCGCCGTAACGCTCTTCGCGCTACGGCAGATACTTTTCCTTATTTTTCTGAATGATTGCAAATACTTCTTGCTTATTTATTATTCTTCTGATTTACTTGTGCTTGCACTTTCACGGGCAAACCGAACAATTCGATAAAGCCCTTTGCGTCCGCTTGGTTATAAACGTGGTCTTCCCCGAACGTTGCGATTTCTTCCGAATACAACGAATAATCGCTCCATGCGCCCGCTTTGATGATGTTGCCTTTGTACAGCTTTAAGCGCACTTTACCCGTTACGTTTTCCTGCGTCTTGTCAACGAACGCCGTCAACGCTTCGCGCAAGGGCGTAAACCACTGCCCGTTGTAAACGAGTTCCGCAAAGCATACCGAAAGTTCTTGTTTCTTGTGCGCCGTATATTTATCCAAGCAAAGCGTTTCCAAATAGCTGTGCGCCTTGTACAAAATTTCACCGCCGGGGGTTTCGTATACGCCGCGGCACTTCATACCAACCAGTCGATTTTCTACGATATCCAAAAGCCCTATACCGTTTGCGCCGCCCACTTTATTGAGGGCAAGGATAATTTCTTTCGCGCTCATCTTCTTACCGTCAAGCGCTACGGGTTTACCCTTTTCAAACTCGATTTCCACGTAGGTAGGTTTATCGGGCGCTTGCAAAGGAGATACACCCATTTCCAAGAATCCTTCCTTTTCGTACAAAGGTTCGTTGCCCGCGTCTTCCAAATCCAACCCCTCGTGGCTCAAATGCCAAAGGTTTTTGTCCTTGGAATAGTTGGTTTCACGGTTAATTTTCAAAGGCACGTTGTGCGCTTCTGCGTATTCAATTTCTTCCTCGCGGGATTTAATCGACCATTCGCGCCAAGGTGCGATAATCTTCATATCGGGCGCAAACGCCTTAATCGTCAATTCAAAACGAACTTGGTCGTTGCCCTTACCCGTACAGCCGTGGCAAATCGCGTCTGCCCCTTCTTTCTTCGCAATTTCTACGATACGTTTTGCGATAACAGGACGCGCAAACGAAGTACCCAACAAATATTCTTCGTATTTTGCACCCGCCTGCATGGTGGGAATTACGTAATCGTCTACGAATTCGTCCGTCAAATCTTCTACGTAGAGTTTGGACGCACCCGTCTTTAACGCCTTTTCTTCCAAGCCCTCCAATTCGTCCGCTTGGCCAACGTTACCACTCACCGCAATTACTTCGCAGTTGTTGTAATTTTCCTTGAGCCAAGGAATAATGATCGAAGTATCCAACCCGCCCGAATAAGCAAGCACTACTTTTTTGATGTCTTTGTTATCCATAATATTTCTCCTAAAAAATGTTTTTGTATTTATATTCAATTTATGCACTAATTATACAACCAAAAAAATCCCTTGTCAAATACTTTTAACGTCTTATTTTATAAAACTTTTAAATATTTTTAGATATTTTATGAATACTGCGTATAAATGCATAAAATATTGTATATTTTTTACTTTTTGCATAATTCGGCGTATATCCGTTCGGCAAACCGCACCGACGCCATACCGTCTTTTCCGTATCCGTCCGCGCCCATTTGCATAGCAAATTCTTCCGTCAATACCGCGCCGCCCACAACGATTTTTACCCACGGCGTTTTTTCGCGCAACAAGGCAATCGTTTCGGACATAGAAGGAACCGTCGTTGTCATTAAAGCAGACAATCCCACCAAGGGCGCGCCCGTGTCCTGTACGCTTTCCACCACCTTTTCAGGGGGCACGTCGCGACCAAGGTCTATCACTTCGAAACCGTAATTTTCCAGTAGCGTACCCACGATATTTTTGCCTATGTCGTGAATATCTCCTTTCACCGTCGCCAAGACGATTTTACATTTTTTAACCCGTTCCTCACCGTTTGCGAGCATAAAAATCTTTATCTTTTCAAACGCAACTTGCGCCGCTTCCGCACTCATCAAAAGTTGCGGCAAAAAAGCCCTTTTTTCTTCGTATGCCTTTCCCACTTCGTCTAAAGCAGGCACAATCTCTTCGTTTACAATCGCAAGGGCGTTTTTTTCTTTTAACAGCGTTTCGCAAGCGTTTTCCGCCTCCGTCTTCAACCCGCGGATTATCGCCCGTTTTAAGGGGGTTTTTGCGTCGTTTTCAGCGCCGTTTTGCACCGCCGCACCCATCGTCGTCGGTACGTACGTAGGCAAAATTTCCGTTGCAAACCGAATATACTCCACGCAGTTTTCGTCGTTTGCCGAAAGCGCGTTAAACGCGTAATACGTCTTCATCATTTCCACGGAATTCGGATTTAAAATCGCCGCACGCAATCCGTTCTCCAACGCCAAAGCAAAGAACGCCGCGTTCACCGTTTCACGAACAGGCAAACCAAAGGAAACGTTCGACACGCCGAGGGAAGTTTTCAACCCCCGTTCTTTTAACAAACGCAACGCTTCCAAAGTAACTTTCGCCGCGTTTTTATCCGCACTCACCGTCATCGCAAGCGGGTCTATCAAGATATCCTTTTCTTCTATTCCGTACTTTTTCGCTTCCGACACAATACGTTCCGCAATCGCTACGCGCCCCTCTGCCGTTTCGGGAATCCCGTTTTCGTCCAAGGTAAGCGCCACCACAACGCCGCCGTATTTTTTTATAAGCGGGAATACCGAAGCCATACTCTCCGCCTTGCCGTTGACGGAGTTGACGAGCGGTTTGCCGTTGTACAGACGCATTGCCCGTTCCATCGCCTCGCTATTAGAAGTATCTATCTGTAAGGGCAAATCGATTACCGCTTGCAATTCTGTTATATAGCGAGGGAGTTCTGCAATCTCGTCAATTTCGGGCGTTCCTACGTTGACGTCGAGAATGTGCGCGCCCTTTTCTTGTTGCGCAATCCCCTCTGCAAGAATATATCCCGTATCTTTTTCTTTTAATGCCTGCTTAAAACGTTTTTTCCCCGTGGGATTAATTCTTTCCCCGATTAAAACAGGCTTATCAAAATCCACCGCATGGGTATACGAGGAAACGCAGGCAATATCTTTCTTTTCTATCGGTAGCGGGCGCAGGGCTTTCGTCCTTTCCACCGTAGCCGCAATATACGCGGGCGTCGTTCCGCAACAACCGCCCACCATTCGCGCGCCCATTTGCACAAACGAAGCCATATATTCTGCAAACTCGTTTGCATCCACGTCGTAACGAGTAACGCCGCTTTCCGCAACAGGCAGCCCCGCATTCGGCTTAACCAAAACGGGTATACTTGCGCGCGCAAGCAATTCTTCTACGATTGCCGCCGTTTGCTTCGGCCCGAATGAACAATTTACCCCGACGGCGTCTACGCCCAAACCTTCCAACAACGCTACCATTGCCGCAGGCGTCGCCCCCGTCATCAATTTACCGTCTCCACCGTACGCGCAAGAGGCAAATATCGGCAACGAAGTGTTTTCTTTCGCAGCCAAAACCGCTGCTTTCGTTTCATAGGAATCCCCCATCGTTTCAATGAGAATACAATCTGCCCCGTACTTTTCCGCATATTTCGCCGTTTTTGCAAATACGGAAACCGCGTCCTCAAAAGCAAGGTCGCCGTACGGTTTTAACAGTTTGCCCGTCGGTCCTATATCCAAAGCAACAAATTTTTCTTGTTTTCCCACGGAAGTTTTCGCTGCTTCGCGCACGTTTTCAATCGCCGCCGCGATAATGCGTTCTAACTCCGTTTCCGAAAATTTTAAAAGGTTTGCGCCGAAAGTATTGGTTGCAACGATATTGCTGCCTGCGTCAAAATACGCGCGGTGAATGGCGCGCACTTCTTGCGCATGCGTTACGTTCCAACGTTCGGGAAATTCCCCCAACGGCAAACCCGCCGCCTGCAAAAGCGTACCCGTTCCGCCGTCCAAATACACGATATTCTGTTGTAAGAATTCTCTTACGCCCATATTTATCCCTTTCTATAATCGCAATTCGTCTTTTTGCATTTTTCGCACGCAGTCCCTTTTTCGTAGGGCACGTTTTTCAATCCCACAACCGCCGTAACCGATTTCGTCGGCGTCATTGTTAAACTTTCCGTCAGCCCCACGCCTATCCGTTTTTCGGGCTGCAACAACGCAAAAATTTGTTTTTGCTCTTTCAAAGAAAAATCTCCGTACCCCGGACTAAACCGCGTTTGGGGATATAATCCTTTTTCTTCTTTCAATTCTTCGCAAAACGCGTCGCAAAGCGTTTCTATCCGTTCCGCCCCGATTGCCTGCATCAAAAGCGATTTGGTCGGAGAAACGTTTGCGTATCGATACATAAGCCGATCAATTTCTATCCCTACAGTCGCCGCAAACACCAAAACGGTTTCGCAGCCCGCCGTTGCCGTTTTTGCTTTTTCACACGGAGGGAAATAACAAAAAAATTCTTCCACCGTAAGCTCCAAATAACACACGCGCGCAGTAAAAACGCCGTCGCATTCTTTTAAACATTCCTCTAAAAGCGTTTGCAGTTCCCCGTTCGCTTTCCCGCGCACGCCCGCAAACCGCAAAATTTCATCACGGCGGCAGTCAGGCAAAGCCGTATACGTTTTTATGTCTACTTCCTTACGCATTTTTTCCTATGATGCCGGACAGATTCTTTTGAATCGCCGCCGCTACGTCCGGTTTATTCATTGAATACACGTGCACGTTCGTTACGCCGTTGGCAAACAAATCGATAATTTGGTCGGTTGCGTATGCAATCCCTGCTTGTTTCATTGCCTCTGCGTCGTTGCCGAATTTATCCACAAGCATTTTGAAACGTTGGGGCATAAACGAACCCGAAAGTTTTATCGCACGTTCCACTTGCTTGGCGTTGGTGATGGGCATAATTCCCGCTATGATAGGCACGATAATCCCCGCTTCGCGGATTTTATACAAAAAATTGTACAGCAAATTGTTATCGAAAAACATCTGCGTCGTCAAAAAATCACAGCCAGCCTCTACCTTTTCCCAAAGATATCGAATATCGTCGCTTTGCGAACGGCTTTCGGGATGCACTTCAGGATAACAAGCGCCGCCGATACAAAAATCCCCATCGCTGTCCCGCAGCTCTCGCACTAACTCCACCGCATGATGATAATGCCGCAAAGCTTTTTCTGTACCCGCTACGCCGTTAGGAATATCTCCGCGAAGCGCCATTACGTTTTTAATACCCGCCGCTTTGAAATCGGCGATTCGTTCTACTACCGTTTCTTTTGTGGAAGATACGCAGGTTAAATGCGCCAAAGAGGGCACACCGAATTCTTCGCGGATACTTTTGGCTATATCCAACGTATACTTACTTGTACCCCCGCCCGCGCCGTACGTAACACTCATAAAAGCGGGCGAAAGCTTCGCAATTTCTTCCGTTGCCGTCTTCACGCCGTCGTATACATCGTCCGTTTTGGGTGGAAATACCTCAAACGATAAAGAATATTTATTCTTTTTGAAAATTTCCGTAAGTTTCATAATCGCCTCCACAAATCGCCATTTTATATTATAATATAAAATGTCAAAATTGACAAGGATTTTTAGCCCCGATAAGTGATTTTATCAAAAAATATCCTCTTGACAATCACAGAAAAATTTTATATACTATCTTTGTTATGAAAAACGGACTGTTTATAAGACCCGTTGCGTATATTCGCAGCGATTACAAAGAAAAATTCGGTATTCCCCGACAGAGTGGCAGAGCTCCCTCCGTGCAAGCGGAAATCATTTTTACTAAAGAATTTTCCAATCCCGAAGCCCTCCGCGGAATCGAGGGTTTTTCCCATATCTGGCTCTTGTTTGATTTTTCCCTTGCGCATCGCGAAAACTGGTCGCCCACGGTACGTCCACCGCGTCTTGGCGGCAATACGCGCGTCGGTGTTTTCGCCAGCCGTTCCCCCTTTCGCCCCAACCCTATCGGGCTTTCTTGCGTACAGTTACTTCGGACGGAAAAACGGAAAAACGGCGAATTAGCGCTTATCGTTTGCGGCGCAGACCTTTTAAACGGCACGCCGATTTTGGATATCAAACCCTATCTTCCGTTTGCCGATTGTATCAAAGACGCAACGGGCGGTTACGCAACCGAACACGAACACGACGTCTTGCAGGTAAATTTCCCCCAAGAATTGCTTGCAAAAATCCCGCAGGAAAAACAAGCGGGCCTTATCGAATCTCTTTCCGACGACCCCCGCCCTTCTTACCAAGAGGATAACAGCCGCGTTTACGGAATGGCTTTCGCTGATTTTGAAATTAAGTTTTCGGTAAATGGGATTTTCTTAACGGTACTTTCCGTGTGAAAATGTCAAGAGAAAATGCGAAAATTTTTCAAAAATTTTTTAAATATGCTATAATTAAGAGGGATAAATAGTAAAAGGCGGTGATTTTCACCGCCTTTTACCTCTTATATGCACCTTTTTTGCACGACAAAAAGAACA
>JAFTHU010000024.1 GCA_017457215.1 Clostridia bacterium
ATTTTAGATTCGGTCGAATGTGTAAAGGAAGCCGTTATATATATAGTAAGACGAAAAAAACACAAAATAAGGAGAAAAAATCATGTCTGAATATAAATTTGAAACTTTGCAACTTCACGTAGGGCAGGAAACGCCCGATCCCGCGACCGATTCTCGCGCAGTACCTATCTATGCAACGACTTCCTACGTATTTAGAAACAGCGAACACGCGGCGGCTCGTTTTGGGCTTGCCGACGCAGGAAATATCTACGGCAGACTTACGAACACGACGCAAGACGTTTTTGAAAAACGCATTGCGGCGCTTGAAGGCGGCGTAGCGGCGTTGGCGCTTGCCTCGGGCGCGGCGGCAATTACTTATACTTTACAGGCTTTAGCGCAAAACGGCGGACATATTGTCGCGCAAAAAACGATTTACGGCGGTAGCTATAACCTGCTTGCACATACGCTTCCAAATTTTGGGATTACAGCAAGCTTTGTCAATATTCACGATCTTGCGGAAACGGAAAAAGCCATTCAGTCCAATACGCGCGCGATCTATATAGAAACGCTTGGTAATCCTAATAGCGATATTCCCGACATAGACGCTTTGGCGGTGCTTGCGCATAAACACGGTTTACCGCTTGTGGTAGACAATACCTTCGGTACGCCGTATCTTCTTCGTCCTATCGAACACGGCGCGGACGTCGTGGTGCATTCCGCAACGAAGTTTATCGGCGGACACGGTACGACGCTTGGCGGTGTAATCGTCGATTCGGGGAATTTCGATTGGGAAAAATCGGGCAATTATCCGCAAATCTCCGCGCCGAATCCCAGCTATCACGGCGTATCGTTTACCAAAGCGGTTGAAAAAGCAGCGTTCGTTACCTATATCCGCGCGATTTTGCTTCGTGATACGGGCGCAACGATTTCTCCGTTTGCGGCGTTCCTTTTGTTGCAAGGCACGGAAACGCTTTCTTTGCGTTTGGAAAGACACGCGGAGAATACGAAAAAAGTCGTAGAATTTTTATCCAATCATCCGCAAGTAGAGAAAGTAAATCACCCGTCTTTGCCTGCTCATCCCGACCATGCCTTGTATGAAAGGTATTTTCCGAACGGCGGAGCGTCTATCTTTACTTTTGAAATTAAAGGCGGACAAAAGGAAGCGCATAAGTTTATAGATAGCCTTAAAATATTTTCCCTCCTTGCCAACGTAGCGGACGTAAAGAGCCTTGTTATCCACCCTGCGACGACTACGCATAGTCAGTTATCCGAACAAGAACTTAAAGAACAAAATATAAAACCGAACACGATTCGACTTTCTATCGGCACGGAACATATCGACGATATTATTCAAGATTTGGAGGGTGGCTTTAACGCCGTAAAACAATTATGAGAAACTGCACGACAAAAAAATTAGTTTTAACTGCACTTTTTATGGCGCTTACTATTGTGTCGACAATGTTTATAAGAGTACCATTGCCACTTGGATACGTAAATTTAGGCGACGCTTTCGTTTTGCTTTCGGTTTTTATTTTGGGTCCCGTTTACGGAACGATAGCGGCAGGCGTCGGCTCGGCGCTTGCAGACCTTTTCGGGTATATAACTTATGCGCCGGGGACTTTACTTATCAAAACGGCAATGGCAATAGTTGCTTATCTTCTTTACAAACTGCTATTGAAAACGACAAAAAAAGCCTTGCTTGCCGAAATTGTCGGCGGAGTGGCAGGTGCTATTATAATGGCTTTCGGATATTTCTTTTACGAAACGCTATTTTTTGAAACGGCAGCTGTTGCGATAATAAACGTACCGTGGAATCTTATTCAAGGCGCGATAGGCGTAGTTATATCGACGGCTGTAATGAGAATACTCTCCGCGACAAAAATCATTGACACATTACAAGAAAAAAAGGAGAACTAATATGTCAAAAATTTATAAATCCGCGGATGAACTTATCGGAAAAACTCCGCTCTTAGAACTTACTCATATAGAAAAAACACACGGCTTAAAAGCGAAAATTTTTGCAAAACTCGAATATTTTAACCCCGCAGGTTCGGTGAAGGATAGAATTGCCAAAGCCATGATCGACGATGCGGAAGCAAGCGGGAAACTTTGCCCTGCTTCCGTTATTATCGAGCCGACTTCGGGCAATACGGGTATCGGGCTTGCCTCCGTTGCTACGGCAAGGGGATACCGTGTAATTCTCGTTATGCCCGAAACGATGAGTGTGGAGCGTAGACAACTTATGAAAGCCTACGGCGCAGAACTCGTTTTAACCGAGGGGGCAAAAGGGATGAAGGGCGCGATTGCAAAAGCGCAGGAGCTTGCTACCGAAATCCCTAACAGTTTTATTCCAAGTCAATTTACCAATCCTGCCAACCCCAAAGCACACAAAGAAAATACGGGTCCTGAAATTTACGAGGATACGGACGGAAAGGTAGATATTTTTGTGGCAGGCGTAGGCACGGGCGGTACGGTAACAGGTGTCGGAGAATATTTGAAATCGAAAAATCCGAACGTGAAAGTTGTAGCGGTAGAGCCGGCTACTTCTGCGGTACTTTCCACAGGCGTTGCGGGCGCGCATAAGATACAGGGTATCGGCGCAGGATTTGTTCCCGA
>JAFTHU010000015.1 GCA_017457215.1 Clostridia bacterium
TCGTCCGACCACTCGTCTACCATGTGAATGCGTCCGAATATAATCACGCTTTTGATATTGAGCGACCAATGTCCGTCCTCGTGATAGCCCTTATCGTAAACGCAGAAAGAAACCTTATCGCTGCTATCAATCGCATCGAGCTTATGCCCGACCTTTCCGCTGTGAAAATAGATTTTATGGTTTCTCTCGTCAAAATAAAAATTGATAGGCATTGCGTATGGATAACCGTCATCGCCGTTGACGGCAAGCACGCCACGCACTTCTTGTTTTAATATTTCCTTACACTCTTCCAACGAGAGTTTTTGCTTCTTTCTCGTTATATCTCTGAACATACTTTTCCTCAAACAGCTTTTATTCATAGCCATTATATCATATTCGTATGAATAATTCAATCATTTTGCTTTTCTTTGTTTGCATCAGGGCAAAATTCAAGGGCTGACGGTTTAATTTCCGTCAGCCCTCTTTTGTACTATTCCCCCCTACAAATTGGAACTTGTTATTTGATAATACACCAAGCGATTAAAGGGACATAACAACTCACTAATACAAGTCTTTGCCAAAGACCGCCATATCGCAAAACCGTATTTACAAACTTTTCTTTCTCTCCCATAATGAAGAAGCAGAAGAACACGAAAGCTGCAACAAAACTCACAAGTGAGATTCTTCCCATAATTATACTTGCCTCTTGAAAATGCATTATTGCCAAGAGTAACGGCACAACAAGTAGTGTCATAAATCCGATAGCAGAAGCTCCACCGTGGATTTTGGTTATAGTATTTTCTTCATGTCTATTTTCATTAAGCGGACAAAAGCCCGATACAATTTCACAACCGATTCCATATATCGCAAGTAATATCCATATTGCTATGCTCAAACCACAACTGTTTTCTTGATATAATGCGTACGGAGCAATACAGAAGACCAATCCCGATAATATGCACCACAAGTTATATATCCACTTTACAGGACTTTGTCGTGATCCGAGAACAGAAAGAGCCATTTCTTTATGAGTATACTTTGGATAGAAACGTGCAAGCACCAAAGGAAGTAGATTGTCAATAAGAAGTGTTATACACCATATAATAATCAATGTTTTCATTATGTTTTTATTATCCGTTGAGAAAGATATATCTCCTACATCTATATATCTCCTTAATTCCATATTTAATATTTTAGACATCATCTACGGCAATAATGATTTGAACTTCTTTTACAAAATCCAATTTTTCAATTTCCCTGATCATTGTAATAAGTTCCCGAATATTATTGACATTAGTAAAACCAACCCCTAACTTCTGCCTAAAATTTTCCATATATTGAATATCTTCCATTTTATCTTCTTGGGGTTTAAACTCATAATAATCAATATTGGTTATATTATCAAGTTCAAAATCCTCAATAGCCAATTCTTCATATACTTTTGCTTTCTTTAAATAAATTTCTAAACGATCCAAGCATACTATTCCTGCTGTTTCACTATTAGACAAAACCGCTTCATCAAATATAATTTTTTCATCCATCAAATCAAAATATTCCAAATACTTATTTCCCTCCGAGCTTGAATTATCCGTTTCAGAACTGATACTATCTAAAGAACTTGAATTTTCGGTATCATCTCCGCAGGACACCAAGCCAAACGTAGCAAATGCCATTAGCGCCGAAAACATTACAACTAACCATTTCTTAATTTTCTTCATAGCTATCCTCCAAAACTATTTCGTTTTTATAATAAAATAAATAGTGCATTGGTCGTATCCTCCCACTCTCTCTATACTTATATACCTATTTTTATGCGGATTCGTCCAATGCTTTACATATTTTACCACTTTCTTTGGCGTTAGTATAACACACTATCCGCTCTCTGTCAATATCCATACTGGTTTTTATTCCCCTTTTTGTATACAAAAAACTCCGCCGAGCGACCCACCGCCCGTCGAAGTTTTTGTCTTCTTTTTTAAATTTTTTTGACTTTATTCACCAAGATCTTCACTTACAGTTTCCAATCTCACACAATCTTCATCCGCTACTTCGTCCGCATATGCCCACGTAAATTCTTTTACCAAATCATCTCCTTGCGCTACCGTAAACATCACGTCAAAATAGGCTTCTTCCGTTATCCAATCGTCGTCGCCGTTTCCGTTCGCTCCGTACCTGAAATATATCCTGTCTACTTCGCTTAACTCTGACAATTCTATATTTACCGTATAGATATAATACACCGCCGTTGTGTTCGTCCCGCTTGGATCATGATCTATATCCGTTACCGACCATATTACGTCATACGACGACGTTGCTCCGTTATATATCAATATTTCTTGATATCCGTCGTCTACTTCTTTTATGCTTACCTTAAACTCTATCGTTAAATAGTTGATTCCTATCGCTTCTAAATCTTCATACAAGCCGTTCGATTTTAATCCCAAATAAATGCTATCATAATAACTTTCCGTGTACGGGTCTACGTCTGTTATTAAATACTCTCCCGAACGTGAATACTGATTGAAATCGTATCTCCATTTCGCGTATAGAGTAACATCGCCTATATGTCCAGCGCTTATATCACTCACAAGCGTTGTTAATGCGCTATCTGTGCACCAGCCTATAAATACCAAATGCGGTTGATAAGGACCGTTGTTCTGCCAAACCGCCGTTATATTTGATAACGACAAACCTGTTCCGTATTCACGTTCCGTAGGAATTTCAGCTCCGCTGTCATTATTTAATAACAAATCCGCAGTTTCCCCTTGGAACGTTAAGTTCATGTAATTGATTGCATACGTTTTGCGCTCCCATACCGCATATAACGTTATCATTTTATTGTCTACTGCCGTCAGATTTTCTACAACTTCTCTATCTTCATATACAACTTCGCCGTTGATTGTTGTTGCCCAGCCCACAAAATTGTGTCCTGTCTTATTAAACGTACTCCTCCTCAAAGCTTTCGGTTCGTCATAGTGAAACAATGTTCGTATCATAGTTCCCCATCCGCCATTTGCATCATACTTTACATAATATGTATTCGCCGTCCATTTCGCATATAACGTTATATCCTCTTCGCTCTCCCAAATACCACCGTTTTCATAAAGCGTTCCTTCATATGCAACATTATCATACCAGCCCTCAAGCGTATATCCCGTTACTGCCGGTGTTGGTAAATCTGTTATAGTCGCTCCGTAATACACCGTCATAGGAGATATATTCACCCCATCACATACAAAGCTTATCGTCCGTTGTTCCGACGTTATTAAAGACGCATATTCCGAAAATACGCTAAATGCCGATATCGCATTATACGGTACGTATAAAACAAAATCTGTATCGCTAAATGCCCCCGTTCCTAATGTTGGCACGGTGTTCGTATAAAAATATACGCTGCTTAAATCCCCACAATTTCTAAACGCATAATCCCCTATGCTTGGACTGCCGTAGAATTTAACCGTTTCCAAATTGGCACATCCATCAAACGCTCCGTTCCCTATCGAAGTAACGCTTGCGGGGATTGTTATACTCGTTAAGCCCGTACACCCTGCAAAAGCATTTGCACCGATACTTGTAAGCGTACTGGGTAACGCTATCTGCGTTAAGCTTGTACACCCTGAAAATACATTTGCGCCGATAGAGTTTATCGTTACCCCATTTATCACGCTTGGTATCGTTAATTCTTCACTCGGCTCAAAATTCAAACCCGTTATACAATTTCCTGCCTCATTCGTTTCAAAGGCAACGCTGCTTACCGCCTTAAATGCGTTAAGTTTTTTAACCGTCTGCGTTGTTGTACCGCCTTCCCCGTCCGGTATACTAATCGTAATCGTATCCGAATTGGCTAAAATCGCCGATTTCAGTTCTGCGGCGGTTAAATTGGGATTAACCGACAACATCAAAGCCGCAACACCCGTAACGTGCGGCGCCGCCATTGACGTTCCACTCTTATTTGCATAACTATTATTCAATACTGTACTATAAATTCGATCTCCTGGGGCATAAATATTAACATTTTCTCCATTCGAACTAAAATTTGAACCTTGCGGCAGCCCTTTGCTATCATAACCCCAATCATTTTCATTCGGTCTTTCCCCGTTTTCTTTTATCGCCCCAACTGAAATTAAGTTCGACAAATCAAAGTGTCCATCCTCTTCTATTATCCCATCTATATCAATATTCTGGTTTCCAGCCGACCAAACAAACAATCCACTATAATCGCGTACTGCTTCCAAAATACTTTCACTTTTACCATATCCACTTATACTAAAATTAATTATATCTATCTGCTTATTTGTCCCCCATTGATCCTCTGCCCATTCAATCGCCTCAACAAGGTCGCTCACATAAAAATTCTTGCTTTCATACGAAGCTTGTAAAGGGATTAATGTTACATTCCAGTTTATCCCTACAACACCACTATAATTGTTTCCAACCGCCCCAATCGTTCCAGCCACGTGCGTACCATGCGATTGAGTATCGTCGATAGTGATTGTATTATCATTATAAAAATCATATCCATCCCCCAAATTGGCATTCAAATCAGAATGGCTAGCAATGCCAGTATCAATAATCCCTACTGTTATATCTTGGACTCCTGTCGTTATTTCCCAAGCCGAAACTGCATTAATGCCATTTTCCCCATACAACCCCCATAAATCAACAAAAGAGGAATCGTTTGGAGCAACTTCAATGTCCACTTGATAATTTGCTTCCACGCTTTTTACCCCATCAATATTCGCTACTTCGCTAATAATTTGCTCTAACGAATTATTGGTTTGATTTTTTAAATTTAATTGTAATATTTGTCTAAAATTATCATTTTTACTTTTCTGATTATTTTCTCTCCAAGTTAAATCAACAATAGATTCTAAATCAATACCACTAAAAAATTCTTTACTATGAGTTTTGTTAACTTCGCTGATGTTTTCATCCAAAACAACTATTATGCTATTTTCTGAATACTCTTCAGTTAGTAATTGATTCGTTTCCTGGGCAATCGCTGTCTTATTTTCATAATTAATAGAAACGATACTCAATAAAATCCCTATTACCAAACAAGTAAATGTGATTAAGATTTTTTTTAATTTTCTTGTTTCAATCATAACTATCTCCTATTTATCTTTTCCATAATTTAATTCTTGAACTACTTGTATATTTAAAACAAATCCCATCTATCGTTTCCCACTCCTCGGTAATTACCTCAGATTCCAATATATCCATATGACTATCTTCAAAAGCATGCAATTCATTATAGCAACCATAATACGATATTATAAAACCATCTACATTTATTTTTTTCTCTTCATCTTTTACGTTTTTATTATGCTCTTCCGCCAATGCAAATTTTAAAACTAAAGCCACTTCCTCATTTAATTCTTGTTTTTTTTTCGGTTCAAAATCTTTAAATGTATCTGTATTATAAACCTCGTTTCCACTATAATAAGCAATATTCAACAAATCTTCAAATGTGATATCTCCAATCTCATAAGCCTCTTGTAAAGTATAAAATGTGCCTAATTCTTCTGGGTCAACACTGTTTCCCTCCGAGCTTGAATTATCCGTTTCCGAGCTGATACTGTCTAAAGAGCTTGAATTTTCGGTACTATCCCCGCAGGAAACCAAGCCAAACGTAGCAAATGCCATTACCGCAGAAAGCATTATCACTAACCATTTCTTAATTTTTTTCATAACCTATCCCCTATTTACCTCTTCCAAATTATAACTTCCGTGTCGCAATCCGGATATATGAACTCAACTCCCTCAACGGTAATGTTCGTTATAACCGTCGCTCCACCAGCCCCGCGTTCAGACATAATAACGGCTACACAATCGTTATGATAACCATAAAAATTTATAATAATGTCCTCGTTTGTAATATCATATTGTTTAGAATATAAATTTTTTATCGTTTCTGCATCTTCCAAGTCCAACAATCCCAAGTCTATTTCCTGATTCGAATTAACCAGTTCGGCAATTGTTTGCAAATTATCATGTGATATGTAACTATTATCATAAGCCTCTTGTAAAGTATAAAATGTGCCTAATTCTTCTGGGTCAACACTGTTTTCTTCCGAGCTTGAATTATCCGTTTCAGAACTGATACTTTCTTGAGAACTTGAATTTTCGGTATCATCTCCGCAGGAAACCAAGCCAAACGTAGCAAATGCCATTACCGCCGAAAGCATTACCACTAACCATTTCTTTAAGTTTTTCATTATATCACCTGTTTAATTCAAAATAAATCCATTTTTAATCAAGTCCAAATATTCTGCTTTATTATCATAACCTGTTATACCAATCTCAAACGAACAAAGCACAACTTCCCCCAAACAAACGTTATACTCTCTACCAGCTTCGTCGGTTTGAATAAATGTAATCACATTTTCGTTTAAAGCTTCTTCAGAAACGTCAAAAATCTCCCCTTGAATCAATACTGATTTTTGTACGCCTACCACCGAATCGTCTTCTTTTGAAAAGATAAAACTCATTGTTTGGAAAGACGGAAATTCTATTTCCTCATAAATTCCATTTTGATTAATCTCATAGGGAATACCCTCTGGCTCAAAAATATAAGCGACTTCG
Organism: Clostridia bacterium; assembly: GCA_017457215.1. GTDB lineage: Bacteria > Bacillota > Clostridia > Christensenellales > Borkfalkiaceae > Scatosoma. The sequence goes on from JAFTHU010000015.1 coordinate 6,565, forward strand.
TCAATCAAATCGCCAACCGATACCATCGGCGCATAATACCGTTCCTCATTCCATTTAATAAATTCATCATAAAAGTCTTTATAAGAAGCATACGAATCAAATTTGTAAAATCCTGAAACGAGCGAACCATCTCCACCCTCTGGCGTTTCGCTTTCTTCCGAACTTGAATTTTCTTCAGAACTTTCCTTGGTTTCACTGCTTGAATTATCCGTTTCAGAACTGATAATTTCTTGAGAACTTGAATTTTCGGTATCATCTCCGCAGGAAACCAAGCCAATCGTAGCAAATGCCATTACCGCCGAAAGCATTACCACTAACCATTTCTTAATTTTCTTCATAACTATCCCCCAAAATTATTTCGTTTTTATAATAAAATAAATAGTGCATTGGTCGTATCCTCCCGCTCTCTCTATCTTATATACCTATTTTTATGCGGATTCGTCCAATGATTTACATATTTTACCACTTTGTTTAGCGTTAGTATAGCACACTATCCTTTCTCTGTCAATATCTATGCTGGTTTTTATTCCCCTTTTTGTATACAAAAACCCCGACGAGCGACCCACCGCCCGTCGGGGTTTTTCTTTTGCTTTTTATATTCTTTTTCCATTCACGAAAATATCGCTTACCCGAATTTTCTCGTCAAACACAATGATATCCGCGTCCTTGTCCACCGCCAAAACGCCTTTGTTAACCCGCAAAATTTTCGCGGGTACTTCCGTCAGCATTTTCACCGCCGTCGGAACAGAAAAACCGCACTCGTTTACCAAGGTCTGTATCAGTCTGTCTGCCGTTGCCACGCTGCCCGCAAAAGCCGAGCGGTCTTTCAGCTTGCAAACCCCGTCCTCTACGATAAATTCCGTGCCGCTCATCACCCCTTCCTTGATATCCGTACCCGCAATTTCCAAGCTGTCCGTTATCAAAGCGACTTTATCCGTGCCCTTGATTTTAATAATCATTTTAATAAGGTCAGGGGGCAAATGTTTGCCGTCTGCAATAATTTCCACGTACAATTCGTCCCGCAAATACGCGCTCTCTATCACCCCCAAAGAACGGAATCCGTGGTCGCGCGTTACGGTGGAAGTACAGCTGTACAAATGGGTGATAAGGTTACAACCGTTGTCGATTGCCGTTGCCATATCGGGATATTTCGCGTCGGTATGTCCCGCCGAAGCAATTACGCCGTGCTCGGTCAAATATTTACAAAATTCGCCGTCCGTATCGTTTTCGGGCGCGTACGTCCAACGGGTAACACTGTCGGGATATTCTGCAATCAAACTTTCGTAATCCACCTTACAAGGGGGCGTGATAAACACGGGGCATTGCGCGCCGCACTGTTTCGTCGAAAGATACGGTCCCTCCAAGTGCGCGCCGAGGATATTCCCCTTTGCCTGCCCGCTCTTTTTCGCTTGATCGATATGAATAACCGCCCTTTTCATAGTTTCAAACGAACCTGCGGAAATCGTAGGTACAATCGTCGTCGTACCGTGCGCCAAGTGATAATTACAACCCGCAATCACGTCGGAAACTTCGCTGTTCATAAAAGCGTGCCCGCCCGCGCCGTGGGTATGCATATCGATAAAGCCCGCACTGACGTATTTCCCTGTAAAATCGTAGCGTTCGTCTGCGGGTTTTTCCACGTCCGTTACCGCCGAAATCTTGCCGTTCTCCACGTATAAATATCCGTTAAACAAGCTTTCGCCAACAACTATTTTATCACTTTTAATTCTTATCATAATAATTTCGAACTCTGGTCATCTAAATAGAGCTTCGCATTTTCCTGCAAGCGCAAAATACTTGCGGGGCAATGTTCGTCAATGCTGCCGTTTAACGTTTCGTACACAGCCTTTGCTTTCGTAGGAGCCGGCACGATACAGAACAAATACGGCGCGCGCACCAAAGTAGGCACGGTGAGCGTCATTGCGTGCGTAGGCACTTTGTCAATACTTGCAAAACAGCCGTCATTAACCTGTTGTTGACGGCAAATTTCGTCTAATTTTACGGGCTTTACCGTCTTTTTATCCTTAAAATCTGCCACGGGAGGGTCATTGAACGCAATATGCCCGTTTTCACCGATACCCATTACCACGATATCCGTGGGGTTTTCGTCGAGCAGTTTACCGTATCTTTCCGCTTCCTTTTCAGGGTCGGTAGTCGTGATGTCGATATAGTTCACACTCTTAAACGGCACAAGACCAAAAATATGGTCTTTCAAAAAGTTGCCAAAGCCCTGCGGCGCTTCTTTATCCAAACCGATATATTCGTCCATATGGTAAGCGTTTACTCTGTTCCATTCTACGCTCTTATCTTCCACAAGGGATTTCAATACGTCGTTTTGCGAAGGCGCAGCCGCAAAAATCATATTGATTTCCGCCTTTTGCGACAAAAGTTCGGCTATTTTCGCTTTAATATCTCTCGCCGCTGCTTCGCCCATCAACGTTCTATTTTCGTAAATTTCTACCTGTAATTTATCTACTTTCATGCTTTTCATTATAACAAACCTCTCAATTTTGTTACTGCGTCCGTAAAGGCGATTTGCTGATTTTCATATTTATACGGATTTTCAAATTTCTTGCCCACCAAAGCGTTTAACCCAGAAAACGTCTGCAAATGCGGCTCAAGCGTAATAAACGTATCCTTTTTGTCGCTTGCTTTGTATCTATCCAAAATTTCTTTGATTTTCGCTTCCCCTTTACCTGGAGGCACGATTGCCCCTGCTTGCAACGAATCCTTAATATGGAAATATTCGATATAATCTAAAAGCATTGCATACGCTTTTTCAGGGTCGTATCCGTCTAAAACATAATTCCCCATATCCAAAACCGCTTTAAATCTGCCGCCGAAATATTTCATAATTTCCAAGCACTTTTCAGGACTTTCCCCATAAATAAGTGCTTCGTTTTCATGGCAGAGCGTAACGCCGTAAGCTTCGGCAAGCGTCAACATTTTCTCCAACCCGTCGTAAACCTGCGTTTTACAATCCTCTCTCGTCTTGCCGTCGGGAAGATAGAACGAGAAAACCCGAATATTCTTTGCTCCCAATTCGTTGGCTGTATCAAAGATATGCTTTGCCGTTTCCAAATGCCCGTCCATATCCCCGTCCACTTTGATTTTACCAAGAGGCGAACCAAGCGCAGATACTTTCACACCGTAATCGTTAAGTTTTTTCTTCGCTTCCAGCACTTCTTCTTTCGTTAAAACAGAAACATTTTTTCCGTCCACGCCACGCATTTCCATATAATCGATACCAAAGCCATTCAACGCTTTGCATTGCTCTATCAAATCTTGCGAATATTCGTCCGAAAAAGCCGATACCGTTAATTTTGCCATTTTTTATCTCCGCTTTATTTTTTATTTTACCCGCGCATACAAGTATCTTAATTATTATAAAATATTCTTATTGGAAAGTAAATAACTGAAATTAACTATTTTGTTTTCTAAAATTAAACCTTTTTATCGGATATCGTTTGCGTATACGGGGAAACGTTCACACATCGCTTGCACTTCCGCGCGTACTTCGTCGAAGCAGCTTTCTTTTTCTTTGATAACACGGGCAACGAGCTGCGCCACTTTACGGCACTCGGCCTCTTTAAACCCACGCGAAGTTACCGCAGGCGTTCCCACGCGAAGTCCGCTGGTGATAAACGGCGACGTTGTTTCAAAAGGAATGGTATTTTTATTCGCCGTGATATGCACTTCGTCCAACATCTTTTCCAGTTCCTTGCCCGTAACTCCCGTTTCCCGCAAATCAAGCAACATCAAGTGGTTATCCGTACCGCCCGATACCAAACGAATGCCGTTTTTTTGGAATTCGTCTGCCATTGCCGCTGCATTGAGAATAATCTGTCTTTGATATTTTTTAAATTCGGGAGAAAGCGCCTCTTTAAACGCCACTGCTTTCGCTGCAATCACGTGCATCAAAGGCCCGCCTTGCGTACCGGGGAAAACCGCTTTGTCAATCTGTTTTGCATACGCCTCCTTGCACATAATAACGCCGCCGCGAGGTCCGCGTAAGGTCTTATGCGTGGTCGTCGTAACAAAATCCGCATAAGGCACGGGGGATGGATGCTCTCCCGCAACCACAAGCCCCGCAATATGCGCAATGTCCACCATCATATATGCCCCTACTTTGTCGCAAATTTCACGAATGCGTTTAAAATCAAGGATACGAGGATATGCGCTTGCGCCCGAAACAATCATCTTCGGTTTGCATTCTAACGCCACCTTTTCCATTTCGTCGTAATCAAGCATTTCTGTTTCCTTGGAAACGCTGTACGATACGAAATTAAAATAACTGCCCGAAACATTAACGGGCGAACCGTGCGTGAGGTGTCCACCGTGGGAAAGGTCCATGCCCATTACCGTATCGCCTGGTTTGAGCATAGCAAAATAAACGGCAAAATTTGCTTGCGCTCCGCTGTGAGGCTGTACGTTGCAATGGTCGCAGCCAAAGAGTTGTTTAAGACGGTCTCTAGCGAGATTTTCCGCCACGTCCACGTATTGACAACCGCCGTAATAACGTTTAGATGGCAGTCCCTCGGCATATTTGTTGGTCAAATGCGAGCCCATCGCCGCCATTACAGCAGGGGACACGATATTTTCGCTGGCAATCAGCTCGATATTATCACGTTGACGGCAAAGTTCATCTTGCATCGCCGCATATACTTCAGGGTCTGTGTTTTGCAATAAAGTCATATCAATCATAGTATATTTCCTCTTCTCATTTTTTTATTTTATTATAACACATGCGTTTTTATCTTGTCAATGGAATGCAGTCATTCCATATAAAAAATCCCTGCGGTTATAAAAGCAACCGCAGGGATTTTTTAACGCGTTATTTTACAACGTCTTGCCAAACGGTAATTTTACTGTTTTCCTCGTCGTAATTTTTACCCGCCTGTGCGTAATCGCAAAGGGTTATTTTGCCCTCTTTTGTCGTAATTTCGTACGCTACGTTGCTGTTAAACGTCGTATTTTTGATACGCTTTGCGCGAACGTTTTTGCCATTTTTCACCGAAATCGCTACGGGTTTGGAAATATCCTCAAAGCGACAATCGCGCGCAAGCGTAATCGGCCCTTGCGTAAAGGCTATCTTTTTGTTCAATACCCACATCTTCACGGGTGCTTTGAAACAAACCTCTACCTTGTCTTTATTCCATGGACGATTGACAACGAAATAGCCGTTCTTTTCTTCGCCTTTCGCCCTTTCGCCGTTGACGTAAACACAGAAATTCTCTGCCCAAGCGGGAATACGTAACCCCAAAGCAAAAGTTTGCCCGCCGCCGTTCACATTGAGCTTCGCTCCCTTATACCGATAAGGATTCGCAAAGACGTCCACGCTTATCTTTTCGCCGAAATCCGCCGTTTTAAAGCGGCAATCGTTATACAGATTGACGTATACGCCGTCCTCCCCTTTCATTACCGCGAACAAACCCATGATTGCCGTACCCGCCGCACCGATACAAACGCAACAACCGTACGATTTTCCGTCTTGCAACACTTGGCAGCCACCCACTCTAAATCCCCTGCGGTCTTGATACAAAGGGCTATAACTGTCAAACGGGAACGGTTCTAACAGCTTGACCATATGCATCACTCCTTGTCCGTCCCAAGTGCGCGCTTGGGTACGAGTCATCTTCTGTTTTTCGTTATTGACAGCGCCGTATAAAGCGTTTAAGCCCGATTTTTCCACGTACGCCGCATATTTCGCTTCCCCCGTCAAAGCAAGCAATTTTGCACACAGTTTTAAGAACGTTACCGTTACGCAAGTTTCTTGCATAACGTCGTTTGCCGCAGGCTCGGTTTGGGTTTTCGACGAATTGTCAAAAAGCTCGTGGTAGCAACCAGAACAACCGATAATCGTATAATCGCTTTCTACCACCATCTCTACGAAGTTTTCCACCGCTTGCAAATGTTCGGGATTACCCGTTACTTTGTAATATTCAAGCAAGCCTTCGAAACAGCTCATCATTTCGTACGCTTTCGTCTGCGGAAATTGATAAGGATACAATTCTTTGGAAAGACAAGCTTCGATTAAATTGAAATTATAACACAAGCCCGAATCCACCAAATACGTCGCAAAATCCAAATAACGTTTTTCTCCTGTCAAAACGTATAACTTTACAAACGGTTCTAATATCGAATACGAATTCATACCGCCCGCAAACCAAGACGTATCATAAACGCTCTTTTGCTTTTTGCCGTTCCCCACATGTTTAATGATATAGTCGGCGTGGCGTTTCATTGCAGTCAAAATTTTACGGCGTAACGCTTTATTTTTGCAAATATCCAAGAAATAGAACATACCGAGCAAGATATATTTTCTTGACCAAACGTCCCAACCGCCGTCAAATTCCGTTTCTTTCGTATAGCTGGAAATGCGCCCGTCCTTTTCTTGCGTAGAGAGCAAATCTTTTACCGTATCCACTAAAACCGTATACAGTTTTTCGTTTTTGGTCGCGCGATAAGTAAGGCTTGCGCCACGCATCATTTTGCCCCAATACTCACCTCGCCAGCCTCTGTTTTCTCCGTCCCATTTTAAACGGAACTGATCCACCAACATCTTCCACGTTTCCCCGTTTAAAAGCTGGGCTTCTAACGTATAGTTTATAATTTTTCCACTATAACCGAATATCTTACTTTCGCCTGCTTGGGGGAACTGCAATGCAGATTTTTTCATCTTTACCTCTCCTATTTGTTTTTTATAATAAATCGTACGTTCTTATTTTATACAAATTTTTCTTAAACGGTTGCCTTCTTGTTAACGATTTTCGATACCGTTCGTTTGCGTTATAAAATACGCAATTTCTTGGGCAGGAACGGAAATTCCGTTTTCAATCCGCTCTCCGCCAACAAGTTTTTCAATATTTTCCGCAACCCGAAGATTTTTTGCTTGATTAGACGCATTGAAAAGGAAGACGATTTCCTTGTCGTCCTTTTGCAAACGTCTTTCATATACACCGTTAAATACATCCGCATATGCGTACGGGGATACGCCGCAACCGTCCAAAACACTCTTGACAAACGCAAGCAATGCATTCGCACCCGTCGCATGATAACTGTAACCGATAGAGAACCCAAAAAGATAAACCAAGCCCCTACCGTAGGCTATTTTTTGTAACGCAGGCGTTCCGTCCGCAAACGACCAAATCGTTTGCGCTTCCTTCGCGTTATATTCCGATTTATAGGGACTGACGGACACTTTTTCCCCGTCGATTTCCACGTATTCCTCACGCGTCATACGCCGTTCTGTCAATCTTGCGGAAAGCAAAGGTTTGCAATCGATATCGTACGGCTGCATCCAAGTATTCAGCTGCCGCATACCAAATCCCTCGTCGGCAAGCAATACCCCGCCCTTTTCCACAAACTTCTGTAAGTACGGCACGATTGCGCTGTCCAACATCGTATAGTACGGAAAATACAGCACCTTATAATCCTGGAATTTTTCAGGTTGCGTTACGGATATATAGTCTGCACTGTATCCGCCGTTGCAAAACATACGGTACATACCGGCATGGGCAAAACGGTAATAACACTTGGTATCCCCGTCCTCAAACGAACAATCTTTCCCCGTTTTATCTTCAATTTCCGACATCAACATCGAGTTGAAATCAAACACAATAGCAACGTCCGCTTTCTTCGCCTTTGCACCGACGAAATATTCCATATCTTTTTGCAGATTTTCACCGTATTTTTTCACTTCAAAGGCTACGGGGCGCGCCGTGCCGTCCATACGCATCAAGCCCGCGCAATCGTTTTCATTTCCTAATCTTTCGGAACGGTATTGCCAATACAGCGTCCCTTTCGCACCCGAAGCCAAGGCGCCGTATTGTTTAAAACGCATATCAAAGGGCGCGTCATACCATTCGGGACGGAACATACCAAGCCCGGGATAAATTTCGTAAACAAAATAATTTTCGTCTACCGAGCGCAAAAAATCTTGCAACATAAAATAATCCACGCGCCTTTCATGGGTATCCATCAACGAATCGCACGGCACGGAAGTCCCCCAAAAATCCACCGCCTTGGACACTCCGTAATCGTCACACACGTCGTTAAGCGTATATTGAAAAGCACCGGTAAACCCTACGTGCGACATAATCGGTCTTACTTTGTCGTATTTTCGAATTCCTTCGTAAACAAACCGCAACCAGCCGAACAAATCTGCGCTGCCTTTAAATTTTTTAAACTCATAAATATCCCAATAGCCATGCGCCATACTCGGCAAATTGACGGTTGCAAAGCTTTCTTCCGTTGCGCCGTAAAATGCGTTCATCTTTTGAATAGAGCCGAATTTCTTTTTTAAATATTCTCCAAACGCCGTACGGCAGTGCGGGCAAAAGCAATCTTCCATAGGACGATTGCGGATTTCATTCCAAGCATTCCAAAAAACAATACTCTTTCTTCCTGCATAGCGCTGCGCCACTTTTTCCACAAACTTTCTTGCCGCCCGTTGCACCTTGGGGTTGGTAAAACAAGGCCGCCAACCGCCGTAAAATGCGCCATGGTATCCCCCGCGGATTTGCTCCCCTTGCGGTCCAATTCTCGTTCCGCCAAGTTTATCAAACACGTATTGCGGAGCGCATTCAAGCTGTAATTTCATAATTACTTTTTTACCGTATTTTTCCGCCAGTGCCAATACTTTATCTACATCTGAAAAATCGTATTTCCCTTGGCAAGTTTCATTTTGACGCCAATTAATACGGATTTGCAAAGTATCGATATGAAACTCGCCCATTTTTGCAATATCCCCTTCCCATTCTTCAGGCAATGGAGTGGGCGAACGATAATACTGCGTACCGTGAATAATTTCCTTAAAAAACATAACTCTCTCCTAATTTTTTTTAATTATACAATATTTCTCCATAAAATGCAATACAAAAAATAATTTTTCTTCTAATTTCTATTGCTTTTGTTATCCATATATATTTCTTCAATTCATCCATTCGAACCCCAAAATTGCGCCTGGGGTTTGTTTAATTATCAAAACTATTTCATTTAGAAAAAAGTCCAAGCAATTTATCTCTAAATCGCTTGGACTTTTTTTATCATAGGCATATTTTAAACAACTTCTTACTATACACGGTGAATAATTTACGTCTGCATAATATATGCTTGCGGGCATATTCGTTGCGTGGTCGCCTACCTTGCGATATACGATTCGCTCTTCCGCTACCTTATTTTCGTCTATCCATATTTCTTTACCCTTATTTCTACCCAATTCGTCCAGCTTTGGCTTAATATTTATATTATTATTTATTTTTATGTTTTCCAAAGTACGCGAAGAGTCATCTTTATAAATTTATATTCAAGTCCCGTTGTGGGAGTGTAAAATGTTGTACTTTATTTAGGTTAGTTATTAAAAAAGTCAAACGGCCTTTTTAAGAATTTAGACAACCTAATCACGTCGTTTTTGATTTCGCAATATCAAAATTTTATCAAAATAATCAAAAAAGGGCTTAAAAAGCCCCAAAAATGCAAAAAAAGAAGTGAAACTTGCGTTAGACAAATTTCACTATCTTTTTGGTTGAGGCGACGGGACTTGAAGCCGATTGGCACACACTGAAAGCCTTTATTTATAAGGGATTCAGCGATTCTTCGCCAATCGTTCACCAAATTATTTTCTTCTTCGTAATAGCACGAAGAGTTAATGACTGTACCCATCTTTTGCATCCATTTAAAGAAATCGCCGCCTTTTTACTTGGAATTACAGCAAAATCTATCCTTGTATCAGTAAGGCTTCGGTTTTTCTAAATTTATGTTTTCAGACAACCTGTTTGATTACAATTTATACATATCCGTCCAGAGTTCCTCCGAAGATTCTTCGCTTGAACCATTCCCTGAATTGCTGGGTGCACTACCCGTTTCGCCCGATTCCTCAGGATCGCTATCGTTTTCGTTCGATTCCTCTGAATTACTATCGCTACTACCCGTTTCGCTCGATTCCTCAGCGTTACTATAAGTTTCGTCGGATGCATTGGAACTGATTTCATTTTCTATACTGTTTGAATACTCTTGACCTGCGCTACTGCTTTCCCCTGACGCGTTTTTACCCGTGCAAGCACTTGCCCCTATTGCAAATAGAAGCGCCATAACTAAGGTTAACGTTATCTTTTTCATTATATCTCCTCCCATGCTTTATTCTCGTCTTTATAACTCGAACCAAGCGTTACTACTTTCTTTTCTACATTTCACATAATTTTTTTTCGTAATACGTATAATAAAATTATAATATTCTTAGGAAATTTTTTATTTTTTATTGCATTTTTCGCTTTTACGTGTTATAATTTTGCTATGAAACAAAATCCTTTTAGATACCATCATCAAATATACTCCACCCCAAATAAAAACAGTCACTATTCACATATGCACAGCGATTACGAGCTTTTTTTCTTTTTTAACGGGGACGTAGACTATATTATTGGGGGATCTACCTACCACTTAAGAGCAAACGACTTGCTATTTATCAAACCTTCGCAATATCACTGCTTGAAGGTTCTATCATTAAAGCCTTACGAATGGACACATATAAACTTTCCGCTTGAACTGCTTACACCTCAAAATCAATGTTTGGTGCCCGAATTACACGAAGTATATCATATTCCTTCCAACCATCCCATCAAACTAATCTTTGACAGTTTAAAGGATACGGAATCCGTTTTTACTGAAGAAGAGTTTTTATATCATAAAAAAACGTCGTTAAACCTTATTCTATCCCATATCAAATATATTGAACAAGAAAAGATACAACAACCCGATGTTCGAGATGCTAGACTGCATGGTATCTTACAATATATTGACGCTAATATAGAGTCGCCTATTACGACAAAAATTTTAGCTGACACCTTTTTTGTAAGTCCTTCTTGGGTTGAACATACATTGAAAAAACACCTAAACATTAGCGTTAAACAATATATCAACCAGAAGAAAATTTTACATGCACAGCAGCTAATTTATTCTGGTGTCACCGCGACCAAAGCGGCTGAATTGTGCTCTTACGTAAACTATTCGACTTTTTTTAGGCAATATAAATATTTTTTAGGAAAAGATCCTCTTACGGATAAGCCGAAAAATAATTAATTCGTTATTATCAATAGAGCAACCTGCATTTTTTGTGGGTTGTTTTTTTATGAAAATTTAGCAAAATTTATTTCAAATTTGTTTGCCTATATTTATGGATATATCTTTCCACTTGTAAATTGCTTGCGGGATGCAAACAACAGATACTACCTCTGCCAAATTGACCATGTCCATTTGCCGTGACTTCTACTAATTTATATGTCAAGCGTGCTTTATTTGAAATAGAGTACATTTCGTCAACATAATTATCCCTGTCCGTTTCCGCAAGCAAAGTGTATTTAGAATCATTTTCCACAGCGCGATAAATGGCATACCGTTTGCCGTTGTTTTCCCATAATAATCGTACCCCGTTTTCCTCCCAGGTTGCGGTCAAAGCCGTTGTAAAATCAGCCGCTTTATGACAAGGAATATTATAGATACAATACGTTTCCCCTTTTTTTGTCGGAAAATAAAGGATATCCCCATCAAACTCATAAGCTACTGTTTTTTTGCTTGCTTTTTCAAAAACCATGGGGGCAGGTACGCGTTGAAGACAAATTCGCAATTCTCCGCCGACATTTGAAATCACTTCCAATGCCTTTATTTCGCCTTGTTTATAAATACAAGAAACGGTAAAATTACCGCGAGCTTTTAAGCCTGTAAAGGCAACGTTTTCCCATTCCTTCGGCAACGCGGGTAAAACCGAAATATACCCTCCATGACTTTGTAATAGCATTTCCGTAATCCCAGCCGTCGCCCCAAAATTGCCGTCAATTTGAAAAGGGGGATGAACGTCCCAAAGATTTGGATGCGTTCGATTCTTTAATAAATTCTTTAATAAGAGGTAAGCATGGTCGCCCTCGCCCAATCTTGCCCATGCACAAAATCTATGCGCTAACGCCCACCCAGTTGAATCGTCGCCGCGCATTTGCAAGGTTAATCGAGCCGCATCTTGCCATGCCGGTGTTGCTCTATTGATTTGCGTTCCAGGCATTAAAGCTACAAGCTGTGAAATATGTCTATGTTGAGCTTCCCCTATTTCGCCGTAAAAATACTCTTCGTCGTATTCTTTTATTTGCCCACTATATCCAACGGATATCGGTTCATAGCGCCCTAACTGCAAACGCTCGGTTTGCGTTGTCTTATCTTCTTGCCCAAGAATTTCCGCACAGCGCAAATCGTCTTTGGCATTTTCGTATAACATCTGTTGATCAAATGCACAACCGACCGTATGATAATACTTTTGCGTTTTATCGCCATTTACCCAAAAATGCCCAGATAAAATTTGTTCTGGAGAGGCGGAAAAAGCACACAAGTATCTCTCCTCGTACTTCCTAACCGTTTTCGTTAAAAACTTCGCAGCGCTATGAATCGTTGGATAAGTAACTTCTTTCAAAACCTTGTCATCGCGCGTAAAATCGTAATAGTCCCAAAATAATTTCGTCGTTAAACCAACCGTTCCTGGCCCTGAATGTTGACTCTGTCCTTCGATTTCATAACAAAAAGCCGCCGTCCCAATCGTCCATCCGCACTCCCCTTGACCTTCCACATAGTTTTCCGGCACCTTTTCGTAAATAAAATCAGACGCATAGCATTCTGCTTGTTCTCTATACGCGTTTGCATAGTCAACATATGCCAAAAACGTTTCCGCAAGATTGCTAGTAAACGCATGCCAATAATTCATCTGAATGTTAATATTGTGCCAAAAACCACTGCCCCAAGGAGATTTTTCGTGCGCAGACCAAACGCCCTGTAAGGACGCAGGCGTAGTATTGGCACGAGATGAAGAAATCAGCAAATATCTGCCGTATTGATAATATACTTCTTCTAAGTATGGTTCACGGTTTCCTTGACGAGTGCTTTCCAAAAGCTGCTGTGTTGTTCTGCCATCATCAACACCGCCTAAATCAAGGGTTACTCGGTCCATAAGCTCCGTGTAATCGGCTAAATGACGCGCATACAATTCTTCCCAGCCAAGCTGTAAAGCATGCGCCAACGTTTCTTGAACCTTTTCATGGGGATCTTCTCCAAGCGCTTTATTACAGCCATTTTTAAAAACCTCTTTACAAAGCCTATACGACGTATCCATCGCGAAGAAAACTGTGCTCTCTTTGGCGTTACAAACAAACAGTTTTCCGTCCTTTTCGAGCAGTTCACCGTCCGTTATAATGTCTACTCGCCCTTCAAAAAGCAAATCCCGAGCAGGAAGCTTTCCGCGCATTACAAGGCTTTGTTTTTCTATATATACTTCCCCCTCTCTGCCGCCTTCGCAAGTCGGGCGATTGCCTAAGTAAGGGATAACAAGCTCCGCCGAAAAATCCACTCTCCCCGTTTGAGAACGAATACGATAAGCAGCCACTTTATCGGGATAGCTGACAAAAGCTTCTCTTTCTATTTTTTTACCGTCAAACTCATACTTGGTATACGCTTTTCCTGTATTTAACTCTAAGCCACGCTCATAATTTTGTACGTTTCCGTGATTGAACCGTATATAAATTTCCGCAAAATTTGAAACGCCGCCTTGCTTATACGTGTTTGCAAATACGTTTGTGGTAAATTGTAGACGCTCTACGTCTGTCCCGCCAAAAATACTCATACCGAAATACCCGTTCCCAAGCGGCAACGAGTATTTTTCCCAACCTTCCAAAGTATTTTCCGCCGACGTATTATATCGTAAACACAATTTTTTCGTCACAATATTACCCTCTCTTGTTTATCTTTTATTAGTTTTTGTTGATAATCGGTAATTCTACAACGTCTAACGTCTTTCTGTTTTTGTATTCCCCGTGGGTAAAATCGGGAATATTTACAGGCATACCCGTTTTCAGCGAGCGTTCAGTCAAATACGTGATACTCATCCATGCCACCGCATCGTAAACGTCAACGGGCATTTCTTTTCCATTCAAAAGACAATCCGCAAAGACAACAAACTCGAAATAGTCCATACCGCCGTGTCCTTGCTCTAAAATTTCTTGCGTTACCTCCCGCCACATTTTGGGCAGATATTCGTCATAATTTTCCGCAGAATTTGCAAATAAAGACAACCCTTTATAATCCCCCGCCAGCCGTCCTACCGTTCCGTCGGGATAAGTCATCGTATGTTTAGATTCACTGAAATTATTATCGTCGATTAAGACCATATTATTCGGTTGCCAATACATACCTTTTGTTCCGCGCACCATAAATTCCCGGCTATACAAGCGAGGCAAGGTAGTATCCAGGCGAATGGTTATCAGCTCCCCGTTTTCGCAGGTAATCATAGTTTCTACAATATCAGCTTGCTTAAATTGAACGTCTTTAAGATATTCCAAGCCCTCTTTATCTTGTACGTACTCATGCAAGCTCTGCGAGCCCGATGCGCGAGAAATAAGAGAAACAAATCTGTTTCCTCTATTAATATTCAAAATCTTCGCAATAGGCCCAAGCTCGTGTGTGGGATAGTTTTCGCAATTTCTATTGATATAATTACGGAGTCTATAATGTCTTGTCTTATCTCCATAAGCAATTTCCTCGCGAATGTCGTGTCCGTACGCACCGCTACAATACATAATCCGACCAAACATCCCATTCCTTACAAGAGAGGTTGCCAATAATTCATCTTTGTTAAAACAACAATTTTCAAGAAACATAAAAGGAGTTTTTGTTTCTTCGTATACCCTAACGAGCTCAAAACATTCATCCTCGTCATATGCTCCGCCCACTTCCATGGCAACGGCAATACCTCTTCGCATTGCGTCGATAGAAATCGCCACGTGCACCTCCCAATTGGCTACAACAATCGCACAATCAGGCTTTAATTCTTCGAACATTTTTATATGATCGGTATATACGGCAGGGCGACTTCCCGTTTTCTCTTCAAATTCATCTGCCAGAGATACCGCTTTATCCTCATAAGGATCGCATACGCCCACCGTTTCGTACGCGTCGATTGTCATCACCGATCTACCCGTTCCAAAAGCCCTATGCCCACATCCACAAAATACTGTACGAATTTTTTTCATATCTATCCTCTTGTAATTATTTAAGGCAGTGTAGGGCATATAGGCAATTACCTATACGCCCTATCACACCAAAATCCTTATGCTACCGTCTTATTCGTCGTAATTCCCGTAGGGAAAGCTGACTCGTTGGTTGAGAATGCCGTTACGTCCCCGTTAATAGTAACGTTAGAGCACTTCAAATAGTTCGTTGCCGTTGCAGCAAACATAACGGGCATCGCAACTTTTGTCGTGATCGTAACGTTGGTCAAAGTACTATTCCCTTGGAATGCATTTGCAAAAATGGGAGTATTACCTGCTGTACCAGCACAAGTTTTACCATTATTAATTGTAATCGTCACGTCGGCAAGGGTAATATTGTATGCCGCCCACGCCAAAATAGCAGAGTTATTGTTCCAAGCATCTACAAAATCAACGTTTTTCACGGTTGCTCCATTCATCGTACCAAACAAACCGCGATTGCCCCACTTGGAAGTATTCATGGAAATTGTATGTCCTCTTCCGTCCAAGGTACCACGGAACGCAACGGTGCTAGCCCAACCCTGTTTTCCGGCAATAATAGTCAATCCTTCCTCACCATCGGAAATGTCGTTCATAAGAACGTAATAGCCATAAATATCGCCTGTCGCATCAGTACAAGTAACCGTTGCATTTAAGTCAGCCATCGTAGAGATCGCCTTCGTGGCAAGGGTTACAGGCGCCGTAAATTCTTTTTCCTTTCCTTCGTATTCCGCAACAACAACGATATTATATACGCCGTGTTTTGCCTTATCCGTTTTCAACGCATCGGGAATTGCAAGATCGGAAAGATTCGTTCCTAAATCATAAGCATCTAACTTGATTGACTTTGCGGTATAATTTGCATAGTCTGCTCCTAAATCAATGGCATAGGTTGCTTTACTCAAATCAATTACCTGATTCGTAGCAAGAAGTATACTGTTATACTCAAATACAATCCCTTCAAGGACGGTTGCACCTTCTACTTCTAACCCTGCAGCGGTATAAACCACGTTTGTCTCTTCACCCGGCTTACCGTTATGTCCAAGCTCACTCACACTCGCACCAGCTTTCATGTTGACGATACAGCTTTCAAACGTCGTATTTTTCAAGCCTAAGTATGCATTTTCACCGCCACCAAAAAGCGAATTAATCGTACTGTTTTCCACGTTTACTTTCACATTTTTCATAGTACAATTTACAAATCCGTCATAAGCAAGCGGACTAAAAGTCGTACTTGTATTACCGCCAACAGGGGTTTGATTGTAAAGATTTATGACTACGTTGTTAAACGTTGCCCCAACAACAATTCTACCGAACACAAATCTGTTTGCAGCATAATTAAGGCTTTGCGATTGCGTGAAAGTAACGTCTTTAAGAACTGCGCCCGTACCGATCGCGCCAAAAAGCCCATTTGTCCACCAACTACCCGAATGGCTAACGGTATATCCATTACCTACAAGCGTTCCACGGAAACCATATTCACCGCTAGTCGTAGAATTGATAACCACGGCATTACCATATCCATTGCCCGTAAATGCAATATTATTTTTCAAAACGTAATAGCCGTATGTAATCCCATCTGCCGCAGACGTTTGCAACGCCGTCCAATCCGCAAGTTCTTTAATTTCTTTCGTGATAAGCGTTACAGGAACGGAAATTGTGTGCTCTCCTTTTTCATCTGCAACAACGACAAAAATAGAGGTTTCGCCGTGGAATTTCGTTTCACTTACAATAGCCGAGAAATCAAGCTTAGAAATGTCGGTCCCCAAACTAAGTTCTTCTTTGGTCGTTTGCCAACCCCCTTCCACCTGAACTGCTACTGTTTTTTCAAGATAAATTTTACTTACGCTCGTATAAGCACTAATGCCCTCCAAAGAAATTTCCCCATTGGCATTTGTCAACAACAATTCTTGACGTTCCACGGAAACTACTTTATTAAATACATAGTTCGCCTCCGGTTCTCCGCATGCACATGCTAAAGTATCCGCTTCCTCACCAACAACAAGAACGTTATACTTATGGTCTTCTACTTCGCCGTACGCTTGCTTACAGATGTCGCATACAGCTTGTTCCGTACAAGTAGCCGCGCCACCGCTATGGCCTACTTTTTCTTGCGCTACGCCGCATACGCATTCGTTCCAATGACTCGTTTCATCCTTGTTAATGATTGTGTATTCGTGCGCCGTTACGTCGGACGTTGCACCGCAAGAACATTCGTTCCAGTGGTTCGTTTCGTCCTTTTTAATTTCGCTATACTCGTGCGCCGTTACGTTGGACGTTGCACCACAAACACATTCGTTCCAATGACTCGTTTCGTCCTTGTTAATGATTGTGTATTCGTGCGCCGTTACGTCGGACGTTGCCCCACAAGAACATTCGTTCCAATGGTTGGTTTCGTCTTTCTTCGCTTCGCTATACTCGTGTGCCACTTTCGAGTTTTCGTCAATCGCGCCGCATACGCACTCATTCCAATGGTTCGTTTCGTCCTTGTTAGCGATCGTATATTCGTGTGCCGTTACGCCAGACGTTGCACCGCATACGCATTCGTTCCAATGGTTCGTTTCGTCCTTTTTCGCTTCGCTATACTCGTGCGCTACCTTCGAGCTTTCGTCAATTTCGCCGCAACCGCATTCATACCAATGATACGTTTCATCTTTATTAGGCACGTTGTAGATGTGTTCGCCTACACTACCGTAAGACTGTTCACATACCACGCAAACCGCTGCGCCCGTGCATGCCGCTTCGCCGCCTTTATGTCCTTCTTTGCCCGACTCCTCGCCGCATTCACATTCATACCAATGATTTTCCGCGTCGTATTTCAGCTCCGTATACTCGTGGGAGTGTTCCTCGCTAGAAGAGCTATCTTCCAACGAAGAGCTATTATCAACGGACCCCGTTGACGGGCTACTTGAATTTTCATTGCCAGATGGATTATCCTTTTTTCCACAGGCAACGAAAAGAGTTGCAGACATTGCCATAGATAAAAGTATCAACAACGCCTTTTTCATTTTGTTCATAAGTCCCCTCCAATATTAATTTTTGATTATAGTATAGTTTCCTATATTATTCGTTTAAAAAGATGACCGGCACATACGCTTGCGTATATCTTCCCAATGCGCCAATCTCTAACAAGACCTTGTTGGTCGCTTGGAGTGTTTCGCCTGCTTTCACGGTAATTTCCACTTTCTCCGAAATGCAATCGGTGGTAAACGGAGTCCAATGCGGGGCAAGCACGTCCACTTCCGTCTTGTCCGCCGTAAAGCCTTCGGGCAACCAAACTTTGATACGTATCGTGTTCGGCTTGTTTCCATACGCCTTTACGTTATTGATAATTCTAACAGAAATTTTCTTTTCTTCGTTCGGCGCAATATCCGTTCCGTTTTCATAAGAAACAATCGCCGTTGCATAGCCGAATTTCGTTTGGAAGGTATTTTCCTGCATACTAAACAACGAAGCACGCATAGCGTCCGTTTCTTCACTCTTGCCGTAGGGAAGACCTAATTTGTCGATTTCTTCCTGCGTGTACTCGTCTTGACCGTCAACAAGCTCCACTTTTACCGCATTCATTTGATTGAAACGAAGCACGGACGGCGCTAACGATACAACTTTTTCCGTCAACTGCGTACAGGTTGTAATTCTCGGCCACGAAAGACAGGTGTTAATCGTACACGTAACGATATCGTCGCCCATGTACTCGCACCAATCTTTGGGCAAGCCCTCCGTGCCGTACATGATACCTAAAATCGAACCTACCGTACCTGCCGTGCAATCGGTGTCGTCGCCGCAGTTGATTGCCGTAAGCATGGATTTCTTAAAGTCACCGTTGCCGTACAAAATTCCCAATACCACGTACGCTACGTTAGAGGGCGCTTGGAACCAACCGTCACCAATGTCCGCGTTTGCTTCCAAGATAGTATTTCGTGCCTCCAACCAGGTTTTCCCCTCGTCATAGCATTGCATTACCAAGCGCACGGATTTCGCCATTCTGCTTTCCGCAGGAATTTTAGAAAGCCCGATTTCAATCAGCTTTCTTACGTCGGAAACAACGAACGCTGCACTCTCTAATGCCGCCACGAACGCAGCCGCATAAGTGCCTTCCCCCATGCCGTGATCGACCTTAGCGTCCTCAATTGCATAGCGAACCGCCAAGTCAGGGTATCCAGGAGCAAGGGTTGCCCACACCTCCGTACGAATCCACGCGCCGTTGGAGTGTTTCCAATCGTTGCGCATATCCCCGCAAACGGGAGGCTTTACCCCTCTTTCCATATTCAGCCTTGCAATACCGTATTCATTCCAATATCCTGTAATGAACGAAAGCCAATATTCGCCTAAAACTTCCGCGGTAATATTTCTAGGACCTTCAAACTCCATAGCATGCAACCAAATCAGTTGCAAATCAAGGTCGTCGTTGGGCAAGACTTCATTTTGCTTCGTCTTAAACCCTTTAACGTCGAGCGTGGTGCGAACCCCTTCATAGGGCCCTCCCATCGTACCGCCGATATTCTTACCGACCCAACAAGCGTATACTTTATCTTTATAAGCGTTAAAGTTTAATTTCATAACCAAGCCTCCGTAGGTTAAACTACTCTTCGGTTGCCACCCAAACAATACCTTCTGCTGTGATGGACCAATTGCCGACTTTTTGCGTTACTTTTGACAAAGTTTCCACATCGTCGTAACGTTGTACACCGTTATAATAGAAATACGTATTCGTTTCTATTTTGCCGCTTGTTTCCTGATCATTGCTTGCGTAGCCTGCTGCATTTTCCACGGGATCCCATTCATCCGTTGCAATATTATCTTGCGTGTGCATTGCAATCGGAATCAACTTGGAAACGACATAAACGTTGGTTATATTCTTTGCTTCACCTTTCACTTTATCATGTTCGAACAACGCGCCGTAGCCATATTGAGGACGTTCCATGAAGTTGGTTGATTCGATATCTACAATAACGTCTTTAATTTTGATATCAGAGTTATATACATATAACAACCCTGCCGCTCGGTTGCCACCGTCCGCTTCGCGGAAGTTCGATATATTGATATAAACGTTTTCAATAATAGATTTAGAAGACGAACTAGCCAAAGATTCATGCGCTAACAATGCAGTATTCTTCCAGGAATCTCTTCCTGTCAACGTAATATCTGTAAATGCAATATTTTTGATAATCGCGTTTGCACCAAGCGTACCGAAAATACCGTTGTCGCCTACTTTCGCGCCGATAATTTTATGACCTTGCCCATCTAAAACACCGTTGAAATACTTATCCCTGCTAACGTTGATATTGTTCCAAACGGTCTGCCCTGTACACACAATATCGTTTGCAAGAACGAAATACCCTGTTACAGATTGAGTTTGCGTACTAAATGCAGCAAGATCGCTTTCCTCATCCAAAATCATCGTATACGCTTCCAAATTTAAGATATAATTGCCTCTTGCCGTATAAATAATGATTTGCGTTTCCGTTACTCTATCAGAATACGTGGAAACACCAAGCACTCTATTATTTTCAACTTTCAGCTGCGTACCACTTTGATATGCGTCCGTGATAACTACATTGTCATCCCCAAAAATTTCAGCTATCGGCAAAATACCGTCCATCGCCGAAAAGTTCTTGATGGTTTTTTCATAGGTCAATGTGGGCGTTTCTGGCAATTCGCCTTTCCATTCTATACCCGTTTCCGTAACTGTCCAATAATTCTCATCATCGCCTACTTTTAACACCGCTGCCGATAACAATTCCAAGGAGGCAAACCGCTTGACACCGCTATACACGTATTTTCTTGCAGCTGCGTCCTCGACAATCCCGTCGTTACTTGCATAAATCGTAGCCGTCCATTGTCCATAGGAGCTATTACACATCATCGGCGTTCCTTCTTTTGCTAGAACATAGACGTTCGTAATTCGGCTATTATCATCCTTCCATACCTGCCCGTTATTAGCAGCAGCCCAATTATCGCAAGCGAACAATGCGCCGTACGTACTCCCCGAGGAAGCAACCGAATCCATTGCACGCATGTCCACGATAACATTGTGGAATTTATCCCAAGGACCTCTTTGCCACATCAAAGCACCAAAACGCGTTCCCACTTTTTTAACATGGATATAAACGTTTTCCGTCAAGGCGTTCGCATAATAAGAGGACGACGAACCGCCGGCAAGCACCGTAGCGTTGTATTGAGACAAGTCAACGTCCATAAATGCAACGTTCTTTACGTGTGCACCTTCTCCATAGCTACCAAATAACCCTCCTTTATAGGTATTAGTATCCACAGAAAATTTCGCATTCCGAATTGCGTAGCCCTGCCCGTCAAACGTACCCGCAAAAGTACCTTTGTTGCTCCATACTCTACTGCATTCAATCTCATTCTTTAAAACGAAATATCCGTTTTGATCGGTATCAAACACTGTCAAGTCGCTTTCTTCATCAATAACTTTTGTGTATGCTTCCACATTCAAAAGATATCCTACCGTATCATTGTAGATAACAAGCTCCGTTACCTGCATGCCTTTACTGTCCGTAGGCACTCCCATAACTAAATTGTCAGGAGTTACGGTTAAAGCGCTACCATCATGATAGGCATCTGTCAACGTTGTTTCTAAGCCAAAAATATCTACGATCGGTAAATCTCCGTCCATAGCAGAAAAATACTCAATGGTTTTAGAATATTTTGCAACGGGTCTCTGTACTAGAACGGGAACAAGCATGGTGTTTTCCACACCGTCGCCGTCTATGAACGAGATCGTAATTTCCGCTTCGCCATACGTCAAAGCATTAACTTGTTTGTTCTCGCCGTCATAGGAAATAATTTGTTCACCTTTGGATATCGTAACAGTCGGTTGAATAACCTGCCCATTTTCTTCTACGGTAACCTCAAAGGGAGAACTCGTCGCATAAGACTCCCCACCATGCAAATCTTTCGTATATAAATATAAGGAATCTGTCAAACCGCCATTGATAACGAATTTTATCGAATCCACAACTTTAATTGTTACCGTTTTCGTAAGCGTAGGCGATTGCATATCCCGCCATTTACCTTTGATGGTTAATTCCGTTTCCCCCCGCTCAATAGCGGTGAAAACACCGTTTTCTATACTTCCGATAGCAGGATTAGACAGCGTATATTCCCACTCAACGTCCTCAAAAGTTTTTCCGTTAAACAGCAGTTTTGCCTTCACGTTCAACACATCCTGTACCGCAACGGACACGCTAGTTTCTTCATTAGAAAAGCCTTCCATGAGAATTGTAGGCAACATATTCCCCGTCCCAACGGAAACGTTACAAGAGGCTTGCTCCTCGCCGTAGCTTGCCGTAATAATCGTCTCCCCAGCCTTTATCGCGACGAGTTTGCCATCTTGATCCACGGTTACGATTTCAGGATTGCTTGATTGCCAAGTCAAAACGTTCCCTTCTGTTTCCATATACGTAGCTGTCAACCACGTTTCTTCCCCAATGAGCATAGATACTTGTACTTTATCTAATGCTAACGGCATCATCTCCTGTTCAATTTCTGAAGAATTACCGCCGCCCGACGGGTTATCGTCTTTACAAGCCGCAAAAGACATTGTTAACGTAACGCAAAAGAGCGCAAGTAGGCATTTTTTATAATGTTTTTTTATAAATGCTTTCATAGTACCCTCCTCTCTTACAGGGAATTTACGTAATTTGTCAATACGCCTTCCGCTTCAATTTCTTTCGTCCTCGTAATACCAAGGCGTAATACAACCTCTCTAAAACGCTGTTTTAACAATGTCAAATCGTTTGCCAAAAGATAATCATCACGAAGTTGTAAGGTTGCATAAGCGGGATATACCCATTCTGCCTCAATATGATTTTTTAACATGGCATACAGCTCAGGGTCACGCGTTTCATAGACGGATACCTTCTCCAACGCTTTGTCACACATATCCATCCACTCTTTCAAAGTATTATAAGGAAAATAAGAAGCGTTTTCTATCGAATTACTATACTCGATTTTTGTCTTCAATTGCGTATTATGCAAACGCATAGATGTAAATAGCTGCTTCATAATAGGAGCTGCTTCCTTAAACATTGCGTTCATATAATTATCAATCAAAGTTTCCGTATCCAACGACGTATTCCACGTCAGTTTTGTTTGCAAATAAATGGACATATTATGAAACGCAGTAGCCGTACCCGTTTGATAAGATTGTGCGTTTTGATAATAATATCTTACGTTGTGATCTGCTAAATAGCGATACCCTTCTGCATTATACATAGAGAACGCATCGTGGAAATATAAATAAGCCGAGAAATTGGTACTATACGTCCAAAGCCACAAACCGTCTGAAACTGCACCCCATTTCTCGATTTGTTCACGCGCACGATCGTTTTTCGCATGATAAATATTCAACTCTTCCTCCATAATATTCATCATCGCCAACCAGACGTAAACACCTTCATCCAACATAAGTTCAGGGGCGTTCGCAACGTATTTCCCTTGTTCTTCGTCCCAAGACGCAGGCGCAAGAGAGAAAGAGTTGTATGCAAAAAACAAGATGTCGAAATTTTCTCTATAATATAATTCGTTATCTTTGTTTTCTTCCAACCATTGACGAACGTATCCGTTAAACTTATTCATAAAGAGAATAATCGAAGCGGATTTTGTCCCGTACTTTTCCAAACAACGGGTACAAGCCTCACACGCGCAAGAATCGTTATTATCTTCAACAGTCAAAGATACCGCATTCATATTCGGATACAAATCCGTCGTATAGGTCATAAGAGAAGCCGCTACTTTCTTTGCACATTCTTGCGCCATCAATTCAAGCTCCTGCTCATCCCCATGCGCCGTATAGCAGAGCACGTCTCCCGAATCGCCGAACCATTTAGAATGGTCAGCATAATCTTCTCTGGGCAGGTATTCATTGGAGTTATGCGCCGTCATACCGGTAGAACTTCTATCCGCCTTACCGTCAGCCGTCATCTTTTCATGAATAGGAAGGAAATAGTTCCCTGAATACAAGGGAATACGCATACGATTTTTAAATTCTTGCGTCATAAATGCATAGCCTGTACTACGTCTATTCATATCGGGGATATCCGTTACGTTATAATTATACAATTTCTTCTCTTTTACGTTCGTATCCATTTCCATGCAGTCCACAAAATACTGCTCGTAATTGAACGTCAGTTGCATAAAATCATATACAGAATATAACGTACCATACTGACCGCCGCCCGACAAGTAAACGGTTTTATCCTTTGTTACGATTCGAACGCAGTCATCGCTTAATTCGCTCTTGTTCAATGGAAGCCCCGAGCTTTTAAGCAAAGCCGTTTCCCCAAGGGAAATATATTTTGCATTTGCATCATGCACCAACCCTTCATCCGTTTTCGTTTGAATACGAATATTGGTTGCTGCTTGGAACAAATTTAAAAACTCTTCTTTGGCGGTTTGTTCTATCGGCGTTAATTTCGATTTCGTAATCAAAACGTAATCAGTTTTACCGTCTTTTACGAGATAGTCTGCCGTTTCCGTCATTGTAAAATCATGCACGCCTACATAATTAGATTTCTCTTCTGGTGCAGGAATCGTAATTAAAGATTCGCCACCTTTTTTGTTACATGCAACGGCGAAAGGTAACACTATAAGCGCGGCTAAAACAGCGCAAATTACTCTTTTTAATATCTTTTTCATGTTTTACTCCTCACGCTGCCTTAATTTCCCACAACGACTGTATAGGTGGTGTAAGCAGAATTCCCCGCTTCGTCTACGCAATATACGTACACCGTATATTCACCAGCGTATTTGGCTTCAAATTCTTTACCCACAGACACAACCGAGTTGTTTCTTTGATCCATAACAACCAAAGTAACTACTAAATCTTCCACTGCCGTTATATTGTCAGATACCACAAAATCATCAATCGTGTATAACGTCAAATACGGCACCGTTACCTTTTTATTGCAAGTAAGCTCAATGGTCGGAGCCGTTTCATCCTCAACGATGATTACAAAAGGTAATTCTACAAGATTCCCCTTTTGATCAGTAGCGGTATATACTACACGATAATGACCATATTGCGTAACGGTAAATGTATAGGCTTTTCCACCTGACGTTGTCCCGTCCAAAAACTGTCCGTCGTTTGTCTTTACGTACTCTCCGTCGGGCGCTTTCACCGAAACCATCAACGTGCTTTGCAATGCAGGAGACAATACGTCTGTATAAATCCCAGGAGACAGCGTTACCTCGTCATTGATACTTCTTTGCCCCGACACATTTTCAACAAAAATTTCAGGTTTCATACGATCGCCCGTCAATTTACCAAACGATTGATTGTTCAATGCATGGATTTGAATAGACGAGTTTTGAATAATGTCCACCAACTCAACGTCCAAGAAGCACCAATCGCTCGTGAACTTATTCGTATAAGATGCCGCCGTCGAGTCAGGTAAAACAAATTTTTTGGTAGCGTTATTGTACCAAATCGATTTGATTTGCCCATCCGCAAGCGTACTATTGCATTTATAAATTTTTCCATCTATTACGACACCCAAGCCGCCGTCTACGGTGATTAACTCTATCATCGTCTTTACGCTACAATCATAATAGTCTGTTAACGTCAAGCGCAAAGACTTATAATAAGCTCCCAGTGGAATCGTAAATTCAAGTTTAAAGTTTGCAAACGATAACGTATTAATAAAGCTTAACGCGCTATTCCCTTCTGCTACATTCGACGTATATCTAACGTAGGAGCCTTTTTCTTCAGCCGAAAAGTCCCCTTGGAAGTATTTAGAGATGGAAATTCTGTTATCGTAACCAACATCCACGATTTTCACAATTTCACTTTCTAAAACAGCCTCGCCATAAACGTATTTTACCTGTACGCTTTCCGTGCCCGTGATTACAAAATCCTGCGAATCGGCAACGACGTATTCCCCCCCGTCGTATTTCACATAAAAAGTAGCGTCAACAGGCGTGGGATTTGCGCTTGTGAAAACAAATGCTTTTATATCGTCTAACCCATAGCGAGCACCTTTGATAAAATATCTCGGCAGTTTTAATTCCGTCAGAAAACGTTCAACTTCACTGGCAACGCTATCCACTTTATACGACGTGGTATATTCTCGAATCGCGTCGTAATAACGATATTCAATTCTGTATTCCCCTACGTGTAAAGGAATAAAGGCATTCCCTTGAATTTCTTCTACTTCGCCGTTGGGTGCAATAATACGCATTTCCACCGTAACGTCGCCGTTCAAGCCTTTCACGGTATAGGCTGGCAACGCCGTTTGTTCGCCCGCGTGGATTACCGACAATTGTTCAACCGCAAAGTCTATTGCTTTACCATTTTCCGTCGCCACGCTATTGACAATCACTTTTTCAACGGTTTTATTGCCAAAAAGATCTGTCGCCGTGTATACAATCGTATACGCGCCTGGCTTTGTTGCCGTAAATTTACCATTTTCCACGTAAACGCTACTGCGCTTGGTGGATTCATAATTATAATACACGCAGCTCTCGACGTTTGCCCCACTAACGTCCATCGCCGTTGCGTCAAATATTTCTACTTCTTCGCCTTGTGCTACATAAACGGCATTACCGATTGTCGGAGTATAATCCACACACAACGTAGGTGCTTTTTTATCTTCGTAATCCGTAATTGTAAGATCTTCGCCCGTCTTTCCGTCGATACACGCAATTTCAAAATCCGCCGTTGCCGCAGTATAGTTCTGCGCAAAAATAGAAAGATATACTTCTCCTGTCGTAAAGCCCTTAAAAATATCTTCCCCGTAAATATCTACGTTAGCCAGCTCCGTTACTTTATTGCCGCCTTCGGGTGAGCGCGATTGTTGTACTCGAACCTCTTTGGTATCACTATTATATCTCCACGTAAAACCAGATTCGGAAGTAGCCTTATCCCCGGTCCCCATACTTGCGCCCCAAGTAGAGAACCATGCTGCGTAACGAACCCCATCGATATAAACGATTTTTCGGTTGCTTGCGTTTTCATACGTATCACTTTGGATCAACCCTGTATCATCGTTACAACTTGCACCGGCACGGGCATAAATAGAGCCACCGGGCGCATAATACAGATAAAAATCCACATACGTATCAGCATCATAGCAGTCCGTAGCGCGCACAATAATATTTTGCACTCTTGCCGTAGAGGTTGTTTGCGCCGAATGAATAGTAATGATATCCGTTACTGCATTTTTGGATAAATCAACGGGAACGTTATAATAGAACGTATCCCCATCAATCAAAGAAACCTTTAACCCATGCGTATAATCACTTTTTGCAATCGTCAGCTCCCCATACTCTACGCTAGATTCTGCTTTTGTGATATTCCAGTTTTTTTCAATTACAGAAAACTTCTGCGTCGCTTGCAAAACCTTACCATCAACAGTTGTCGTATATAATACCTCATACTCACCTAATTGATTCAAAGCGTATTCGTTTTGCTTATACGCTGTTCCGCTAGGATAGTATACAACGCCATCATTAAGCGTATAGGATTTCCCCTGATACTCAACTGTTATAGATGCAGGTATTTGCAAGGAATCGTTCAAAAAATATTTTTCTGAAATTTCCGTAGTATTTAATTCTATTGCCTGTGCTTCTGTCGTTTTGCATTCCTTGTTCAACAGCATACTAGCCCCGCCAATGAAAAGACCAGCCCCAAGCAAACATGCGCATATACCTGCTGTTTTCTTTTTTATAAAATTCATTTTTTCTCCTTTTAACCCTTAATGCCGCCCATCGATATATCCCCCATCAACTTTTGATTGAAGGCAATATATACGATTAAAACAGGCACAGCCAACACCATACACGCCGCCGTTTGCAAAGGATAATTTGTTTTTAGATTATTCGGGAATCCAATTACGCCGTCGCCCTGTCCCGAAGTAAATAAATATACCGCATAAGCAAGCGTCGGTTTTGTAGGCAGATACAACAACGGTGTTTGATAATCGTTCCACAGGTTGATAAATTGTATCAGCATTACCGACCCAATCATTTTCATCGATAAAGGGATCACTATGCGAATCAAAATACTCAGTTGCGATGCGCCATCTATTTCTGCCGCCTCTGAATAAGAGTCCGATAATCCTGCATAAAAGGCATAGTAAACAAAGAAATACATACCCGAAAAATGCAGTTTCTGTATCCAATTCCCCCAAAAAGAGTCATATAAATTCAAATTACGAAGAAGGGTAAGCTCTGCAGGATATGCCCCTACAATAGGGATCATCATAAAAAGCAAATATACGGAATATTGAATTTTACTAAATTTGAACTTATATTTAGCACACATATATGCACCGATTGCGGGTACAAATGCTAAAATAACGCAACCGACCCCAGTATATAATAAGGTGTTCCAAATATAGATAAAATAACTGCCTTCTGAGCTATGCCGTTCATATCCACTTAAGCTATAAAAGCCTTTTGAAAATTTTAAATCATTTAAAACCTTAAAAACTTCTTTATAATTTGCAAACTTGAGCATTTGGTCCCTGCTATATTCTGAATTAGGAAAACTTAAGGGATCCTTTCTAAAATCTATACGACTTTTTAGCGAAGACATGAAGCCCCACCCTAACACACAAATCAAGGAAAGTGCATACACAGCAAGTATAATCATTATAAGGATAATAATGATGTTTTTATTTAAAGGATTTTTTTTCTTATCTCTTATAGCCATTTTTTAATCCTCGCTTGGCCCATATTTATCAAACAACTTCCGTGTAAGGAATGTGATTGGCGCAATAATACATGTCAGCAAAAGCCCTAATGCCGCCAACTGCGGGTAGGATAAGAATGCAAATTTTGTTGCCAACGCCTCCGATACAACATAGTCCGTCTTTTGCGCCGTCAAATAGATGTAGTATCCTAATGTTTCTAACCCTGTTATTTCACCGCTAAAAAAGGTAAATAGATGCATCTGATTGGTAAATATTCCAGCCATGGCTAAAATTATGAACGTCGATACGGTCGAAAAAATCATGGGTAACGTAATGTACCAAAACTCTTGCACTAGATTCGCACCATCAAGATGAGATGACTCAATTACCGAAGCATTTATACCGCTCATCGCGCCAGAAAACATTAAGACATTGACACCAAACGAAACCCAAATATTGAAAAACAATACGATCCCATAGCTTGGATTATTGCCTGTTACCAATAATCCTGAACCCGATATCGTTTTGCCAAACCATTGTTCCATAATTTCAGGATAAACCAAGTTAATCACTCTTTGGAATAAAAGCGCAAAAATCATAGGCGATACAATATTGGGCATGTATAAGATAACCTTAAAAAAACCTGAAAACATACATTTTTTACACAGGTAAAAAGAAAATATTAATGCCAATGGAATTGTGATTACGATATTACTAATAAACAACCACAACGAATTCTTGAACATGTAATTTCTTTCAATCAGCGTTTGCCAAGCAATTTTAAAGTTTTTGAAACCAGCAAAACTTTTTACAATTCCATCCACACCAAAATTATTATTTGAAGCAGAGGCATAGTTGTATGTTTCAAATGCCATTTTAATGGAGTTAAAATTTACGTAAAAAGTGAAAATGCAAAATTGTATCACAGGCAAAAGGCATACCAACACATAAAACAGCATGCGTTTTCCTTTTCTGGATTTTAGAAATTTAACCGATTGGTTTTTAACGTTTGTCTTTAACATCTTTCCCTACTTCCGTTTCGCTTAATAAAAAATTATAAGAAAGTTTTCCATTCTTCAGGGGTAAATCTCGTAGATTCAATTGCGTCTATCGCCGTTGCACCCGCTCTGTATGCCAACAGATAACTATCAAAGGGTTTCCCTGCATAATTTGCGGTAAAGACCGAACCACCGAGTTCAATTTTCAAGGCTCCTCTGTGATATCTGAAAATATCATTGTTATTTTCTGCGGCAAATTGAACAACGTTACTATTTTGTCTTAATTCGGTCAACTCTCTATAGAACACCGACTTAAACGAATCAGAGCTTACTTCATATTCAATGGGTCTAAAACTACCAGTATCTTTCGTAAAGTTAACCAATTCTTCTTCAGAGTATAAGAATTTTACGAAATCAATAGAAGCCGTTTTTAACTCTTCATTGTTTTTAATGTTATTATTTACATAACAAGAGCTAAAGCAAGTATCTATCAGGGTATTCTTTTCACCATTTCCTTCCGTCGTTTTTTCGTTCAAGGAAGTGGGGAGCGACATCCAACGAATATCTCTTGCGTTTATATCCTTATCGGTAAGAATTTGATAATCCTCAAAATTCCCCGCCATTTCGCTTTCTACCCACCAATACGAACCTTCCATGATCATACCTTTTCTTGTCGTTTCCGTACCACCGGTAAGGAAGTTTATCTGTGCATCGGTATGTCCTACTGCATTAGATGCGTCTCTCGACAAAAAGCCTTCCCTTTCTAAAATTTCCAAGAAAGCCGCTGCATAATATTTTGCCGTCATATCATTGGTAAGGTAACCGTTTTCAGTCGTAATTTGCACCCTCTCGGTTACAGGCTTCTTCAAATAATCAATCCCTTCGAAAAGATTTTCATTGGTAAACATCAATTCTCCATGTTCATCACTCTTGATAATCTCTACGGTTTCGCCACCAAAATTATATACTGCTTTCATCGAATCATAGCCCGAAAGAGAGGTCCACAACCCCGCCAAGAGATACTTGCAATATCCAGGCCAACTACCAGGTAAAGTAAACGGTTCAACGCCTTCTTTCTTTAAATATGAGCAAAGAATAAGCATTTCTTCCAAAGAAGAAGGCAACCCATCGTCATCAGTATTATATTTACCGTCAGGTCCGCAAGATTTTTTTGCGCCTGTATATTCTACAATCTTCAAAGTCCCGTAATCGCTTTCATATTCAAAGGCGTCTGTAGAATCATAATCGGCAACATAAGACCCAACGGTGTCAAACGTTTCCTTATCATACGAAACACCCGAATAGAATTCCCAACCAGGCAATACGTACGTTTTTCCGTCATTCCCCTTTAACATCGAGCGAATACTGGGATTGATACGTTCTTCTAACGTCTTACCGTTGGAATCAGTAATTTCTAAAACTTCCGAAATATCCATCAATAAGCCGCTGGCAATAAACGGATAGGTATCCGTTCTTTCTACAAGATATATATTATAGGAATCGGAATCCATCGCTTGGTTCGCCAAAGCCGTACCGCCCGGCGTAATTTCAATCTTTACCCCCGTTTTTCCCGTTGCGTACGACTTGTCTTGATTGGCTTCTTCAAAACGTCTTGCCGCATTTTGCAACCAAACGTATCCTACGCCACCTTGATGCACGGCAACTTCAACTACCGTTGTTTTGTTTCTGTTTACGCCGCCTTTGTCGCCGCACGCTGCAAAAGAGCATGACATCAACAATCCCATAACTAAAGCTACGATTTTTTTTGTTTTTCTCATTGTTTTCACCTCTTGACTTTTATATCTCCCCAGTACGCAAGAGAACTTGCGTACTGGACTTCCATTTGTTTAAAGAGCATTAACGATTGTACTAATATTCTCAAATTCGTTCGCCGCCGTAATACCGAGCTCGTTTACAATCGTTTTAAATTGCGCGGCGATATCGTCATATTTGTACGAGCCCCAATTGAAATACTTATAGCTTGACTTCAAATCAACCAAAGCAATTTTTGCAGGTGCGAGCCATTCCATATCAATACGAGCCTTCAACTTTGCATACAACTCTGCATCCGTCGTTTCATAGTCTGCAATCGCCGCATAGGCCTTATCGAACAATGCAAACATATTGTCCACCTGAGATTTCGACAAATTCGTTGCAGGCTTTGTCTCACCCAATGCTAAGCCTTTCAATTCGCTTGCATACAAGGATTGCCAATTTTCAAAAATCGTCATCATTTCGTCTGCAGCGTCCGCGTACATTGCATTCATATAATTCGCAATCAACGTATCCATATCGAGCGATGCATCCCACGCAAGTTTACTTGTTACGTAGTTATTCAACGACATAAACGCCGATTGCGCGCCTCTCTGATCGCTTTGTTGCTGTACGTACGAGAATACGTAACCGTATTCCTTCAAATAATTAAAGATTTCACCATAGAACGTATAGCTATCGTAGAAACAGAAGTAATCTCTAAAGAAATTACCATACGACCAAGCCCACGCACTGCTACCGTGCTCCGTTGCCCACTCGCCCCAGGTCTTCATATAACCGAGAATTTGATTGTTGGAAAGATTGCCCGCTTGCGTGCTTCTTACCGTCGTATCCGTAGGCAGCGCCGAGTGATCCATTTCACTAAATGCCACAAAAGGAGCGACCTTTGTCGTTACCGCAGGCATTGTAGTAGGTGCAGCCAAAGCCTGCTGATATGCGTAGAACATATACTGCATATCACGAGCATACGCACTGCCCTCGCCAGCCATCCATGCGTCAACCTGTTTTGCTACGTCGTTCAAGAAGATAATTACCGTTGCGGAAATAGAACCGTATTGCGAAATAACTGCCTTACATGCAGAGCATTCGCACATATAATAGTTATCTTCCATACCGAGCATCACAGCTGTATACGTCGTGTTATCTGCATATTGCTGCAAGGAAACTTGGATACGTTCCGCACAAAGCTGTACCATCAAGTTATAGGTTGTGGAATCCCCGCGTCCCGTATAGCAAAGCTGCGCGTTGATGCCGCCCCAATCATTGCTTTCGAACGTAGACGTATTAGAATAGAATTTAGGATTGCTATTACCATACATACTGTAAGGCAAATAATACAAGCTGTTATGTCCTGCGTCTGCTTTCGTCGAATCCGCCGCATTCACAATGGGCAACAGCTTTGCCCAATAATAGTCCGTTGAGCGAAGTCTGTTTTCATAATCGGAATCCCCTACGGAAAGACCCGATTGCGAACGCATATCAATATCAGGGTTGCTGATAATATCATATTCCGCCAAAGGCAGTTGCGTCTGCGCAACGTATTCGTAGCAATCTTTATAATAAACTTCCAAATCGAACAATTCGTTCAAGAATTCATATACGCCGTAAAGTACGCCGTCACCATCGTTGTTACCACCGCCAACGATATAAATCGTGTCATCCACCGACTTAATCCAAGAGCCGTCTTCCTTCAAACCGCTCGCCGTGATACCTGCCGACTGATAGAGCGTAGTGTTACCAAGTGAAATGTACTTAGCCGTATCGGAATGCGTCAATCCATTGTCGGTAATAATAGAAAGCGTACAACCCGTTGCTTCCTTGAAGAAATATTGCAATTCTTCCGCCGCTTCATTGATTCTTTGCGTGCTATTTTCAGGCTTTACAATCGAGTAAGGACTTACGCCGCCCTGCAACATAAACGAAGAACCGTCGCCGTAATAGTTGATACCCTGCATCACCGTTGCGCCGTCAATATCCAAACCAGGCGCGGTGAAATTCGTAGTGCCCGTATGACCAAGTCTATCTACTACCGTCGTCGTATCCTCTGCTGCCACGTATATCGAAGTGTTTGTAAAGGTTGTTTTCGCATTGTACGTAAACCAGCCGTTACTACCGCTGAACAACGAACCGATCGTGCTGTTTTTAAGATTGATTTCTACGTTCGTAAACGTACAACCGCTCGTAAAACCACCGTAGCACAAAGGCGAGCTGATAATGCTTGTATTGCTCGATTTTGCTTGATTCGTCAAATTGATGGTCACGTCGATAAAGTTTGCTTTTTCCGCAAACATACCCAAGAACATTCTATTATTTGCCGCGTTCAAGCCCGTCTGCGAAAGCGTAATATTCTTGATAACTGCATCCGTACCAATACCGCCGAACAAGCCGTAGCTTGCACCCCATGCGTTATTATTGCTTACCGTATGCCCTCTGCCGTCCAGCGTGCCGCAGAAACCGCTTCCGCGATTTACGTTAACGCTAGCCATTGTCGATACCGTAATATCTGCATTAACGACGTAATAACCGTTGATAACGGAATCCGCCGCCGTCGCTTGTACCTTGCTCCAATCCGCCGCCGTAGAAATCACGCCTGTCGCTA
>JAFTHU010000016.1 GCA_017457215.1 Clostridia bacterium
AAGGCTTTTTTCTTTGCAATAAACGCCAATTTCCACCCAATTTTTACTGCTTATTTTTTTGCAGTTTTATAAAATATCTTTTCTTGCAATACTTTTTTTTGCTCAACATTATGAAATTTTATAGCACATATTTGCAATTTTTATTCTTTTAATGGATTGTATATTTTTAAGGTATATGTTATAATAAGGACAAAGAATGCGTTTGAGGTGAATTATGTATCGCATTGGATTTGATATTGGGGGGACAAAATGTGCCGTTTCTCTTGCAAAAAAAGAAAACGGAAAAATTTTTATCATGGAACGGGTAGAAACGCCCACGTTAGATTCTCCGCAAGAAACTTTATATAATTTAGAGACGCACGTACGCAGTTGGAAGGAGAAAATGGGGGTAAAAACCGCCGGAATCAGCTGTGGGGGCCCATTGAATAGCACATTGGGCGTAATCGTTTGTCCGCCAAACTTGGCGAAAAGATGGCACGGATTTCAAATTGTAGAATACTTAAAGGAGCATTTCGGATTATCGGCGAAGTTACAAAATGATGCGAATGCTTGTGCGGTTGCGGAATGGCGATACGGCGCGGGAAAGGGAACGAAAAATATGATTTTTCTTACCTTTGGAACAGGTTTGGGCGCAGGTTTGATTTTAAATGGGAAACTATACGCAGGGGCGAATGATAACGCTGGTGAACTCGGACATATCCGTTTGGCGGATAAAGGACCAACGGGATACGGTAAAGCGGGTTCTTTTGAGGGATTTTGCAGCGGCGGAGGCATTGCGCGGTTGGCGGTAGAAATGGCGAAGCGTTGCAAAAAAATGCCTCTTTGTATCGAAAAGATGGGGGGCATGTCTGCGATTACGACAAAAAAGTTGAGCGAGGAGGCAAAAGCGGGGGACGGTTTTGCCAAGCGCGTTTTTGCGAAGAGCGGAGAAATGTTGGGCAAAGGGCTCGCCATTGCAATCGATATATTGAATCCCGAAAGAATTGTGCTGGGCGGAGTATTTATGCGTTCTTCTGAACTGTTGATTCCGTCTATGAAAAAAGTTTTGGAACGCGAAGCGTTATCGGAAAGCTTATCAGTTTGTGAGATTGTGCCTGCAAAATTAGGTGAAAATATTGGGGACGTTGCGGCTGTAGCGGTTTCCGAAAGTTAATAGGAGAGGACTATGCAAGAAAGAGTAAAAAAAGTGTTGAATATACTTTGTGAAAGATATCCTATTTTGGCGGGGCAAGCGGAGGCGATTGCAAAAGCTTTCGCTTTGGTGTGCGATAGTTTTAAAACGGGCGGGCGTTTATATCTTTGCGGGAACGGCGGCTCGGCGGCTGATTGCGAACATATTGCGGGGGAATTGTTGAAAAGCTTTAAAAAGGCGCGTCCTTTACCTGCGGCATATGCCGATAAATTAAAAGCAGACGGCGTAGATGGAGAAACGCTCTGCGCGTACCTTGAAAGCGGTTTGCCTACTATTTCCCTTTGCGGGCATACGGCTTTTGCGACGGCGTATATGAACGATAAAAACCCCGATTTTGTCTTTGCACAGCAAGTGAACGTTTGGGGGCAAGCAGGGGACGTACTGTTGGCGTTGTCCACTTCAGGGAACTCGAAAAATTGTATTTATGCGGCAAAAGTAGCCAAGGCAAAAGATATGCACGTTGTATTTTTAGGCGGAGGGACAGGGGGAAAATTAAGGGAAATTGCAGACGTTTCTATCCTTGCGCCCGAAACGGAAACCTTTAAGGTGCAAGAATTGCATTTGCCGATTTACCATTGCCTTTGCTCTATGTTAGAAGAGGAGTTTTTTTAACGTAAAAAAATTTTTCAAAAAAATTTCAAAAAAATCCAACGAAAAGCGTCTTTCGTGCGTATATATATTGAAAACCCGAGGAAAACCCTTTGTTTTCAATAAATAAAGCCAAAAAAGGCGCAGGAGGATTCAAATGAAAATCAAAAAACTTTTTACGACGTTAATGGCAGTGGCGATTGGTTGCAGTATGTTTGCAGCGTGCTCCAAAGATGATGAAGCGCAAAGCGAAGCGGCAAATTACGTCAGTTTGCGCATCAATCCCGAAATCGAGTTGTTGATGGACGACGGCGGAACGGTTATAACGGCGAACGCAATCAACGATGACGGCGAAGTGGTGCTTTCTATGGTAGAATTGGAAGGCATGAGCGTAGAATCGGCGAGCGTTACCTTTACGGAAACCGCAGAAGAACTTGGTTATTTTGACCCCGAAGGTGAAAATGATACCGTTTACGTGGGTACGGATAATGCGGAATTGGAAGAAAAGGTAAACAAGAACATTCGCGATTATTTCACGAATAAAGGCATAAATGGGAAAGTTTCGCAGGACACCTTGGATAAATATGCGGACAAAGCTGCAGAATGGGGGATTTCCAAGGGACATACGAAGATTGTGATGCGCGTTTTAGACGCTTATCCCGAATTCACAGACGAAGAAATTTTGGAATTGAAAGTGAAAGATTGGCTCAATATGTTGAAGGTCGACAAGAAAGACGATAAGATTGCAGCCGGTTTAAAGAGCGAATACAGCGCGGCAATAAAGGCTTTGAGAAGCGAATATGCGGAATTGTTTACACTTCGCGCAGAATTAGAAGATTTACTGGCACAGTTGGACGAAATGGACGCGAAGACGGAAGAAGCAAAGGCGTTGAAAACGCTTATTTCGCAACAGGAAGACGCATTAAAGCCTTTGCAAAAGGCGTTTGATGAAGCGTTGGCAGCAATCAAAGCGGAGTACAAAGAACAATCGAAAGAAATGCGTAAAGCCTACAAAGCGGAAGGCGAAAAAAGAAAAAAAGAATTTGATAAAAAAGATAAGAATAAAGAAGGCGAAGTTGCAGCGTAATACGTTGCGCTCTGCACAGAAAGGACGGGCAAGATATGGCGCATTTGCGTGAACAACAAAAAATCGACGAGTATTTAAAGGACTTGAGGCGGGGCGATAGCGCCGCCTTGAGCGCCCTGTATGACGCTACTTCAAAACAGCTATATTCTTTATGTTATACGTATATGCACAGCCATCAGGACAGCGAAGACGCGTTATCCGACACCTATCTTGCAGTTGTAAGAGGCATTGACAAATTCAAAGGCAAGAACGGTTTTAATTGGATGTACACCATTGCAAAAAACGTATGTCTGGATTTGATTCGAAAGAAAAAGCGGGCGGTTATGGTAGATTTCGACGATGAAGAAACGGTAAACACGTTGCGACTATCTTCCGATACGCCGCAGGCGCATGATGAAAGCGGCATTATCGCTCTGTCGGAAAAAGTTTTAAACGAAAACGAGTTCCGTATCGTGGTATTACATGCGATAAACGGATTAAAATTTAAAGAGATTGCGGAAACGGTGGGCGGAAAGGAAAGTACGGTTCGTTGGCAATATAACAATGCGCTTCAAAAAGTGAAAGAAGTATATCAAAGGAGGGAAAGTTATGGCGGATAAGAAGTTGGAAAGCTTATACCAAGAAAGCGA
Source organism: Clostridia bacterium (assembly GCA_017457215.1). Taxonomy (GTDB): domain Bacteria; phylum Bacillota; class Clostridia; order Christensenellales; family Borkfalkiaceae; genus Scatosoma. The sequence goes on from JAFTHU010000016.1 coordinate 3,497, forward strand.
TGAGCTTACGCCGCGCGATGGATTAAAGCAGGATATTCTCGCTCGCGCGCAGCAAGAAATTTCCCTAAAAAAAAATCGTGAATCGGCAAGGGTAAACGAACGCAGAAGAGCGCCTAAAAGCAGTTTCCGCCGCTGGATAGCGGTTGTTGCTTGTTTCCTTTTCGTGTGCTTATTGGGCGGTGGATTTTGGGGCGTATATCAGCAAGATTATCACACGGTTTATATTGACGTGAATCCGTCCGTGGCTTTGGAAGTCAATTTATTTGGGCGTGTTAACGGAGTGGAATATGTGAACGAAGACGCAAGCGAGGCGCTTTCCGGAATAAAATTGAAAGGAAAGAGTGTTGAAGATGCGTTGGAAAAAGTAATCAATGCCTATGCTGAAGCTGGATATTTTGAAGAGGAAGCAGAGCTTTTTATCAGCGCGATATCTAAAAACAGCAAAAAAACGGATAAGCTTTTGAAAAAGCTGGCAAAGCGTGCGGAAAAAGTCAAAGGGGATAAAAAATATAACGTTAATACGGCGAAATTAACGAAAGAAGAAAAGGAATCAGCAAAGGAACAAGGGATTTCTGCTGGTAAATACAAATTGATTAAGGAGATTATGGCGGCAGATTCTACGTACACCGTAGACGATTTAAAAGACAAAGCCATGAAAGAATTGAAAGACATTCTTAAAAAGATTGAAAAGGGAAATAAAAAATAATTGATTTGTAAAATGTAAAAGAAAAACGCGTCCAAGCGACGCGTTTTTTATTGTAAAAAGTGGTTATATCGATAAAGGCTTTACACATTCGCCGCCGCTGGCGCTTTGGAAAATGACGAAAAAGCCTTCGCTGTCCGTTAGACGGGAAAGAGGGACGAATGTACACACGTCCTTAATTTCTTCGGGCGGAGAGTTTTTGTCTTGCGCAGCAAGGGCATAGCAAATGTATTTGGCGCGTCCATCTTCGTAAAGAACGCCTACGAGGTATTGCGGCGCGGATTCAGTTCCTTTTATGCGAACCCATTCGCTGCAAGAAAATGCACCCTGCAGGGTATTATCCTTGGGATAGGAGCGGAAAAGCTCGTCCAGCTCGCCCTTTACGGAAGTGTAATATCCGTCGGAATCGGTTTTAAACGGGTGGCATACGTCTTCAGCATTGCCATTTTCTTTAGAAGCACGCCTTGTTTTTTCGTTTTCTTCCACGCTGATTTCAGCGTGTGCATTTTGGCAATTTTGATTAGGCAGTTTTTGTTCATGTGTTATTTCCTCGGCAAAGTAATTTTCTTCGGCGACGCTTTCGTCGTCGTAGGCAGAGGGGGCGTTGGTTGGTTGGGCGGAATGGGGGACTGCGTCGGCTTTTGTTTCGGCGATTTCCGTTTGCAGCTCGCCCGTGCTCTTTTTCGGGAAAACGGGGGGAAGAGCAGTGTTTAAGATGGTGCGCCAATCATAATTTCCGTTTCCGTTAATGCCGTATGCAATGGGTATGACGTCGTTTTTAACGTAGCAGATAATGCCACAAAAACCGCTTGAAATATCAATATCCGATAAAATATTGAACATACTTTTTCCGCGAAGAGAAAGCATTTCGGTTTTTCCTTTTCCGTCGGAAAGCAAGCAGTAATATTCCCCCGTGGAAAGCGGAGCAAAGTTGATAATGGATATTTCCACTGCAAGATTTTTACCGTATTGTTCTATCTTGATTAATCCGGAAAGCGTTTTTCCGTCTCCGGAAAAGCCTTGTTTGATTTGTCGTAAAATGCACATTTTTTTAACGTAGTTCATTTTTGCGTCCGTCCTTTATTTCTAAAGATATTATATACAGATATATGGACGAAAAAATGCCGTTTTTTGCCTTTTTTTGGGGAATATGAAAGAAAAAATCTTGTAAAATACTTTGTGAAATGGGTGGAAATATATTGACCCGCGCCTGCGTTTCGCGTATAATAGAATTATGAGATTTTGTTGGATAAAAAAAAGAACGCTGTGGCTCTGGGTTTTGCGGGGCTCGCTAACAGCGGCGTGTATTGCAATGCTCGTTTTTATTTTTTCCAACTCGTTAAAGACGGGGGAAGAGTCTGCAGAGCAAAGCCTTGCGGTGGTGGACACCGTGCAAAAGGTCGCGGCGGTGGTCGCGCCGAATTCTACGATAGCAACGGCGACGGGTAGCGCATACGAGCGGCTGCATATGATTGTTCGCTCGGTGGCGCATTTTGCGGAATTTGCGCTTTTGGGAGCGTTGTTGCTGTGGTGCGCGGCGTCGTATACCTTGGAAAAAGAGGGGTTATTGATATCCTTGCCCTTGGCGTTGGCTGTGCCGATGATAGATGAAACTTTACAATATTTTGTAGCAAACCGCGGTGCAGAATGGAAAGACGTTTGTATCGATATGGCAGGCGGCGTGATGGGAATTATGTTCGCGTTGTTGACGGTTATTTTGGGATTACATATCTATAAAAAACGAAAAAAAATGTGTGCAGAAGCGACCCGTGTAGTGAAAAAAGAATGAAAAACCTCGAAAAGGAGTAGAAAATGTCGGAAATGGATTTGCAAATGGAGCTAATCAAATATAATAAAAAAACCTGGTGTAAGAGCGGGCTTTTGGGGTTTATTATAGGGCTTGCTGTGATTATACCCGGGATTAGCGGTTCGACGGTAGCGATTATTTTTAAATTGTACGACCAATTTTTGTACGCAATAGGAAATTTGTTTAAAAAGTTCAAAGCTTGCGTTATTTTCTTATTGCCGATTGGTTTGGGCGCAGTATTGGGCTTTGCCGTTGGTTTTTTGGGTGTTCAGAAGCTGCTGGAAATTAATACCTTTGCGGTTGTGTGCCTGTTTGCGGGGTTGATGTGCGGCGCATTCCCTGCGGTCAAAGACGAGATTAAGGGCGCGAAAATTACGCGCAAGCGCGCGATTTTATTCTTATTGGGCTTGTGTATTCCTTTGGTGTTGGGTTGCGTTTCCGCAATTCTCAAAGCAAACGATTTGGCAGACGCGGCGATAGCGGAAACGACGGACAGCGCACGTTTTGCGGGCAACATTTTCTTGACTTTTAAATGGTGGCACGTGGTGCTTGCCGTAGCAATCGGCTTTGTGGTCGGGATTACCCAAATTGTGCCGGGATTGAGCGCAAGTGCATTTTTAATGTCGGTGGGTTGGTATAAGAGCTTGACGCAAAGCGTAAGTATGACCTTTTGGAAAGAAGAAAATGCGCTGGTGATGCTGGTATACGGCGGATTGGCAATCGGATTTTTGTTGGGATTGTTCTTCTTTTCAAAACTCCTCACCTATCTTTTTGGCAGAGCGCGCTCCACTTCGTATTTTATGATTGTAGGTATGTCGTTCGGTTCGTTGTTGTCGATGTTCTGCAACGGGGATATTATGGAAGTATATTTCGATTGGGCGCACGGAAACGCAAGCGGAACGGAGATTGCGCTTTCGGTGGGGATCGGCGCGGTGCTTTTTGCCGTAGGCGTTGCAATTGCCTATTGGCTGGTGCGTTTTGAACGGAAAAAAAATGAACAGGAAAAGGCGAAAGAAACAGAGGTTAAAGAGGCTGAAAATTAAAAAAGAGGCGTACAGGTATGCGATGAATGCCCGTACGCTTTTATTTTTTTGGTCGAAATGGAGAGAAAAGAAATGGCGTTTTTTGCAAAATGGCTAGAAAAATTTCGTAAAGCGACGGCGGAATACGGTTATCTTTGCGACAGTTGCGGCAAAGAGATATTTACCTATCCCGTGTATCGGTTTTGTGAAGAATGCGAAAGCAAAATGCCCCGTCCACAAACAAAATTTTGTCCGAAATGTGGCAGAGAAACGATAACCGACGGCATTTGCTTGGATTGCAAAAGCAATCCGCCGAAATTTGAACAAGGGATAGTGCCCTTCGTTTATCGTGGAAAAGCGGCGTCGCTGGTGAACCGTATGAAAAACGGTTCGCCGCGGCTTGCGCTCTATTTTGGGGAGGAGATGGGGCGGGCATTTGCGGCGCAGTATAAGGGCAACGCCGCGCAGCCTTTATTGGTCGTACCCGTGCCGATGACGGAAAAGGCGAAAAAAGAACGTGGATACAATCAAGCGGAACGGCTTGCGGAGGCTGTCTGCACAGAATTGAACAAGCTTGGATTTCAAGCGGAACAAGACAACGAAGTATTAGAGAAACGCCGTGAAACGGCACAACAAAAGCATATGGATTTTCGTTCGCGTGCGGATAACGTAGCAGGAGCTTATCACGTGCACAAACGAAATGCATGCAAGGAAAAAATCATTCTGCTTATCGACGATATTATGACCACGGGTGCGACGAGCGGCGAATGTACGCTCCGTTTGCTCGGCGCGGGCGCGTCGTCCGTTTATTTTTTAGCGGCGGTTGCTTTGGCGGAGCGTAAATAGTAAAAATATTGTTAAATAAACCGTCGCGCTTGGACGTAAAACGACCAGCGTTTGGCGGTCATTTTTTCAATACGGGCAAAATCGGACGCCGTGTGTAAAATGTAGTCGTCGCCCAAATAAATGGCAACGTGTCCGATTCGTTCTACGCCCGTATTATATTTCCGCTCGTCGTTGGTAAAATAGATACAATCGCCGCGCTCAAGTTTGTTTTTGGGAACGGCAACGCCTTGCGTTGACTGCGTGCGGGTGGTAACGTTCAACAATGTATTTGCGCCCTTATAGAAAACGTATTGAACGAGGGAAGAGCAATCGAATTTCTGTGCGGTGAAGCCCGTTAAAAGACGTCCTGTTCCGTCGTGGAGACGTATTGCGCCATATACGTACGGAACCCCGATAAGTTTATATGCCTCTTCCAAAACGGTTTCCGTTTTATCGTCCGTTTTTTCGATAGTGAAAACGGAGGCGTAAGAGGTATGCAGATAAGCTACTTTATTGCGGTAATAGGTTTTATACCAGTTCCCCATTTTTCCCAAAACCGCATACACGGTATCTTTCTCCGCGCTGCCAAGAACAGAATAATCGGTGCCTGCGCCCGAGCGGAGGTTGACGTTGTTTCCAGTGCAGCGTATGTATTGCATAGGGGTTGAAATGGGGATTTCGGGTTCTACTTCGGGCAAAGTTGAAGAAACTTCTTCGCTTTCGGAAGTTTCGGTGCTGGAAGAATCGGGTAGAAGTTCCGTAGATTCTTGCGAGGTATTTGCTGTGTAGGTATCCGTGTCGCAAGCGGCAAGCACGGGGAGAGAAGCAGATAAAAAAGCCGTCAAGAGGGCGGCTAAAAGCAGTTTTCTTTTTTTCATATTTAACAAGTTCCTTTTTTGAATTACGCAATGCGCTGTTTTATTGTAACGAAAATTTAGCCTTGCCGTCAACGGCAAAAAATTGGGAAATGAGGCAAAGATTGAGAAAAGAACGAAAAACGGGCAGGAAAATTCCTAAAAACGGCAACAGAGGAAAAATTTTATCGGTTGCATAGCTTTGTGGACTTGAAAAAGTGCAGTGGGTGTGCTATAATAAATTTAAAAGAGAATTTTGAAAAAAGAGGCGAGTATATGCAAAAATTTTTAACGGATATGCATACGCATTCTACGTTTTCGCACGACGGGCGGGACGAATTATCGGTGATGCTTGCTGCTGCGCAAAAAGCGGGAATGGCTTTTTACGGCGTAAGCGATCATTTCGATTTTGATTATGACTTGTTTCAAATGAGCGAAGAGGAATTGGCGCAAATTAAAAACGCTGACCCAGAGGTGTATTTTCACGGTGCACGGCATTTGCAAGAGGATTACGAGGGTGTAATGAACGTGTGCGTCGGCGCAGAATTCGGCTATTCGGATAAGGCGGAAGTAAAAGCGCGCTATCAAAAAATTTACGACAAATACCGTCCCGATTTTGTAATTAACAGCGTACACGGGGGGGACGGGAAGGATTTTGCTCGGTATATTTTTACCGAGGATAAAAAAAGCACGTACCGTTCGTATCTGGGTTTGATTCGTCGAAGCTTGGACGTGGAATATCCCTATGACGTGGTGGGGCATATCGGGTATATTGCGCGCTATGTGCCCTACGAAGACAAACGACTTTCTTTGGCGGAGTTCGGTGAGGAAATTGACGATATTTTAAAAACTATCATTCAAAAAGGAAAAATTTTAGAAGTCAATTCGGCAAACAAAGGTTTGCAAAACCGTACGTTGCCCGCCGAAGAAATCGTACAGCGGTATTATGATTTGGGCGGACGAAAAGTTTCGTTTGGGTCGGATGCTCATTTTAAAGAACGGATAGCGGATAAGCGTGAAGAAGTAGTGGAGATGCTCAAAAAAATAGGATTCACGCATTTGACTGTACCCTTCCGTGGCGAACATATAGCCGTTTTGCTGTAGGCAAGGAGGAAATTATGTCGGAATTGGATATTTTAAAAGTGTTGCAGCAATTTGGAGAGGAAACGGATTTGGCGGATTTTTCTCCCGACGAACTGCAAGAGCTTATAGAGCGTATGCAAGCAGACGGCGAACCGATTTTGACGCCGGCAGCGTTTAAGGAACGGTATTTTGCCTATTACGACGACGTCAAAGATAAATCGTTAAAGAAACAAGATTGGTAAAAAAATTGCAAAATAAAAATCCCCCGAAGCCATTTGCTTCGGGGGATACTTTTTAAAAATTAAATGACCACGATATCCATTGCCTTAAATTGTTCTTTGAGGTCGTCGGGGAAGTTGTCGTCGGTAATCAAAACGTTGATATCTTCCGCGCGGGCAAAGGTATACGATTTGATTTTGCCGATTTTGGAGCTGTCCAGCATCATATACAGAAACTTCGCCTTTTTGCAAATAACGCGCAACAGTTCCGATTCCATTTGCGAACTGCAAGAAAAACCGTTTTCGGGGGTAAAAGCAGAGGCAGAAATGATGGCGATTTCAAAATTTGTATCCGTAAAATACAAAGACGAAAAGGAGGACGCCGTCGCCAAATTTTCTTTGATGAGCTGCCCGCCCAAAAGGCTTACCACTACGTTTCTTTTCTTGGCGAGTTCGGTAGCAACGGCAAGACCGTTGGTAAATACGCTGCAATAGCGGTCAGGCATTTCTTTGGCGAGATAGAGCGCCGTTGTGCCGCCGTCAAGGAACAAGGAAGCGCCCTCGTCAATTAAATCGGCTGCTTTTTGCGCGATTACGATTTTTTCGTCCGTATGAATGGCTGTTTTTTTGGCATACGGCTCGCCCGAGGTCTTTTGAACTTCGCGTACGGACATTGCGCCGCCGCGAACGCGAATGATTTTCCCTTCTTCTTCTAATTGAAATAAATCCCGACGCAGAGTCATCTGGGAAACGCGGGGAAAGTGTTCTTCTAATTGTTCCAAGGTGAGTTTGCCACGTTTATCCAAAAGTTCGGCAATTTCTTGAATGCGTTCTCGTTTCATGTTAAATCCTCCAAGGAGAAATTTTCATTTTACATAAATTTACCACAAAAAATGTGAAAAAGCAAGCGTACCGCGCAAAAAAAGTCGTTTTTATAGTTTTTTTTGATAATTTTGCAGATATTAAGAACAATTTTTTCATTTTTGGCTTGTAAAAAATAACAAAAACAGGAAGGCGAGAGTGTGCGGTTTTTAATTTTTACCTATTTTCGCTTGCGGTTTTGCGCGTGATTGTGCTATAATAAAAAAGGAAATAGGTTCGGGGCGGAGCGTTATGAACGATTTTATTTTAGAATTAGACGAATATTTTTGCGAGAAATATGCAAATTATGATAAACTGTGTGTGTTGCCCGGTTATAAAATGCCGTTGATGCAAGCTTCGGAGGTGCGTGAAGACGGCAGAACGTACGCCTACACACTTCCCATGGAAACGATGAGTCTTTCTCGTCAGGAAAACAAGGCGGAGCTTTTGGCAGCGTTAAAAAATCGTATGGTAGACGTTACTTTTTCTTTTTCGTTCCGTCCCATTTGGATTTTCGGACGCATTAAAAACGTCTTTTCCAAGTATGCGGTGCATAAAAATTTGAAGTTGATTTTGGAAAAATACAAATGGACGGACGAGGCGGTTTTAGAAAGCATAAACGTTTCCCCCGAAGTTTGGAAAGGTATTCGCAAAAATAAATACCTGCCGTCGAAAAATTTAATTTTCTCGTTGGCGATTGCGGGGCATTTCACGATGGAGGATACGACGGCGCTTTTGGCGCTTTGCGGGTACGAATGGAATTACGCTTTGGTAAAAGACGTGGTAATCACTTATCTTTTACGGGAAAAAGTATTCAACCCGACCATGGTGCAAGCGGCGTTGGACGAATACAAGGTAACAAATCTTTTCATAAAATAAAATGCCGTTAAACGCTTGCGTTTTTATCGGCGGTATGCTATAATAACTAAAAATTGAATATCCGAGCAAGAGAAGAGTAACCGAAAAGGAGACGGAACAGAGAGTAACGCCGTAGGCTGAAAGCGTTGCACGGTCTTATCTGGCGGTGAAAGTGCGTTTTTGCGTTATTAGGACAGACTAATCCTCTGCGGTAGCCTCCGTTATCGGGCATACGAGGGAAAGCTTTTTTGCGGCTTTCTGAAATAAAGTGGAACAGCGTTTAATCTCGCCTTTATATAATGTAAAGGCGGGATTTTTTATTATAGGTCGGGAAAACGGAAGAAAAAATTGATGAGAGGATAAAAAAAGAAAATAGGAGGAAAGGACTATGTGGTTCAAAAACCTTCGCGCCGACATCAAAGCGGCGAAACAAAACGACCCTGCGGCACGGAATTGGTTTGAAATTTGGTTGACTTATTCGGGTGTGCACGCTTTGTCGTGGCATCGTGTTGCCTATTTTTTTCATAAAATCAAATTAAAATTGATTGCTCGTATTATCAGCCAAACGGCGCGCTTTTTCACGGGCATTGAAATTCACCCAGCGGCAAAAATCGAAGGCGGCGTGTTTATCGATCACGGTTCGGGCGTTGTTATTGGGGAAACGGCGGAGGTGCATAAAGGGACGGTCATTTATCAAGGCGTTACCTTGGGCGGCACGGGAAAAGAACGCGGCAAACGGCATCCTACCATTATGGAAAACGTAACGCTTTCGGCGGGAGCAAAGGTTTTAGGTGGTTTTACCGTGGGCGAGGGCGCAAAAATCGGCGCAGGCGCGGTGGTGTTAAAGGAAGTTCCGCCCTATGCGACGGTGGTAGGTGTTCCGGGACGTATCGTGCGTATTCGTCCGCCGGAAACGACGAATCCCACGCATGCGGGTATGGTTGCAACAATGGCACTTTCCCACGAAGCAAAGGAAGAAATGGCAAAGGAAGCGGCGCGCGTCGCGGAAGAAGAACGGAGCAAGAAAAAATAAAACGAGCATACCATGTATGCGATGAAATAGGAGAACGTTATGAAAATTTACAATTCGCTGTCGAAAAGAAAGGAAGAATTTATCCCTTTGGAGGGGAACAAAGTAAAGATGTATGCTTGCGGGATTACGGTATCGGGCGAAGCGCATATCGGGCATGGGTATCAGGCGTTGATTTACGATATTATGCGTAAATATTTAAAGAAACTCGGCTATGACGTTACGTACGCGCGGAACTATACGGACGTGGACGATAAAATTATTGCAAAATCCCATGAAACGGGGATACCTGCAGATGAATATGCGGCGAAAATGATTGAAAACATCAATAAAGTTATGGCAGGATTCCACGTAGACGATCCCGACGTGTGGCTGAAAGCAACCGAAAATATCGAGAATATTATCGAATTTGTGTCCACCTTGATTGACAAGGGGCATGCATACGCAACGAAGAACGGGGACGTGTATTTTGACGTGGAAAGTTTCCCCGCCTACGGAAGATTGTCCAACCGCAATATCGAGGACGCGTTGGACGGCGTGCGCGTAGATAACGACGACGAAAAGAAAAACGCATACGATTTTGCGTTGTGGAAGAGTGCGAAAGCGGGCGAAATTTATTGGGAATCCCCTTGGGGGAAAGGCAGACCGGGCTGGCATATCGAGTGTTCGGCAATGAACCGTGCGGCGTTTGGCGAACAAATCGACATTCACGGCGGCGGCAGAGATTTGATTTTTCCGCATCATGAAAACGAAATTGCACAGACGGAGGCATTGACGGGAAAACCGTTCGTTAAATATTGGACGCATAACGGTTTAATCAAGGTCAACGGGCAGAAAATGAGCAAATCGCTGGGCAACAGCTTGCTCTTGAACGAACTTTTGGAAAAATATTCGGACGAAGCGGTGAAGTTTGCGCTGTTGCAAACCAACTACCGCAACGATATCAATATTACGGACGACCTTTTCCCCGAAGCGGAAAAGCATTTGTACGATTTCTATTCCGTTTTGGCGCTCGTTGATAAAATAACGGTGAAATTAAAGGGTATGGAACTGACGGTTGACGGCGACGACGCAATGAAAGCGGCGGAACTTTCCGAAAAAATCGACGGCGAATTCAACGCTTGCATGAGCGACGATTTCAATACCGCGCTTGCCCTTTCCAACCTCTTTGGATATTTTAAAGAACTGAAAAAGAATCTTGCGGAAAAGACCACGGGCGGGTATTTTGCGGCGCTTGGTATGGCGGTACAAATCCGCAAGACGTATTCGCTTTTGGGCTTATTTAAAAAAGTTCCCGCAGAATACGTTGCTTGGTATGAAGAGAAGAATGCAGAGGATATTCCTGCGGAAGTGAAAGCGGTGGCGGAAGAGCGTTGGCAAGCGAGGGCTTCAAAAGATTGGGCGAAGAGCGACGAACTCCGCGCAAAGCTTGCGGAAATGGGTTATGCCGTAAAGGACAGCAAGACGGGCTACGAATTGATAAAAAATTAAAAAATAGAAATTGTGTGAAAATGTCAAGAGAAATTGTGTGATTACGTTGCGCCTATCGCTTGACAAAAGCTCCGTTTTACATTTATAATGTAAAAGTATTGAAAATAAATCCAATGACAGAGGAAAAAAAGTATGAAAACGTATACAGGACAATCTTTACGTGAAATGTATCTGAACTTTTTTAAAGACAGGGGGCACAAAGTAATTCCCTCGGCGTCTTTGATTCCCGAAAACGACCCCACCGTTCTGTTCACGACGGCGGGTATGCACCCCCTCGTGCCCTATTTACTTGGGGAAAAACATCCCGCAGGCACTCGGCTTACCGACGTGCAGAAATGCGTGCGTACGGGCGATATCGACGACGTGGGCGACGAACGCCATTGTACGTTCTTCGAAATGCTTGGCAACTGGTCGCTTGGCGATTATTTTAAGGAAGAAATGATTCCTTGGAGCTACGAATTTTTGACGGGGGAAAAATACCTGGGCATCCCTGCGGATAAAATTGCTGTAACGGTGTTTGGTGGGGACGAAACCATTCCTCGCGACGACGAGGCGGCGGCGCTTTGGGAAAAGTCTGGTATTAAAAAAGAAAATATTTATTATATGCCCCGTGAAAACAACTGGTGGGGACCTGCGGGCTTGACCGGCCCTTGCGGTACGGATACGGAAATGTTCGTTATCCGCAAACCGAAGTGCTCGCCTACCTGTAACCCCGATTGTAACTGCGGCGCGTTCTTGGAAATTTGGAACGACGTATTTATGCGCTTTAACAAGCAAGCCGACGGCAGCTTTGTAGAACTTTCGCAAAAGAACGTGGATACGGGTATGGGTTTGGAACGCGCTTTGTGCGTGCTCAACGGAAAATCCAGCGTGTATGAAACGGACATTTTCGAAAATGCAATCAAGACGATTGCAGAATTGACGGGCAAGAACTACGGCGAAGACGAAGAAACGACCAAATCTTTCCGCGTATTGCTTGACCATTGTCGTACGGCAACCTTTATGCTTGGTGATGAAAAGGGGATTGTGCCCTCGAACACGGACCAAGGCTATATCTTGCGCAGAATTATCCGTCGCGCGGTGCGCTACGGCAGAAAAATCAATCTTCCCGAAGGCAGCCTTGCTAAAATTTCCGAAGCGTTTATCGAATATTACAAAGAAGTATATCCCGAATTGAACGTCAACCGCGAAAAGATTGCGGAAGAGCTTGCCAAAGAAGAGGCGAAATTCACCAAGACGTTGCAGCAAGGATTGAAAGAATTTGAAAAGTGTTTAGGCGGTATTGAAAGAAAGAATGCGTTTATGTCGCAAAAAGACCCTGCATACGTACCCGAAAAGGTAATCGGCGGCAAGCAGGCGTTCCACCTCTACGATACCTACGGTTTCCCCGTAGAAATTACGGACGAAATGGCGAAAGAACGCGGATTCTCGGTAGATATCGACGGCTATAAAGCGGCGTTTGAGGAACATCAGAACAAGAGTAAAGCGGGCAGCGAGCAGAAATTTGCTTGCGGGCTTGCCGACCATAAGGAAGCGACGACGGCTTTGCATACGGCAACGCATTTGTTGCATGCGGCGCTTAAAAAAGTATGTTCGCCCGAGGTAAACCAAAAGGGTTCGAACATCACCGAAGAACGTTTGCGTTTCGATTTCAACCTGCCTCAACCTATGACGGCGGAGCAAATCAAAGCGGTAGAGGACCTCGTGAACGAAGTGATTGCGCAGGATATTCCTGTTGTGATGAAAGAAATCAGCTTGGACGAGGCGAAACAAGAGGGCTTTACGGGCTTGTTCGAAAGTAAGTACGGCGAAGTGGTAAAAACGTATACTATCGGCGATTTTTCCAAGGAAATCTGCGGTGGGCCGCACGTGGAATCGACGGGCAAACTCGGTAAATTCAAGATTCAAAAAGAGCAGAGCTGCGGCAGCGGCATCCGCCGTATCAAAGCGGTTTTGCAAAACGATTGATGGAATATTATGAACGAAGTACAATCTGCGGAAGCGATTAAAAAATTAACTGCGTCTATTTTGGAAAGGGGATTTTCTTTCGAATACTTTTATCAAAAGGGCGGGGACAGCAGTTGCGTATACGTTTGCCGCTATAAAAAGGGCAGAGATTTTTTCGATTGGCGCGAAGTTTCGGGTGGCAACGAAATCAATATCGTCGTCTGCGTGGGCGGTACGTACGCTTTCCCGTCGTTGCCCTATTTGTATAAAAAGGATTTCCGCGCGTTTAAAATGAAACATCTTTTCAAAAAAGCGACGTTGGACGAAAAACGGAAATTTACCGCTGAAATTTTGTGTAAGGAAATACAGAGTGGCAAATCCGATTTTTTCGGTATAAAATTATAAAAAGTAAAAACCCCCGATTGCCTTGACGGCGTCGGGGATTTTTCTATGTGCGCCCATTTACAGGCGTTTGATTTTTACCGTTCCGCACAGTACGTCCGAATAGGAGTAGGCGGTTTTACCTAAAAAATCTTTGTCATCGGGTTTTACGGTGAACAGAGCGGGATAGATTCCCGATAAAATGCCCGAATAGCTAACGCTTTTGTTTCTGCCGAGATTGACGCGAACGGCAACCCGTTGCGCCGAGCAGTCTTTTACCATTTGTTTAACGTCTTTGATATTTTTTGTGGGCTTAATCATAAAATAAGTATGCCCAAAAAAAAGGAAAAATATTCTAAAAGAGGCAGAAAAGGGCGGTGGTCGCGTTCTAATTTTTTCCCTCCTTGCATAGGATAAACAGACGAGAATAACCAATGTTATCGTAAGGAGGTCGTGAAAAATGTCAATAAAACCGCAATTTGAGTGTCATCGCTACGTTGGGGAAATCTGCCGATTGCACGGGCAATCGGTGGTGGAATGCCGTCTGCCAGGGAGTGAAATTGGCGGGGTATTGGCGGTGTACGCCAAGGCGATTCCCGCAGATGCCGTATGCGCGGACGGTGAAGTGCAATACGGCGGGAAAGTGCTTTTTACCGTCGTATACGAGGACGGCGATAAAAAAGTTTGCCGCGCGGAGCGGGGCGCGGAATTTTTCCATAAGGTAGAGGGGGCGGCGGTTACGCCCGCTTGTTTTACGAAAGCGTTGCTGTCTGCGGGCAATGCAACTTGGCGGCGCGAGGGGTCGGGGTTATACGTCGGCGTTGTCGTGGAAGCAGAGCTTGCGGTGTACGGAAGCAAGCAAATGGAATACGTCGCCGACGGTGAGGATTTTATCGTTAAAAAAGAACCGATAAATCTTTGTAAAGTAGTTTGTGTTACGGGAGAAACCGAGGGCGAGGACGAGTTTGATTCCGATTACGTCGGCGACGTGCTTTTGCACAGTCAAACGGCGGTGGTGCACAGCGTTCGCGCAGAGGGCGGGCAGGTGGATATTGACGGGGAAATGGCGTTGAATATTTGCGTGTTGAAAAGTAACGACGGCATTGCCTCTTACGAGCGTTTAATTCCCTTTCATATGCAGATACCCGCGGAAGAGGCGTTTGGAAAGGTGTTGGCGGAGGCGTCCGTTTTTGTGAAAACCGCGCATTTGACGGCGACAACCGATGAGGAAAAGGGGAGGAGCCGTTTGGTCTTTTCCTATTGCATATCGGCATATTGCCGTTTGCATATCTGCGAGGAAATTTTAGCGGTTACGGACGGGTATTCCACAACGGCAGAATTGACGTTAAAAAAGGCAAACGATGGAGGCATGTCTTTGTTGAAGACGAAAAAGCAGATAGAACGAGTGAGCGGCACGGCGTTGCTTTCGCCTATAATAGAGGGGGATTTTTCTTTGCAGGCGGCGGTTTTGCCTCGGGCGGAAATTTCCGTTAGAAAAACAGAAAACGGCGGAGAAGCAGAGGGGGCAGTTTTGGCGGAAGTGTTGCTTGTCGGCGCAGACGGCGGGCATAAGAGCGCAACGTTGTCTTTGCCGTTCGTGTTCCCCGTGGATACGGATGGGGGAACGGTGGAAGCCGATTGTATCGTATGCGGGTTAAATGTGCGGCGCAAAAAGAGCGGAGAAACGGAAGCGGAAGCTACGTTAAAACTGTGCTTGCGGTATTACGGAGAGCAGACTTGGGAATACGTGCAAGAAGTAAACGAGGGAGAGGAATATCCCAAAGAAGATTGCGCGTTTTCGGTGTTTATTCCGCATGCAGGCGAAGATTTATGGCAAACGGCGAAAAGGCTGTGCCGAACTCCGGAAGAATTGCAAAAAAGCAATCCGAATTTAGAATTTCCGTTAAAGGAAGGAGAGCGAATTTTCGTCTATCGGCAAATCACGTAAATTTCACAAAAAACCCATAGAAAACGGGTGTAAAATATTGAAATTTGGGGAAAAATATGTTACAATTAGATAAGAACAATCGGTGCGGCGGGCGTTCCTCGCCGCGCTTTTGGGATTAGAAATGAATTCGGTAAAAATAAAATCGTATGCAAAAATCAATTTAACGCTGGAAATACAAGGGGTGGAAAACGGGTTTCATCTTTTAGATTCCGTTGTGGCGAACGTGGATTTGTACGATACGATTTATTTGAAGAAAAAGAAAGGTCAGCACAGTAACGTCGTGATGCACGGCATGGACAGTGAAACGATTCCGCCCGAACGCAATAATGCGTTAAAAGCGGCAGAGGCTTTTTCGGCTGCGTTTGGTACGGACGGCGCGGAAATTACCGTTTGGAAAGATATTCCTATCGGCGCGGGGCTTGGCGGCTCGTCGGCGGATATCGTCGGCGTTTTGAACGGCATGGCGAGGTTGTATGGGATTGAGGACAGAGAAAAATTGAAAAGCCTTGCCGATTCGCTTGGCAGCGATACGGGCTATATGCTAAACGGCGGGTTTGCTCGCATACAAGGCAGAGGCGAAAAGGTGTGCTCTATGCCCTTGCAAAATCGGTTATATTTCTTGTTGATATGCCCGAAAAGTTCGGTTTCAGCGGGGGCGTGTTATCAAAAATACGACGAATTGCCCCATACGTTAGAATGGCGTGAAAGTCAAACGGAGGCTTGTTTGCAAGCATTGACAAAAAACGACTTGAACGGCGTGGGTGCGGCGTTGACGAACGATTTGTACGTGTCTGCATTACATTTAAACGAAGACGTACAAGCGGCGTATGAACAAGCGCGCTCGTTTTCTCCGATGGGGGTAACGATGAGCGGGTCGGGAAGCGCGGTGCTTGCGCTTTTTGAAACGAAAGAACTGTGTCAGTGGGCGAAGAGCCGCTATAAGGGGAAATTCCGTACGTACGTAGTAAAGACGGTCATTCCCGATTATACGGGCAAAAAGAAAAAAGGGCTGCTTTGGAAAAATCCCTATCGCCTTTCCGAAGAAGAACAAGCCTTGTTAGATGGGGAATAAAGCCGTACAGCGGGGGCGTGTATCAAAAATAAACGGAGAAAGTTATGGAAGAAAGAATTATTGACGACGAATACGGCAGAGGCGTTCGGTTAAAGAAAACGGAAGACGGATACGTGGACGTAACGGACGTGCTTGCAGAAAAACAAGAAGAGGAAGAAATGGGGGACGAAGTTTCTTTTGAGTTTCCGTTGTTGGACGGCGAAGACGACGAGGATTTGGTTGGTTTAAGTCCCGAAGAGGCATTGGCGCTCCGCCAAAAGAAAGCGGAAGCGGCGGCGAAGCGGCAAGCCGAATATGAAAATGCCTGCGCCGAGGGCGAAGCCTTGCTTGCAGAAGGTAAGTACACGGAAGCGGAAAAAGCGTTTGAGCGAGCGTTACAGCTGGACGAAATTGCGACGGTGGCGTCTGCAGGATATTGGCGGGCGAAGACGGAAAATTTTGCCAAGGCAGACGTGCTGGCGGAAGAATACGCAAAAGACGGCATAGAAAGCTTGCAATACGATTTGGGCTATGACGCTACAGACGTTTTGCGCCGTGATTATCACGAAGTATTCCAAAAACGAATAGAAGAATTGACGGCAGAAGAAAAACCTCTTGCGGAAAACGTAGAAGGGAAACAGAAAAATCGCCGCAAAGTGATTTTGGCTCGCTTGTACAAGAGCGGAATTGCGGTGGCGTTGGCGCTTTTGGCGACGGTTGTGTTCGGGATTTTGGCGTTTAGCAATTTTGCAGACCGCAGAACGGTAAAAGATCCTACGGGCTTTATCGTAAAAGCGTGCGTATTCGGCGCGCTGTGCGTTGCGTGTTTTGTTGTGTTGATTGTTTTTGTGAATAAGCTGTACAACGCGTTACGGATTCATTTGAAGAACGAAAGACTTTCGTCGACGGAAGAGGGTGGCCGCTTGGTCGTGGTACGGCGTTACAAGGCGTTATATGAAGCGTTGGCAAAGCTGCCGGAAGAGAGCGAGGACACGGCAGAAACGAAAAATGAGGACTAAAACAGAGTAGCAGAGCAGAAGAAACGGCGTCTTTACGCCGTTTTTATTATATAAGGAAGTAAAAACTCTTGCGTTCGGGTATTTTTCGTGGTATAATGAAAGCGTATGAAGAAGATTTTAGGGTATATAAAACCGTATAAATGGCAAGCTTTGCTTGGTCCGTTTTTCAAACTTTTGGAAGCCGCATTCGAATTGCTTGTGCCTTTCGTCGTTGCGGCAATCGTTGACAACGGCATAGCCGCGCGCGATCATTCGTACGTGGTGTATGCTTGTTTGATTTTGGCGGGGTTTGGATTATTCGGTTTTGTTTTTGCGGTGGCAGCGCAATATTTTTCCGCGCGCACGGCAACGGGAATGTCGGCGGGAGTACGCCGCGATTTGTTTAAAAAAATACAATCTCTTTCTTATCGGGATATGGATAAGATGGGAGAAGCGACGATGCTTACCCGCATGACGGGGGACGTGGAGAAGCTGCAAACGGGGGTAAATCTGTTTTTGCGTCTGTTTTTACGTTCGCCGTTTATCGTCTTTGGCGCAATGTTCTGTTCGCTTGCCTACGGTTGGACTCCGTTTGGAATTTTCGCCGTGGTCATTATCGTATTGGCAATCGTGGTGTACGCAGTGATGTTGCTGTGTATGCCGCTGTATAAAAAGACGCAGAGCAACCTGGACGAAGTGCTTTTGTCTACGCGTGAAAACCTTTCGGGCGCACGCGTTTTACGCGCCTTTTGCAAGGAAGAATCCGAACGGGAGTTGTTTGACGCCCGAAACGAGCGGTTAAACGACGGCAGAAAATTTGTCGGCGGCATTGCGGCGATAACGAATCCGCTTACGTATGCGTTTTTGAATATAGGGATTATTTGGCTCTTGTGGACGGGCGCACTTCGCGTGGAGAGCGGCGCGTTATCTCAAGGCGCGGTGATTGCTCTGTATAATTTGATGGGGCAGATTTTGATCGAGCTGATTAAATTGGCAAATCTTATCGTAACGGTGGCGAAAGCGGCGGCTTCGGGCAGTCGAATTGAAGCGGTTTTAAAAATGCAGCCATCTCTTTGTATCACCGAAGAAAGCGAACGCAAGGACGAACCGTTCGTTGTTTTTGATAACGTTTCCGCTCGGTATAGCGAGGGCGGAGATTCGGCTTTGGAAAATATTTCGTTTGCCGTTGCGCGCGGGGAAACCGTGGGCGTTATTGGTGGAACGGGTTCGGGAAAGACCACGCTCGTTAATTTGATTCCGCATTTTTACGACGCAAGCGCGGGGCAGGTACGCGTTGACGGGGTTAACGTACAGAACCGTGATAAGCAAGCGTTCTTGCGGGAACGAATCGGCGTTGTGCCGCAAAAGGCGCGGTTGTTTAAGGGAACGATTCGCGAAAATCTGCTGTGGGGCAGAGCGGACGCAACGGATGAAGAGTTAATGCAGGCGGCAAAAATAGCACAAGCGGAAGAAATTATTTGCGGAAAAGGCGGATTGGACGCCGTGGTAGAGCAGGGCGGTAAAAATTTTTCGGGCGGGCAAAAACAGCGCTTGACGATTGCGCGCGCCCTTGTGCGGAATCCCGAAATTTTAATTTTGGACGATTCCTCGTCCGCGTTGGATTATGCGACGGACGCAGAACTCCGCAAACAAATCAAGCAATTAAAGACGACGACCTTTATCGTAGCGCAACGCGCTTCAGCGGTGCGGGACGCGGATAAAATTATCGTTTTGGACGACGGTAAAGCCGTGGGGATTGGGACGCACGACGAATTGATGGAAAGCTGTGAAGTGTACCGAGAAATTTATTTTTCCCAATACAAAGACGACAAAGGGGGCGAAGCGATATGAAGATGCCCCCTATGAACGCAAACAAAAGACAAAGCACTCTCCGCCGCGTGCTTCGTTACGTGGGGAAATATCCCGTTTCCCTTGTCGGCGTAATTCTTTTTTCTATGCTTACCGTAGCGGCTACATTATGTGTGCCCGTATTTTTTGGGGACGCTATCGATTGTATGGTGGGTAAAGGTGCAGTGGATTGGCAGGCTTTAAAAAATTGCTTTATTAAAGTCGGCGTGGCGGCAGCGATAGCGGCAGGAAGTCAGTGGCTGTTGAGTCTTTGTAACAACCGAATTTCCTGTAACGTGGTACGGGATATCCGAAAAGACGCATTTGCGAAAATCGGTAAATTGCCCTTGCGATACGTGGATTCGCATTCGCACGGGGATATCGTGAGCCGTATCGTAGCAGACGCCGATCAATTTGCAGACGGCTTGTTGATGGGCTTTACGCAATTTTTTACGGGTGTTATGACCATATTGGGTACGGTGGCTTTTATGTTGCTTACCAATTGGAAAATCGGCTTGATTGTGGTGGTTGCCTCACCCGCTTCCTTATTGGTGGCAAAGTTCGTAACGACGCATACGCATAAATTTTTCGTAGAGCAAACGGTTACCCGCGGTGAACAAACGGCGTTCGTGGAAGAAGCGATAGGCGGGTTAAAGACGACCCAAGCCTTTGCGCACGAAGAGGAAAACCAAGAAAGATTTAACGAAATCAACGAGCGGTTGGAAAAAGCTTCGATGAACGCGATTTTCTATTCCTCGCTGACCAATCCCTCTACTCGTTTTATCAACAATCTCATTTATGCGGCGGTAGCGTTGTTTGGCGGGTTTGCCGTTATGGGCGGGGGATTTGCGGTTTCGGGGTTCACCGTCGGCGGATTGACGAAATTTTTATCCTACGCAACGCAATATACCAAACCGTTCAACGAAATTACGGGCGTATTTGCCGAATTGAAGAGCGCGTTTGCCTGTGCGGCGCGGATATTTGAATTGATTGACGAAACGGAAGAAACGCCCGATACCGACTGCAGGGCGTTGGGCGTGGCAGAGGGCGACGTTTGTTTGGAGAATGTGGATTTTTCGTATGATAAAACGAAGAAATTGATAGAGAATCTTTCCTTGTCCGTACACAAAGGACAGAGAATCGCCATCGTGGGCAGAACGGGTTCGGGAAAGACGACCCTGATCAACCTTTTGATGCGTTTTTACGACGTAGACGGGGGACGTGTATGCGTTGACGGAAGGGACGTGCGGGCGGTTACCCGTCAATCCTTGCGAGAGAATTACGGTATGGTATTGCAGGAAACTTGGCTGAAAACCGCGACGGTGCGCGAAAATTTAAAATTAGGAAAACCGACGGCAACGGACGAAGAAATGATTGCGGCGGCGAAAGCGGCGCACGCCCACGGATTTATCAAACGTATGGAAAAAGGTTACGACACTGTGCTTGGCGAGGACGGCGGTTTATCGGAAGGGCAAAAGCAGTTGCTCTGCATTGCGCGCATTATGCTACTGAATCCTCCGATATTGCTTTTGGACGAGGCAACGTCTTCGATTGATACCCGTACGGAGCTGAAAATCAGCGACGCTTTTCAAAAACTGATGGAAGGGCGGACGTCTTTTGTGGTGGCGCACCGACTTTCGACAATCGTGCACGCCGATTGCATTTTGGTTATGAAAGAGGGAAAAGTGGTGGAGCACGGCTCGCATAAAGAATTGCTTGCGCACGGCGGCGAATACGCAACTCTTTATAACGGACAATTTTCTTAAAACAAGCGTTTGCTAGGCAGAGGCGAAAGGAAAAATATGAACACGAAAGTTACGGCAGAAAAAAAGAAAAAGGGCGGAGAATTGTATCGCAACTTCATACAGCTCGTTATCGTTGGCGGAATAACGGGCGTGTGTGCGGGTGCAATCGTAACGCTCTTCAATATTTTGGCGCACGAAGGCGAAAAAATTTCCCATAACGTTTACGCGTACGTACGTAACAATCCGGGGTTTATTCCATTGCTCTTTTTGGCGTTATTAGCGGGCGCATTCTTAATAGGCGTTGCGGTCAATATATCTTCGGTGATTCGGGGCTGCGCCATTCCGCAAACGGAAGGGGCGACGCGTGGGATTGTTCCTTTGAAATGGTGGCGGGATCTTACGTTGATGTTCGCCTGCAGTTTACTCAGTATTTTTATGGGCTTATCAATCGGAGCGGAAGGACCGAGCGTATTGATAGGCGCATGTTCCGGGGATGGCGTAGCGAAAGCGTTTAAGCGCAATCAAATGATACGGAAATATCAAATTACGGGCGGGGCGTGCGTCGGGCTGGCGGTGGCGTCCAACGCACCGTTAACGGGTATGGCGTTTGCTTTTGAGGAAGCGTATAAGCGTTTTACGCCCGAAGTGTTCGTTTGCGCGGCGACTTCTGTGATTACGGGTATGCTGACAAGGCAAGGGATTTACCGTTTGCGCGGAGAAGCCTTAACGACGGCATTTCATAATTTCCGCTTCTTCGAACTGCCCCTTCGTGCATACGGGTTTGTGGTATTGGCGGGCTTGGCTTGCGGATTGTTGGGCGTGGCGTTCTATAAATTGACGTTTTTAATGCGAAAGCTTTTTAAAAAAATCGACGTCAAAAGCAATAAAAAAGTTTCTTATGGCTTGCGCATCGGCGTAGCGGTATTGCTTGGCGGAATCGTATCCTTGATTGCTGCGGGCGTTATGGGCGGCGGGCACGGATTGATTGAGAGTATCGGTACGCTAGGCGGCACGATAGAAATCAGCACGAAATCGGCGTTTGGATTAAGCTTGGTTTGGACGTTGCTCATCGTTTTATTGTTAAAGCTGTTGATTACGACGGTAAATATCGGTTCGGGTATTCCTTGCGGAATATTTATCCCGATTATTGCGATAGGGGCGTGCCTTGGTGGATTGTTAAATTCTCTTTGGCTGCGTTGGGGAATGAATAAAATGTACTGCGATTTGATGGTGATGATTTGTATGGCGGCGTTTTTTACGACGGTTGTCAAAGCACCGATAACCTCTATCGTTATGATTTGCGAATTTACAGGTAGCTTTGCACATTTGCTTCCCGTGATTATCGCCGTATTTATCGGGTATTTCCTCGGCGAAATTTTCCGCACGGAAGGAATTTACGAAGAATTGCTTGAAAAATACCAACACGAAACGGGCATTCGAGAGCGTGTCCGCGAAGTCTTTACCCTTGCTTTGGAACGGGGTGCGCTTGCCGACAAGCGGCAGATACGCGATATTCTTTGGCCGGCAGGCGCGCGCGTGCAAGAAATTGTTCGTGGAGAAGAGCGGATTTTGCCGGACGGGGAAACCGTTTTACACAGCGGCGACGTTTTAACAATCGTTTGCGTAACGGATGATTCTAACGGCGCTCGGGAAGAATTGAAACACATTTTAGGCTGACGTAGCCTTGTCGGCATATCTATTTCCTCGGTTTCATATACTGTAAGGAACGGAGGTAGGATATGGGATTATACGAAGAAGTTTTAAAAACCGCAAGCGGCGGCGTGTGTTCCCGTTGCGTTATCGTACCCGGTGGCGGCGGATATTTTGAGGGAGTAAAAGCGATAGGAGATTTTTCCTCTGAAAAAATAATCGTTTGCTTTCCGAAACAGACGGTAGAAATTACGGGGCAAAATTTGGTCATTAAGAAATATTACGACGGCGATTTGCAGGTTGACGGACGATTGCTTTCCGTCTGCGTTGTTCCGACGGAAGCGGAGGTCAATCGATAGATGTCCGTAGTTTCTTTCAAACAGCCGTTATACGTGGACGGAATTATGCCCGAACGCGCGCTTTTACGTTTGCGACGGGCGGGTATCGCCGTTTACGGTGTAAAAAAAATTTCCCCCAAGCGCATCCGTTTAAGCGTGGAAAAAAAAGATATAGAAAAAGTTTTTGCAATTTATCCAAACGTGTGCTATAATAGTAACGTATATACTCCGTACACCGTGGAAAAAGCGCCGACGAAAGGGTTGGCGCGTGCGTGGGAACGGATAAGAACCCGTATCGGTTTGTGTTTGGGCTGCCTCTTGTTTTTTGCTGTAACGTTATTTGCGGACGGATTTGTTTTTGGCGTGGATTTCGTCGGAACGGACGTTTATGCCCGAGAAACGTATGCGGCGTTAGAAGAGGCGGGCATTCGTTTGTTTGCGCCTTATCGCGCGGGGAAAGAGGATTTGGTTTGCGCCAAATTGCTTGCGCTTGACGGCGTAGAGTTTTGCTCGGTGCAGAAAAAAGGAATGCGATTGCAAGTGGAAATCCGCGTCGCGCCCTTTTTTGCGGGCGACGTTAAAAAGGGGAGTATGCGTGCCGAACACACGGGGGAAATTTTGTCTATAACAGCGCTTCGAGGAACGGCGTTAAAAAAGAAGGGAGAATTTGTAAACGCGGGCGAGCTGCTCGTCGGGGATTGGTTTACAGCAGAAGACGGGGAGCAGGTACGCGTTCAAGCTATCGCGCGCGTGCGTATGTCGTGCGTGTGGGAAGAAAAAATAGAAGCGACGACAGAGGAGGAAGCGTTTGCAAAAGCTTATCTTTCGCTTTGCGGAGCGAACGGAGAAAAAGCGCCGACTCTACGTGGAAGAGAAATTGCGTTGCAGGCAGATGGAACGTTTTTGGTAAACGTTCGTTACGAAATCGTGCAATCAATGAATTTTTGAAAGAGGAAATCTCGGAGGGGGAGAAACATTGTCAATTTTTGATAAAACAACGGAAATCGTAGACGTGATGTCGGTGGACAGGCTGGCGAGGATATTGGGTGCGTTTGACGAGAATTTAAATTTTTTATCGCGGGAATTGGGAGTCGTTGCCTATGTGGACGGCGTAAAAATCCGTTTGGAGGGCGAATCGCAGGCGGTGCGAATCGGCGGACGGGTATTGAACGCATTGGTGAAAACGGCGGAAAACGGTGAAGAGATTGACAAGGGACGAATTGCTTATTGTATCGAGCTTGCCAAAGAGGGCAGAACGGACGAGATGGCGGCATTGGAAAGCGGCGTCGTAGCGATAACGGCGCGCGGGAAACAAATCAAATGCAAGACGGTGGGGCAAAAGCTCTACGTGGACTCCATTAAAAAGGATACCGTCATATTCGGCGTCGGGCCGGCAGGCACGGGCAAGACGTACCTTGCGGTGTGTATGGCGGTTGCAGCGTTCAAAAGCAGACAGGTGGAAAAAATTATTCTTACCCGCCCGGCGGTAGAAGCAGGGGAAAAACTTGGATTTTTGCCGGGAGATTTGCATGAAAAGGTAGACCCGTATCTGCGTCCTTTATACGACGCCTTGCAAGAGTTGCTTGGGTTGGAAACGTACGGAAAACTGATGGAACGGGGTGCGATAGAGGTTGCTCCGCTTGCGTATATGCGCGGTAGAACGTTGTCGAATGCGTTTATCATTTTAGACGAAGCGCAAAACACGACGAGAGAGCAGATGAAAATGTTTCTTACCCGTATGGGTGAGGGCAGTAAAATGGTCGTAACGGGCGACGTTACGCAAATCGATTTAGACGGAAAAGAAAGCGGACTTGTACACGCAACGAAGGTGTTAGAGGGCGTAGAAGGGATAGGCGTTTGCCGCTTGACGGCAAAAGACGTAGTGCGTCATCCGTTGGTAATGCGGATTATACGTGCTTATGAAAAGGACGCGGAGAACTCCGCGGAAGAAAAAACGCCAAACGGCGGTGGAAAAAACCGCAAGAAAGGCGTGGAAGGAGAGTAACGAAAGATGGCAACAAAGCAATTAGGCTTGGAATGGACAAGGCGGGACACGGTAAAAAGCGCACTCTTGTTTTTGCTTCATTTCTTGATTTTGGTAGTGATTGCGGCGGGCGTGCTGTTAGGCGATAAGCTGTCGTATATCGTAGAATATATGTGGGAATACGGCGCAAACCATTTGTACGCGGTGGTATGCGTATTCTTGCTTGTGCTGATTATGTATCTGTATTTCTTGTTTGAAAACAAGAGCGTATTAAAGAGTACTGCAAAAATTTGGATGATATTCGCCGTATTGGATATCTATTTTCTCGGCTCGTGGTTTATGGGTGAAAAAATCCATATTTACGCGCGTCCCGTAGCGTTTGTGCCCCTTATTATTTCGGTGTTGTTAACCCGCCGCGCGGCGATATTTATGAACATCATCAGCTCGCTGTTTATGTTCGTAGTGGATACCTTTACGGGTTCGCTTGCGGGAATGGAATTCGAATATTATTCCTCGTTGATTATGTCCTTTTCGGCGGGTATGTTTGCAATATTCTTCTGCAACAAAGCGAAAACCCGTTTGCGCATCGTCGGGGTGGGCATTTTGATAGTTGTTCCCATCGATTTGATTATTTTTGCGTTAGACGTAATTCCGTTGCTTGACTCGGCGAAGACGTTAAACTCGGAAACGTTCAACGATATTTTCCGTGCAATGGGCTTCGGTTTGATTGGCGGCGTCAGTTCGGCGGTGTTCTTCTTGGCGTTTTTGCCGATATTTGAAGCGGTCTTTAATTGTCTTACCGTTTTCCGCTTGCGTGAATTGACTAGCTTTGACGCACGGGTTTTAAAGAAATTGAAAGAAGAAGCCCCGGGCACGTATAACCACTCGGTTATGGTGGCGCAGCTTGCGGAAGCGAGTGCGGCGGCAATCGGTGAAAACGTAGATTTGGCGCGTGCGGCAGCACTCTACCACGACGTCGGAAAATTGCACAATCCCGAACATTTCACGGAAAACCAAGGGGATTATAACTTGCACGACGAACTCACCCCCGAGCTTTCTGCGGATATTATCCGTTCTCACGCAAAGGACGGATACACGTTGATTCGAGCGAATCGCTTGCCGGAATTTTTAGCGGACGTCGCAATGCAACACCACGGCACGATGCCCATTCGTTATTTCTATGCAAAGGCACTGAAACTGACGGACGCAGAATTGAACATAGAGGATTTCTCCTATTTAGGTCCGAAACCGCAGACGAAGATTGCGGCAATCATTATGATAGCGGACGCTTCGGAAGCGGCGGTACGCGCAGCGCACGCCCGTACGGCGGAGGAAACGGAACGCGCTATCCGTTCGGTAATTGAAGAACGTATGGATTTGGAACAGTTTGCCGAATGTGATATTACGTTGGCGGATTTGACGAAGATACGGCAGGCGCTTGTCAATACGTTGACGGGGGTATACCATCACCGTATCAAATATCCCAGCATCAAATATAAACGTACGGAAAACGGTACGAAAGGAGAGCGGGATTGACGATGGATTTTCAAATTCTTTGCGAAGGGGAGGAATTCCCTGCGGAAAATGCGCGGGCGTTGGAACGTGCGTTGCAGGGCTTTGTGAAAACGGACGTAACGCTTGCAGTAGAGCTGTTGTTTGTGGGCGGAGAGGAGATTCGCCGTTTAAACCGTGAATTGCGGGGGATAGACAAAGTAACGGACGTATTGAGTTTTCCCGCTTTGGACGGCGTTAAAGGCGAGGCGATTTTTGCGGACGAACATCCTTACGAGATAGACGAAGAGGGCAATCTTTTGCTGGGTTCTATTGCGATTTGTTGCGAACGGGCAAAGGAACAAGCGGAAGAATACGGGCATTCGTATAACCGCGAGCTGCATTATTTAATCGTGCACGGCGTGATGCATTGTTTGGGATACGACCATATGACGGACGAAGACAAGGCGGAAATGCGTGAAAAAGAGGAGTTTGTTCTTGGCAAACTGGGAATTACGCGGTTATAAGCGTAAAAAATTTGGAAAAAACGAAGGAGTTTTTTAAGATATGAAGAGCGGATACGTAGCGGTCATCGGTAGGGCAAACGCGGGAAAAAGTACGCTGATTAACGTGTTGGTAGGGGAGAAAGTTTCCATTGTTTCCCCCAAGCCTCAAACGACGCGGGATCGGATTTTGGGCGTATTGACGGAAGAGGATTATCAAATTGTTTTCGTGGACACGCCCGGCATTTATAAAGCCCGCAACGCCCTGACGGATATGATGATGCGAACGACGGAAAACAGTGCGCGTTCGGTGGACTTTCTTCTGTACGTTTTGGATGGGCACGACGGGGTTAGCGAAGAAGATTTTAACCTGATTCGCAAATACAAAGCGTTGAACGTACCCATGGCGATTGCGTATACGAAAATCGATATTATGCCCAAGGAAAATATCCCCCTGGATATGGCAAAATTTTCCGATGCGGAGTTGGATATCGACGTGTTTCCCGTGTCTGCGCGTAAAGGCACGAACGTACGCAATTTAAAAAACTTCCTCGCGGAAAAAATGCCCGAAGGAGAAAAAGTATTTCAACAGGACATCGTATCGGACAAGAGCGAGCGTTTTATGATTTCGGAAATTATGCGCGAAAAAATTTTGTTGAAATTCGACAAAGAAATTCCGCACGGAATCGCTATCGTTATCAACACGTTCGAGCGAAACGACAACGGCGTGTACGAAATCAATTTGGATATCGTCTGCGAGCGGGCAAACCACAAAGCAATCCTTATTGGGAAACAAGGCAGAGCGATTAAAGAAGTGTCCTCCTTTGCGCGGCAGGATATGGAAAAGTTTTTGGGCGGTAAAGTATTTTTGACTACTTACGTCAAAGTGAAAGAAGATTGGCGAGATCGCCCGAATATGCTGCGAGAATACGGATACGAGGATTACAGAGGGGAGGAATAACGGCGTTTTTTGTTTGCGCTTTCGTATAAAATCCTTTCCGTTCCCCCAAACTGACGGGGGAGGGGTAAAAAATGCGGGATAAACAGGGCGAAACGGAAGCGGCAAAAATGGCGTGGAAACTCTTTGAGCAAACGGGCAGCATCAGCTATTATATGCTGTATTACGACCTTATACGGCGGCGTTAATTTTTCGTCGCGGCGGGGGCGTGATAGGAAAAAGGAAAGGAAAAAGGGGTATGGAGATAAAAACGGACGCAATCGTTTTGCAATCGATAGATTACAAAGACAACGACAAATTGCTTACGCTTTTTTCCCCGTCGTTGGGTAAAATCACTGCGGGAATCCGCGGCGTGAAGAAGCCCAAAGCTAAACTTGCTTTTTCTGCGCAGCCCTTTTGTTTTGCCGAATACGTTTTAGCGGAAAAGGGGGGCAGGTATACGGTTACGGGCGCGTATCTGCACGAAAGTTTTTTCTCTCTTCGCTATGATATCGTACGCTTTTACGCGGCGTGCGCGGCAACGGAAATCTGCTTGGGAATTCTGATGGAAAACGAGAGCTACGAGGGCTTGTTCATCGGATTGGCAGAGTGTTTAAAATCGCTGGCGTTGGCGGAAGAAGACGGGACGGAGGCGCTTATTTCTTTCGTTCTCATCGCCTTGCGAGAAAGCGGTTATCCCCTGGATTTGAGCTTTTTGGAAGAACAAGGCGGGGATATCGGCGAAAAACTTTGGTTCGATTTTTCGGACGGAAAATTTACGACGTTCGAACGTTGCGTACAGGGGGAACGTGCGAGCGTATCTACTTATCACACCTTGCGCAAATGCGCGGGATTAGACTATGACGAAAGCGCGCTTTCAGGGGGACGCAAACGCGCCCTGCGTCTTTTGAAAGCCTTTTTGTCGGAGAAAACGGAAGAGAAATTTAACAATTTCAGCGAACTCATCCGTTTGTACGAAGAATAAGGAAAAGGAATGATTATGGCAAGAACGGCAAAGAAACAGGAAACTCCCGTGGCCGCGACCCGTGCAGAGAAAAAGGACGCGGTTAAAAATATTATTCGGGAACTTTTGGCGGTAAAACCGCACAAGCACAACGAACTGATTGAAGAGGCGGCGAAGGTATACGCCGAGCGGTTTGGAGAAGAGAACGTCAACGACGTAAACGGCAGGATCGGTTCGGTTTTGGATATTATGAAAAAAGAGAGCGACGTTATGTACGATGGGGGCATGTACGCGTTGAAAGCAAGAATTATGCCTCCGCCTCCCGTAAAAGAGAACGTAGAAAACACAGTAACCACAGAGGAAAAACCCGCAAAAAAGACGCGGGCAAAGACGAAGAAAACGGCGGAAATCGTAGAGGAAAAAACCGAAGAAAAGCCCGTTAAGAAAACGGCGAAAAAGGTAAAAGCAGAAGAAGCCGCCAAGGAAGAAGTAAAAGCGGAAAAGTCGGAAGAGAAACCGACGAAAAAGACGCGTACTCGCACCAAGAAAGAGGTGGAAACGGTTGCGGTTGCGGAAGAGAAAGAAGAGGCGAAAGCGGAAGAAATTAAACCGCAAGAAAAACAAGAAGAAAAACAGGAAAAACGGGAAGAAAAGAAAAACCTGCCCGTTGTGAAAGAAAAAGCCGAGGTGGCGGAAAAAGACGTCGTAATGGATATGAGTTTTTTATTTGGCGACGTAAAGGCGGCGAAACCCGCACCCGCGCCCGTTTCCGTGCCCGCAAAGGCGGAAAACAGCCCCGTGGAAGCAAAGCCGACGGAAAAATCGGCTGAAATAGCAGAGGAAGAAAAGAACGCGCCTGCGGTAAAAACCGAACGGAAACCGATGGAAAAGGCGGCGGTAAAACCTGCCGCGCGCATTTTAAAAACGGTAAAGCGCGTGCAAGCGCAGGAAAAACCTATGACGGCGGACGAAAAACTGCGTGAAAATTTTCTTAAAAAGCTTCGTTCGCTTGGCGGGGACTATTTCGAATATTATTCGGTGTATTTGCTGGAACGGTATTCGTTGAAGAACGGAAGACGGTTAGAAGGTTTAAAAATCAGCGGCGGCGAGCACGACGGCGGTATCGACGGCGAAATTGAGCTGACGGACAAGCTCGGCTTTAAAGAAACCATCTACATACAGGCAAAAAATTGGAACCCTGAAAAGGGGGACGAACGGCTGTGGGTAGTGGGCGAAACGCTATTGCAGCAATTTATTGGCGCTTGCGCTTGCAGGCAGGCAAAGGACAAAAAACAGCATTGCCGCGGCATCTTTATCACAACGTCCCGCTTTACACCCGAAGCGAAGCGCATTTTAAACGATATGTCGGATAAAATCGTGGGTTACGACGGTGAGGATTTGTACGAAGCGGCAAAGGAGTGTAAATTCGGGCTCTTATACGAAAACGGAAATTGGAAATTGGACGAAAAACTCCTTTCGGGAACAAAAGCATTCTTTTCGTTGTATGGATAGTTTTTAAAAAGCCTCATTAATCAAGAGACCTCATTAATCAAGAGCCCTTGGAATGGTACGTAAAAAATGTAATGCAATCGTTTACATTTATGTTCTTCTTCGGGGTCGAAAGCGGTGGGAAAAATACTATTGTTTTTACGGCGGCAAATCTGTTGGCTTCCATTACGACAAAGATAATTTCGTATAAAACGAAAAATAAAGAAGATAGATAAATCCATACAAGTAAACAACGTCCTGCGGGGAAATAAACCGCAGGGCGTTGTTCTATAAAGCGTTAAAAAAGCAAAAAATTCCTCGTGTGCGCAAAAAAATATTCGAAATCGCGCGTGAAAGGCTTGATATTTATTTCATTTTATATTAAAATGGAATATGGCTAAAAACCGAATAGGTGTTTTTTTCACGCCCGAAAACGGGGAAACGTGTCGGGCGGGACATTTTTTGCGGCTTTTGGCAAATAAGAATAGGAAAAAATCAATTTGGAGGAAATAAACATTATGGCAAAGAAGTATTGCTATCTCTTCACGGAAGGCAACGCGAAGATGCGTGAAATCCTCGGCGGTAAGGGTGCAAACCTTGCGGAAATGACCAACATCGGTCTTCCCGTTCCCCAAGGCTTCACCATCTCCACCGAAGCTTGTACGCAGTATTACGAGGACGGCAGAAAAATCAACGATAGTATTCAAGCGGAAATCATGGAATACATCGAAAAGATGGAAAACATCTGCGGTATGAAATTCGGAGACAAGGAAAACCCCTTGCTCGTATCCGTACGTTCGGGTGCGCGCGCTTCCATGCCCGGTATGATGGACACGATCCTCAACCTCGGCTTGAACGAAGAAGTAGTAGAAACCATCGCTGCAAAATCGGGTAATCCCCGTTGGGCTTGGGACTGCTATCGCCGCTTTATCCAGATGTTCTCGGACGTTGTTATGGAAGTCGGCAAGAAGTATTTTGAAAAGCTCATCGACGAAATGAAAGAAAAGAAGGGCGTTACGCAGGACGTAGAGCTTGACGCAAACGACCTTAAAGAACTTGCAAATCAGTTCAAGGCAGAATACAAAGCGCAACTCGGCAAGGATTTCCCTTCCGACCCGAAAGAACAGCTTTTCGAAGCGGTAAAAGCGGTATTCCGTTCTTGGGACAACCCCCGTGCAAACATCTACCGTATGGACCACGATATCCCTTACAGCTGGGGTACTGCGGTAAACGTACAGATGATGGCGTTCGGTAACATGGGTGAAACTTCTGGTACGGGCGTTGCGTTCACGCGCGACCCTGCTACGGGTGAAAAGGGTCTTATGGGTGAATTCCTCACCAACGCACAAGGTGAAGACGTTGTTGCAGGCGTTCGTACCCCGATGCCCATCGCACAGATGAAAGAAGTGTTCCCCGAAGTTTACGAACAGTTCCTCAAAGTTTGCGGTATTTTGGAAAACCACTACCGCGATATGCAGGATATGGAATTTACCATTCAGGACAGAAAGTTGTACATGCTCCAAACGCGTAACGGTAAGAGAACGGCTGCGGCTGCTATCAAGATCGCTTGCGACCTTATCGACGAAGGCATGATCACCGAACAAGAAGCGGTTATGCAAATCGACGCAAAGAGCTTGGACATGCTCCTTCACCCTCAATTCGACGCAAAGGCATTGAAAGACGCAGACAAGAACAACGTGGTTGGTAAAGGCCTTGCAGCTTCCCCCGGCGCAGCAGCAGGTAAAATCGTATTCACGGCAGAAGACGCAGTAATCGAAGGAAAGAAGGGCGAAAATGTTATTCTTGTTCGTTTGGAAACGTCCCCCGAAGATATCGAAGGTATGAAGTATGCGAAGGGTATTCTCACCGTTCGCGGCGGTATGACCTCTCACGCGGCAGTTGTTGCGCGCGGTATGGGTACGTGCTGCGTATCTGGTTGCGGCGATATCAAAATGCACGAAGAAGAAAAATATTTCGAACTTGCAGGCAAGATTTTCCGCGAAGGCGACGCGCTTTCCCTTGACGGTTCGACGGGTAACATCTACGATACGATGATTAAGACCGTTCCCGCAGACCCCAACTCCGGCTATTTTGGAAGAATTATGGCGCTTGCGGATAAATATAAGGCGCTTGGCATTAGAACGAACGCAGACAGCCCTGAAGATGCAAAACAAGCGGTTGCATTCGGCGCGCAGGGTATCGGCCTTTGCCGTACGGAACACATGTTCTTCGATCCTTCCAGAATCGGCGCATTCCGTGAAATGATTTGCTCCGACACCGTAGAAGAAAGAGAAGCGGCGCTTGCAAAGATCGAACCTATGCAGCAGGCTGACTTCGAAGGTTTGTTCGAAGCGCTCGGCGGTTATCCCGTAACCATTCGTTTCCTGGATCCTCCTCTTCACGAATTTGTACCTACGAACGAAGAAGATATCGCAGCTTTGGCAGCAGCGCAGGGTAAATCGGTTGCAAAGATTAAGGAAATTATCGAAGGCTTGCACGAATTCAACCCCATGATGGGGCACCGTGGTTGCCGTTTGTCCGTAACCTATCCCGAAATTGCAGTTATGCAAACGAAGGCGGTTATCAAGGCAGCAATCAACGTAGTGAAGAAACACCCCGATTGGAAACTTATCCCTGAAATTATGATTCCTTTGACGGGCGAAACGAAAGAATTGAAGTTCGTAAAAGATATCGTTGTTAAGACGGCTGAAGAAGTTATCGCAGCAAGCGGCGTTGCGCTCACCTACGAAGTAGGTACGATGATCGAAATCCCCCGTGCATGCTTGACGGCGGAAGAGCTCGCAAAGGAAGCAGAATTCTTCTGCTTCGGTACGAACGACTTGACGCAGATGGCATTCGGGTTCTCCCGTGATGACGCTGGTAAATTCTTGCCCGCATACTATGCAAACAAGATTTACGAATCCGATCCGTTCGCAAGATTGGATACGACGGGTGTTGGTAAGCTTATGAAGATGGCGGTTGACGGCGGTAAAGCGGTTCGTCCCAACATGCACCTCGGTATCTGCGGCGAACACGGCGGCGATCCTTCGTCCATCGAATTCTGCCACGAAATCGGTTTGAGCTACGTTTCTTGCTCGCCGTACCGTGTGCCCATCGCAAGATTGGCTGCTGCACAAGCGAACATTAAAAATCCCCGCAACTAATTTGCAGGTATAACTAAAAAATAAAGCGGCTTGTCCTAAAAGGGCGGGTCGTTTTTATTTTTGGAAGCATTGACTTTGTTTTGGGATTGTAGTATAATAAGGACGAATTTTATAAAAAGAGGAAAAACATATGCAAGCAAATAATATAAAAATAGCGCAGAATAGATTTTACAGTAGAAAGTGGGGTGTATTTAACCATTTTTTACACGTTATTCAAAACGATCCAAACACTTTGAATAGTTACGGGAAGCAAACCGATTGGGACACGCTTGTAAAAGAGTTTGACACGGAAACTTTGGCGAGGAATTTGCATGAAATGGGGGCGGGCTATTACGTTATAACCGTAATGCAAGGAACGAAGTATATGGTTGCCCCTAACGCAACTTTTGATAAAATAGCGGGTACAAAACCGGGCGAAGCGTGCAGCACGAGGGATTTGATAGAGGATTTGTATCAGGCCTTATCGAAATACGATATCGACTTGTTTTTGTATTTCACTGGCGACGGTCCGTATAAAAGCGTCGAAGAGGGTAAAAAATTTGGCTTTATCGAGCCGAGAGAGGTTGGCGTAACGAAACCCTTTGTCGAAAAATGGGCAAGCGTTTTGGAAGAATATGCGATCAGATACGGCAACAAGATAAAAGGTTGGTGGATTGACGGCTGTTATAAAAGTTGGCTTAAGTACACGGACGAATTGCTTGAAATTTATTATAAAGCGTGTAAAAAAGGAAATCCAAATGCGTTGGTTGCGTTAAATAACGGATTGCTGGATAGGATAGAAGTAGGATTTTCGTTTGAGGATTTTCTGTGCGGAGAACAAAACGATTTTACCATTGTCCCCGAACAAAGATTTTACGGCACAGCGCAAGCGCATATTCTTGCCCCGCTTGGGCTTGGGGGATGCGTACTTGGCTGTTGGGGCACTTTTGGATTAAAAAGGGACGCAGAATATCTTACGGATTACATAAAAAAAGTAAATCAAGCCGGTGGTGTTGTAACCATTGATATAGGGGTGTACCGCGACGGTAAATTTGACGAAACGCAAATGGAAGCATTAAAATTTGTGGGTAAAAACATTTCATTTTGAAGGAACAGAAAACGGATTGTTTTGATGGCGGTATAGGTATATTTTTATAGTATATTAAAAAGGATAAAAAAGTAAAAAGAAAATCGTTAGGAAACTCCTAACGATTTTCTTGGTACCGCTGGCCGGACTTGTTCCTTTAGCGGAGACGCCCCGCTCCGACGTTATCAACGTCGTCCTTTGCCGTCAAGTTTTCCATTGGCGAAAATGCGTACGGCAAAGCGTTTTGCTCTCGCAAAACGGCTCCCACCCTCAAGTCCGTCCAGATTACGCGTATCAATACAAAGCCCCGATTTCTCAACGAGAAATCGGGGCTTTGTGGTGCCGCTGGCCGGACTTGAACCGGCACGGATGTTACTCCGAGGGATTTTAAGGCAAATGTGCTTTCAAACTCACAAAAACAAAAATTTTTCAAAAAGTGCGAAAACGGGGCGATTTTGCACGAAAAACCATTAAAAATGCCCCAAAATTGAAATTTTTACAAAGATGTGACTTTTGCTCTTTTTCTTGTATTTTTCATAGCTTCCCAGATTTTCCCAAGGTTTTCCGCCGTTTTAGGCTTTTGCGTGAAAACCGTGAATCCCTTGAAAAACCTGACGAAAATCGGGGGTTTGATAGCATTGGGAACTTTTTGGGAACTTCACAAAATCCTTTGCGTCTAAAAAACGGAAGGATTTTTTTCGTGTAACGTATTTTTCGTGTTTTTACACACTTCCCAAAAAATTCATAACGGAATCATTGATGTTTAAGACGCGGTTATTATAACTGCGTCTTTGCTGTAAAAAAAGGGATTGCGTTTGCAATCCCGAAAAAATTATAATTCAAGGCTGTTTTCTTTGAGAAGAAAATCTAAAAGGTTCATAATAACGTAACCTTTTTCATTTCTCCAAAGTTTTGTCCTGTCTTGCGTAATAATGATTTTTTTAAACGAGTCGTCTATACGGTCAAGTGACGCTTGCTCTTGTGCCATTTTTTCGGCACTAGGAATAGAGAAGGCAGATTGAATGTAATAGCGTTGATTACCTTTGTTGCATACAAAATCTACTTCCAAATGTTTGGTTTCGCGTTTATCGTTCTCAGTTCTAACAACGTGTTCTATTATGCCAACGTCAACGTTAAAACCACGCATAACAAGTTCGTTATAGATTATGTTTTCCATGATATGGGTTTGTTCTTGTTGACGGAAATTAATCCTTGCGTTACGAAGTCCAATATCGCTGAAATAATACTTAAACGGCGAGTTAATATATTTCCTACCTTTAATATCATATCTTGCAGTTTTTCGTATTAAGAAGGAATCTAAGAGATATTCAATATAAGTGGATACGGTTTTATCGCTTACGTTCATGCCGTTAGAGACAAAAGTTTTTGCAATTTTGGTTGGATTATTTAACGAACCGATAGAGGAGGCTAAAACATCTATCAAGGTATCAATTGCGACGTCGCCACGTAGACGGTTTTTTTCGATAATATCTTTGATATAAGTGTTCTTAAATAAATTGTTGAGATATTCGGCTTTTTCTTCGTCGGTTTCCATAGTCAAAAGCATAGGCATACCGCCGTAAGTAGAGTATTCGTCCCAAGCGTCGTATTTATCGCCGTATTTGTAGGCGGAATAAAACTCCGCGAAAGAAAGGGGATTTACGTGAACAACGTCGCCCCGACCACGGAATTCGGTTGCTATATCCGACGATAAAAATTTGGAATTGCTACCCGTAATATATACGTCAACGTTTTTTAACCGAAGTAAACCGTTTAAAATTCCGTAAAGGCGAATAGGTTCTTTTGACTTTATTTCTTTATCGGAAATGGCGAACTGTACTTCGTCTAAAAGGAAATAAAAATTATCGGTTTCATTGGCTATTTTAGAGTATAAAAAAGCCGAAAGTTTATCGGGATCACGATATTCCCGATTGCGGTCATCGTCAAGAGCAAGTTTAATAATTTGCTCTTGTTTAACGCCTTCGCTAAGTAGATAATCATAGTAAAGGTTGTTAAGAAGATAGCTTTTGCCTGAGCGACGAAGCCCCGTTATAATTTTTATGCTACCATTATTTTTTTTGCGAATAAGCTTATTGAGATATAAATCACGCTTGATAACCAATTCGTTCATAAAAAGCTCCTTATTTCGGGTAATTTGGTTTTGTCAACTTTTTCCGTAATAAGTATACTATATTTTAGCGAACGTGTCAAGAAAAATTTGGTGCATATTACGAAAAAAATGAACTTGTCAACGTTTCCCGTAATAATATTGACAAAAATTTTTCGTGTATTTACACGCTTTCAAAGAAACGACGGAGAAATTAAAGGTATTTAGGACGTGGTTTTTAACTGTATCTGTTATTTGTATATAGCAGTTAAAAAAAGTGTAAAGATAAATTTTTAAGAAAAATATTGTGTGGTAAGAATATTTTTAAGAAAATATGTCAAATATAACATAAAAACAATTGCTAAAACCGATATTTTATTGTATAATTAATATGCAAGGGAAATAAAATTCTAAATAGGAGCGCTATTATGAGTGATTTTCAAAGTTATCTTGATAAAGCATTAAAGAACTTGGATGTAAATGCTACAAAAAAAGAAGACGATTCTTTACAAATGATTGACTATGATATAGCAAAAGAAATTAGTGAATTGCTGGTATCTGTAAGAAAAGAGCTTAATATATCGCAGAAACAGTTATCCCAAAAAACAGGTATACCGCAAGCAAACATAAGTAAAATAGAAAACGGAAAATATTTGCCAAGCTTATTGATATTAAAAAGATTATGTGACGGGCTTGGCAAAAAGTTGGTGGTAGATTTTGTTGATTTCGAGGAGAACTTGGAGGATTAATATGTCAAAATATTTAAAAGATTTATTTATCGGACAATATAGGGGAATTAAAAATTTAGAGTTAAAGGCATTGAATTGTGTCAATGTTATTGTCGGCGATAACAATTCGGGTAAATCGTCTATATTAGAATCCATTTATTTATTGCGTGCACCTTTTAGCTTTGATAATGTTTTACGTACGGCAAGAATGAGAGATGTCGGCGTTTTTACTGGTCCGAATCTTTATACAAATTTTTTAAGTATTTTTCCTAAAAACAATGAAATTCAGAAGATTTATATTCAATCCATCGGAGACGCTGGGGAGATTTCTTTAGAAATTGAAGGGGAAGAAAAATCGGTGTTGATAGAAGAAAAAGACGTGCAAATTTTTCCGTCTTCTGTTCGATCGGGTTATACGAAAAGATTGCTTGGTCAAGAAGCGTCTGCATTTGTGGGTAGAATGTTTTCTTCTATTAATTCGAAACGTAAAGAAACGGATATTAGACTTACAAATTATAGCAGATATTCGCTTTTAAGAAATAATCGAGATATGATTATAAATATTGATTATTTATCGCCAATTTCTCATATTACGGAGAATGCGTTTAATAATATTGTCAAAAATGATACGTATAAAGATATTTGCATTCAATTAATACGCTTGTTTGATAGAGATATTGAGGATTTGGTATATATCAAGGATGATAATTCTTCCCGAGCTGTAGAATACGTTAGAAGTAAGAAAAAAGGATTAATGCCGTTATCTACCTATGGTGACGGTATTAAAAAAGTTTTGTCTTTAGCAAACGGGATAATAAAAGCGCAAGGTGGCGTTTTATTAATTGATGAAATTGACACCTCTATTCATTATAAGTACTATGGTGAGATTTTTAATTTTTTAATAAAAGCTGCGATGAAATGGGATGTTCAAATTTTTATCACTACGCACAGTTTAGAAGCTATAGATGAGATTTTAAACACACAAAATTATAACGGAAAAATTGATGAAAGGCACGATTTAATAAATGTAATCACCTTAAAGAAAGACGTTGAAGGTGATTTAAAGGTGCGCTCTATGAAAGGTTCTGAAGTTTATAGGAACAGAGAACTTTTCGGCTTTGAGGTGCGTTCATGATAAGAATTATTTTGTGCGAAGGGGAAACGGACGCAACATTATTGGGTTTATATTTAGAAAAAACAACGTCTTGGAAATATAATACTGAACGCAAACCGAAATTAAAAATGAATATTCCGCAAACTGTTCCGCTTAGCAATAAAAAATCATTCAACTATATTAAAGATAATGAAGACCTTCTTATTTGTGCTGTTGGTGGAAAAGATAATTTTGGTGGATTTTTTACGGAATATATATATCCAATGATTGAAACAGCACATCTTGGAGAAACAGATTTCCGCATTGCATTGATGACTGACGCTGATGAGCAAACGGTTCATGCCATAGAAACAGATATTTTGGAGCAATTGTCGCCCAATATAAAAAGTATAAAAAATAACACTTGGAAGAAGAATATTTTATCAAACAAGTATCAAGAAAAGGCGAATGTTAATTTTTTATTAACGGTGATTCCGCAAGAAGGCGCAGGGGCGTTAGAAACGGTTCTTTTAAGTGCATTGGCTGAAAAAGATGACGGCACATACATAGTAGAAGAAAGTGAAAATTTTATTGATGAATTAGAACCTGTATCTTATTTGTCAACAGATAGATTAAAATTAAAATCTAAATTGGGAGTGGCCTTGTCTGTTTTTTATCCCGACAAAGTCTTTTCTCAATTTGATGAGCAGCTTCAAATCGTTGACTGGGGAAAGTCAAAAGAGCTTGCAAAATGTTTAAGCGAAATCATAAAAATCTAAGTTAAGGGATAATTAAATTATTCGTATTTAGGACGCAGTTTGCAAAGCTGCGTCTTTAATATAGTACAAAGCAGGTAAGAGTAGTCGTATTCATTTGAATTTGGCGTTAGATATGGTAAAGTATACCTGATTTATTCCTTTTTCTTGAAAAAGCAACTACCAATCTATTATTCAAGGTCGGGAAAAGTGTAAAAGTGATATAAACATTCTCGTATTATATTGCAACGGGTAAAATGGATATAAGGAGTTTTTGCCTATTCGTAAGCGCGCTCCAAAAAAGAAAGGGGACTAACATATAGGAGGGTAGACAGATTTCTACATTTCGTGTTGAGATGTGTCTATAAAAAAATATGAAATAATTGCATAATAGAAAAGAGAATTCTACTAAATTTTAGGCGCAACCTTTTTTACATTATACGAAAAATCTTTACTTTTTATTTAAAATATGCTATAATAAGTAAAGATTTAGGAGCAAAAATATGATTTCTTACGATAATTTAGTAAAGATTTTGAAAGAAAACGGCTTGAAGAAGTCTGATTTGACAAAGGTGCTTGATATTTCATCGCGTACGGTTGCCAAGATTAGCAAAGGCGAAAAAATTGCCGAAAACGTGTTGCGGAAAATTTCGGAATATTTCGCTTGCCGTGTGGAAGATTTGTGTCGAGAAGTTTGTGATAATCCCGTTTTACAGATCTTGCGCGAAGAAATGGAAATGAAAATTTTAGGCGGACTCTATCACGAAACGCAGGTACGCTTAACGTATAACTCTAACCGCATCGAAGGTAGCAAGCTCTCCGAAGACCAAACCCGTTTGATTTTTGAAACGAATACAATCGGTGCGGAAGAAGGGGTTCCCGTTGACGATATTATCGAAACGAATAATCACTTCCGCGCGATTGATTATGTTATCACGCATGCGGAAGAGGAGTTGACGGAAACGTTTATCAAAGAGCTACATCGCATTTTGAAAACAGCGACGTCAGATTCCCGTCTTTCGTGGTTTAGGGTTGGCGATTATAAGTCAAAGCCGAACACGGTAGGCGGTATGCCAACCGTTTCCCCTAACCAGGTATGCGTTGAAATACAAAAATTGCTTACTTGGTACGCAGGGATTGAGAAGAGTTCTTTTGAAAATATCGTAGAATTTCACTACCGATTTGAAAAAATCCACCCTTTCCAAGATGGGAACGGCAGGGTGGGACGTTTGGTTGCGTTCAAAGAATGTTTGCGTAATAATATCGTTCCGTTTATTATCGAAGACAGCAAAAAGATGTTCTATTATCGTGGCTTACGAGAGTGGAACAACGAAAAGGGCTTTTTAATTGAAACCTGCCTTGACGGACAGGACACCTATAAAGCGTTGTTGAAATATTTTGAAATTGAGATAAGGAGTTAAATATATGTTAGAAGTTGGAATGAAAGCACCGAATTTTACGTTGCCCGATAAAAACGGGAATATGGTTTCTTTGTCCGATTTTCTCGGCAAGAAAGTGATTTTGTATTTTTACCCGAAAGATAATACGCCCGGTTGCACTCGGCAGGCGTGTGCGTTTGCGCTTAAAAATAAGGAAATAGAGAATAAAAATGCGGTGGTTATCGGCATTAGCAAGGATAGCGTGAATTCGCATTTTAATTTTGCAACAAAATACAATTTGCCGTTTGTTTTGCTTTCGGACACCGAACTTTCAGTAATTCAAGCGTATGGAGTTTGGCAAGAGAAAAAGTTGTACGGAAAAGTGAGTATGGGCGTTGTGAGAACGACGTTCTTAATCGACGAGCAGGGCATTATAAAAGCGGTTGTGCCCAAAGTAAAACCCGACACGAACGCCGACGAAATGTTAGCATTGTTAGGGGATTAAAAACGAACAAATACTTGAAACTTTTTTGAAGAAAGCAACTAAAACTGATTGTAATATTTTAGTAAAAATATTATAATAATATTGTAATTCATTTATCCATAGGTGGAGATTTTCATTATATGGAGGTCAAACAATGGATTACAAAGTACAACTGAACAAGAGAAAGACGGGCGAAAATATCTATTTTCTAATCGACCAATCTAAATACACGCGGGAAGACGTTGCGGATTATCTTCAATTGGCTTCACCGAGAGTGATTTATGATTGGGAAAACGGCACTAAAATGCCTAGTACGGAAAATTTGTTTAATTTAGCAAAGCTTTTCAATGTTCAAATCGAAGACATCCTTGCGATATAGGGTGTCTTTAATTTTTGTACTGACAGTACATTGTAATTTGCTAACAAGTATGCTATTATATTGACAAGACGGTTGCTTATGTGCTAAAATAGT
>JAFTHU010000025.1 GCA_017457215.1 Clostridia bacterium
GAGGAAGAAGAGGGAAGATCCCGCTTCTATATGCTGTGCGAATTGGACGCAAACCGCGCGAAATTCCAAAAGACGACGTACGACGAAAGTATCACGTTAAAGAGATTCTGCGAAGAATTTCGAAATTTTGCGTGCAACAAATTACGTTTGTATTACAGCATAGACGATATTCGCAGATTTGTAGCGGGTTTATCGGTAACGAAAATCTTGATATTGCAAGGTATGTCGGGTACAGGTAAAACGTCGTTGGCGTATGCATTTGGTGAATTTTTAGAGAACAAATCGACGGTTGTACCGGTACAGCCGATGTGGAAAGAAAGAACGGACCTAGTGGGTTACTACAACGAATTCACGAAGCGTTTTAATGAAACGACGTTGTTGCAGAAGATGTACGAAGCGAATTATAGCAAGGACATCTACATCACGATATTAGACGAAATGAACATAGCGCGAGTAGAATATTACTTTGCGGAATTTTTGTCGTTGTTGGAATTGCCGAATCCGGACAGAAGATATTTGGACGTAGTATCGGACGAATGGGAAAACGACCCAGTACAGTTAAAAGGCGGACAAATCAAGTTACCGAACAATATGTGGTTTATCGGAACGGCAAACAACGACGATTCGACGTTTGCGATATCGGATAAGGTATATGACCGTGCTATGGTCATGAACTTGGACACGAAATCGGAACCGTTCATAGCGCCGAAGACACCGACGGTACATATAACGGCGGAGAGATTTATGAAGTTATCGCAAGAAGCGATGGAAGAATACGCGATAACGAACAGAAACATGCGCAGACTGGAAAAGTTAGACGAATATATGATACGGGTATTCCATATCACGTTCGGTAACCGAATCATGAAGCAAATAAAGACGTATATTCCGGTATACGTAGCGTGCGGAGGAGAAGAATTGGAAGCTTTGGACGATATTTTATCGAAGAAAGT
This sequence comes from Clostridia bacterium, assembly GCA_017457215.1. Taxonomy (GTDB): domain Bacteria; phylum Bacillota; class Clostridia; order Christensenellales; family Borkfalkiaceae; genus Scatosoma. The sequence goes on from JAFTHU010000025.1 coordinate 954, forward strand.
GCTTCGGAAATTGGAAACGCAAAACCCCGTATATATACGAAGCGTAGTAGACGGATTCTGCGAATATTTGGACGAATTATTCGGCCAAGATAAGATGAAACTTTGTAAGGAATACGTACAGCGTTTGAAGAAGAACGCGTAATAGCGAACAAACAGTAAATAAAGTATAAGGAAAACGTCCATATGAACTATTTGGATACATTATATCGCGCATTAATCGATTACAGAAAAAACACGTTACAAAGCAACGATTGTAAAGGACACCGCACGGCGATTGTGGCGGCTGATCCCGAAAACGATTTGATTGAAGTAACGCGTAAAAACTGTACGATTGAAGACGATTGGATAGAAGCCATAGAAAAAGGGTTAGAATTTATCGATAAAGCTATTCGAGAAGAACGGCAATTCATTCGCTCCAACGGCGAAGTAATCCCCATTGAAAAGGTAAAACGCGTATCAAAAGATTCCGTGGAGCATCTCGCGCGCCACAGTAATTTCTTTACGCGCGCGCCGAAAGAAGGGGAAGATATGATTCCCGAACATCTTTATACGGTAGAACGATTAAGCGATTACGCCGTTTACGAAAACAGATTCTTGTATATGTTGCTTTGTTATTTGCGCGATTTTATCGGAATGCGTTATGAAAAAATCGTGGAAATGACGAACACGTACAACGGTAAAATGGAAATGCGCAAAGAATTTTCGGAAAGTACTCGTCGTGTAAAATACGAACTTCGTTTGGAAGAAGAAAAGAAAAACGACGAATATCTTCGCGAACACAATAAAGCGCAGAAAGAAATTGATCGTATTTTGACCATTTACAAAGTAGTTATCATATATTTGGGTACGCCTTTGATGGTAGAAGTGGCAAAAAGTCCGATGGTAAAGCCGCCGATTATGCGTACGAACGTATTAAAAATGAACCGTAATTTCCGTGAAGCGTTATCTTTGTACGAATATATTACGGCATACGATAAGGACGGATACGTTATTACGACGGAAACGCGTACCATTTCGCCCTTTAACAGCATGGTTGGCGATGAAATTGCCGAAGCGGTAGATCTTGCGTTCTTCCTTACTTATGAACATGGTTTGGGGATTAAGGATTACTTAAAAGAAGAATACGAAAAGGAAGAAAATCGTCGTCGTGAAGAAGAAAGAGCTAAACTCGCAGAGCAGATTCGAGGTATTAGCCGTCATTTAAGCGCAAGCGGTTTGACGCCGGAACAATATATTCGTCTTCTGGAAAAACGTATCAAAGATATGGAAAAAGAAGAGGAAGAGCTTAATGAAGCGCATAGAAAAATCGACGCTTTGCACGAAGAAATTCATAAATTGCACGACGAATTGGAAGAAAATCATGCGGCAATTCGTTCTTTGGGCAGGGAAATTGAGCGCTTGAATAAAAAATATGCCGACGATATGGCAGCCATTGAATTGCGCCGCACTCAACGTTTACGCGAAGTACAAACGGCATACGAACAACGTATACAAGGTTTACAAATGCAATACGATAATCAAATTGGGTTGCTTACGGCACAACACGAAGAGGACATTCGTCGCGTACAGAGCAGCGTAGAAGAATTGCAAAACGTAAAAGCGACAGCAGATGCATTCCATATGCAGGAATTGAATCGAATCAGCGAAGAGCGTTCGCTGGAACTTTTAAAAATCAACGAAGAACATGCCGAAAAATTGCGTACGATTACAGAGGATTACGAAGCGAAATCGGATGTGTTAAATAGCAAAGTCAACGCAAGTATTCAAAAATTGAACGAAATGCAACGCAGTTATGACGAAATGGTAAAACATAAAGCCATTTCTGACGCTCGTTTGTTGGCGCTTCGTTCCGAATATGGATTGATTGGCGAGAACGAAGATTTCACCACCAAAGAACAAACGGACGAATTAGAACATCAATACGAAATGTTCCGCTTGTTTTACAAGAAAGAATGGAAAAAAACCAAGCAAAGAATTAAGGCGGAAGTTTACGCAAAGAATTTGGAACTGAAAAAGAAAAAGAAAGAAAAAAGCCTCCAAACAGAAGAAAACCTTGAGGAAACGGAAACGATTTCGCAAGAGCAAGAAATGAACGAGGAAACGGCGGTAGAAACTCCCGTTGTAGAAGAAAGTAAGGTGGAAGAAACTCTCGTCGTAGAAGAAAGCAAAGCGGAAGAAACTCCCGTTGTAGAAGAAAGCAAGGCGGAAGAAACTCCTGTTGCAGAAGAAAGCAAGGTGGAAGAATCTCCCGTTGTAGAAGAGAGTAACGCGGTAGAAACTCCCGTAGAAGCGCAAACGGAAAACGCGGAAAAAAAACGAGTAAAAAAGCAAAAAGCAAAAAGTAAAAAGGACGATGAAGAATAATGAAAAAGCAGAAAAAATCGAATAAAATATATTTTGTCCTCATTCTGTTGACGATACTCTTCGGGACGCTTTTTGCCTATGCATTTGCTACGTATTTAGGCTCGAACGACAGAGTAGTTGTTCGAACGGAAATCAGCTATTTGATTTTAACGTTGCTGATTGTTTTGCCCTTTGTGTTGTTATTCTTATTAATAGCGGCTTGGGGAGGAGGGAAAGAAGTTGAAATCGGCAGCGTGGATATCGGTAATTTGCAAGTTCCCGCTAACGTAGAAGTGAAAGGCGGAATAGCTGTAACGGGAAAACAGACGGAAAGTGCGGAAAAGGCAGAAGAGGAAGAAGAGGGAAGATCCCGCTTCTATATGCTGTGCGAATTGGACGCAAACCGCGCGAAATTCCAAAAGACGACGTACGACGAAAGTATCACGTTAAAGAGATTCTGCGAAGAATTTCGAAATTTTGCGTGCAACAAA
>JAFTHU010000017.1 GCA_017457215.1 Clostridia bacterium
CGAAGTACTGTAATTGGTCAGGAGGACTACAACAATGAACGTAAAAGTAAATGATAACGTACTTGTAATTGCCGGTAAAGATAAAGGCGTACAGGGAAAAGTCCTTGCCACGTCCCCGAAAGCAAATACGGTAACGGTTGAGGGCGTTCGTATTCAGAAGAAGCATCAAAAGGCAAGAAGAGCGAACGAAACGAGCAAAATCGCAGAAATTCCCGGCGCAATCGACGTTTCCAACGTTATGGTTGTGTGCCCTACGTGCGGCAAAGCAACGAGAGTACACCACAACGTAGTGGACGGTAAAAAAGTTCGCGTATGTGCGTGCGGCGCAGTTCTCGATAAGGCATATTCCAAGAAGGCTGCTGCAAAAGCTGCGGCTGCTGCGGAAGAAGCACCCAAGAAGAGAACGAGAAAGCGTGCGGCGAAAGCTGAAGCTCCTGTGGAAGCTCCCGCTGAAAGCACGGAAAACAACTAACGAGGTAAGTTAAAATGGCAGAGAAAGTTTATAAAAACAGAGTAAAAGAAAAGTACGAAAAAGAAGTAGTACCTTTCCTTATGAAGAAATTCGGATACAAATCCGTAATGGAATGCCCCAAACTCGTTAAGATTGTTATCAATACGGGTCTTGGCGACATCAAAGACAATGCAAAGTCTATTCAAATGACGGAAAACGAAATCAAGTTGATTTCCGGTCAAAAACCTATCTTGACGAAGGCGAAGAAATCTGTCGCAAACTTCAAGGTAAGAGAAGGACAAACCGTTGGTATCAAAGTAACCCTTCGTGGTGAAAGAATGTATAACTTCTACGACAAGTTCGTATCTATCGCGCTTCCTAGACTCCGCGACTTCCGCGGTGTATCGGACAAAGCGTTTGACGGACGCGGCAACTACTCGGTAGGTTTGAAAGAACAATTGATTTTCCCTGAAATCACGTATGATCAGGTAGAGAAAATCAGAGGTATGGACGTAGCAATCGTTACGACGGCAAACACCGATGAAGAGGCAAGAGAGCTTTTGAGAGCACTCGGTATGCCTTTCAAGAAGTAAGGAGAAACGAACATGGCAAAGAAGTCAATGATTAATAAACAGCAAAAGACGCCTAAGTTCTCTACGAGAGCTTATACGAGATGCACCATCTGCGGAAGACCTCATGCAGTTTTGAGAAAGTACGGTGTATGCCGTATCTGCTTCCGTAACCTTGCGTACAAGGGAGAAATTCCCGGCGTTAAGAAGTCGAGCTGGTAATAGGAGGTAAAAGAAATGACGGATCCTATCGCAGATATGCTTACAAGAATTAGAAACGCGATCACGGCTAACAAGGAAACGGTGGAAATCCCCGCGTCCAACGAAAAGAAAGCTATTGCCGAAATCCTTGCAAACGAGGGTTGGGTAAAAGATATGAAAATCGTTGAAGACGGTTACAACGGTAAGATCGCAATTACGCTTAAATACAACGACAAGAAGTCGGTTATCAGTGGTTTGCAAAGAGTATCCAAGCCCGGCTTGCGTACGTATGCAGGCGTAGATAACATGCCCAGAGTACTCGGTGGTTTCGGTACGGTTATTCTGTCCACGAACAAGGGTATTATGACGGGGAAGAAAGCAAAGGCAGCTAACGTAGGCGGCGAAGTCCTTTGCTACATCTGGTAATAGGGAGGTAATGGACAATGTCGAGAATCGGTAAAATGCCCATCGCGCTTCCCGCAGGCGTAGAAGTTAATTTTGCAAACAGCGTCGTAACGGTAAAAGGCCCCAAGGGCACGCTTACCCGCGAAGTTGTAGGCAACATCGGTATTGAAGTGGAAGGCGCTACCCTTTTGGTAAAAGCGCTTGACAACAAGGCTGAAACCAACGCAAAACACGGCTTGTACCGTGCGCTCATCAACGGTATGGTTATGGGCGTATCCGCAGGCTTTGTAAAATCGTTGGAAGTAAAAGGTGTAGGTTGGAAAGCTGCAGTACAAGGCAACAAGCTTGTTTTAAACGTAGGTTTCTCTCACCCTGTAGAAATTGTAGCACCCGAAGGTATCAACTTTGAGTGTCCTACGTTGACGGAAATTAACGTTTCCGGTATCAGCAAGGAACTCGTTGGTCAGATCGCGGCGAACATCCGGAAGATCAGAATTCCCGAACCTTATCATGGATACGGTATTCGTTATAAGGGCGAATACGTTGAACATAAGGAAGGTAAGACCTCCGGTAAAGGTAAGAAATAAGGAGCGTTAAAGTATGATTTCTAAAATTGATAAAAATGCAGTCAGACAGAGACGCCACGCACGCGTCAGAAAGACGGTTACGGGTACGGCGGAAACTCCCCGTATGAACGTTTACAGAAGTCTTAATCACATCTACGTACAGATTATCGACGATCGTAAGGGCGATAACAAGGGCGGCGTAACGATTGCTGCTGCGTCCACGATGGATAAGGCTGTAAAGGAAAAGATCGCAGGCTTGAACAAAACGGAAGCTGCTAAGGTTGTCGGCGCGGTTGCTGCTGAAAGAGCAATGGCAAAAGGCGTTCAGGCAGTCGTATTCGACAGAGGCGGTTATCTTTACACGGGTCGTGTAAAGGCAGTCGCAGACGGCGCAAGAGAAGCCGGACTTAAATTCTAAGGAGTGGGTACAATGGCAGACGAAAAAAGAGAAAGAAGACCTCAAAGAAGACAGGCTGAAGACGATGGGCTTATTAAAAAGCTTATCGAAGTAAACCGCGTTACGAAGGTTGTAAAGGGCGGTAAAAATATGCGTTTTGCAGCGCTCGTTATCGTAGGCGACGGCAAAGGCAAAATCGGCGTAGCTACGGGTAAAGCAAAGGAAGTTCCCGAAGCAATCGAAAAAGCTACTTTGAGAGCAAAGAAAAACATGGTTTCCGTATCCATCGTAGACAATACCATTCCTCATATGGTAGTAGGTAAATTCGGACGCGGCGCAGTTTTGATGATGCCCGCTGAAGAAGGTACTGGTGTTATCGCGGGCGGTCCCGTTCGTGCGGTTATGGAAGCAGTTGGTATTAAGAACATCAGAACGAAATCTCACGGCAGCCAAAACTCTGGTAACTGCGTAAAAGCAGCTATCGAAGGGTTGAAGGAATTGAAATCTGTTGAACAGGTTGCAGCACTTCGTGGCAAGACTGTAGAAGAAATTTTGAGCTAAGAGGCGGAGGAATAAGACAATGGCAAAAATCAAAGTAACGCTTGTAAAAAGCACGATTGGTCAGATCGAATCCGTAAAAGCTACGGTAGCGGCACTTGGTCTTAAAAAGATCCGTTCCTCCAAGGAACTTGAGGATACCCCCGCAATTCAGGGTATGGTTGCGAAGGTTAAGCACCTCGTGAAAGTAGAAAACGTTTAAGGAGATTATCATGAGAATAGATACTCTTTCTCCCGCACAGGGAGCTACCAAAGCGACCAAAAGACTCGGTCGCGGTATCGGTTCGGGCACGGGTAAAACGTCCGGTAAGGGGCACAAAGGTCAATGGGCTCGTTCTGGCGGTGGTGTACGTCCCGGTTTTGAAGGCGGTCAGATGCCTATCGCTCGCCGCGTACCCAAGAGAGGTTTCAACCACGTAGGCAAGAAAGTATACGTGATCGTAAACCTTTCCGATCTTGCAGAACTTCCTGCAGGTACGGTTGTAGACTATGGCTTCGTAATGGAAAATGGTCTTGCGAAAGAAGTTAAGAACAATAGCGGTTTGAAAGTTTTGGGCAACGGCGAATTGAAAGTTGCTCTTACGGTTAAAGCTGCGAAGTTCTCCGAATCCGCAAAGGCTGCTATCGAAGCGGCGCAGGGCACGGCGGAAACCCTCTAACAAGGAATTTGTGACACGGAAAATTGCGTTTAAGCGATTTTCCGTAGTTCGCATTATTTCTCCCGCAGCGGTTTTATCGCAATAATTGCGGTGGAGCTGCGAAAAATAATTTCAAACGGAGAAAAAAATGTTACAAACACTTATTAATGCATTTAAAGTAAAGGAGATTAGACGTAAAGTCTATATGATGCTCCTGTTGCTGTTGGTGTTCCGTATCGGTTGTTTCATCCCCGTTCCGGGTATTGACTCTAGCGCCTTTTCCGACATTGTTGCCGAGGGCGGTAACGATTTCTTGACGCTGATGAGCAGTATTACCGGTGGTGCACTTGCGCAAGGTACGTTATTCTCGCTGGGTATCGGACCGTACATCAACGCATCAATTATCATGCAATTACTTTCCGTGGGTATTCCCGCATTGGAAAGATTGTCCAAGCAAGGCGAAGAAGGTCGTAAGAAGATTTCGCAATATACGAGATATCTTACCATTTTGCTTGCAGTTATTCAAGCTTTGGGCATCATTATCAACTTTGCAAGCGATAACGGCGCGCTTCGATTGGAAATGTTCGGTTCTACCAAGTTGGATTACAATACGAGTAAATGGCTTGCCGGTATTTTCATGACGATTGTTTATACGGCTGGCGCATTAATCGTTATGTGGCTTGGCGAAAGAATCACGGACTACGGCGTAGGCAACGGTCAATCTATGATCATTTTCGTAGGTATCATTGCAACCGCTGGTCAGATGATCATGAACAAAGTAACGGCTATTCCCGATGACATTTCGCAAATTTGGGACATCATCGCATTTACTATCGTATGTGCAATTATTTTCTTTGCGATTATTTACGTAGATCTTTCCGAAAGAAAAGTTCCCGTTCAATACGCAAAGCAGATTCGTGGCAGAAAAATGTACGGCGGTCAGTCGTCCTCGATTCCTATCAGAATTAGCGGTGGCGGCGTTATGCCCTTGATCTTCGCGTTCTCTATCTTGAGTTTCCCTCAAATGATCGCGAGTATGGCAGACCCCGATGCAAGCGGTGGTTTCACGAGATTCTGGAACAACTATATGTCGGCTTCGGCAACGGGTTGGGGCGCAGTTGTGTATGCACTCGTACTCTGTTTATTAATTTTTGCATTCTCGTTCTTCTATGCGCAGATGCAATTCAATCCCGAAGACGTATCCAAGAACATTCAGCAAAACGGTGGCTTTATTCAAGGTATTCGTCCTGGTAAAGCAACGGAAGCTTATTTAAAGAAGATTTCCAACCGTATTACGTTGTTCGGTGCAATTTATCTTTCGTTAGTTGCATTTATTCCTTCCGTAGCGTTTGCGTGGGCTTCGTTCGACCTTGTCAACGTATTCTCCACGACGGGTATCCTCATCGTAGTATCCTGTGCTATGGAATTCGAAAAACAATTACAAGCGCAATTAATGATGAAGAATTACAAAGGATTCTTGAAATAAGAAACAAAACTTTCCGCGCTCGGTAAACGGGCGCGGAGAGAAGCTAAACCAAAGAATACATACGTAATTTTAGGGGAGGCAGCCATGAATATTATTTTACTTGGGGCGCCCGGCGCTGGCAAAGGTACACAAGCTTCGAAAATTTCGCAAGCGTATAAATTGCCGCATATTTCAACGGGCGACATTTTTAGAGAAAACATCAAAAATCAAACCCCCATCGGGGTACTTGCAAAATCTTTCATTGACAAGGGACAGCTCGTCCCCGATGAAGTTACCTGCAAAATCGTGGAAGAGCGTATCGCAAGAGCCGATTGTAAAAACGGTTATATGTTAGACGGTTTTCCCCGCACGATTGCACAAGCAGAGGCGTTGGATAAAATTTCGAATATTGACCTCGTTATCAATATCGAAGTGGATTTCTCGTTGCTTTTAGAACGACTTTGCGGTAGAAGAGTTTGTAAGGATTGCGGCGAAAGCTATCATATTTCAAGACTGAACGGAAAGACGGATTGCGCGCGTTGCGGCGGCGAATTGTATCAGCGTAAGGATGATAATCCTGAAACAGTGCAAAGCAGATTGGACGTATACACGGCGCAGACGGAACCCTTGATTTCCTATTATAAAAACAAGGGGATTCTTTTCAACGTTGTTGGGAATACGACGCCCGAAGACGTGTTTGCGGAAGTATCGAAAAAGCTCGACGCCATGAACAAATAAGTTATGATTCACATAAAAAGCGAAAAAGAAATTGATTTGATTCGAGAATCCTGTCGAATTGTTCGAGATACGCTTCATTTCGTGGGGGAGAAAATCCACGCGGGAATGACGACGAAAGAATTGGACACTTTGATTGAACGGTTTATTCGTTCGGAGGGGGCGAATCCATCCTGTTTGGGATACGGCGGTTTTCCTGCTTCTGCGTGCATTTCCATTAATGAGGAAGTCGTGCACGGGATCCCTGGAGATCGGGTGATTCAAGATGGGGATATCGTTACGGTAGACGTAGTTGCCGATAAAAACGGATATCACGGCGACGCATGCAGAACGTATTGTGTTGGTAACGTATCCGCTGAAGCGGCGCAACTGGTAAAAGTAACGGAAGAATGTTTCTTCAAAGCGATAGAAGGATTAAGGGCAGGTACACCTTTGTTTGATATTGGGTATCGGGTTCAAAAGCATGCAGAAAGTTTTGGCTACGGAGTTATTCGTTCTTATACTGGACACGGCATCGGTAAGGAAATGCACGAAGACCCGTCTGTGCCGAATTACGGCAAGCTGGGCACGGGGATACGTTTAAAAGCGGGAACAGTGCTTTGTATTGAACCAATGATAGCGATGGGAACATGGAGGGTAAACGTACTGCGCGACGGCTGGACGGCTGTAACGCAAGACGGGAAACCTGCGGCGCATTATGAAAATACCGTAGTAGTGCGCGAAGACGGCGTAGAAATTCTTACGTTGTAAGAAAAGAAACGCATTGCTAAAAATGACGGCGCAAGCGGAAGCTTGGCAAGATAAAAAACGGAGGGAGTTTCTGTGTCCAAAGACGACGTAATCGAAGCGGAAGGGAAAGTAATCGAAGCGTTGCCAAATGCAACGTTCAGGGTTCAACTTTCCAACGGTCACATAATCACGGCGTATATTTCCGGTAAGCTGCGTATGAACTATATTAGAATCATCGAAGGCGATACGGTAAAATTGGAAATGAGCCCGTATGATTTGACGAAAGGCAGAATCACATGGCGTAGTAAGTCGTAAAACTCAAACGACGAAAGATTTAATTAACAAGGAGAAAATACAATGAAAGTTAGACCTTCTGTAAAACCTATGTGCGATAAGTGCAAAGTTATCAAGAGAAACGGCAGAATCATGGTTATCTGCTCCAAGAGCAAGAGCCATAAGCAGAGACAGGGCTAAAATAATTTAAGAAAGTATCGAAAAATGCTTGACATACCTTGACAGAATATGGTAAAATGCTATTATGCCGTAATTTGGGGGATGTCGTGTAAAAAACGATATTTTCTAAAAACGAATAGAGTAATCAAGCTGAATTTCCGTAATTTTACGGAAACTCAGTTTTGTTGCGTTTATCTACCGCGAGGGGAATAAGCCCTTCGGACAGGCAGGATAACGTCATCATAGATACGGTTACGAAAATAATACGGTGCGCGGCGAACGGCATTTTCCACTGCCTGAAGCATGCGCGCTTGTTGGCGATATAAAGAAAAAATAAAAAAAGATTAAAACAACGGAGGACAGAAATCTATGGCACGTATTGCCGGTGTGGATTTACCCAGAGAAAAGAGAGTCGAAATCGGTCTTACCTATATTTACGGTATCGGTCTTACGACTTCCAAAAAGATTCTCGCGGAAACGGGCATCAATCCCGATACGAGAGTAAAAGATCTCGACGAGAATGACGTTTCCAAATTGAGAGAATATATCGATCACAATATCAGAGTGGAAGGTGAACTTCGCAGTGAAGTATCCCTTAACATCAAGCGCCTTATGGAAATCGGTTGCTATCGTGGCATCCGTCACAGAAAAGGCTTGCCCGTACGCGGACAGAGCACGAAGAGAAACGCTCGTACGCGTAAAGGTCCTGCACGCGCAATTGCAGGTAAGAAGAAGTAATAGGAGGCGATAAGAATTATGGCAGAAATGAAGAAGAAAGTCGTTTCCAGAAAGCGCAAAGAAATTAAGAAGATTGACAAAGGTCAGGTTCATATTCAATCTACGTTCAACAACACGATTGTTACGGTAACGGATATGAACGGTAATGCGATTTCCCAGTCCAGTGCAGGTGCGCTTGGTTACAAGGGTAGCAGAAAGGGTACGCCGTTCGCAGCGCAGATGGCAGCGGAAACGGCAGCAAAAGTTGCGAAAGAACACGGTTTGAGAACGGTAGAAGTGTACGTTAAAGGTCCCGGCGCAGGTAGAGAATCTGCGATCCGCGCACTCTCCACGTGCGAATTGGAAATCACGTTGATTTCTGACGTTTCCCCCATCCCTCACAACGGATGCAGACCCCCGAAGCGTCGTAGAGTTTAATCAGGAGGCGAAAGAGAATTATGGCTAGATATAGAGAAGCTAAATGTAAGCTTTGCAGAAGAGAAGGCGGCAAATTATTCCTTAAAGGGGATAAGTGCTACATGGAAAAGTGCCCCTTCAATAAGCGCCCTGTTGCTCCCGGTCAGCACGGTGCAGACAGAAAGAAGGTTTCCGAATATGGTTTGCAGCTTCGTGAAAAGCAGAAGACCAAGAGAATTTATGGCGTTCAAGAAGGTCAATTCCGTAAATATTACGAAATGGCTGACCGCATGAAGGGCGTAACGGGTGAAAACATGCTCTCCTTGCTTGAAAGAAGATTAGACAACGTTGTATTTAGAATGGGCATCGCTCCTTCCAGAACGTTGGCTCGTCAAATCGTAAGCCACGCGCATCTTTCCGTAAACGGTAAGACGGTTACCGTATCTTCCTACATCGTAAAGGCAGGCGACGTGATTGTTGTTAAAGAAAACAGAAAGGGTAACAAATATTTCACGGCTCTTAAAGAAACGAAAGCAAGCAATGCCCTTGTTAAATGGGTTGAGTTTGACAGAGAAAAGCTTGAAGGAAAGGTATTAGCGCTTCCTACCAGAGAAGACATCGACAGCCAGATTGCAGAGCACATGATTGTCGAATTGTACTCCAAATAATAGAATATAAGGAGGTAACATAATGATCGAAATGGATATGCCCAAGCTCGAGGTGCTTGAAAACGACGACTTTTATGCAAAAGTAGTGTGTGAGCCCTTGGAAAAAGGTTTCGGTCTTACTATTGGAAACTGCTTAAGAAGAATTTTGCTTTCCGCATTGCCCGGCGCGGCTGTAGAAGGTATCAAATTCCTTGACGGTAGTGTAAAACACGAGTTGTCTGCTGTATCGGGCGTGAAAGAGGACGTTACGGAAATTATTCTCAACCTCAAAACGCTTGCGATAAAAACGAAAGTAATTGATAAAGAATACGAGAAAGTATTGCATATTTGCAAAGAAGGTCCTGCTGTTTTAACGGGTAAAGACCTCAATATTGATGCGGAAATCGAAGTGATTAACGGCGATCAATATATCTGCATGATTGACGAGGGCGCAAAGCTTGATATCGAGCTTACCATCGGCAGAGGCAGAGGTTACAGACCGTCCAAAGAAAACAAGAAACCTATCGTTGATTATATTGCAATCGACTCTATCTATACTCCCGTGCAAAAAGTAAACTACACGGTTGAACCTACGCGCGTAGGTCAAGCGGTAGATTATGACAAGTTGACGTTGGAAGTGTGGACGGATGGTACTTTCTCTGGCAAGGAAATTATTTCTTTGGCAGCAAGAATTATGCAAGAGCACATCGGTTTGTTTGTAAATCTTTCGGAAACGATTAAGGGTATGGGCGACATACTGAACAAGACGGAAGACGACAAGCAACAACAGATTCTCAAGATGGCGATTGAAGAAATGGATCTTTCTGTCCGTTCCTACAACTGCTTGAAGAGAGCGAATATTCACACGGTTGAAGACCTGACCAAGAAGACGGAAGACGATATGTTGAAGGTAAGAAACCTCGGCAGAAAATCTTTGGAAGAAGTCATTCAAAAATTGGAATCTTACGGTCTCGCATTAAAACAACAGGAGGATTAAAATTATGCCCAGAAAATTGGGAAGAACGTCCAAAGAAAGAAACGCATTATTGAGAGGTTTAGCGTCCCAACTTCTTTGGTATGGCAAGATTGAAACAACCGCTGAAAAAGCGAAAGAACTCCGTTCCTACGTTGAAAAATTGATTACGAAAGCGGTTAATACCTACGACGATAACATCGAATTCGAGGTTACGAAGACGGATAAGAAAGGCAAGGAAGTTAAGGTTACCAGCGTAAAAGACGGCGCAAAGAAACTTGCGGCTCGTCGTGCGATTATGGCAAAAACCTACGATTTGCAAGAAGTAAAAGCGTTCAATGAAAAGAAGAGCGAATTCAAGGCAAGAACGGCAGACGTTCAACACCCCTTGATGGACAAGATCTTCAACGAGATTGCACCCAAGTATGCGGCTCGTAAGGAAGAACTTGGTCAAGGCGGCGGCTATACCAGAATTTACCTTCTTGGCGAACGTCGTGGCGATGGCGCAGAAGTTGCGGTTATTGAACTCGTTTAATTAAAACGATTATCAAAAATACCTGCTGATGAGGCGGGTATTTTTTTATGCAAATATTCCTTGGATTTCCGCTATACGAAACAAAGAATTTTCCGCTGCTCTTGCATTTTTACGGCGAATGTGTTATACTGTTAGCAAAGGGAGAAAAATTATGACAGATTGTATTATTGTCGGTAGCGGAATGGCGGGGATATCCGCCGCGCTCACCTTAAAAGCGAATGGGAAAGATTTTTTACTTTTTGGCTCGTCATCTTTGAGTGAAAAGATAGAAAAGGCAGAAATGATTCGAAATTATCCAGGACTTTCATCGGTTACGGGGAAATCTTTCGTTTCCGCACTTCAAAAGCAATTAAAAGAGATGCAGATAGAGATAAAAGAGGAAAAGGTGGCAGGCGTGTATGCAATGAAAGACTCTTTTTCGGTAATGATGCAAAATCAAACCGTTTATCAAAGCCGTTCTGTTATTCTTGCTTGCGGAGTAGAATCGGTTAAGCAAATAGATGGTGAGGAAGCTTTTGTGGGGCGTGGCGTTAGCTATTGTGCGACGTGCGATGGATTTCTTTATAAGAATAAAAAGATATTGGTGCTGTGTACGACCAAGCGATTGGAACATGAAATAAATTACCTTGCGGATATCGCGGAAAAGGTGTATTTGATACCTATGTATAAGGACGTGGAAATCAATCGCATAAACGTCGAGATTATCCGCAAAATGCCTTTGAAAATTGAGGGCGGAAAAAGAGTGGAAAAAGTGGTATTTTCTGCTCCGCCAATAGAAAATTTGGGGACGGAATTGGCGGTGGACGGCGTATTTATGCTTCGCGACAGCGTTTCCCCTGCGATATTGGTGGGCGGATTGCAAACGCAGGACGGGCACGTCGTTGTGGATCGAGCAATGGCAACTAATTTAAAAGGCTGTTTTGCCGCAGGGGATTGTACGGGCAGACCCTATCAATACGCGAAGGCGGTTGGCGAGGGCAACGTGGCGGCGCATTCGGTAACGCAGTATTTAAAATAAAAAGGAAAACGGAGGTGAAAAATGAAGAGGGAACGTGTTATTTTGCATTCCGATTTGAATAATTTTTTCGCCTCTGTGGAAATTGCTTTAAATCCTATGCTTGCGGGGAAACCTTTGATTGTATGCGGAGACCCAAAAGAACGGCATGGAATCGTGCTTGCAAAAAATGAAGAAGCAAAGAAATTTGGGATAAAAACGGCGGAAACAGTTTATTCTGCATTAAAGAAGTGTCCTGACGTACAAATGGTCGGTTCACATTATCACGAATATAAAGAGTATTCTGCGCGTGTTATGGGGATTTATCGCCGTTACACCGACGTCATTGAAGAATGCAGCATAGACGAATGTTCGTTGGATATGACGGAGAGTACCTTTTTATTTGGTAGCGGAAGGGAGATTGCGGAAAGAATCCGAAAAGAAGTAAAAGAAGAATTAAACGTTACAGTTTCCGTTGGCGTAAGTTTTAATAAAGTGTTCGCCAAGCTTGCGTCAGAATTAAAAAAGCCGGACGCGGTAACGGAAATTTCACGGGAGAATTATAAAAAAGTCGTGTGGGGATTACCTGTATCGCAGTTACTCTTCGTGGGGAAATCGACGGAGGAAACTTTGCGGAAAATGGGTGTTTACACAATAGGAGATTTGGCGAATGCAGACGAGGAAAAACTTATAAAAAAATTAGGAAAAAGAGGTAGACAGCTTGGTGTTTACGCGCGGGGAGAGGATAACGAACCCGTCAAAGGGGCGAAGGAGAAAGAAAATTTAAAATCGATAGGAAATTCTACGACGCTTGCCAAGGATATCGTGGATCGCAACGAAATAAAACGTTGGTTTTACGTAATAGCGGAAAGCGTAGCGGGGCGATTGCGAAAAGCCGAGGTAGGTAGAGCGAATACGGTGCATATCGTCGTTCGAAATGAAAGGTTAGAAGATACAACTTGTCAAATAAAAGTGCAGCCTACCACCCTTTGCGGAGATATAGCAAAGGCGGCGTTCGGATTGTTTTGTCAACGCATTCCACAAGGTACGAAAGTGAGAATGTTGGGGATAACGGTGTCAGGATTTGATTATAACGTGGAACAGTTAGGTCTTGACGAATTACTGGATAAGTCGAAAAATTGCTATACTCGCCGAGAGCGAGCGGAAAATGTCATTGCGGAGTTGCGGGAAAAATACGGGTATGCTTCGGTACAACGCGGAGTGGTGATAGAAGACGAGAAATTGAACGGATTGGATATTCGTGAAAGAAAAGAATAATAAAAAGAAGTATAAAAAGAAAAAAAACGTCGATACTGATATTACCGACGGAAAAGTGAATATTTTTTTGTCGTAAAAATAAAAGAAGCGCTACCGAAAAACCGCCGTTTTCCGATAGCGCTTCGCTTCTTCTAAAATAAAAAACTGCGCGATCCTTTTTTGCCGAGATTTACCGAAGCGGAAACGCCGCAGGTGACTCCTGCAAAGCTACCTTATGGCACACGCAAACAATCCGCTTAGTGCTGCTACATTCCTGTCCTGACACGGTTCACGGCATTACGTTGCATAAGACCTTGCTATCAACATTCCTTACGGCGCGCAAACCTCCCATAAATTTCGTCGGGAAAGGCATTCGGCTCTGCTATAGCGGATTGCAGATATAGGGTGCCGCTAACTCCCCGCCTACGCGCAGCCTAATTATTATACACTATTTTCAATAGGAAAGCAACCGTTTTTGCCCTTGTTTTTTTGTGCTTTGAAAAGGAGTGTGGGAAGATTTTGCCGAAAAAAAGCTTTTGAACTTTTTTTTCTTGGCGAACGTTTGACAAAGCAATGAAAAAAGGGGTATAATAAAATGGTAAAGGAGAAAAGGTTATGTCGGGAAATTGTTCACATAATTGTTCAAGCTGTTCGTCAAACTGTAGCTCTCGCAAAGAGGAAAGTTTGTTGAAACAGCCGCATAAAAAATCGAATATTAAAAAAGTAATTGGCGTTGTTAGCGGAAAGGGCGGCGTAGGTAAATCGCTTACGACCTCACTTTTGGCGTCTTATGCGCAAAAGCAAGGCTTGTCCGTTGGGATTATGGACGCGGATATCACAGGCCCTTCCATTCCGCATATGTTTGGCGTTACAGAACGGATTACGGGGGATGAAAACGGAATCAACACCGTTATTTCTCCGTCGGGAATGCAAATGGTATCCATGAATTTATTGCTTGACAGCGAAACGTCACCCGTAATTTGGCGCGGTATGGTGATTTCGGGTACGGTAATGCAGTTTTGGACGGACGTTATTTGGAAAGACGTGGATTTGCTGTTTATCGATATGCCGCCGGGGACGGGCGACGTGCCCTTGACCGTATTCCAGAGTATTCCTATTTCGGGTATCGTTATCGTTACTACCCCGCAGGATTTGGTAAAAATGGTGGTGGAAAAAGCGGTGAATATGGCAAATATTATGCATGTGCCGGTATTGGGGCTTGTTGAAAATATGAGCTATTTAACTTGTCCAGATTGCGGAAAGAAAATGGAAATATTCGGGCATAGCAAGGCGGAAGAAATTGCGGCGGAATACGGCATTTTATCCGTAGGGAAAATGCCTCTTGACCCCAACATTTCCAAGCTTGCCGACGCGGGCAGAATTGAAGATTACGACGGGACGCCGCTTGCAGATGTGTTTAAGGCAATAGAAAAAGCTCCTGCGAAGAAATAAAAACGTATACGGAAGATAAAAATGGGATATCGCGCAAAGAAAGAAAAAGTTGAAAACAAGAAAAAGATTTTCAAAAGAGTTTTGCTCGGTATCCTTTTGCTTTGTATTATTGGGCTTGCCATTTTTTCTGTGTTTGTTCCGCCGAATACGTGGAAGTATTATGTAAAATTACCGAAAGTAGGAACGCGGGGCGACGGAGAATTACGCGTACATTTTATTGACGTAGGGCAGGGGGATTCTGCGGTAATCGAACTGCCTGACGGAAAAATTGTGATGATTGACGGCGGGGACAGTGCAGAGGCAACCGAAAAAACGGTTTTGCGGTATTTGAACGCGTTAAAGATAAAGACGATTGATTATTTAGTTGTTACGCATGCGGATGAAGACCATTGCGGTTCGTTAAAAGCCGTGATAGAAAATAAAAACGTTTTAAACGCATACATACCCCCGTCCAAGCCCGCAGACGACGAAGAATACGAGCAGGTCTACGAAGCGCTTTTGCGGGAGGATTGCGCGATTCGTTACGCTTCGGGCGGCGTGAAAAATTTAGGGATTTCAACCGAGGAATACGAATATAACCTTTCGTTTATCTATCCGTTTTTGTCGGAAGTAAACGACTTGCTCGAAACGGAGCAGGAATTAGATGAAGAAGGGAAAAACTATTTTTCTTCCGTTTTATATTTAGAATATGTCGGCTTTAAAAGCTTGTTCATGGCAGACGTGCCGGAGGAAATAGAAAGGCGAATTGTCGACAGTGACAAGGTTGGAGCGTTTGAAAACAGAGGGTTTGATTTAAGAGAAATCGATTTGTTAAAAGTTTCGCATCACGGCAGTAAAACGGCGACTTGTGAAGAATTTTTAGCGCATACGACCCCGAAAACAGCGGTAATTTCTTGCGGGGCGAATAATGCCTACGGACATCCTGCTTCTTCGGTTACGGGGAGATTGACGGCGGCGGAAGCAGATATTTATCGCACGGATATCAAGGGTCATATTATAGTAACGGTAGAAGAGGGCGGAGAATATTGGATAAAAACGGTATAAAAGAGCAATTTTGATTGGATATGCACCTCCAAAGCTGAACAAGATTTGGGGGTGCATATTTTTATCGGAATTTGTTTAAAAAGCGGAAAAATGATATTCGGGAAAAAATGGGGATTTTTTCTGTTGGAAACACATAATTTCACCTCATTTTCATTGTAAAATGTTAAAAAGTTTGCTATAATAATACGAGAAAAGTAATCAGGGATTCTGCTACAAGAATACAGAACTTAAAGGTAAGACGAAAGAAATGGCGGCAGTTAAATTTGAAAAAGTACATTTTTCTTATAAGACGGATGACGAACAGGCGGAAAACGTTTTTGCGGAGGACGCCGCTTTTTCTTTGAACGGAATTGATTTTTCCGTGGAAGAGGGGGAGTTTGTTGCTGTTTTAGGGCATAACGGAAGCGGAAAATCGACGCTTGCCCGATTAACAAACGGCTTACTTTCGCCCACTGAAGGGGAGATAACCGTTTTTGGATTGGATGCAAAAAATCCAAAAAATCTATTTGAAATTCGAAAGCAAGTAGGGATTGTTTTCCAAAACCCTGACAATCAGACGGTGGCTTCTATCGTAGAGGACGACGTAGCGTTTGGACCTGAAAACGTGGGGATTCCTCGCCAAGAGATAGGAGAACGTATTGATTTTGCATTGCGCGCTGTAGGTATGACGGATTTTCGTAGCGCGACGCCCTCCCGTCTTTCCGGAGGACAAAAACAACGGATTGCTTTGGCAGGCGTATTGGCTTTAAAGCCTAAAATGATGATTTTGGACGAAGCAACGGCTATGTTGGACCCGCGCGGAAGAAAGGAAGTAATAGACGCGGTATTGCGCCTTAACCGCGAGGAAAAAATCACGGTGTTGTTGATTACGCATTTCCCAGAAGAGGCAATGTTAGCAGACCGCGCAATCGTTATGAGCAACGGCAGTATCGTCATGGAAGGAAAACCTGCGGACGTTTTCGCAAAGGAAGATGAGTTGAAAAAATACGCCTTAACGATGCCTCGGCATATTTGCGTTTGCCGTGGGTTGCGTGAGGGCGGTGTGGAAATTGCCGATACGATGGAAACGCAAAAGATAGCGGAAACGTTGTTGCCCGCATTGCAAGGCGATTTTTCGACAGATTTGCAAGAAAATTTAGGAAGAGTAAATTCTGAAAACACAATAAAACCAGAAACGTCTACGGGCGCGGGCTGTGTGCATTGCGAAAATCTTTCCTTTGTATACAATTCGAACTCGCCGTTTGAAACACATGCCTTGGACGGGGTCAATCTTACGATAAACGCGGGTGATTTTTTTGGTATCATCGGGCACACGGGTAGTGGGAAATCTACTTTTGTGCAACATTTGAACGCCTTATTGAAAGTACCGACGGCAGAGAAAAAATACAAAGAAAAGAAACTGAAAAAAGGGCAAATTGTCCCCCCTAAAACGGTTTTGTCCGTCAATGGGTTTGATTTAACGGATAAGACGACGGATTTTAAAACTCTGCGTCGCAAAGTTGGAATGGTTTTTCAATATCCCGAATATCAACTTTTTGCGGAAACCGTGTTTGAAGACGTTGCGTTTGGGTTGAAGAATTTTTACTCGGACATCACCGACGCGGAAAAACAAAAAGCCGTTCGGGAAGCTTTGGAAACGGTGGGTTTGAATTATGAAAACGTGAAAGATCGTTCTCCGTTTGAACTTTCCGGTGGACAAAAGAGGCGCGTGGCGATAGCGGGCGTTATCGTTACGAAACCTGAAATTTTGGTTTTGGACGAACCGGCAGCGGGGTTAGATCCTCTTGGGAAAGAAGAAATTATGGATTTACTCCATAAGATTCATCGCGACTGGTGTAAGACTGTCATTATCGTTTCGCACGATATGGACGAAATTGCGGAAAATTGTAACCGTGCGGCTGTGTTCTCTATGGGAAAAATTCTTTTGACGGGTACTCCTAAAGAATTGTTTGGTCGGGTAGACGCCTTAATGGATTTGGGCTTGGACGTGCCGTTTACGGCAAAGATAGTCGATTTTTTAGGACAAAACGGCGTGCATATCGATTGCGATTACACTTGGTGGGATTTTGTTGAAAAAGTATTAAAATATTACAAAACGAAAGGGGCAGGTATGCGTTTAACGCCGTCTTCGGAAGGAGGGCAGAACCATGCGTGATATTGCGTTTGGGCAGTATTACCCTGCCGAGTCCTTTGTGCACAAACTTGATCCTCGCACGAAGATTTTGTTCTTAATAGTATATATTGTGGCGGTTTTTTTAGGGGATAATTTCTATGCGTTAGGCGGATGTGCGGGAGTTTTCTTTTTGATAATGCTCTTTTCGCGTATTCCCTTGCAAAGACTTTTGCGTTCGTTAAAAGCGGTGTTGTTTCTTTTGCTGTTTATGAGCGTTTTAAACCTCTTTTTCTTTGAGGGAGGGAAGCCTTTATACGATTTACCGAAACCGTGGCGTTTTTTGATAATTACGGATAAGGCTTTGTATCATGCGACGTTTTTGGCGGCAAGATTGCTGTTGCTTGTGTTGGGTTCGTCTTTATTGACCCTTACCACGACGCCCGTATCCTTGGCAGATGGGATAGAAAGCTTATTAAAACCGTTAAAACTTATTCGGTTTCCCGTTCATGAACTAGCGTTAATTATTTCTATCGCTTTGCGGTTTATTCCTATTTTAACCGAAGAAACGGGACGCATTATGAACGCGCAAAAAGCGCGCGGGGCAGATTTTGAAAGCGGCAACTTCTTCAAGCGGATAAAATCCCTTTTGCCCATTTTAATCCCGCTCTTAATCAGTGCATTCCGTCGAGCAGACGAGCTTGGCGACGCGATGGACGCCCGTTGTTATTCGGGCAGCAAAGTTCGTACGAAATATAAAAAGTTGACGTATGGTTGGCGTGATTTACTTGCGGCGTTCGTGGGTGTTGGATTATTGATAGGTGTTATATTCTTAAAGATTTACACAGGCGCTCTCGTTTAAAGAGGAGAACGATTAGAGGGGTGGAAACGTGCGTTACGTATTAAAAATTGCATATGACGGTACGGAGTACGCCGGGTGGCAAACGCAAAAAAATGCAAATTCCGTGCAAGAAACAATAGAAAAAGCCGTTCATGATGCGCTTGGCGTAGACATACGCATTACGGCAAGCGGCAGAACGGATGCGGGTGTGCATGCTGCGGGGCAGGTTTGTCATTTTGATTTGGATTCTAGTGTGCCGCCGGAAAAGATGCCCGATTGTATAAACCGATTTTTACCGCCCGATATTCGTGCGATAGAAGGTTGGGGAAAGGACGAAAATTTTGATAGCAACCGAAGTGCCAAACGGAAGACGTATTGTTATTCGTTATACGTGTCGAATCGGGAAATGCCTTTAAAAGAACGTTTTTCCGTGCGTGTGGAAGACGCTCCAAACTTGCCAAAATTACAAGAAACGGCGAGACTTTTTGAGGGCGAACATGATTTTAAGGCGTTTTGCGCATCGGGTTCTTCCGTGAAAACTACGGTTAGAACGGTATACGAAGTTCGCGTAGAAGAACAAATTAGTTTTGGTGGCAGAGATATAAAAATTTACGTTACGGGCAACGGATTTTTATATAATATGGTTCGTACAATGGTAGGCGAGTTGTTGGATATTGCAACGGGACGGCGTACGAAAGAAAGTTTGTATCAAGCCTTTGAAACGGGGAACCGCAGTTTGTTGGGGAAAACAATGCCCGCAAAAGGCTTGACTTTGCTGACGGTGGAATATTCCGCAGAATAAAAAACGGAGAAAACTTTATGGAAATATATGTAATTTACGAGCTGATTGTAAACCTCGTTTTGGGAATCGGAAAGGTTGAGCCGAGTGATACGAATTACGGACAGACATTATTGATTTCCCTTGTGGTGGCGTGCGGACTGGTTTTGTCGTTATTTATATTGCAAGGTTTTGGTTTGTATCGCATGGCAAAACGCCGCAATATGGATAAAAAATTTTTGGCGTTTATTCCTTTTGCCAACATTCTTTTGATGGGACGTTTGGCGGGGGAATGTAGCTTTTTCGGGCAAAAAATGAAGCGCGCAGGCTTATATACTATGGTTGCGCAAATTATCATTACGACAATCGCACTTTTTTATGTCGTTGCAGAATTGCATTTGATTCACAGCGGTTGTATCGAGTTTGAAAAATCTGCGGGGGAAATTCTTTCGGCGGGAGAAATGTTTTCGTATACGCCCATTTGGGTCGGAGGCACGTCGTTTGAATATTTCCTGTGTCAATATTACGATATAGCCGATATGTTGATTATGATTTTCCAACTCGTATTCGAGGTATTGATGTTGGTATTAATTATGGGGCTTTGCAGAAGATACAATCCCCGCAGTTATATGTGGATGTCGTTGCTTACGCTGTTTATTCCCATGAGCCGTTTTGTGTTGGTGTTCGTGCTTCGCAATCGTGCGCCGATTGATTATGAAGCGTACGTGCGTGCCCGCCGGGAGGCATATATGCGGCAACAGCAACAATATCAAAATATGTACGGAGGTTCGCCGTATAATCCTTACCGTCCTACGGGCAACGCGCCTTACGGACAGCCCTATGGACAATCGCAACCGCCGAAAGAAGAGCCGTTTGGGGAATTTTCTTCAAAGAAGAACGACGAGCCGTTTGGGGAATTTTCATCTAAAGATGACGAGCCGTTCGACGAATTTGACGGGCAAAACGGCAATGATAATTCAAGTGGCTCGGACGAATTTTTTAATTAAGCCGAAAACGGATGTCTTAAAAGAATAGAAAAAAATGAAAAATAAAGACGGGATAAGAAAAAGTTATAATTCCCGTCTTTTTTTATGAAAAAGAACCTTTAAACGATTTACTTGTAAAAATTACTGTGTTATAATAAGGATAGTTATAATTTTCAATTATAACTAAACAAAGAGATGATGATAAGTAAAACGGAGGGACGTTAGAACGCTATGATGGAGAAAAACATTTCGGCAATTGCAACGCCTGCAGGCAAGGGCGGTGTAGCAATTATCCGTATCAGCGGAAAAAATCCTTTGGAAATAGCGGCGAAAATGTTTATGCCCGTAGGAAAAGTGCGGGTGGAAGATTTTGAACCTTACCGTATGTATCCCGGAAAAATTGACGGCGGCGGGTTTTTCGATTACGGTCTGTGCGTATATTTTAAAACGCCGGCAAGTTATACGGGGGAAGATATCGTAGAATTTCAATGCCACGGCGGCGAAAGCGTGGCGCGTGGGATATTAAAACAGACTTTCCGTTTGGGGGCAACGCCTGCGGGCAGAGGTGAGTTTACAAAGCGCGCGTTTTTAAACGGAAAACTTTCGTTGGCGGCAACGGAAGGCGTTGCGGAAATGATTAACGGAGAATCGGAGGCAGAGGTAAAAGCGGGGTATCTTTTATACAGCGAAAAGCTGACGGATAAAGTGCGTGCTTTGCAATCGGAATTAAAAACTTTGTTGGCGGGGATAGACGTTTCCGTGGATTATCCCGAAGAAGACATTGAAGAGGAACACGTGGAAGAATTGATTCCGCAACTCCAAAAAATAAGTGCCGAAATTTCTTGTTTGACGGCAACGTATGCTGTAGGAAAAAAGATAAAATCTGGGGTTACCGTAGCGATTTGCGGAAAACCAAATACAGGCAAGAGTTCACTTTTAAACCGTCTACTTGGATACGATAAGGCGATTGTGTCCAATATAGCGGGGACAACGCGGGATGCTGTAGAGGGTGTTTTAGAGATACAAGGCAGAAAATTCAATCTTTACGATACGGCGGGCGTACGGGAAAGCGGCGATAAGATAGAAAGCATCGGGATTGAACGTGCAGAGTCGATTATCCGTTCGGCGGACGTTGCGGTATTCGTTGCTGATTACAGCGGCGTTTCTGATGAAGAGGACGCGCGGGTTTTGGAAATGATAGGTGATAAACCGCTTATCAAAGTGTTTAATAAAATTGATTTAACGCGGGACGAAACGGAAACGGATGCAGACGTGCACACTTCTGCACGCACTGGCGAGGGCATAGAAAAATTGAAGGAACTTCTCTTTGAACGTGGATTCGGTTCGCGTGGAGAAGACGCGGCGTTTTTGATAGAAGAACGGCACTTTGACGCGTTGAAACGCGCAAACGAGAGCTTGCAAAAATCAATAGCGGCTTGTCGAGGCGGTCAACCGTTGGATTTGATTGGCATAGACGTAAAAGAAGCTTGGGACGCTTTGGGCGAGATTACGGGAGAAACGGCAACGGAAGCAATCATCGAAGAAATTTTCTCGAAATTCTGCGTGGGGAAATAAGCGGAGAAAAGATAAGGGCAGGTAAAAAGAATGGTCAATTTAGATTTATACAGAGTGTTTTATACGGTGGCGAAATGCGGAAGCTTGACGCGTGCGGCGGAGGAATTATATATTTCACAGCCTGCCGTTTCGCAGTCGATAAAACAATTAGAAAATCAGTTGGGCGTAAGTTTGTTCAACCGTACGCACCGCGGTATGGAACTTTCCGCGCAAGGAGGGAAATTGATTTTCGACGAAGTGGAACGTGCATTAGAACTGTTGAATAGTGCGGAAAACCGTATTGAACAAACGAAAACCTCTGCTACGGGGACGATTCGCATCGGCGCAAGCGATACGATATTCGAGTATTTCCTTGCAGACAAGATTGTGGAATTTCACGAGCGTTTTCCTGCGGTAAAAATCGAGTTGTTGGCAGATTTTACCCCCGATACGATTGAAAAATTAAAGGCGGATCGTTGCGACGTCGCTTTCGTGAACCTGCCGATTACCGTTGACGCAGAATTGGATTTATACGGAAATTGTATGCGTTTAAACGACGTGTTCATTGCGGGAGAGAAATATAAAGAACTTTCCGACGGAACAATTTCGTTGTCAAAATTGAAGAAATATCCATTGATTATGATGGATAAAAATACGGTAGCAAGACATGCGATTGACAATTTTTTACGTTCGGTGGGCGTGGAGTTGCAACCGTCTATCGAAGTGGGCAGCTGGGATTTGATGAAACGGCTGGTTGCGAACGGTATGGGTGTAGGGATTATCCCGCGTGAATACGCTACTCGGCGTTTGCAGATGGGAGAATTGTTTGAGGTGAAGACCGATCCCATTTTGCCTACGCGCGCGGTGGGAATGTTACTCCCGAAAAACCAACCGGTATCGTATGCGTTGCACAGCTTTATCGAGTATTTTCGCAAAAACAAATAAAAAGTAAAAAACAAAAAGGAACATTTATGGCAAAACCGAATTCCAAATTAAGAAATTTTTGTATTATTGCGCATATCGACCATGGAAAAAGTACCCTTGCTGACCGTTTGATAGAACGTACTGGGCAGGTTTCCAAACGAGATATGGAAGAGCAACTTTTAGACAGTATGGATATCGAACGGGAGCGTGGTATTACGATTAAGCTCACGCCCGTTCGTATGTATTATAACGCCAAAGACGGGCAGGAATACGAATATAATCTTATTGATACGCCAGGACACGTAGACTTCACCTATGAAGTCAGCCGTTCGCTGGCTGCTTGCGAGGGGGCTATTTTGGTGGTAGACGCAACGCAGGGCGTAGAGGCGCAAACGCTTGCAAACGTGTATTTGGCAATTGAAAACGATTTGGAAATTTTACCCGTTATCAATAAAATCGATTTGCCAAGCGCCCGTGTGGACGAAGTAAAAAAGGAGATAGAAGACGTAATCGGCTTGCCCGCAGACGACGTGCCGTGCGTTTCCGCAAAAGAGGGCACAAATATCGAGGATTTATTAGAGGCAATCAAGTATTATTTCCCCGCGCCGAGCGGCGATACGGAAAAACCGTTAAAGGCGCTTATTTTCGATAGCTATTACGATAATTATAAAGGGGTCATTCTGTTTGTCCGCATAATGGACGGTGCGGTGAAAGTGGGAGATAAAATCAAAACGTTCTTATCCCCGACGGTATATGATGTAACGGAGGTAGGCGCATTTGCTCCTGGTTTGTTTCCCAAAGATTCTTTAAAAGCAGGGGAAGTTGGATATATTGCGGCGTCAATAAAATCCATTCAAGACGTAGCGGTAGGGGATACAGTAACGCTTGCTACCAACCCTGCGCCTACGCCTTTGCCCGGCTACAAGAAAGTGCAACCCGTAGTGTTCTGCGGGATTTATCCGTTAGACGGCAGTAAATTTAACGATTTAAAAGATGCCATCAGCAAGTTACAATTAAACGACGCGGCGTTGATTTTCGAACCAGATAATTCGGTTGCGCTCGGGTTTGGTTTCCGTTGCGGGTTCCTGGGGCTTTTGCATATGGAAATCATACAAGAGCGAATCGAACGAGAGTTTAATTTGGATATCATTACCACCGCGCCTTCCGTTAGTTATTTGGTGCATAAGACGAGCGGAGAAGAATTTTTTGTAGACAATCCTTCGCATCTTCCCGACCCGTCCGATATTGAATATATGGAAGAACCTATCGTCAAAGCGGACGTGTATACGCCGCCCGATTATATGGGACCTATTATGGATTTATGTAAGGAAAAGCGCGGCGTCTTTAAAAATATGACGTATATGGACGAACGACGTGTAAAATTGGAATACACGTTGCCCTTAAACGAAATCGTTTACGACTTTTTCGACAGTTTAAAATCCCGCACGAAAGGTTATGCAAGTTTTGATTACGAGTTGGCAGGGTATCAGCGTTCCAAACTCGTGCGGTTGGATATATTGCTCAACGGGGAAATTTGCGACGCGCTTTCGACCATTGTATTTGAGGGACGGGCATACGAGCGGGGCAGAACGCTTTGCGAAAATTTGAAAGAGGCGATTCCGCGTCAGTTGTTTGAGATTCCCGTGCAGGCGGCTGTCGGTGGGAAAATTATTGCCCGTGAGACGGTAAAAGCCGTTCGTAAAGACGTTTTGGCAAAATGTTACGGCGGGGATATCACCCGTAAACGTAAGCTTTTGGAAAAGCAGAAAGAGGGTAAAAAACGTATGCGTAAAGTGGGTAGCGTAGACGTGCCCAGCGAAGTGTTTATGGAAATTTTGAAGACGAATAAGGATTAAGCATAAGGTCGGTTTTTTATTTCCGACGGAGGAAAAATATGGCAGGTATTTATATTCACATTCCGTTTTGCAGACACAAATGTTCCTATTGCGATTTTACGTCCTTTCCCGACAAAATCGAATATGCAGAAGCGTATATGGCATGCTTGTATAAAGAATTGAAAATGCGCGGCGAGGAGCTGAAAAATTACGAATTTGACACCGTATATTTCGGGGGCGGTACGCCCTCTTATATTCCCCCCAAACTTATTTTGGGGGCAATGAATCAGGTGCGCGCTTGTTTCCGTTTGAAAAAAGATGCAGAAATTACGTTAGAACTTAATCCTGGAACGATAGGGGAAGCCAAAGTAAAAACGTATTTGCAGGCGGGTATTAACCGTTTTTCAATCGGTTTGCAGACGGCGATTGACGACCAACTTGCCGATTTGGGCAGAATTCATAATGCGCACGATTACGTGTTCGCAACAAAGCTTTTAAAGGGGCAAAATTTCAGTACAGACGTTATGTTGGGTCTGAAAAATCAAACGAAAGAGGACGTTGCCAAAACCATTGAGTTGGCGGCGGCTTGTGGGTCAAAGCATATATCCATGTACGCGTTGACGGTGGAAGACGGTACGCCGATTTATACCGATTATCTCAACGGGGAATTACCCGATGGCGACGAAGTGGCAGAGTTATACGAATTTGGCAGGAAACTCTTGGAAGAAAAGGGATATAAGCGTTACGAAGTTTCCAATTTTGCGTTAGAAGGATATGAAAGCAAGCACAATTTAAATTATTGGAAACGTGGAGAATATATTGGAGTAGGCATATCAGCTAGCTCGTTCATGATGGGGAAACGCTTTACCAATACCTTTGATTTGGACGAATATATGAAATGTATTATATCCGGATTCTATCCCGCTGTTACAAGCGAAGCGGTGGACGAGAAAACGGCAAAATTTGAATTTTTGATGCTTGCTTTGCGTACAAAATACGGCGTATCCATGGCGGAATACAAAGAAAAATTTGGTGCTACGCTCGCGGAGGATTTTCCCCATGCGTTAAAATTGGCGGTGAAATATTTAGAACTTGACGGCGATAGATTGAAAATTAAGGACGAATATCTCTACGTGCAGAATTCCGTATTGATGCCGTTTATGGAGGAAATAGACGTATGAGAATTTTAATTATTCGCCACGGCGATCCCGATTATGCCAACGATACGTTGACCGAAAAGGGACATAGAGAGGCGGCGTTGCTTGCGCAAAAACTCGGCAAAGAAAAAATTGATTATTTTTATTCTTCGCCCTTGGGCAGAGCAAGACATACTTGCGATTACGTAGCAAGGGCGCACGGCAGAGAGCAGGATATTGTTGAAAAAGACTGGCTGCAAGAATTCGGTTGCGGAATGTTGAACTTTCCATCTGGAAACAGTTACCATGCGTGGGATTGGTTGCCTAAAGAATGGGCAAATGAAGAAAGTATGTATCATTATAAAAATTGGTACAAACAAGAGGTTTATAAAGACGCAGATATAGAACGCCGAGTTCGCCATGTTACGGACGGTTTGGATGAAGTTTTGGCAAAGCATGGTTACGTTCGCGAGGGCGAATTGTATAAAACGGAGCAAGGCAACCACGACACGATTGCATTTTTCTGTCATTTCGGGTTGGAAATGTTGCTGCTTTCCCATTTGCTTGGTTTTTCTCCGATTCCTCTTTGGCATCATTTTACGGCGTTGCCTTCGTCTGTAACGACAATTTACACGGAAGAAAGAGTAAAAGGTACTGCTATTTTTCGTTGCGCGGGGTTTGGCGACGTCGGGCACTTGTACGCAGGTGGGGAAGAACCGTCGTTTGCGGCTCGGTTTTGCGAAGTCTATGAAGACGACACGCGCCATTAAAAAGGGATAGGCAGGTATGCGTTGAAATGAAAAAGCATATACAAGTTGCAGCGGCGCTATTGTTTGAAAAGGGAAAAATTTTTGCAACCAAACGAGGGGATTCGCCCTATAAATACGTGGCGCATAAATACGAATTTCCCGGTGGAAAAATTGAAGAGGGGGAGCGTGCGGAAGACGCGCTAAAACGCGAATTGCGCGAGGAATTAGATTTAGAGGTAAAAGTGGGAGGTTTGTATGCGAAGTTGACGCATGAATATCCCGATTTTATCATTACGTTATTCGTTTACGAATGCGAAGCGCTTTCCGATTTTGTATTAAAAGAACACGAAAGTTATGCCTGGATTTCGCCTGCGGAGTTGAAAGAAGAGGAGTGGGCACCAGCAGACGTCGAGGTTTTGGGCAGTATCAAGAGAATTTTTGGGGAATGATTATGAAAAAGAACAATATTATTTTAATCGGTATGCCAGGGAGTGGGAAAACGACGCTCGGTACGGAACTGTCTGAAACGATAGGCTTTGGTTATATCGACAGCGACAGCGTTATCGTTGCGCGCGAGGGGAAGCTTTTAAGTGAAATTATCGAAGAAAAAGGCATGGAAGCCTTTTTGGATATTGAGGGAAAGATAAATTCGGAAATTACGGCAAACCGTTGCGTTATCGCTACGGGCGGAAGTGTAATTTACCGTGATAGCGCTATGCAAAAACTCAAGGAATTGGGTACGGTTGTATATTTAAAGCTTTCTTACGAAATTATTGCAAAGCGTTTAGGGGACCTTAAAAAGCGGGGAGTTGCTTTAAAAGAAGGTTTTACTTTAAAAGATTTGTACGAGGAAAGAACACCTTTATATGAAAAATATGCGGACGTGGTGGTAGAGTTGCACGGCAGGTCGGTTGCAGAATCCGTACAAGAAGTTGTGAGGGCGTTGCAAAAATGATGACGGCGGAAACAGCGAGGATAGCAATCTACGGCGCGGGGGCAATGGGTACGGTGCTCGGTGCGCTGCTGACCCAGGGCGGCTTGAAAAACGTAGACCTTATCACAAGAAACACCGAACACGTAAAAGGAATGAGAGAAAACGGAGCAACGGTTGTTTGCGAGGGGGACGGGTCGGAATTAAACGTAAAAGTCCGCGCGTTGTTGCCGTCGGAAATCTCTGAAAAATACGACGTGATTTTTTTAATGACAAAGCAAAGGAACAATGCTGAAATTTTGACGGGCTTATTACCTTTTATGCACGGGGAAACTTTGGTTTGTACGACGCAGAACGGATTGCCGGAACAGAGCGTTGCCGCAATTGTCGGCGAGGAAAGAACGTTTGGTGCAGCGACTTCTTACGGCGCGACTTTTATCGGTGGCGGCAGAATGGCGTTGACCTCAAAAATAGAGGCAATGAGCATGGAAATCGGTGCGTATCAGCGTGGGGAGAAAAGCGAAACTCGTTTAAATCTGCTAGGCGAAATTCTCGCATATGCGGGGAAAGCAACGGGGAACGTTACTTTTGTAAAAAAAGCGGACAATTTACTTGGGGCGCGTTGGAGTAAACTTGCCATTAATGCGGCGTTTTCAGGATTGTCTACGGTTACGGGTTTGACGTTTGGCGCGGTTGCAAAAAAAAGAAAAACCCGAAAAATTGCGTTGGGGATTTTACGGGAATGTATGGACGTAGCCAAAGCGGCGGGGGTAACGCTTGCGCCGATGCAAGGGCACGATATGGAAAAACTGCTTGGCGGTAGAACGCCTATTAAGCGTTTTATTGCATACATGGTATTGCCCTTTGCAATGAAGAAACACAAAAAATTGGTTTCGGGTATGTTGAAAGACGTTCAAAACGGACGAAAATGTGAAATTGATTATGTGAACGGTGTTGTGGTAAGCGAGGGCGCGTTGGTCGGCAAGGAAACACCCCTTTGCCGTCAGGTGGTAGAAATCGTTCACGGCATCGAAAACGGATTATATGAAACGGATTATCGAAATACGGATTTTTTTTGTTTTATGAACGTTTGACAATAAAACGGCAAAATGATACAATAGATAGGAAAAATAGGAAAGAAGGTATAAATTATGGATTTAAATAAACTTGCACAAGCGTTGATTCCTGATGAAAATGTAAAATCGCTGGATTATTACGAGGCGGCGTATCTCGAACGTAATCTTCCGCAAGGAGCGCACGTTACTCGTCTTGCACCTAGTCCTACTGGGTTTATGCATTTGGGGAATTTATACGTAGCGCTTGCCAATGAACGTATTGCACATCAAAGTGGCGGTGTTTTTTATCTGCGTATCGAGGATACCGATGAAAAGCGTAAAGTAGAAGGCGCGGTAGAGGTGATTCATAAATCTTTGAAATATTTCGGCGTGAATTTTGACGAGGGTGCGGATCTTTGCGGGGAATACGGCCCGTATTATCAACGTCAGCGCGCGGAAATTTACCATGCGTACGCGAAAGAATTAATACGTCAAGGCTTGGCATATCCTTGTTTTTGTACGGAAGAGAATTTGGAAAAAACGCGTGAATATCAAACGGAGAACAAACTTTTGCCCGGATATTACGGCGAATTTGCGAAATGCCGCAATTTAACGGAAGAGGAAATTTATAAAAATTTGAAAGCGGGTAAGCCTTACGTAATTCGTTTGAAATCGCAGGGCAACGTGGAACAAAAACACACGTTCCACGACCAAGTAAAAGGGGATATTACGGTAACGGAAAACAATCAAGACGTTGTTATTTTGAAATCTGATGGCATTCCTACTTACCATTTTGCGCACGCTATCGACGACCATTTTATGCGTACGACTCTCGTTATCCGCGGGGAAGAATGGCTTTCGTCCTTGCCTATTCATATCGAATTGTTTAAGGTGCTTGGGTTTAAGCTTCCCAAATACGGTCATAACTGTTCGATACAGAAAATCGACGGAGAAACCCGCCGCAAGCTTTCTAAACGTAAAGACCCCGAAGCTTCGCTTACCTTTTATCGTGAACAGGGATATCATCCTACGGCGGTTAGAACGTATATGATGACGTTGTTAAATTCGAACTTTGAAGAGTGGTTATTGAAATTTCCCGATAAACCTTTAGATGAATTTAAGTATTCGATAGGAAAGATGGGTAAAAGCGGCGCATTGTTTGATATTTTCAAACTGAACGATATCTCTAAAACGTTCATGGCGACGCTTTCTGTAGAAGAGATGTATGCGTTCCTTTTGGATTGGGCGAACGAGTTTGGTACGGACGCGCAAAAATCATATTTCACCGATAAAGAGTATCTTTACAAAGTGCTTTCTTTGTGTATGGGTATTGGAGGAAAGAAGCGCAGAAAGGATTTTGTTTGTGCAAAACAAGCGATAGAAATGATAGGATATTTCTTTGATTCTACGTTTGCACCCGCATACGAATATCGTTTTGAAAAGGAAGTTGTAAAGAAAATTTTGACGGGATTCAAAGCGATATATGCACAAGCGGATGATATGCCTACTTGGTTTGAAAAGGTAAAGGCGATTGCGACGGAAAACGGTTTTGCAACGGATATGAAAGCGTATAAAGCCGATCCTACTGCATATCCTGGGAACGTATCGGACGTTGCAGAAATGCTGCGCGTTGCAACAACGGGGCTTGCAAATACACCCGACCTTTGGACAATTATGCAAATCCTTGGGGAAGAACGGACCCTTGCGCGTTTAAATAAGGCGCTTGCCGTTTTATAAAGACTGAATTACGCTTGACATTTATTTGAAAATATGTTATTATGAAAAAAAATTGGGGTAAAGATAGAAAAATGAAAAAATTTTTGTTCTTGGTTTTAAGTATAGCAATGAGTGCAACTCTTTTTGTTGCGTGTAAGTCGCCGAAAGATGATTCGTCGTCTTCCTCGGAAGTGATTTCTTCCTCCGAGAGCGTATCTTCCTCCGAAGCAGAAAGCTCGTCCGAAGCGGAAAACTCGTCCGAAGCGGAAAATTCGTCGGAAGCAAAAAGCTCGTCCGAAACGGAAAACTCGTCCGAAGCGGAAAACTCGTCCGAAACGGAAAACTCGTCCGAAGCGGAAAGCTCGTCCGAAGCAGAAAGCTCGTTCGAAGCAGAAAGCTCGTCCGAAGCAGAAAGCTCGTCCGAAGCAGAAAGCTCTTCCGAAGCAGAAGGTTCGTCTAGGGATGAAATGGAAGATGAATCGGGATGGACTGATTATCATTAAAAACAAAAAACCTTCGCTGTTGCGAAGGTTTTTTATAAAGAAAAGCGCCCGTATTTTTAACGGACGCTGTTTTTTATTTCAAAATTCTTGTGCAGGTTACCCCTAACGCGCCCGTACCGATATGACAGGCAACGCTTAAAGAAAGAGGATCACAGAATCGTAAGGGAACGTTTGGAAACATGGTTTTAAGTTCTTCAGCGAAAGCCAAGCCCTCTTCCTTATTATCCGTATAAGCAACCGAGATTGCCATTTCTCCGTTTTCAACGTATTTGGCGTAAACCGTTTCCAAATCGTTTTTTAATGCAGATTTTAAAATCTCTTTTGCTTTTGCAGAGCCACGTGCGAGGGCATATTTATCTAACCGCTCTCCGTGAATTTGCAAAATAGGTTTCAATTTCAAAATTGTACCGATCATAGCGGCTGCAGGCGTAACCCGTCCGCCTTTTTTAAGATACTTCATTGTATCGACAGCTATATAAATAGAAGAATCGTGTGCGGTCTTTTCAAGATATTCTTTAATTTCCGCGCCGCTCTTTCCTGCGTTTCGCAAAACGATTGCGTCATAAATGCTATCCTTTAACGTAACCGAAATACGGTGGTTATCGATAACGATAACTCTTCCTTTGTAATCTTGCGCTAGCGTAGAAGCACTCGCGTAGGATTGGCTTAAGCCGGAGGACATAGGGATATGGACAAGCTCGTCGTAGTCTTTCAAAATCGAATCCCAAAGTTCACACAAATCTCCCGGGCTGGCTGTGAAGTGGAAACGCTTGCTTGTCTTTCTAACAAGGTGTAGAATTCTGTTTGCGAAAGATTTATATTTTCAAAATAAGGGTTGCCGTCAATTAAAAAGGGCATAGGAACGACAAAAACACCCAACGATTCCGCAAGGTCTGGGGTGATGCCGCTGTTGCTGTCTGTTACGATTGCAATTTTCTTTTCATTATTCATTGAACACCTGATTTGTCTGTTTTTATCCACATAAAAACCCTTATTTGTGGAAAAAAATAGAATTCATTTTATCTAGAAATATTATAATATTTTTTTCAGATACTTGTCAAATAAAACGATTGCTTTTTATATACTTAATTAACAATTTATTAAGAAAAAGGAGAAAAATAAAAAACTCCGCTAAAAAACGAGGATAGAACGTTTACAAATTTTGGGAAATATGTTATAATTATATTGTTGTCAGCAGGG
The DNA here is from genome assembly GCA_017457215.1 of Clostridia bacterium. GTDB lineage: Bacteria > Bacillota > Clostridia > Christensenellales > Borkfalkiaceae > Scatosoma. Next base: position 31,522 of record JAFTHU010000017.1, read on the forward strand.
TTGAAAATTTTTTACGACAAGATATACGGAGGATGTATGAAGTTTGCAGTATACGGAATTTGGGATGCGGAACGAGCCACGTTGGAAGAATGCAGTAAACTTTACGGCTTTGAATACGTTTCTACGGCGGAAGCTATTTCCGAAAACAATTTAGGGCTTTGTGAAGGCTGCGACGGCGTGTCTAGTTTAGGAAAAGTGGACGCGAACGAATCTTTAATAAAGGCACTTGCGGAAAGAGGGATTCGTTATTTTTCCACGCGTACAATCGGGTATAATCATATTAACCTTGCAGCAGCAAAAAAGTACGGCGTTAAAGTTTGCAATTCTAATTATCCGCCTGATTCGGTGGCTGAATTTACCATTATGTTGATGTTGCTTTGTTTGCGTAAATACAAGCAAACCCTTTGGCGACAGCAGGTGAATGATTATTCTTTAAGCGGAATGAAAGGGGAAGTGCTTGGAAAAATGACAGTCGGCGTTTTTGGCGGCGGTAAAATCGGCTATAAAGTTATGCAAATTTTGCAAGGATTTGGCTGTCGAATATTGTGTTGTTCGGATGATCGCCGCGCCGAGGTAGCGGAAATTGCAGAATACGTAAACGAAGAAAAATTGTATAAAGAATGTGATTTGATTACGTATCATATGCCTTTTCTGCCCTCGACAAAGCATATTCTTAGCGAAAACACGTTGGCAAAGATGAAAGATGGGATTATTTTGATTAATACCGCGCGAGGGGAATTGTTTGATATTCAAGCCCTGATCAAAGGGATAGAAGAGAAAAAGATTGGGGCTTTGGCAATGGACGTGTTTGAGGGAGAAGACGGTATTTACCACGAAAACCGCATAGCGGACATTTTGCGTAATCGTGATATGGCATACTTACGTCAGTTTCCTAACGTAATTTTGACGCCTCATATGGCGTTTTATACACAGTTGAGCATGGAAAGCATGATGCGGATCAGCATAGAAAGTTTGTTGGAATTCAACGCCACGGGTACGACAAAAATGGAAGTGCAAGGGTAAGGTAAAGCAAATGTATAGCTTAAAAGAATTATACAGAATTGGAAAAGGTCCTTCTTCTTCGCACACGATAGGACCGGAACGTGCATGTAAACTTTTTTTACGTGAGAATCCAAACGCGACTTCGTTTAAAATCCGTTTGTACGGGTCTTTGGCGAAGACTGGTAATGGGCATGGAACGGAAAAAGTGATAGAAAGCGTATTGCCGAATGTAAAGGTGGAATATGATATCGAATCGTCTTGCGCTCATCCCAATACGATGGATTTAATTGCGTACGCGGACGGCATAAAAAGCGCACAAATGCGGGTTTACAGCGTTGGTGGCGGTGCAATTAAGGTCGAGGGCAGAGAGAATTCGGAGGGCGACAAGGTATACGGCTATCATACGATGACGGAAATCCGCGCGCATTGTGAACGGGAAAAGATTCGTCTTTACGATTACGTTTTTGCTTGCGAGGGGGAAACGTTAAAGGAATATCTGGCGGAAGTTTGGAACGCGATGAAAGCCTCTGTGGAGCGCGGGGTAAAAAAGACGGGGATTTTGCCTGGCGGGCTGGAAGTGGAACGCCGCGCAAAGGTGCTTTATGACGGGGCTGTGGCAAACGAGGGGATTGAAATGCGAGAACAAAGACTCGTTTGCGCGTATGCTTTTGCTGTTGGTGAAGAAAACGCATCGGGCGGGACGATTGTAACGGCGCCTACTTGCGGTGCTTGCGGGGTTTTGCCTGCTGTTTTGGTATATTCCCAGCAAAAAAACGGATACTCGGATGAGCAAATTATACAAGCTTTGGCGACGGCGGGGCTGATTGGAAACTTGATTAAAACAAACGCCTCTATATCGGGCGCGGAATGCGGTTGTCAGGCTGAAATCGGCAGTGCTTGTTCGATGACGACGGCTGCGCTTGCGGAATTGCAAGGATTGAGTTTGGGACAAATTGAATATGCAGCGGAGGTTGCTATGGAACATCATTTGGGGTTGACGTGCGACCCTATTTGCGGTTTGGTGCAAATTCCGTGTATCGAAAGGAATGCCGTAGCGGCGATGCGAGCAATTAATGCAACTTCTCTTGCGTATTTTCTTTCGGACAGTAGAAAAATATCGTTTGACTTGGTTGTGAAAACAATGTATGAAACGGGAAAAGATTTGCGCAGACCCTATCGTGAAACGGCAGAGGGCGGATTAGCGAAATTATATAAAAAATAGCAAAGGTAGGGGGCAGGTATGCGTTGAACTGTGAAAAAAACAGGGGAAATTGCGTGTTTTCCCCCTTTAAAAATGATTGCGAAAAAAACTTAAAAATTTCTTAAAAAATTTATCTAAAAACGGAAAAAAATGCTTGACAAATTCCTTTAAATAGATTATTATATACGAGCACTTGTTTGCGAGTGCTTATGGCGATGGCCCAGTAGCTCAGTTGGTTAGAGCGCCAGCCTGTCACGCTGGAGGTCGACGGTTCGAGCCCGTTCTGGGTCGCCATATATGCCTTGGTAGCTCAGTTGGTAGAGCAGCAGACTGAAAATCTGCCTGTCGGTGGTTCGATTCCGCCCCAAGGCACCACATGCCGGTGTAGCTCAATGGCAGAGCAGCTGATTTGTAATCAGCAGGTTGTGGGTTCGAGTCCAATCACCGGCTCCACAACAAAAAATAGCTACATCTAATATATGGGCAGATTCCAGAGCGGCCAAATGGATCAGACTGTAAATCTGACGTCTTCGACTTCGGTGGTTCGAATCCACCTCTGCCCACCAAAATGAAACACCTATTGAAATTTGAACCGGGCGGGTTTGGAAATCAGTAGGTGCTTTCATTTTTATGCCTTATATTTCAAGGCTTTCAGTGGGTTTCTAATTTTAATTTTTATTTGGATACCGAAAACCTAAAAAGGTCAAAATAGAAATCGAAAATAAAAATTTTTTCACTTTTGAACCATTTTGTCTAATTTTCTTTTTGATTTAAATCCTTTTGTTTGCTAAAAAATTCGACTTCTTTTTGATAGGGAGACTTGTATTTATTTTTTCGATGAGGTCTCCGTTTATTATAAAATTCAATATACTTCTCAATAGCCGTTCGGAACTCATATTCTGAACGGTATTTTGTTCTATACAATTCTTCCCGCTTAAATGAAGCAAAGAACGACTCCATTACCGAATTATCAAACGGATTATGGCTTCTTGAGAAAGATTGTTGTACGCCAAGGCTGCTTAAATAGGTACAAAAGGCTTTGGAACGATAGTTGGCGCCACGGTCAGTATGGAACAGCAAAGGGCCTTTTGGCTGACGTGTTTCGTATGCGTCTTTAAAGGTGCTTTTCGTTAGATGAGTACTGTTTCGCATACCGATACGATAGGCTATAACCGAGCGAGCGAATAAGTCAATGATTGCACATATGTAATAGGTCTTTTCATTAAGCCGAAATTGTGTTACGTCGCTTACCCATACTTGGTTGGGTTGTTCAACGTAGAATTGCTGATTTAATAAATTCATCGGTGGCTTTTTATGTTCTCTATCATACAAAGTCTTTGCCGTTAGCCGGACACTCAAAAGTCCCATTTCATGCATTAACGCACGGACAGTTGGAACGGTAATAGGCTCGCCTTGCTCTTTTAAGATAGCGGTGATTTTTTCGGCTCCGAAAACTTGATGGTTGTCATCATATATTTTTTGAACGAGAGGTTTTAATTCTTCCTTTCGTTTTTCATACAATGTTTGGTTATCTCGAAGAACGCGGTAATAATATGTGCCGCGGTTAAACCCTAATGCGTCGCAAATCATTCGCAGACTGTATTTCTTTTGAAGTTGCTCAATCAGTTTCACCTTTTCATGGAGAGGAAGAGAAGCTGGGGGAAGAACAGATTTTAAAATTTCAATAGTATTTTCTAACCGTTTGACTTTTTGCTCTAATAGTCGATAGCTTTTTAGTGGCAGCTTTTCGCATTGTTCTTCTAGTTGTTGTTGTTCATGTTTTATCCAAGTATAAATCGTGCTTTTGGGGATATCGAGCTTTTTTGCAAGTTCAGATACGGATTGTCCGTTTGCATATGCTGTGCAGCATCGACGGACTTGCTCATTGGTGTAAGTTTGTTTCATTAGTATAACTCCTTAAAATTTATTCGGCTTTTATGCCTGAGGAATATTATATCGTAAATATATTAAAATTCAAAATAATAGGGATACAACAAACATCAATATAATGCAAAAATCGCGTTTTGTTATAATCAAGTGCAGCCTTAATTTAATCATTTTCAAAAAAATGAGCAAAATAGTATTGACAAAAGATAAAAATGGGTATATAATAATTAAAAATAAAAAATTGTTTTTTGAGGGATTTATGCGTAATTACACTTATCGCAATAGATGGCAAAAATTACTCACACCAGAAATAGTTGCTCAATTGACACAAATTCATGAATACAAGGGAGAACAGGCTTTGTTTATCGAAGCAAAAGCCGATACTTTGACACAGCTTGTTGAAATTGCAAAGATACAGAGTACGGAAGCCTCGAACAAGATTGAAGGGATTTATACTTCGGACGAGCGCTTGAAAAGCTTGGTCACAAACAAAGCTGTACCAAGAACAAGAAACGAGCAGGAAATTGCAGGCTATCGCGACGTGCTTGCTACCATACACGAAAGCCACGATTTCATCCCCGTAAAGCCTTCTATATTATTACAGCTTCACCGCGATCTTTATAAATTCAGCGGAAAAAATATCGGCGGCACTTACAAAAATACCGACAACGTTATTGCGGAAGAAGATGAACAAGGAAACAAGTTTGTTCGCTTTCAACCCGTACCTACCTGGGAGACGCCAACGGCGATAGACGCGATTTGTTCCGCTTATGATGATATTCAAAGAGAAGCAGATGCCGATCCGTTGCTCATTATCCCTATGTTTATTTTGGATTTTCTTTGCGTTCATCCCTTTAACGACGGGAACGGCAGAATGAGCCGCTTGCTTACACTCCTGCTGTTATATCGAGCAGGTTATATCGTAGGGAAATATATCAGTATCGAAAAACTGATAGAACAATCAAAAGACACCTACTACGAAGCCTTGCAAAACAGCTCCATAGGCTGGCATGAGGACAAAAACGATTATATTCCGTTTGTTCAATACACGCTCGGCGTAATTCTTGCGGCATATCGCGATTTTTCTACGAGAGTAAGAACGCTTACGGCAAACAATATGTCAAAACCCGAACGAATCCGCGAAATCATCAAAGACACGCTCGGCAGGATAACGAAAACGGAAATCATGCAAAAATGCCCTGATATCAGTCAGGTTACGGTGCAAAGAGCATTAAACGACCTGCTGAAAAACAATGAAATCATCAAAATCGGCGGTGGAAGATACACCGCTTACACGTGGAATCACAATAAGGAGAACTAATAAATGATTACAGGCGAATTAAAAAATAGAATTGACGGACTTTGGGACGTATTTGCAGCAGGCGGGCTGGTCAACCCCCTTGACGTTATCGAGCAAGTCACCTATCTCATGTTTATCCGTGACCTTGACGATACGGACAACCTTCGCGCAAAGGAAGCCGTTATGCTCGGTCTTCCCCACAAGAGCATCTTTGCCGACAAAGTAAAGGTAGGGGATAGAGAAATCGACGGCAACCAACTCAAATGGTCGGTGTTCCACGACTTCCCCGCAGGGAAAATGTACACCACCGTGCAGGAATGGGTATTTCCGTTTATCAAAAATCTTCACGACGATAAGGATAGCGCATATTCCAAGTATATGGATGATGCGATTTTCAAAATCCCCACGCCGTTGTTGCTTGATAAAATCGTTACCATTTTAGACGATATCTATGCCCAAATGGCGCAAATAAAAGACAGCGATATCCGCGGCGACGTGTACGAATATTTGCTTTCCAAAATCGCGCAATCGGGCTTGAACGGTCAGTTCCGCACCCCTCGTCATATTATCCGTATGATGGTAGAAATGATGGACCCCAAAGCCGACGAAATCATTTGCGACCCCGCTTGCGGTACGAGCGGTTTCCTTGTCGCGGCAGGCGATTATCTCAAAGAAAAACGCAAGGAAGAAATTTTCTTCAACCGTCAAAAGAAAGCGCATTATATGAACGGTATGTTCCACGGCTATGATATGGATAGAACCATGCTTCGCATCGGCGCGATGAACATGATGACGCACGGCGTGGACAATCCCTATATCGAATACCGCGACAGCCTTTCCGACCAAAACCCCGATAAGGAAAAGTATTCGCTGATTTTGGCAAATCCCCCGTTTAAGGGAAGCCTTGATTACGATACCGTTTCGGCGGATTTACTCAAAGTTTGCAAGACGAAAAAGACGGAGCTTTTGTTCCTTGCTTTGATGCTGAGAATGTTAAAGGTGGGGGGCAGGTGTGCGGTTATCGTACCCGACGGCGTGCTTTTCGGCTCTTCGACGGCACATAAAGCAATACGAAAAGAGATTATCGACGGCAACCGTTTGGAAGCGGTGATTTCCATGCCGAGCGGTGTATTTTGTCCCTACACACCAGTATCCACAGGAATTATGATTTTTACTAAAACAGGGCACGGCGGAACGGATAAGGTTTGGTTCTACGATATGAAAGCGGACGGCTTTTCGTTGAATGATAAACGCACCCCTATCCAAGAAAACGATATCCCCGATATCGTGGCAAGATTCCATAATTTGAGCGCAGAAGAAAGCCGTGAACGCACCGAGCAAAGCTTTTTCGTGCCTAAGAAAGAGATTGTAGACAATGACTACGATTTGTCTATCAATAAGTATAAAAAGACGGAATACGTTGCGGAAGAATATCCTTCCACCACGGAAATTTTTGCAGAGCTGAACGAACTCGAAATGGCAATAACGACAGGCTTGGCTGAATTAGAGGAAATGTTGTAAGGAAATTAAAAAAATGGAAAAAGTAAAATTATCCAATTTTATAAAACAGATTCGTGGGGTTTCTTATAAACCTGAAGATATAAGGAATGAATCAGATAAAAACGCTATTCCTATTTTAAGGGCTAACAATATAACTGCCGACGGACATATCGATTTGAACGATATCGCATATGTGGATAGTAAAAAAGTTCAAAATGAACAATTATTGCGCTCTGGGGATATTTTTATTTGTGCATCAAGCGGTAGTAAAAATCTCGTTGGAAAGGCTGTTTATATTCCAACTGATATGCCTTATGCTTTTGGCGCATTTTGTAAAGTTGTTCGACCTATTAGTGAGAATATCGATAAACACTATTTGGCTCAATTTTTTCAAAGCCCATCTTATCGAAAAAAGATATCCGATTTGGCTCAAGGTGCAAATATTAACAATATAAAAAATGAGCACATAGACGAGTTGGATATTGCAATTTATTCTCTGGAAGAACAAAAGGCGATTGCGGGGAAACTTGATAAAGTTAACGGATTGATAGAAAAACGCAAAACGCAACTTGAAAAACTTGATTTGCTCATAAAATCCCGATTTATCGAGATGTTTGGCGATCCTATTAAAAACTCTAACGACAGATCTACCACCGAATTCATCAATGTTGTGAAAATGCAAAGAGGTTTTGACCTTCCCGTCCAAGACAGAGTTCAAAATGGCAAGATTCCTGTGTTTGGTTCAAATGGCGCATTAGATCGACACAACGTTGCGAAAGTATTTGGTGGTGGCGTAATAACAGGAAGATCAGGCACAATAGGTAGAGTATACTATACAGAAGGAGATTATTGGCCTCTCAACACTTCGCTGTTTTCGGTAGATACACATGGCAATAATATAATCTATTTGGCGCATCTTCTTCAATTGTTTGACTTGTCAAGGTTTACCGAGGGAACGGGAGTGCCTACTTTAAACCGCAACAAGTTTCATAATCAGCAAATAATAGATGTTCCATTGGATGAACAAGAAGATTTCGCAACCTTCGTCGAACAAGTCGAAAAATCGAAATTTGAAAGTCAAAAGAGTCTTGAAAAACTCGAAATACTAAAAAAATCTTTAATGCAAAAATATTTTGGATGAAATAAAAAATGATAAGAAAATTTTGTAAAGGAAAAATAAAGATGGAAAAACAAACACCAGAACTGTTTTTTAAGAATATTACTTTTAATGATGGAACAAAAATAGAACTCCAACATAATAGTATTATTGTTATTACTGGCGCAAATAATAGTGGGAAAAGTCAAATTTTAAAAGATGCCGAAAATATCTCAGATGATTCTTATTCCTTTTCTACTGTTGTTCTTAAAAATGTAGAATATGAGTACATTGGACAAATTGATAATTCCCAATTTTTGAAAGATAGATTTCTTATTAACCAAAACGGAAGTTACCAAATTCCTGGGTCATATGTTTCTTTTTCGCTGGGACAATTAACTTCTTTATGGCAACAGCATAATTTGAACCATGGAATACACACATTATTTATTAAACGACTGAGTACAGAAATACGATTAACGGCATCTAATGCATTACAAAGAGATAGAAATCCTGAGCAGCATCCGATTTATAAATTAATAAATAACAAGGCATTATCAGAAAAAATATCGTATTATTTTAACCAAGCATTTGGTGAGGATTTGGTTGTAAACTCCAACGACATAAGAACAATACCGTTATATGTAGGAAAAGCTCCCGATAAAAATGCTTTTACAATTGCACAACAAGATGCATACTATACAGAAATTTCTAAGTTGTGCAAATTAGAAAATCAAGGGGATGGGATGAGAAGCTTTGCAAGTATTCTTTTAGATGCTTTTACCTCCGATCATACCATAACATTGATTGATGAACCAGAGGCGTTTTTGCATCCTCCCCAGGCAAGAATTTTGGGTAAGATGCTTGCTCAAAGCATTCCAAATAATAGGCAATTATTAGTATCTACGCATAGCGAGGACTTTTTGCAAGGTTTATTGGATGCCAACAAAGAAAATATTATTGTTGTTAGAATTAATCGTGAGGGTAACTTGAATAAAATGAATGTTCTCAAAAATGAAGAAATAAAGAAGCTTTGGAGCAATCCGATTTTGAGATACTCTAATATTTTAAGCGGGTTATTTCATGAAAAGGTTGTTGTTTGTGAAAGCGATTATGACTGTTTATTTTATCAAGCGCTTATAAATGCTATCTACGAAAAAAAAGGGAAAATAGCTCCAGATATTTTATTTACGCATTGCGGTGGAAAAACACGTGTTAAAGATGTTGTGGCAGCCTTGAAAGCAGTCAATGTACCAGTAGTTGCGATTTGTGATTTCGATTTGCTCAATATGTCACAAAATTTTAAACCGGTTATTAAAGCGTTTGGGTTGGATTGGAAATCTAAGTTGTCTAAACAAATGGGCATTATTTATGATAATATGAATGCCAAGAACAGCACAGGAATTGATGCGTGGGCACAAATCAAGAAAATAGGTAAAGCAGGCTTTACTGAGGCCGCGCCTGCGGCATACGAACTTGTAGAAAGAACATGCAAATCCGCGGGATTATTTGTTGTTCCAGTTGGAGAAATGGAAGGTTTCGATAAAACTGTTAATAAAGAAAAAAAGGATTGGGTATATTATGTGCTAGAAAATTATCATTTGGCAACCGAACCCAAGCTCGATAGCGCAAGAAAGTTTATTCAAGAGGTTATAGATTATAAACTTGTAACAGATATGTAATCCGTCCTAATATTATGGGAGATTATTACAATGACCAACTTTGATTTTTTGAAAAATACACCTGCTTTCGACTCGTTTGCGGACGTGGCGATTTCAGCGGAAAAATTACTCCATATCGACGTCGATGCCTGCGTGTTAAATTGCCGCAGGGCGATGGAATTCGCCGTAAAATGGATGTATTCCGTGGATGCCGAGTTGGAAATGCCGTATCAAGACAATCTGATAAGTTTAATGAGCGACGAGAAATTCCGCGATATTATCGGGGAAGACGTTTGGCGCAGAATGGAGTTTATCCGCAAGGTCGGCAACAATGCCGCGCACAGCGGTAAAAAGGTCACGAAAGAACAAGCGGAGCTTTGTCTGGAAAATCTGTTTGTCTTTATGGATTGCGTGGCGTATTTCTACGCGCGCGAATACGAAGAAAGTGCTTTTGATAAAACCTTGCTTGCTCTTACGGTGGACGAGGCGCTTTCCTTTGTTCCCGACAATGATATTGACGTCAACAAGCTGATTGAAGAAAATAAATGTCTGCAAGCGGAGCTTACTGCGCGCCGTGCGGAGCAACAGCAAACCTACGTCCCCAAGCCCTTGGAACTTTCCGAGTTCAAAACCCGTAAAATCTACATTGATTTTATGCTTTCCGACGCAGGCTGGGTAGAAGGGAAGGATTGGCTGAACGAAGTGGAACTGTACGGTATGCCAAACGCCAGCGAAGTGGGGTATGCTGATTACGTGCTTTACGGTGACGACGGCAAGCCTTTGGCGGTTTTGGAAGCCAAGCGCACCTGCGTGGACGTTGCCAAAGGCAGACAGCAGGCAAAGCTTTACGCCGACCTTTTGGAAAAGAAATACGGGCGCAGACCTATCATTTTCCTTTCCAACGGTTTTGATACGCGTATTTGGAACGATAAATATTATCCCGAACGCAAGGTCGCGTCCGTATATTCCAAGCGTGATTTGGAAAAATTGTTCAACCTGCGCGCTATGCGGACGAGTTTGAAAAACGTAGTCGTGGACAAGGATATCGCAGGGCGTTATTATCAAGAAGCTTCTATCAAAGCGGTTTGCGAGGCGTTTGACAAGAAAAACCGCCGTAAAGCGTTGCTGGTTATGGCGACGGGTTCGGGAAAAACGCGTACGGTTATTGCTCTTTGCAAGGTTTTGCTCGAACACGGGTGGGCGAAGAATATTTTGTTCCTTGCCGATAGAAATTCGCTTGTATTGCAAGCCAAGCGCGCCTTTGTCAATTTGTTGCCTGATTTGTCGGTGAGCAATCTCTGCGAAGACAGAGAAAATCTTGACGCGCGTTGTGTCTTCTCCACCTATCAAACAATGATAAACTGCATTGACACAGTGAAAGACGAAAACGAGAAAAAATTGTTCACCGTTGGGCATTTCGACCTTGTAATCGTGGATGAGGCGCATCGTTCGATCTATAACAAATATAGAGATATTTTCAATTATTTTGACTCGCCGTTGGTGGGGCTGACCGCTACGCCCAAGGACGAAATCGATAAGAATACGTACGAGATTTTTGAGTTGGAAAATAAAGTTCCTACGTACGGGTACGAGCTTACACAGGCGGTCACCGACGGGTATTTGGTGGATTTTACGTCCGTGGAAAGCAGATTGAAATTTATCGAACAGGGGATTGTTTACGACGATTTGTCTGACGAAGATAAAGAAGAATACGAAAATACCTTTGAAAACGAAAACGGCGAACTGCCTGAAAGCATTGCGTCGTCTGCGCTGAATGAGTGGGTGTTTAACGAAGATACCATTCGCCAAGTATTGCATATTTTGATGAATGACGGGCTTCGGATTGATTACGGAGAAACGCTCGGTAAAACGATTATTTTCGCGAAAAATCACGAACACGCAGAGAAAATCCACGAAATCTTCGGGAAAGAATATCCGCACTTGCCTGGATATACCAAGGTTATCGACAATTATATGACCTATGCGCAAAGTGCAATTGATGAGTTTTCCGACCCGAAAAAATTACCGCAAATCGCCATTTCCGTCGATATGCTTGATACGGGTATCGACGTGCCTGAAGTGCTCAATCTCGTATTCTTCAAAAAGGTGATGAGTAAGGCGAAATTCTGGCAAATGATTGGGCGCGGAACCCGTCGATGCGATGGATTAATGGATGGTAAGGATAAGGATAAATTCTATATCTTTGATTTTTGCGGAAATTTTGAGTTTTTCCGGATGAATCAGGGCCGACCTACCGCTAATCAAATTGCCTTGCAGGGTGCAATTTTTCGTTTGAAAGCACAAATTGCATTTAAGCTACAAGATCTGGTTTATCAAACAACGGAGTTGATTGCTTTCCGTGAAAAACTTGTTGACGAGATGGTTTGCAAGGTGCAGGAACTCAACAAGGAAAACTTTGCCGTTCGTCAACATTTGCGGTACGTGGAGCAATATTCCAACCCCGATAATTATAATGCATTAACGTACGAAGATACGCTTTTGATGGCAGAGGAGCTTGCTCCGCTTATTATTCCCGACGAGGATGAGGCATCGGCGGTGCGTTTTGACGCACTAATGTACGGTATTGAACTTGCTTATCTTGCGGGGAAGAAATATGCACGCGCTCGTACGGATTTGCTTAAAAAAGTAAGTGGCATTGCGAGCGTGGCAAATATTCCCGAAATCATGGTGCAATCCGAGTTTATAGATTGTATTTTGCATACGAATTATTTGGAAAATGCGGGGATTAACGAGTTTGAGCGTATTCGCGAAAATCTTCGTGATTTAATGAAATATATACCAAGAACAGGCGTGAAATACATCACGAATTTTGACGATGAAATTCTGTCTGTGGAGTGGAAAGAATCGGAACTTGAAAACGACGATCTTCAAAATTATAAAGCAAAAGCAGAGTTTTATATTCGTCAACACCAAGACCAAGCAGTAATTGCGAAATTAAAGAGAAACGTTCCCTTGACTACGGATGACGTGCAAGCGTTAGAACGAATCTTGTGGGGTGAGGTTGGTAGCAAAACTGAATATGAGGCGGAATATGGCAAAAAGCCGCTTGGTGAATTGGTGCGCGAAATCGTTGGTCTTGATATGGCTACGGCTAAAGCAGCTTTCGCTAAATATTTGAATGATGTTAATCTTGACGCAAACCAAATTTATTTTGTCAACCAAATTGTGGAATATATTATCCACAACGGCATGATGAAAGATTTATCCGTCCTGCAAGAAGCTCCCTTCACCGATCACGGCAGTATTGTAGAGGTGTTTAAGGATATTTCCGTTTGGATTGGGATCAAAAGTGTTATCGATCAAATCAATGCAAATGCGGTGGCTGTGTAAGTTGCGGAGTATAATAAATTGATCCCTTGGAGTAGGCACCTCTGGTCTTTGATAGGCTCCGAGGTTCGTATGGAAAAGTGAAGATTTAGGGCTAAAAGCACTGAAAAAATGTATAAATTAGAAGAAAAATTGACTTGGGGCATATTTGGGGTACAGTCGTGAATCCCTTTAAAATAAAGGGCTGTAAAAGGCGGAAGTGCTTCGAATCCACCTCTGCCCACCAAAAACGCATTTTTATTCATAAAAATGCGTTTTTTCTTTACATAAACGCATAATTTACTCAAAACCAGCTCGAAAAACGCACTAAAAATGCCAAAAAACAAGAAAAAATAGGGGGTTGGGGCATAGTTTTGGGGCACAGTCGTACTTCTGAACCCCTTTTGTTTCAAGGCTTTCAGTGTTTCAAGCATAAAAATAGCCTCCTAAAAATGCATAGGAGGCTAGGGTAAAAGACAACGTAGGCTTATATAATGAGAGTTGCGACAAGGAAAGCGCCGGTACGAAGGTGTACGCGGCGCATTTTGTGCTACAGAAATGTCCGAAAAGTCTAAAAGAGAATCTCGAAAAAAAGAAAACGGTGGTATTTCGCAAGCGGGTCAGCGCGAAAACCACCGTTTCTTTCGGTCTTTAAGTCGGTAAATTTAGTTAGTAAAAGCGACGACGCCAAAACCTAAGAAGCGCGCAGGCGCGCTCGCAAAAGTCAAGGTGTCGTCTTATACTCGTCTTTGCTAATTCTATTTTTTCTTCGGTATTCGGTGGGGGTAGTTCCGTAAAACTCCTTAAACACGTGATTGAAATGGCTTAAAGAGTCAAATCCGATTCTCGTACAGATATCCAAGGTGTTATAGTCTGTCGTGAGTAAAAGATTTTTAGCGTACGTCATTTTTAAATTTCGCAAATAGCGTACAGGGGTGGTATTCAAATAATCCTTAAACGTCTTGATAATGATTGGGTTTGAGTAGGGACAAAGCTTATATAAATCGTTTACGCTTTTATTGATAAAATGCGGTTTTGATATCTCGCTGAGCAGAGAATCGAACCAAAGCGGATAGGATTTTTTTTCGTGGCTAGACATGTTAAAAAAGGAGAGCATATTGAATAAAATCAAATTTAAGGCGGTTCTTCTTTGGTAAGAATCGTCGGTGGGAATCATATTGACTACCTTTTTAAGGTGATTCAAATAATTGAATTGTTCTTCCGATAAATGGATGAGAATATGCTCACGTTCGCTGTCAATTTTTTCCTTTAAATCCGGCGTAACAAAGGGGACGAAATAGTTAAAATAATCGCAGTCTACCGCAAGATTCATATGCTGAATACTTCTATCGTTTTTCGTGCAAAAAAAACGATGCTTATCGGAGGGGCGAACGATAGACATATCCATGGTTTTAAGCGTGATGGTTTTCTCATTAATGGAGTATTTTATAGGTCCTTTCGTGACTAAAAAGAGCTCGTAATAGTCCTTATGCGTGTGCAAAGAGGTTTCCAGATACTTCCAAATATGGAAATCAAAGTCGTTGTTTTTATCGTCAAAAGAGGAGAGTTTTTCAAAAATTTCTATTTTCATACGACTAATTATACGGCATAAAGACGCCTTTGTCAAGACTTTTTATAAATTATATTTGTATAGGCACTTAAAAAAATAACAAAAAAAATAGAAAAAATAACAAGACATCATATTATCGTTATAGTATAATTAATGTGTAAAGTCATTGTTTAATGGAGTATTCCGTTGATTTGACTTTAAATTTTCATAGCTTTTAACGGAGGTTTTTTGATGGAACAAGATATCGCGGCATTGCAGACACAAGGCACTTTGCCAACCAATCAAAAACGTATTCGTAAAGGTAATCGCAGAAAGGGCAGGACGTTATTCATTGTATGCATATTGGCGATTCCCATTTTGAATTGGCTTGTATTTTGGTTGTACGTAAATATTAGCTCCATTTTTTTAGCGTTTCAGGAAATTGATCCTTGGACGGGCACGCAACAGTGGTCGATGGGGAACTTTAAAAAGCTCTGGGAACAAATTACGGGGGACGGCGATTTACTGTTGTCTATAAAAAATACGGGGTTGTACTTTTTGAGCGGTTTGCTTATTACGATGCCGCTGTCACTGTTTATTAGCTACTTTTTGTCCAAGAAAATTTTCGGCTATCAATTTTATAGAGTCGTGTTCTATTTGCCCTGCATTATTACGCCGGTTATTTTGACGTCGCTTTACGATCAAATGTTAGCTCCAACGGGTCCGTTAGCAAAGATTTTTGACAAAATCTCTCTTTCCTACCCGTTGAATGGACCTTTGTACAAAAAAGATTCGGTCATGCCGACGGTAATGATTATCATTTACACGATTTTGACGGGCTTTGGTGGCGATATGCTGATTTTCAGCGGTGCAATGTCGAGGATCCCGACGGAAGTATACGAATCGGCAAAGTTAGACGGCTGTGGACCAATCCGCGAAGTATTTACAATTGTTATGCCGTTGATATGGTCAACGATTTCCACAAAAATCGTATTGTTGATGTCGGGGATTTTTGCGGCGAGCGGACCTATCATGTTGTTGGTAACGGAAAATTATAACACGACAACCGTGGCGTTTTGGATATACAATATCGTACAAAAGGGATTGGACGTGAATTTGGTTGCGACGGCGGGCTTGTGCTTTACGCTGATAATCATACCCATTATCTTTGGGGTAAGAGCCGTCATGGATAAATTTGGCAACGTGGAATATTAAGGAGCGCACTATGGAAAAGAGTTTTAAATTGAAATTCATGAAAAAAGAGAGCGGTGCGCTTTATAAGAGAACGGCAGGGGAAAAAGTTGTTTACGTTATCGTGTTTCTTCTGTTTGCGTTGTATACGTTTATCATGGCGTTTCCGTTTATTTGGCTATTGTGTAATTCATTGAAGAGTAATTACAACTATCAAGAAGATTATGAAAAGTTCCGTCTTCTGGCATTGCCTTTCGAGTGGCGTCCGCAAAACTACATCGATGCGTTTAGGGAATTGGAATATGAAGGCACGAACCTGTTCGGGATGATTTTCAACAGCGTATGGTATACCGCTGTCGTAGTAATAGAAGGGGTATTTTTCAGCGCTTGTACGGGATATTGTCTTTCAAAATACGATTTCAAGCTCAGGGGAACGATTTATTTTATCGCTATTTTCTCTATGACAATACCGATTGTCGGTTCGCTCCCTGCGAGCTTTAAGTTAAGCGGTGATTTACGAATACTCAATACGCCGCTACAACCGATACTTTCCTGTGCGGGCGGTTTTGGTTTTAACTTCTTGATTATGTATGCATTCTATAAAAATATGCCGTGGAGCTACGCAGAGGCTGTCTTTATAGACGGGGGGAACGATTTTAAGGCGTTTTTCAAGGTAATGTTGCCTATGGCGAAAGCTCCGATGATTACGCTCTCTATCATTTCCGCAATTTCTTGTTGGAACGATTATACTTCCATTCTTTTGTTCATGCGGAGCTATCCGACGTTGGCGGCAGGGCTCTATAAGGTCAAGTCGAATATACAACTTGGAGAGGAACCAGTTTATTACGCGGCGCTGTTGCTTGCGATGTTGCCGGTGCTGATCGTGTTTTCCATATTCTCTGAACAGATTATGAAAAACATGTCCGTTGGCGGATTGAAAGGTTAATAAAAATAAAGAAATATAGAGATTTAGGAGGTAAACTCGGATGAAAAAATTTGTGTCTTTGATGATGGCAAGCGCATTGGCGTTGTCGGCGACGGCGTTTGCGGCTTGCGGCAAGGGAGGTGAAGAAAAAGGTGACAGAACCTTAAACGTCTATGCGTTAAACGCCGGCTATAAAGTAGAGTGGTTGGAGGGCGTTAAGCAAGCTTTCGCGTCGGAAGGATGGGTAAAGGAGAAATACGGCAACGTAGCTGTGGATATCGACGAAGACAGTGACGTGGCGTATGCGGCGGATATTATCAAGAGTGGCAGAACGGCGAATAAGTACGACGTGCTCTTTGGTATGAATTTGCAAGCCTTGTATGGCCTTCGTGGCGGTAAAGATTATTTGCTTGCAGACTTGAAGGACGTTTACGAATCGACGGTGCCTGGCGAAACGATCGACGTGCAAAACAAAATGCTTGAAAGTGCGGTAAAGGCCAACGAATATATGAACGTAAAAGGGGAAAAGTCTTGGTACGCTATGCCTTGGGCGGGCGGCTATAACGGTATCCTTTACAACGCGGAAAAATTAGCGGAAGGCGATTATCAAGTTCCCGTAACGACGGACGAAATGCTGGCGATTATGGCGGCGGAAACGGAGAAGAACGGATATTCTATTATGCAATCTTCCAAGGAAGGGGAAAAGAAGGCAACCTATTGGGAACACCTTTTCCCGACTTGGTGGGCGCAATATGAAGGATATAATAACTATACAAAATTCTGGGAAGGTAAGGTTTATAACGAAGAAACCTCTTCTTACGAATATTCCGTGGATATTTTCAAACAGCAGGGTAGATTGGAGTCTTTGAAGGTTATAGAAAACGCACTGAAAGAAAATCTTTACGAACGTGCGCCTTCGATTGATTACGGTCCGGCGCAAAGAATGTTTGTGAAGGGCGAGGGTATGTTTATGGCGTGCGGCGACTGGTTTGATATGGAAATGTCCGATACGATTAGAGATTTGGTTAATCACGGCGACAAAGTATACGACATCCAAATGATGAAGACGCCGGTTATAAGTGCAATCAATGAAAAATTGGATTCGATTGCGGATGATGACGACGCGACGTTGGCGGCGGTTGTTCGTGCAATCGACAATGGCGAAACAAGCTATGAAGGCGTTAGCGAAGAAGATTTTGAGACGGTAAAACAAGCGCGTAATATTCTCTATTCGGTAGGGAATTACCACACGGCAGTTATTCCTTCTTACGCAAGAAATATGGATTTGGCAAAAGATTTCTTGCGCTATTTGGCAACCGATAAAGCAAACGAAATCTATACGCAAAAAACGGGTGGCTCGGGCTTGTTCTTTAAGTATAACGTAAAGGAAAGCAATCCCACGCTTTACGAAACCTTGTCGGATACGGCAAAAATGCGTATCGACTGTTTCAATTCTCCCGACGCGTTGGTATTGCCGATTCCCAACAACTATAATATGTTTATTTATGGTAACGTGCGTAATTTCAAGACAAACTTCTCGTCTTACGAATATCTGTTTACGCAAACGAAGACGACGGCACAGAGTTTGTATGAGTACGATATCGATAAATACACTGCCACCGAATGGGATGCAATTCAAGCGATTTTAGAGGGAGTTGGAGAAGAATAATGAAAAAAATTGCGAGTTTATTGATGGTCGCTTTGTTGGCTGGCTCTACGTTGGCTGCGTGCGGCGGTTCAGGCGGCAGTGGCGGCAATGGTAATGGCGGTGCGAATCAACCGCAATTACAGGCAGCCACGTTGTGGAGCGCAGAAAACACGGTAAGCTATATGCGCGATAGCGAGATACCCGAAGGCGCAAAGCTCGATTTGTCGATGGAGGCAATTAAAGGCGAAACGGAATCCGTGCAACTTATGATTACGGCAAAGGAAGAGGTTACTGCATTTAACGTTTCCGTGGGGGATTTGGTATCTGCTACGGGGGAAAAGATTGAAAAATCCAACGTTGAAGTTTTTGCGGAAAAATATATTGAAACAAAAGCGCCGTCCGTGGACCGTCCTTTTACCGCAGATATGTTTACAGGATTTTATCCCGACGCGTTGATTCCTATCGACAAGTTTGTTAAAAAGAAAGAAAACAAAATTGCCAAGGACAACAACCAAGGCATTTGGTTTAACGTAAACGTACCCAGCGACGTCGAAAGTGGTGAGTATGAAGGGAAAGTGACGCTCACGCTGAACAACGAAACACAGGAACTTCCGTTGAAATTAAAGGTGTACAACGTCGACATGCCCGAAGAAATGCATTCGACCAATTCTTTCGGGCTTTGGTATCACTACATTGCGTACGGCGAAGACCCTGAAAAGGTTACGGACGAAATGTACGATGCGTATTATTGGTTTTTGGCAAACAAACGCATAACGCCTGCGTATATCCCGTTTGAGGGGTGCGACTTAGGCATTGCGTATTGCCCTGAAAACACGGACGCCTACGCAGAAGCATTGGTAGAGTATGCGCAGACGGGGATTATTTCGGGATACGGTTTGCCCTGCAATGCAGTTACGCCGAACGGAAAGGATTACAGCGTAATCGACAAAGTCCGCCTTGAACAGCTTTTAACGTCAATCATTGATAAAAATATTGTGTTACGTGATAGCGGGGACGAAACGACGGACCTTTTCAAAAAAGCATATATTTACGCAGGAAATATAATTGACGAACCTGGCGATAAGCAGGCTGAACAGGTAAAAGCTTGCGATAAAATCATTATCGATGCAAAGAACGCAGTAAAGGACTTGTTGGCGGATTACCCCGATTTGCAGGAGAGCTTACTTGCATTAAAGCACGTTGTTACAATTGTTCCAAGCGTAACGAGAGAGCTCTTTGAAGGGGATGATACAACGGGTGGTATTCAAACGTGGTGTCCGTACGTCAGCGAATTTCAATCGGAAAATTACCTTACATGGGTACAAGAACGTTTGAACGCTACGGGTAGAGTCAACGGAGAAGATTTTTGGTGGTACAACTGTATTAAACCTGAAAATCCTTTCCCGTCCTATCAGCTTGACGATAATTTGATTGCTTCGCGCGTGATGGAGTGGATGAAATACGACAAAAAGATTTCGGGGCATATCTATTGGGGAGTTAATTTCTGGTACAAATGTTTGAGCTACGATAACGGCGGTAAATACGTACACCGCGATATTTGGAACGACCCCAATACCTTTGAAACGGCAAACGGCGACGGTCATCTCATCTATCCCGGCGGAGATTATGCATTGAAAACGCCAATTTCCACGTTGAGATTGGAATCAATTCGCGAAGGGAACGAAGATTACGAGTATTTGTGGTTGTTTGCGCAAAAGATAGAAGAACTGAATGCAAGCAAGGGCACAAATTTTGATAGCGACGCAATTCTTTCGAACTTCTATACGAGAATTTATACGGGCGTAAAGCCCAAGACGGACGAGCAAGAATTCAAGGCAGTTCGCTCGGAATTATTGCAATTATTGGAAAAACTTTGTAACGATAAAGACGGCGCGATAGAGGCGCTGAACGCAATCTAAACAATGAAAATAAAGAAAAGGGGCAAAACTATGAAAAAAATAAAAACGTTACTTCTCGTTTCTATGTTGTCAATCACAGCGCTTGGTGTTGCGTCGTGCAACAAAAAGGGTAATGATGGCTTACAGGAAATCGTTTTTGTGGAAGAATACGATATTCCTTCGATAAAACTCGGTATTGAATACGATTTCGAGCCTTATTTCACAAAACAAAACGGCGTTGAATACACCATGACGGCAATGTATTTGGACGACGATTTGAACGAAGTGCCTTTGGACGTAGACGGTTTCAAGTTTACACAAAATGAATTTGCCGACGTATTCGTAACGATTACGGCTACAAAAGGAAACGAAACCCGCTCGGGTGAAGTGCAAATTCCCGTAGATATGCGCTACGATAAAACGGACCATTGGGTAGTGGACAGTTTGTTTAGCGGTACGGGTATGACCAAAAAACTGAACTATTTGCCGCAGTACAGAACGTCACTTGATTCACTCACGTCCGTTCGGTTTGCATATAAGGGTTCAGCGGCGAAGAATAGCCCGATTTCGGCGATTCCGTTTATTGATTGGCCCAGCAACTCGAGATTGACGGTTGGGGATTGGTCGAATGCGGTTATTACTTTCGACGTATACAATTCTTCGGCGGATAATATTGTTTTCGGGTTCATTATGAAACACAGCAGCGGTATTTCGTACAGTTTTGACCAATGCGAAAAGTTTGTATGCGAACCCAACCAATGGACGCATATTGAATATTCACTGAAATCGTTGAACTATACCGAGCCGTTCGTCTTTAACAGCGAATACGATTTGAGTGATATGATTATTGCGCAGACGATTTACGAAGGGGCAACGGAAGGCTCTTTGTATTCCTATAATTTCTACGTGGATAACGTGGATATTTGCGATTATAGCGAAGAAAAATTCCCGAATCTCGATACGACGACGTATAAGGAATATGAAGACTTCTTTACAAAAGACGACGCGCTGAGCGCAATAGTCAACGACGATTATGAAAACGCGCAGAAGACGAACGCTCTTTATAATTACGAAGAGTTAACGGAGTATAGCAACAAATCGCTGAAAATGGTCTTGTCTGAAGACGGAAGCGCGGCGCACGGTTTCTTACACTCCTTTATCGGCGGTAATCCTACCGGTTGGAAACCTTTGGATATTACGGATGCAACGATGTCCTTCTATATCCGCCCCGTCAACGTAGACAATACTTTTGTTTTGAAATTTGAATCGGACGATAACGTCTTTGGTAATGCTATTGAAATTGACTTGACGAAAGAGAGTGGTCAAGGCTGGACGGTTGCAAGCCAAGAAGACGGTTGGTACAAGGTAACCGTAGACGTGGACCAAACGAACACGGAAACGGCACTTGTAAGAACGGATTTCATCCGCACGATGCGTTTATATTTCACGAATAATACGGCAGAAAGCGGCAAGGAATCGGCGGTGTATTTGGACACTTTGATTTTAGAAAATTATAAAACGACAGGGGTTTACGGCGAGGATGCCGAATTAACTTGGGAAACGAAATCTCCGTATACATCGCAAGAAGAGCAAGATATGTTCTCGCGCGACGACAATCTGGTGTTGACCGTCAACGGAGAGATTTTGGAAAACGATTTGGCGCAGGATATCCTCGAACGATCGGAAAAGAGTAATTATTCCTACAAAATGACACTCCCCGTAGGCGAAACGCCTTCGTGGGCGGTGGTAGATTCCTTCTTTACGGGAACACCGTCTGATTGGACGATTCTCGATATGAGCGAAGCCACCGTTACGTTTGACGTAAAATGCGTAAATGCCGATAGCGTCGTCAAGGTTGCGTTTGCATCCGATTTTGACCACAGAGGGTTATTGTTAGGCTCGAAAGTGGTAATCGATTTAACGCAGGCAAGCGGTGAGGGTTGGACAGTTATCGCGCTTGAAAACGGTTGGTACCGTATTGCGTTGGATATGAAAACTGCGAAAATTGAAGACGAAGTTCTTGGTGTAACGAAGGACTTCCTTAAAATTATGCGCGTGGAATTCACAAACGCAAGTGCACAAGCGGAAAGCGAATCTGCAGTATACGTAGACAATTTGGGCGTGGTTGGAGCAAAACCGACGGAAACGGAATTAGACGAAGAAAAGCCTTGGGACACCAAATCTCCGTATATCAATTATACGGTTACGTTCGTGAATAGCGACGGCTCTATCATCTCCCAAAATACGTATCATTACGGCGACGTGGTGGACGTGCCGAATGCGCCTTCAATGGAAAATATGGAACACGAAGGCACGTTTACGTTCAACGGTTGGGATTACGAAGTAACCACGGTAAACTGTGATGCGACCTATAAGGCAACGTACGTAGGTGCGGTGTCTGACTTGTTTAATTGCAAGATAGAAAACGGTGGAATTGATACGATTACGAACGATAACGAAGTAAAGAGCGAAAACAGTACGTATTCGTTGAAGTTGGTAGAACCGATAACGTCGGGTAATCTTCCGTTTATTGTAATCGAGCTTGATAAATCGTATGATTTAAGCGGAAAATATATCGTATTTGACTTCAAGGATATAGATAAAACGGGTTGGCTTGTAGGCTTTGACTTTGTGAACAACGGCGAAAAAGTTGGCTTGTGGAACATGCACGTATTGGATAACGGAGCAACTTCCGATACGCATAAGTGCGAAGATTTAGGCAACGGCTGGTTGCGCGTATACGTAGACGCAAGCGCGCTTAGCGCGTCGGTAGACAACGTAAGCAAAATCTATATGACGTTTAATGCGTCGGACGGAAACGGTACGCTGACACTTAATTTGGATAACTTACATTTTGAAGATATTCCGCAGGTAACGAAATACACGATAACGTTCAAAGATTACGACGGGCGCGTGATTTCTAGTGAAGAATACGAAGAAGGCGCAACGGTGAACGTACCCGAGAACCCGACGAGAGCGGCGGTAGTAGGCGAGAGCGAGTATATCTTTACTGGTTGGGATTACGAAGTAACCACGGCAAACTGCGACGCAACGTATACGGCGGTGTATGCTGTATCGAACGTTATCGACTTGTTTAATTGCAAGATAGAAAACAGTGGAATTGATACGATTACGAACGATAGCGAAGAAAAGAGCGAAAACAGTACGTATTCGTTGAAGTTGGCAGAACCGATAGCGTCGGGTAATCTTCCGTTTATTGTAATCGAGCTTGATAAATCGTATGATTTAAGCGGAAAATATATCGTATTTGACTTCAAGGATATCGATAAAACGGGTTGGCTTGTAGGTTTTGACTTTGTGAACAATGGCGGCAAACTTGGTTTGTGGAATATGCACGTATTGGATAACAATGCGAGTTCCGATTCGCACAAGTGTGAAGATTTGGGCAACGGCTGGTTGCGCGTATACGTAGACGCGGACGCGTTAAAAGATTCGCTTGACAACGTAAGCAAAATCTATATGACGTTTAATGCGTCGGACGGAAACGGTACGCTGACACTTAATTTGGATAACCTGCACTTTGAAGATATTCCGCAAATCCCGCAGGTAACGAAATACACGATTACGTTCAAGGATTATGACGGACGTGAAATATCGAAAGCAGAATACGAAGAAGGCGCAACGGTAACCGTACCCGAGAACCCGACGAGAGCAGGAGTAGTAGGCGAGAGCGAGTATATTTTTACTGGTTGGGATTACGAAGTAACGGCAGCAAACTGCGACGCAACGTATACGGCGGTATATGCGGTATCGAATATAATCGACTTGTTTAATTGCAAGATAGAAAACGGTGGAATTGATACGATTATGAACGATAACGAAGTAAAGAGCGAAAACAGTACGTATTCGTTGAAGTTGGTAGAACCGATAACGTCGGGCAATCTTCCGTTTATTGCAATCGAGCTTGATAAATCGTATGATTTAAGCGGAAAATATATCGTATTTGATTTCAAGGATATCGATAAAACGGGTTGGCTTGTAGGTTTTGACTTTGTGAACAATGGCGGCAAACTTGGTTTGTGGAATATGCACATATTGGATAACGGAGCAAGTTCCACATCTCACAAGTGTGAAGATTTGGGCAACGGCTGGTTGCGTGTATACGTAGACGTGGACTCGTTAAAAGATTCGCTTGACAACGTAAGCAAAATTTATATGACGTTTAATGCGTCGGACGGAAACGGTACGTTGAATCTTCATCTTGACAATCTGCATTTTGAAGATAAATCCGCAGAACCGCAAGTGTAACGTATCAAATAGGTATATCGGTTGTATCTAAAATTAAAAACAAAATGAGAGCGGTTGGTCTAGGAAATAGACCAACCAACGTCCTCAAAAAAGGAGAAGGCAGATGAAAATTTATGAAGAACCTAACTTGGAAATTCTTATTTTTTCTGATGAAATTATAAGAACTTCGACAGGTAAAGACCCGTTTGAAGACGATTATCAAGATCCTAATATTGGGTTTGGCGCATAAAGGAGAACGAGCTATGAAGAAATGGATTAGAAAAATTTTAGCGACAGCGATCGTAGCACTTGCATGCGCGTTTACAGCGATTTGGGGGGTAAACGTATGGAATGACGGTGTAAAAGCAGGCGCGGAGACGCTCAATGCGTATAACGTCGGCTTGAATATGAACGAATACGATTTACGTGATAACGGCGTAGCAACTGGCAATGGCGAAAAATATTTGTATTTGGCAATCGAGGGTGGGGACTCCATACCTTATAGCGGGGATTGGAGTGTTTCCTATATGTCGGATTCAGCTGTAAAAGTAAACGGAATTACGCAAAGTGCGGCTATGATTAAAACGGACGCAGAACGCGTGGCGCTTCCGTTGAAAAACAGCGTAGTGGATTACGGTGATTTGCAGGCAGGTTCTACCATCACGATTGACGGAACGTTTAGCAACGCAGAAAAAGGTTCGTTTGCAGTAAACGAAGTGACGTTTGTCTACGACGGCTATACGTGGACGGAGGAAAACTCTGCGTACACGTTAGAATATTCTGGGACGGAAAACGGTGCGCCGCAAAGCGGTTTATATGCGTCTATGGCGCAAAACGATATTCCTTTTGCCGCGGATTGGTCTATTTGGTTGAATCCTTGCAGAGACGATCAATTTGTCTTGACAAGCGGCGGCGTTAACACAGCGTTTAGAGGCGGTTTGTGTAAATACGGCGCGGCAGATTGGTACGTAACGTTTAATAGCGATAATAATGGGCTTTATAATAGCGCGAAAGACACTCCTTTGGAAGGGGACGTAATGACCTTTGGCGGCTGGTTCTATCGCGGAACGGATTTTATTTATATCGAGAACACGCAGTATGAATTTAAAGACGGCGTTTGGACGGACGTAACGCCTGTTGTTGCCGTTGCATTAAACGGCGAAACGGTGGAAGACGATATCGTTTTCGTAATGCCGAATACGGAAACAGGGGTTATTTCGGCAACTTCTGATTCCGGTAACGTAGTTGCCGTATACGAAACAACGGCGGTTGTGGACGGCAAATTCGTTTCTCGCAGTGGCGAAGAAATTACCAACTGTCGCGCGACGTTCACCGTAGAAAAGAACGTGGGCGTTAGAAGTTTCTATTTCACGAGAGAAATGTTGGTGCGCGTAGGCTTTGAAGATTTTGTTATGATTGAAGGCGCATCTGTACGTATAGCGCAAGACGATATAAACGGCTTGCGATTCGGTGCGGAAATGAGCGCAAAAACCTACGAAAGCTTAAAAGCGCAAAATGCGGAATTCGGTATGGTTATCGTACCTCGCGATTATATTACGGAAGGTTACGAATTAACGGCGGCGAATTTGTTCGGTGCAAACGCGAAATATTCCGCAACTGCGACGGCGGGCGCGGGGCAAACCGTTCGTAAGATGCTGCTGTTGCAAGACCTTACGCCTTCGGATAGCAATAAGGATGGCAAATATGAAGTTAGCGGTGCGATTACAGATATTTTAACGAACAATCTTACGCGTGAATTCGTTGGTCTTGCATACGTTAAACTCGGTACGCAATATACGATGGCGAGCTACTATGCGGACGATATTGAAAACAATGCGCGTTCTATCTATTACGTTTCGCAAAAGGCAATCGAAGCGAACGACAACGCAAGCGCGATACAGGAAAAATATATCGACGCATTTGAGGCGTACGTAAATGATTTAGGTGCGACCTATAATAGAGAATATACAGTAAACTACATCACGACAATTAACGGTAAGAGCACGGTGGAAACGGAAACGGTGGTTGCGCCGTTGAACAGCGAAATCAACCTTACGGCGAAAGAAATCAGCGGTTTCAAGATTACTTCTGCGTCGAAGATTACGAGCAGGGTTTACGCGAACAAAGACAATGTTTTCAATTTCTATTACACGGTAGAGGGTGCGCCCGTATATGATGCTATGGCTTGGTATCATCCCGAATTAGACGCGTCCAATAACTACAATAACGCGCATAATGACGCGGTTGCGCAAACAATGAAGGACGCGGGCTTTACGACGGTATTGCTTGGCGGCGGTGATTACGGCGTAAAACTCAATAGCGATGCAAATATCGCGGTAACAAGAACAATCATTGATATGTTCTATCGCAACGGTATCAAATCTATCGTATGGACGGGCAACTGGTCGGATACGGAAGAATATACTTTTGAAACCTTGCCTGACTTCTCTAATCATGAAGGCTTTGCGGGCTTCTTTGCATGGGACGAACCCAAGCCTACGACGGCTGCGATGAATGCCGTAGCAGAATATGCGGATTGGTATATTCAAACTTACGGCGCGTCGGAAAGTGATTCTCCGTTCATGGTCAACCTGTTGCCTTCCTATTCCTATTTCAAAGATGGGGATTATACTTCTTACGCAGATTATATTAAGGCGTATTGCGATATCGTGCTTAGTAAATTTACCGATGGCAAATATCTGTCGGTTGATACCTACCCGATTAAATCGGACGGGTCCATGAGAGATACTTTCCTGTATGATTTGGCTGTTTTGAAGGCGTATGCAGTAGAAAGAGACGCGGTAATGCACGCTGTATTGCAGGGTTGTGGTTTTGAGGACAGTAGCAACGGTACGACGTATAACAAAGCGCCTACCGAAGAACAGTTGAGATTGCAACTCTATACGGCGCTTGCCTTTGGTGCGGATTCAATTTCTTGGTGGTCCTACTATCCTTTGAACGTCGTAACGAACGGCGCATTGAACGCAGACGGCTCGACGACGGAAGTGTATGACGATATCAAGACGGTCAATAACGAGCTTGCAACGTTCAGCTCTCTTTACAAGAATTATGATTGGAAGGGGGTTATTATGAGCTCGCCCGACAGCGGTTTCTTTGGAATCGGTGCGGACGCTCAATACAAGGCGTACAAGAAAGTTAAAGACGAGGGCTTGTTCTCCAATTATTTACTTTCGGCAAGCAATACCAGCTCGTTTACCTCGATTGAAGGCTCGGGCAGTAACCATATCGTAAGCGTTATGCAAGACGATAACGGTAACGAAGCGTTCGTGGCGGTCAATTACGCTGCGGTAGGCGATAAACAGACGTTAAACCTTACGTTCAAGGGCGCTCTTGGACAGTACGCAATTTACAAGAACGGCGAAATGCAGACGGTGGCTATTGGCACGGATGGATATACGCTGACGCTTGCACCCGGTGAAGGCGCGTTTATCGTAGAGGCGAATAGCGAGCATACGGTAACGTTCAAGAATTGGGATGGCGCGGTATTGCAAGAAGAAACGCTTATCTTTGGTTCTGTTCCCGAATATAAGGGCGAAACCCCTACGAGAGAGGGTTGGAGATTTACAGGTTGGACGCCTGAAATCGGCGCAATCAGCGGTGATACTGTATATACGGCGCTGTTTGAAGAATTGCCTAAGTATACGATTACCTTCAGAAATGATGACGATAGCATAATTTTGAGCAAAGAATACTACGAAGGTGCGACGGTAGAAGAACCCGAAACGCCTACCAAAGCAGCGGTTGAAGGCGAGTATGCGTACACCTTTGCAGGTTGGGATTATCCTGTAACGACGGTTGGCTGCGACGCGACGTACAGAGCGACGTATACGAAGGTGCTTATCGATTTGACCAATGGTGAGATTGAAAACGGCGGCATTGACAGTATCACGAACGATACGAATATGAAGAGCCAAGGCGGCACGCATTCCTTGAATATTGTTGAATCGATTTCGTCGGGCAATCTTCCTTACTTTGCGCTGACGCTCGATAAGACCTATGATTTGACGGATAAATACATGGTATTTGATTATCATGCCGTGAATGCAGATTGTTGGATTGTCGTATTCGACTTTGTAAACAACAATCAAAAGCTTGGTTTGTGGAAAATGTTTAGCCTGAACGCTAACGTAAGCGAAAGTACACATTACTGCGAGGACATCGGCAACGGATGGATTAGAGTTTACGTTAACTTGAATTCTTTCGGCGCATCGTTGGATAACGTAAGCAGAATTTATGCAACGCTCAATGCGGCGGACGGTAGCGGCGAACGCAATCTCCATTTCGACAACTTGCATTTTGTAACCACGCCTACGCATACGATTACGTTCAAAGATTACGACGGCAGCGTGATTTCTAGCGCGGAATACCCGCTTGGCGCAACGGTGAACGTACCTAATAATCCTACGAGAGCGGCAGACGCAGGCGAATGCTCGTACGTATTCGCAGGTTGGGATTACAGCGTAACGGATGTTCAAAGAAACGCAACGTATACGGCAACGTATACCAAGACGGATATCGTCGATTTGTGGAACGGCTCTGTTGAAAAGGGCGATATTGATACAATCACGAACGATACGGCGGACAGAAGCGAAAACAGCACGTATTCCTTGAATATCGTAGAACCGATTGCAGGCGGAAATCTTCCTTACTTTGCGATAACGTTGGATAAGACCTATGACTTGACGAATAGCTACATGGTATTCGACTTTAAGAATATTGACAGAAACGGTTGGTTGGTCGTATTCGATTTCGTGAACAACGGCGGCAAGCTTGGTTTGTGGAATATGTTCACGTTAAACACGGGTATAAAAGAAGATACGCATACTTGCGAAGATTTGGGCAACGGCTGGCTGAGAGTATACGTAGATTTAGACGTCTTGAATAGCTCTCTTAGCGGCGTAAGTAAGATTTATGCAACGCTGAACGCTTCGGACGGCAGCGGAACGCTTGATATCAACTTCGATAACTTGCATTTTGAAAAGAAACGCGTATACACCGAGGCGGATGATGCAATCAGCGCATGTGGTTTGGCGGCTGTAAACGGCGGTTCGGCTACGATTGATAGTAGCGTGGTAAGTAGCACCTCTGTAAAATCAGCGAAATTCAACGTTCCCGCAGGCAATAGCGGCGTTTGGTGGAATTACGATATCGATTTGACGAAGGTTACGGGCAGCGCGTTGAATATGAGCGGTAAGACGATTACCTTCGACGTGAAGATTGTCGGTAATATGACGTGGGTAGGATTTAAGGTAGCAGACGGCAACGGTAACTATGTAAACTGTGCGGATACGAACGATTACGCTTGGATGAATTTGTCGAGTGGTTGGTCGGGATTCGGCATGTCGATTGCGGCAATAAACGACGGTTGGTATAGAGTTTCGTTTAATCCTGATACGTCGTTTAGCAGCGCAGGTAGCAATATCGCAAAACTCCGTTTCTTGGTAAATCCCCAAGATGGAAGCGAAGCAAACATGTACGTTGACAACCTGTATCTCGATAGCGTAATCGATTTACCTACGGAAGCGGACGATTACAGCACTTCCTGTGGGCTTGTAGCGGTCAATGGCGGAACGATTGCGGTGGATACGAACGTTTACAGCGTATTCTCGACACAATCGATTAAGGCAAACGTTCCCGCAGGCAATAGTGGCGTTTGGTGGAATTACGACCTTGATTTGACGGGAATTCACGGCAGCGCATTGAATTTGAGTGGAAAAGCAATTACCTTTGATTTGAAGATTGTTGGCTCTATGTCCCTTGTAGGGTTTACGGTGGCGGATAGCAACGGCAATTACGCACAGCCCGACGGCGAAGGTTACGTGTGGACGAATCTTACCAACGGTTGGGGCGAAGATAAGGGGTGGATTGTTACGGCAATAAGCGACGGTTGGTTTAGAGTTTCGTTTACGGCGGACACCAAATTCAGCGGTTGCAGTAGCGATGTCGCAAAACTGCGTTTCTTGGTAAATCCTTCGACGACGGACGAAGCGAGCCTGTATATTGACAACCTTTACGTGGAAAACGTACTTCCCGTTGACTATATCGGTCAATGCGGACTCGTGGCTGTCAATGGCGGTACGATTGCAAAAGACACCAGCGACGTGAGCAAGCTTTCTACGGAATCGGTTAAATGTACTGTTCCCGCGGGCAACAACGACGCTTGGTGGAATTACGACGTATCCTTGCGTGAAATCGCGGGTGGCGCGTTGGATTTAAGCGGTCAAACTATTTCGTTTGACTTGAAGATTGTTGGAAGTATGGGTTGGGCTGGTTTTGCTGTTTCCGCGGACGGAATTACGTATAGCGACTATGCTTGGACGAATCTTTCCGACGGTTGGAGCGGTTACGGTATGGTTGTAAAATCGATTGGTAACGGTTGGCTTAGATGTACGGTTACGTTGGATACGAATTTCAGCGCATACAGCAGTGCGATTGGTGTACTCCGTTTCATGGTACACCCTACGGACAACAACGAGTCGGTTATGTATATCGACAACTTGTTCCTTGGCTAATGAACAAAAAACTACGCATAAGGTTGGCTCTTTATAAGGGCCAACCTTACGGAGCGTAAAAGGCAATGAGAAGTAGAGAACTTATGGGAAATAGAGTATCAATTTTATCGAGCGAATCTTACTACGAGAGAGTAAACAAGCTCGTTTTACAATTAAAGAATAACGTCAACGTAAAGGAAACGCCATTGGCAGATATTCTTTACAAACCGACTACTTATAAAGTCGGTAGCAAACTTCCTGATAGCAAGGAAGACGGGTGGGTGAAATTTGAAAATAACGCGCGGTGGGGTGGTACGCCTGATTTTCACGCGTGGTTTTATACACACGTTTCTTTGGGGAAAGAATTTGTAGGTAAAACACTTCGCTTTCAGTTTCATACGGATTATTGCGGATGGGCTTTTGAAAATCCGCAGTTTTTGGTGTACGTAAACGGAAAAGTGGTACAGGGTATAGACTTGAATCACAGGTATTTCGAACTTGAATACCAAGAATCCTTCGATTTACATATTTACGGTTATACGAGTTTTGACTGTTTCCGTGAATTATCCTTTTTTGTTAACGTTTGTGAAATTGACAAAGATACGGAAAAGCTGTATTATGACATAAAGACACCTTTCGACATTTTAGCCTACACGGACAAAAATTCTAAACAATATGCGGATATTTTATATTATTTAAATGAAACCTTAAAATTGGTGGATTTTAGAGTGGCGCATACGGAAGAATACCGTAAATCCGTTCAAGATGCCTTGGCATATATAGAAAACGAATTTTACGGTGCGTATTGTAAAAAACAAGACGTTACCTGTGCTTGCGTGGGGCAGACGCATATCGACGTTGCGTGGCTTTGGACGTTTGCGCAGACGCGCGAAAAAGCGCAACGCAGTTTTGCGACGGTTGTGGAAAATATGCGCAAATACCCCGAATATACCTTCTTTTGTTCGCAACCCTATCTGTATAAGGCTGTAAAGGAAGAAGACCCCTATCTTTACGCACAAATCCAAGAAAAGGTGAAAGAGGGCAGATTTGAAACGGAAGGTGGATTGTGGCTGGAAACGGATACCAATTTGCCGAGCGGGGAAAGTTTGGTGCGCCAAATTTTACACGGAAAGAAATTCTTTAAAGAAGAATTTGGTGTGGATAGTCATATCGTATGGTTGCCCGATGCTTTTGGATATTCCGCCGCATTGCCGCAACTTTTCAAGCTTTCTGGGATTGATACTTTCGTTACGTCCAAAATTTCTTGGAACGATAAAAACACGATGCCGCATGACGTTTTTACGTGGCGCGGTATTGACGGTTCGGACGTGTTCACGTATTTTATCACTTGTCAAAGTATTCATTCTAACCGTCAACGGCTTACTACCTATAACGCAGAGGCGACGCCCGATTATTTGGCGGGCGCGTACGATCGGTTTAGCGACAAACAGCTTACGGAAAAAGTGTTGGTGGCGTACGGTTATGGCGACGGTGGCGGCGGTCCTACGGCAGAGCAAATTGAAACGGTTGCGCGCATGAAACGGGGTATACCCGGTTGTCCGAACGCAGAGAACAGCACGTTGGAAGAGTTTTTTAGTGAACTGAAAAAGAAGACGAAAGGTAAATTGCCCAAATGGGTTGGCGAACTGTATTTGGAATTCCATAGAGGGACATATACGACCATTGGCAAAAATAAGCGCAATAATAGAAAAATTGAGTTTTTGATGCACAACGTAGAGGCGTTGGCGACGATGAACCATATCTTAAGCGGAGCGGAATATCCCTACGAAACGCTGGAGGAGATGTGGGAGCAGATTTTGAATTTGCAATTCCACGATATTTTACCAGGTTCGTCCATCAAAGAAGTGTACGACGACAGCGATAAAATGTACGAAGAGCTGTTTGCAAAGGGAACAAAGCTGTTAGACGAAATCACGAAGAGCATTTCCACGCAAACGAAGGCGGGGGACGTGGTTTTCAATATGCAACCGTACAACGCAAACTCCGACGTGGAAAAAGACGGAAAATTCTATACCCAAGCAGTTCCTGCCTACGGTTTTTCCGTTGCGGAAACGAAGGCTGAAAAGAGTACGGTAACGGTATCCGAAAAAACGTTGGAAAACGCTTTCTATCGCGTGAAATTTGACGATAAGTATGAAATCGTTAGTATTTACGACAAGCTTAATCAGCGTGAAATTGTAAAACCGAACGCAAAGGCAAACGCCTTGATTGCGTATGAGAACGTGTCGATTGAATACGACGCGTGGGAAATCCGTGATTTTTACACGGAAAAGGCGTATCCGATAGATTCCCTGTCAAAATGTGAAATTGTCGATTTTGGGGCTAAAAAAGGGTTTAGAATTCATAGAACGTTCTTGGATTCGACAATAGAGCAAACGGTGCTTTTGTCGGATAACGTACCTCGTATCGATTTCGTTACGAACGTTGATTGGAAACAAGAGCATCTGTTGGTGAAAGCGAAATTCCCCGTGGACGTTTTTGCGGAACGAGCGACTTTTGATATTCAGTTCGGGAATTTGGAACGCCCTATTTATGGAAATACTTCTTGGGATGTGGCGAAGTTTGAAACGTGCGCGCACAAATACGTGGACATTTCTGAAAACGGCTACGGCGTGTCTTTGTTGAACGATTGTAAATACGGTCATGACGTTATGAACGGGGAGCTTGGCTTGACTCTTCTTCGTTCGCCTACGTGGCCTTATGCAGACGCAGATAAAGGCAAACACACCTTTACGTATTCGCTCTATGCACATAGCGGACGTTTGGCGGATGGCGACACGGTGAAACTTGCCTTTGACTTAAACAATCCTTTGTTTACTGTAAAATCGAACGGTTGCGGGGATTTGGATAGCTATTCGATGATTTCGTGTGAAAGCCCGAACATCGTTATCGACACAGTGAAGATGTCTGAGGACGGGAAGGGCGTTATCGTGAGATTATACGAAACACAACGCATAAGAACGCAGGCAAAATTACGGCTTGGCTTTGCATATCAAGAGGGGTATAAATGCGATTTGTTGGAAAATCGTATTTCCGAGCAAGCGTTTGCCAGTGATAGTGTAGAGTTATCCATCAAGCCTTACGAAATTGTTACGTTAAAGTTTGTTTTATGAGAAAAATTAAAAAGACAATTTGTTTGGGATTAGCGGTACTAGCGGCGGTTTTATCCGCTTGCTCGTCCGCTAATTCTATAAAATGTATCGCACCGGCAAACGGAGAAACGCAGGTCGCAATCGTCAATACGGAGCTGCGGGAATTTCTTTCGCAAAAGTGGACGACCGATTTGTGTGATAGCTATCACGAAGACGGCTGGGGGCATTACGAGCCTTGCTATATTGATTTTAAATGGTCGGGCAATGCCGATACGTTTATGCTGTCCAAGAATGCGGATATGTCTGATGCGGTTCGTTATGAATGCGAGGGAGATAGTATATCTATCCGTGGATTCAACGCAAACACGGCATATTATTGGCAGGTTGAAAATACGCACGGCAAAAGCGACGTGTTTACTTTTACAACTGAGCAAATGGTTAGAACGGTGTATATAGGCGGTGTTACCAACTCCCGTGATATGGGTGGTTGGACAGTTTATGACGAGAACGGAGAAGAATGCGGATATATTCGGCAAAATTTACTTTTTCGTTCGGCTACTTTGGATAATATTTCTAAGGAAGGTATCGAATACCTTACCAACGAGTTAAACGTCAAAACGGAGTTGGATTTGCGTGCGGAAACGGAAACGCACAATAGACCTATCATCAGCGGAGTCAAGTATATCAATATTTCCTGTCCTCAATACGCATATAGCGGTATGGGGATATTTGAGTTTGGCAACGGTAAAATTGAAAATCAGACGGTTGCCGTCAAGGAAATTATGTCCGTGTTTGCGGACGAAAATAATTATCCAATCAATTTCCATTGTGCCATCGGTAGGGATAGGACGGGCACGATAGCCTTTTTGTTGGGTGCATTATGCGGTATGAGCGAAGAAGATTTGTGCCGAGAGTATGATATTTCCTATTTTGCGGGGCTTGACGATTCAAAGCCGTCTTGGATGCATAAGCAGGCGTTTTTGCCCTTGGTGAATAAGATGAAAAATTACAGTGGGGAAAAGGATTCCTTGGCGTATAACACGCGAAAATATTTGTTTGACATCGGGCTTACGCAAGCGCAAATTGATAACATATACAATATACTTGTGGAGAAAAGGTAAAGTTATGAAAAATCAAGTTCAGTTTAAGCGTTTTGGGACGATGATTGATTGTTCTCGAAATGCGGTCATGAACGTAAAAACTTTGAAGAAGTGGATTGACTTAACGGCAGACTTGGGTTATAATACTTTGTGTTTATATATGGAAGATACTTACGAGGTTGCGGATGAGCCGTACTTTGGGTATTTGCGAGGGCGTTATTCCAAAGAAGAGTTAAAAGAAATCGACGAATATGCAAAAAAGAGCGGAATGGAGGTTATTCCGTGTATTCAAACGCTTGCACATTTAAACCAAATTTTTCGTTGGCCGAAATACCGTCCCTACAATGATACGGACGATATTTTACTTATCGACAACGAAGACGTTTACACCCTTATTGATAGGTGTTTTCAAACGATGGCGGAGTGTTTTTCCACGAAAACAATCAATATCGGCATGGACGAAGCCTTTATGATGGGACGGGGAAGATATTTCAATCTCCACGGCAATGTGGATAGAACAGAGTTGTTTTTAAGCCATTTGAACAGAGTGGCTGCAATCGGTGAAAAATATGGTTTTACTATGCTGATGTGGTCGGATATGTTCTTTAATCTGCTCGCTCAAAAGGCGGATAATTTTGCGGAGGTACAGGCGAAAATCCCTAGCAGCGTGCAGCTTATTTATTGGGATTATTATTCCACGGAAAAGAAAAATTACGATGAAAAAATAATAAAGAATCAACAGCTTTGTAAAGACGCTTGGTTTGCGGGCGGCTTGTGGAGTTGGACGGGCTTCGCACCTCACAACGTGTATAGTATGGAAACCACGAAAGCGGCTTTTGAAAGCTGTATAGAATACGGTGTTTCCAACGTTATGCTGACGCTGTGGGGAGATAACGGCGGAGAGTGCAGCCGATTTGCATTGCTTCCGTCCTTGTTTTACGCATCCGAGCTTGCAAAAGGCAATCACGACGAAAGCTTAATAAAAGCAAAATTCCAAGAAAAATACGGTATCGCTTTTGATGATTTTATGTGGGTGGACTTGCCTGTTTCTTCCTATAACGGCAAAGAACGGACGTGTAACCCCGATAAGTATATTTTGTATAACGACCCTCTTGCAGGGATTATGGATTCGGCGATATGGGATTCTTGTGAGGAAGAGTATACACAATGCGCTCAAAACTTGGCAAAACTTGCCGAACGTTCCGATTTCGGGTTTCTGTTTAAGACGTTAAAGGCTCTGTGCGAAGTCTTGGCGGTAAAAGGGGCTTTGGGGATTCAAACACGTGCTGCCTACAAAGCAGGGGATAAGAAGGCATTGCAAGCGTTGCTTTGTCGATACGAGGAAGTTATTGAGAAGACAGAGGCGTTTTATCGCTCTTTTAGGGCGCAATGGTACTTGGAAAATAAACCGCACGGTTTTAACGTACAAGACGTGCGCATCGGCGGTGTGATTATGCGTTTGAAAAACGGTAAAGCGCTTTTAGAAGAGTATCTTGACGGCAAGAAAGATAAGATAGAAGAATTAGAAGAAGAATTGTTAAATTGTGCAGATTTCGAAGTAGAACCCAAAAAAGCAGTTACTTTTGCAAGATGGGACGAAATGACCTCGGTTTGCAAATTTTAAGGGGTAAATATGGCAATTATTTTTAATGAACAATTGAAGACGTTTAAGTTGGATACAAGCATCTCTAGCTATATCATCAAGATATATGAGGGAGGGTATCTTCTTAATCTGTATTATGGAAGAAAAATACCCGAAAATATGGTAGAGGGATTTACGATTAGGTCGAAAAACGCTTCCTTTTCTCCTGCGGATTCCGTAATGGGCGAGGGGGATTTTGCGCTCGATTCTGCGCCTATTGAGTACGGTTGTGATGGGGCGGGGGATTTTAGAATTTCCGCAATTAAGGTAAGAAATCATAACGGCGACAGCGTGACGGATTTACGATATTTGTCACATAAAATTTATAAAGGAAAGCCGTTCATCAAAGACATGCCTGCCTCTTTTGCTGAAAAAGACGAGGCAACCACGCTTGAAATCACGATGGTGGACAAGGTTACAAATTTACAAGTAACCCTTGTATATACCGTCTTTGAAACGTTGGGTGTTATGACCAAAAGCGTGCAAATTAAAAATAATTCCGATAAGGATATGTACGTTGAAAGAGCGTTCAGCCTTTGTAATGATTTCCCGACGATGGATTTCGATTTGATTTCCCTCTACGGTAGGCATTATTTCGAGCGCAAGATGGAAAGAAGAGCCTTAGCACACGGCTTGCAAGGCGTGGAGAGCAATAAGGGGATTTCCAGTCATTGTCAAAATCCGTTCGTTGCATTGGTGTCTAAAGAGGCGAATGAAGAGAGTGGCGATGCCTATGGGTTTAACTTGGTCTATTCGGGAAATTTCTCGGCTTTGGTCGAATGCGATTACAACGATTCCGCAAGACTGATTATGGGTATCAACCCCAACCATTTCTCTTGGAAATTGCGCCCTGCGGAGACGTTTTATACGCCCGAAGCCGTTTGCGTGTATTCGCCAAACGGGTTAGGAGAAATGAGTCGCACTTTCCACAAATTTTACAATAAGCATCTTATCAAATGGAAACATAAGTACGAAAAACGCCCTGTTCTTATCAACAGCTGGGAAGCGGCGTATTTTGATATCAACAGCGAGAAATTGCTCGATTTTGCGGTAGCAGCCAAGGATTTAGGCATTGATATGCTTGTCATGGACGACGGCTGGTTTGGGCATAGAAACGACGACAAATCCTCGCTTGGG
This sequence comes from Clostridia bacterium, assembly GCA_017457215.1. Lineage (GTDB taxonomy): Bacteria > Bacillota > Clostridia > Christensenellales > Borkfalkiaceae > Scatosoma. The sequence goes on from JAFTHU010000017.1 coordinate 69,459, forward strand.
GATTGGTTCGTAAACGAAGAGAAATTTCCAGAAGGTTTGACGTCGTTTATTGACAAGGTGCATGAAATAGGGCTGAAATTTGGCATTTGGTTCGAACCTGAAATGATTTCTCCCGATTCCGATTTATTTAGGGCACATCCCGATATGTGTGTGCACGCCAAGGATAGAGCGCCCATGTTGGGCAGAACGCAGTACGTCTTGGACGTGTCAAGAGAAGACGTCAGGGATTTGATTTGGGCGCAGCTTGACGCGATTCTTTCCGCAAATAAAATCGATTACGTAAAGTGGGATTTCAACCGTTATATTACAGACGCGGATTCCGCTGTCCTGCCTACCGATCAAAAGAAAGAATTTTTCCATCGTTTCATCCTTGGTACCTACGATTTAATGAACCGTTTAACGACGAAGTATCCCGATATTTTGTTGGAAAGCTGTTCGGGTGGCGGCGGCAGATTTGACCCTGCCATGCTCTATTATTCACCGCAAATTTGGACGAGCGACAATACGGACGCTATCGATAGGCTTTGCATTCAATTTGGTACGTCACTTTGTTATCCTGCCTCTTCAATGGGGGCGCACGTATCCGATTATCCTCGTGCCTTTTACGGTACGAAAGCGGACGTTGCGCTTTGGGGCTCGTTTGGGTATGAGCTCGACATCAGAAAATTAACGGAGGAACAAAAGGCGGAGTTTAAAGGGCATATCGCTCAGTACCATAAGTATTACGATTTAATTCATTTTGGGGATTTGTATCGAGTGCTTTCGCCGTTTGATAAGGGGAGTAAAGTGGCTTGGGAATTTGTCAGCGAGGATAAATCACAGTGCTTATTGACGGTGGTTTGTTTGGAACAACGCATCCCCGAAAATTTCATTTTGAAACTGAAAGGCTTGGATGAAAACGCCTATTATAGGGAAGAGGAAAGCGGTGAAATTTATTCGGGGGAGCTGTTGATGCAAGTAGGCTTGAATTTGAGTAACCAAATCAATTATACGTATGGCAGCAAAAAGTGGTTTTTCACAAAGGCGGATAAGTAATTTATGGATTTCATTTGGGCAGGCGATAGACAAGCGATTAATCAACAAAAAAACTTCTATATCGCCTTAAAAAAGCAGGTTGATAGAATAGTAATTTGTGCGGTAGACAATTACCAGGTATGGATTGACGGCAAATTTGTCGCCTATGGACCTGAACGCACGGCGGCTGGGTATTCCAGAAAAAAAGTCTTATTCTTGGACGGTGCGAACTTTATCGAAATCAAAGTGATTGCACATGGCGTCCCCGTGTATATGTGCGATTTTCAACTGCCTTTCTTTGGTGCGGAGCTGTATGACGGCAAAAATCTTGTCTATGCAAGCAAGGATTTTTCTTGCAGAGTGGATTTATTGCGAGATGAAAAGACCTGTCGTTACAGTCGTCAAAGGGGATTTGTGGAAAAGCAAACGCTTGCGGAGAGTAGGTATGCGGAAATAGAAACCTATGAAGTGGACGCGCCTATTCTTTTAGACGGAATCGGCGACACGGCAAGCTATCAACAGATGGATTTTGAAAGGTTCGAGGAGAAGCCGTTTGTCGGTTTTGATTTATTGACGAAACCTTGGTGGGAGGATATTCCTGAATACGTAACCCCTGAGGGGTGTTTTAGCATAGAAAAGGACTTCTTAACCCTGAAAGAGGGGTATAAGGAAATACTTTTTTCGCTGCCTTGCATTAAAACGGGTTTTTTAAGCGTAGACGTGGAAAGTCATGGCGAGAGCGAAATTTATATCGTTTTCGATGAAATTTTAAACGACGGAAAGTGGAATTTTAGGCGTTCGGATTGTAACGATTTGTTTGTATATACTTGCAAAAACGGACGTTATCAGCATTTTTCCGCTGAACCGTATACGATGAAATACATTAAGGTAATTTATAAAGGCGCGGTTACAGTAAAGCCTTCGCTTGTTTTATATGAAAATTCAAAATTTCATTTCGATTATGCAGGTGATGAAAAAATAGCGTCCATTATCGAGGCGGCAAAAAATACCTTTGCACAAAACGCCGTAGATATTTTTACCGATTGCGCGGGAAGAGAACGTGCAGGCTGGCTGTGCGATTCCTATTTTACGGCGAAAGCGGAGCGTTTTTTTACAGGTGAGAATAAGATAGAGAGAAACTTTTTGGAAAACTTCATTCTTTCAAAAACGGAAGAGCTTCCCAAAGGTATGCTCCCAATGTGTTTTCCTTCTCAGCATGATATAGATTCCTTTATCCCGAATTGGGCAATGTGGTACGTTGTGGAATTGAAGGATTATTTTGATAGAACACAAGATAGGGAACTTATCGATAGAGCCAAAGAGAAAGTTTACGGTGTTATTGCGTATTTTGAGAAATTCAAAAGCAGCTACGGTTTACTCGAAAATCTGCAAAGCTGGATTTTTGTCGAACACAGTATTGCGAATACGTTTGATTACGTAAAAGGGGTCAATTTCCCCTCGAATATGGTGTATAGTGCTATGCTGAAAGCTGCGGGGGAGTTATACGCGGACGAGAACCTGCTTGGGCAAGCGGAATATATAAAACAGCAGGTTGTGCGATATGCCTTTAACGGCAAGCTGTTTGTGGATAACGGAGAAGTTGTAGATGGTAAAATTGTGCCGTTTACAGACCATATTAGCGAAACTTGCCAATACTATGCCTTGTTTTTCCATATTATCGAAGACGACAATTATGCTGCGTTCATTAAAGAAAATTTTGGACCGAATCGAAAGAGTGGCTTTGATTACGTAGGAAAAAGCAATGTATTTATCGGCAATTATTTGCGACTTTTTTGGCTGTACGAGCAAAAAGAATACGATATGGTTTTAAACGAAGCCGTTGAATATTTCTATGAAATGTCGAAAAAGACGGGTACCCTTTGGGAACACGACCAAGCGAAAGCAAGTTGTAACCATGGATTTGCGTCAGTGATAGCTACTTTACTATTGCAAGCATAAAGAAAATAATATTTGGACAATATTTGGACAAAAACCGCTGAAAGCCTTTAATTTAAAGGCTTTCAGCGGTTTCTTAGTAGGCTTCGAGTCCCGTACGGGTCACCAGTAACAACCTAAATCGAACCCCTCAATTAGAGGGTGGACGATTTGGGTTGTTTCATTTTCTAAATACTTTTCAGGGGCAAATTAAGCGAAGGGTGATAGGTAGCCCTGAGCGCGACTACCACCCTTTCGCGGTCTGTGCGAGCTGTTGCAAACGGTAGATAACCCTGCGAGATAGACGAAAAACTTCTTCTTTGAAAAAATGGATAAAGTTGGATTTTATTTATAAGTCTTGCGTTTTTCTTTTTATTGTGCTACAATTATGCATAATCAAAATATAAAAGGGGAAGTCGCTTATATGCAAAAATATAAAAAATGCAAATTGACTAAATACGAAAAATATATTTGCAAAAAGCAAACGGATCAGGGAGAATTGCCTATTTGGACGAAGGCGTTGCAAACAGCGATCGACGAAAACGAATACGTGTATATTCCCAAAGGTACGTACTACTTGGACGACAGTATTATTTTGTCTTCGAATAAATGGATAAAAGCGAGTAAAGGTACAGAGATTATTTTGTTGGAAAGCTGCAAAAAATTGATGCTCCGCAATGCTGATGTTATTGACGGCAGTTATACGATTATTCCCGAAACAGCGCCAAAGACAGAGAATATTCGCATTGAAGGCGGGGTTTGGTCGGAAAGCAATCGAACGAGACTTGGATACGGTTGGACGGGTAAGTACGATAATGAGCATTCGTTGCGCGGCGTTAGCTGTACTATGCTGTTTAGCGGCGTGAAAAATCTTGTTTTGCAAAACATGGTTTTCAAGCATTCGGCAGGATTTTCGGTGCAAATAGGACGTTGTGAGAATTTTACTGTTAAGAATATTCAATTTATCAGTTGTTATGCCGACGGGGTACATATCAATGGGGGAGTGCGGAACGGCTACGTCTATAATATTCACGGAGAAGTGGGGGATGATCTTGTTGCGTTAAATGCCTACGATTGGGATAAATCCACAATTAATAACGGCGAAATAGAAAATGTGGTGGTAGAAAAAATATATTCGCCGACAAACGTGGATTGCTACAAAGCAATTCGCATACAGCCTGGGATTTTACCGATTGAAAACGGGGAAATCGATTGTTATATCAAGGACCTTTGCATCAAAGACGTTAGGGGGGTGTCCGTGTTTAAGATGTATTTACAAACACCGCGCTATCAAGAAAGGCCCAACGGCGCACGTGTTGGTTGGATGAAAAATGTCCGTTTTGAAAACGTGGAAATTAATGCCTGCGAACCGATTGATAGATTCCCTAATTATTTGACGGGAGATCCGATTATCGGGCATTTTGCGGCTTTTGAGTTTGGGAGCATGATCGACTGCGTGTATTTTAAGAACGTGAACGTTTCGTTAAACCAAGAGAAATATCCGTTGTCACATTTTGTGGTGGTCGGACCAAAATCGTACTATATTGAAGAAGAAAAAACGGAAATTTTTGATCCTTACGTGGTGAGCGAAGTTGGAAAAATTGTATGTGAAAACGTTAAAATAAACAACAAACCTGTAAAAGATGTGCAAAACGCAATCTGCGCAATTTCTTTCCCTGACGATATGTACAAAAATCAGTTTGGCAACGGCGGCAGCGGAACAATCGGTGAGATAATCATAAAGTAGGTCAGTTCTAAAAATTTTTTATATAGGAGTGAGAAATATGAAAATTGCAGCGGAATACGGTTTTAAAATTGAAAACGACGGATTGGCGAATGCTCGCGCTTTACAAAAGATACCCCCCAGTTTTACTGGGGGGTATCTTTGCTACGTACTTCCGTTTCGTGGTTCTCCAAATATACCTCATATGCAAATCCTATAAAAAACACCTTTTTTAGATTTTTAAAAATAAGAAAATACCATATATATTTATCGAATTGCATATAGATTTTTTGATAAATATGTTGTATAATAGAAAAAAGGAGCGTGGAACTATGTTTCTATTTCAGGATAATCAATCTATTGATATTTGTTTAAAAAATCAAAATCCGTACGTCCGTCTGGCGTTAGAGGATTTAAGAAAGGACTTTTTAAGATGCAGTTATTTATCCAAGCAGCCCGCTATCGTCGAGGAGGAAAAGGATTTTTGCTTGGTAATCGAAGAAACTTCCGAAACGGGCGGCGACCCGTTGCAAGGCGAGTCGTTTTCGATTGTTTCTGATGGTGCAAAAATCAGAATTAAAGCAAACGGCTATTTGGGCATGATGTGGGGGATTTATACGTTTAGCGAAAAAATCCTCGGCGTTTCTCCTTGTTATTTATTTAATGATTTGGAAACGGAAAAACGTCGCTGTTTAGAGGTCGGCGATATCCATATCGAAGAAACGCCTCAAAGGGTGGGATTCCGAGGCGTGTTTATTAACGACGAGGATCTCTTGACTGAATGGAAAGAGGGGGGTGGTGCCCGCCGTATGGATTACCCTTTCTATAAGGTTACCGTAGCGGAAAGTGTTATGGATATGGTTGTGGAAACGGTTTTGCGTTTAAGATTGAATTTAGTGATTCCTGCAAGCTTTTTGGATATTGACAATCCGCCTGAAAAGGTACTTGCGGATTGTGTTGCAAAGCGGGGTATTTTCCTTTCCCAACACCATATCGAGCCTCTCGGTTTGTCGCATTTTACCTTTGAGGGTTATTGTAAAAAGTTGAAAAAAGATGGGGAATATTCTTATATCCACAATTCCGAAACTCTCATAGAAGCTTGGGAATATTACGCTAAAAAGTGGGCGCAATACGACAACGTCGTTTGGCAGGTGGGGTTGCGCGGTAAAGCGGACCGTCCCGTGTGGGAAGAGGATACGCCCACGGAAAAGGAATTAAAGACCTATGCCGAGTACATCAGCAACGCCATAAAAAAGCAGAAGGAAATTGTTTTGCAGGCAACGGGCGGCAGGGCGAAATATTTTTCCACCACGCTTTGGATGGAAGGCTCTATGCTTGCGGAAAAAGGTTTGCTGGATTTAGATAAAGACACGATTATCGTGTTTGCTGACAACGGACCGAACCAAATGTTTGGTAAGGATTATGACAAAGTTCCTCGCCAAAAAGGTTTGCAGTACGGCATCTATTATCACGTGCAATATTATGATATTGGCCCGCATTTAGCTCCGCAAACGGGCTTGAATAAGCTGTATTACAACATACAAAGAACAAAGAATAAGGGGGACGATTCCTATTATATTTTAAACGTTTCCAACGTACGCGAGTTTGTTTTTGAGATGCAAGCTTATGCGGAAATGCTGTGGAACTTTAACGATTTTTCCACGGAAAAATATATGGAAGGATATTGTAAACTTTACGGTGAATACGCTCAAAAAGCGAAAGAGTTTATCACGGCGTTTTTTGATAATTTACCGTCTTTGCCCACGGCGGATTTACAATACGTCCACGCGAATTATTTTAATTACGATTACGAAGAGATTAGCCCGAATGTAAAAAATTTCATCATCAAAGACGGTTTGATTATGGCGAGAGGCGGTGAAATTGCGTACCATTTCCGCGAGGAATTGTATTCGCCTATCTATAGAAAAATGTACGAGGGATTAAAGGATGTTTTACCGATATACGAACGCTTAGCGTGCGATTTGGAACGTTGGAGTGAGGCCTTAAGTGAAAGGTTAAAAGGACACGTACGCTGTAAGTGGTGGCTGTATACGAAAACGTTGTTGCATATGTACCGTTGGTACGTTTGTCTGTACGAGGCGAAAGAATGCTATGACGTTGGTGAAAATAAAAAATCGCAAGCGTTATTAAATGCGGCGTGCGAAAGCTTGGAAGAATATTTGTCTTTGCGTAAATGTGCCGAGTATGGCGAATTTGAAAATTGGTATCGCGGCGAATTAAAAATGAACGTAAAACAAAGACTTTACAGAACCAAACAACTATTAGGGTAATCTACAAAATCGTGTAAAAAAAGGTAGGCAAAAAACGCCTATCTTTTTTATTGTTAGAACGTAAAAAACAGAAAATGTTGCAGATATCACGGGGTTGGGGAAAAGGTTGTATGTTGCAAAGGGTGAAAATTTATAAAAAATGCTTCCTCATAATATATTAATAATAAAAATTGTGAAATAAGATGAAAAAGTATATAATTTTATTAATACAGATTTTTATTTTTGTATATTTACTTTGTTTAGTGTTTAGGTTATACTCAATATATAAAAATATAAAATTTGAGGTTTTGATTGTGTAAAAAGAGAGATTGCATTTTTTACGAGATGTATTACATATTTTTCGTTGTTAAAAAAAAGTATTGACAAAATTTTATTTTATGATATAATAAATAAATCAAATGGGATAATTTGATTTTTTGTGTCTTGCCGATTGTGTTAAACGGACAACCTATGTTCGGCAATGTGTAAAAAAATTGCAAACTAAAATCCCAAAACGCAAATTGAAACAATAAAATAAGGAGATAGAAAATGAAGAAAAGATTATGGATTACGTCTTTATTGGCAGCTCTTTCCATAACGGCGGTAGCAGGCGGCGTTGCGGTAGCAAATAAGAATACCGCGGTTACTTATGCTACGGAAAATTGGCAAGTTGGCGAGATAAAAGACGTATATTCCTACGGGGAAGTTTTTACCGTTCCTGTGGCTACGGTAGAAATTGGCGGTCAACCGGTGGCGGCTTCGGCGACGATTACTTATCCAGACGGCGTCGTGATAAACACGGGAACCGTTGAATTGAGTCAAGCTGGCGTTTATACGGTTACCTATCGTGCGGAGGCAAACGGCGCGCATTATATTGAAAAGAGAACCTTTGAAGTAAAAGAAAGCGCTTATCTTGTGCACAGTGAAAACAGTAGCGTTAGCTATGGCACGTATACGAAATATGGGGCAAACAGCAAAGGCTTAATCGTTCGTTTGGCGCAAAAGGATACCCTCACTTTTTCGCATGTTATCGATATGGAGGCGTTGTCGCCTACGGATGCTATCGTGGAAACGTTTATTACGCCCGATACGCAAGGTGTATTCGATTTTAGCGACTTGATTATTACGCTTACGGATGCTATGGATTCCTCCATATATTTAAAATATAATATTCAGCGTTGGCGTTCAAATACCACAGGGAAAACGACGGCGTTTGTTGCCGTATGCGGGAATGGACAACCCCAAACAGGTTATGAGCCTGGTAAAGGTTATCATATCGGAAAAGAAGGTTACGGCGCGCCAATCGGACTTTCGTTCAGTTCGGTTAGCCAGAAGGGCTGGAGCGGTGATGTAACTCCTGCAGCGCCTGACGCGTTAAAGGCAAATATTACGTTTAATAGCAATACTTTAGAAGCACAGGCGTGCGGGGTGCATATTGCGGATTTAGATAGCTATGATTCGTTTGAAACGTTGTGGAACGGCTTTCCCAGCGGTAAAGCAAAACTCAGCATTTCCGCATCTGCGTATAGTTCGGATACGGCAAACTTCTGTATAACGAAGGTTTTGGGGTTGGATTTGTCGCAAGAATTTTTCACGGACAAGGATGCGCCTGTTATTGATGTTGCAATGACAGATGAGGAATTGCCGATGGGGGCAGTGGGATGTGCTTACACGATTTCCGAAGCAAAAGCATTCGACTATGTTTCCGGGGTTTGTGAGGTAAAAACTTCCGTATATCGCGATTACGCAAGTGATAAACCTATTAACGTAAGCATTGTAGACGGTAAATTTACACCGATGGTTGCAGGTTGGTATACGATTGTATATAAGGCGAAAGATATACAAGGAAATGTGGCTATCGAAAAGCGTAACGTATACATATCGGATGATCTTGGCGAAATCAATATTACCATTCCCGAAGACAAGACGATAGCGGCGTCGTTGGGTAGCTGGGTAAACGTACCCGCGATTACGTATACAGGGGATTGTGGTATTGCCGACGTGAAGACGACTGTAACGTTTGGTGGCAAAACGTATGAAATCACCGATAAATTCTTGCCGGAAGTAGCGGGGGATTATATCGTTACGTATACGGTTACCGACTATATTGGCAGAGTAGGTGAAGCAAGCTATGTTGTAAACACGACGGCAACGAACGATTATATTATTTTGGAAAATCCCGTATTGCCGCAGATATATCTTTCGGATTGCGAATATACGTTGCCTACAATTTATGCGAAGAACTACGCAACGGGTAAGGCGGAAGAAACGCTTTGCGACGTCGTGGTTACGGATAAAAACGGCGAA
>JAFTHU010000026.1 GCA_017457215.1 Clostridia bacterium
ACAACCCATTTACCATTGGCTTTATTTTCGTACCGACGTCAATCGACACCGTACCAACCGGCAAAGAAATTTTTAATAACGCAAAGACGTAATCCGAGTAATGATAAAACACATCATACATTTCCTTCACTTGCCCGTCTAATTGCCGATTGAAATTACTATAAAATATTTCCCTATATTCCTCCCCCATTTCAGCGATAAGCTCATCTACGTGGAAGTCAAGAAAATCTTTATAAGAAATATCCGTAATTTCATATCCCACGTTCGATGTAAAGTTTTGTAATTCCCCGTCCGTCACGAACAGTTTATAAGGATATTCTTCGTTCGTGTTCGTATTGTACTTAATGGAATATCCGTCTGCCCCGTAGCTACTCCAATTTAACCCGCTATGCAACACTGTTTGCGTTTCTGTCTTTGCAAAGGAATACTCTAATGGCGCTACGGATGTTTCAAAGGTGTAAAGTTTCCCCGTTCCTTCCAAAACCGATGGCTTCGCGCTGGAAATTGCTTCCAAAATCGTATCCTTATCGCCGCCTAAACCAGCATAATAGTACGGCATATCCCCGTAGATGCGTTTGGGGGTAACGGTAGAGCCGTTCACCTTCACGTTTATCTCATTCAAATCTTTAACAACGCCTGCATAGGGTAAGTAAAAAATAGCGCCATCTTGCTCCACGTTCAATTGATATTCCGACGTCGCAGCAATTATCCCTGCGTCAAAACCGACTCCACCTGCGCCGTTATATCCACTCATATCAATTACGGTACTTTGGGATACAATGCTTGCGCTCGCATCCACATATCCGTTATAATAAGGGATAATAAAATCGTCTTGTCCAGCACTGGCAATTTGTGTATTGAGAGTACCGAAAGAACCGGCTAAAAATATCCCAGCTATAATGGCCGTTATTCTCTTCTTAATTTTCATTTTCTTCCTCATAAACGTTAATAATTCTTAAGTCTTTTCCTCCGCGCTTCCTTTGATTGGCATAATCAAAAGCAAGCTGCGTCCCACTTTTAGGTTGATAATCCCCAACCGAGCGTTTGGAGTATTTCCGTCTCGGCGGTTGATAATACGGATTATAATAAAACACGCAAAAATCGCTATCGTTAATCATCGCTTGATTGCGTTCAACGTATTGCGCTTTCCCTGCGGTATATTTATTCTTATGCTCTACCTCTTCTTCCACTCCAAGTAGCGTAACCGGGCGTTTTTCAAAATACGAATATATTCCTTCCCAATATGCACGTTCTTTTTCCAAAGTGCAGGTTTCACTGCGACAGGTATACGCCCGCCTTTGTATATGCGGGTATTTCTCTTTAAGCTCTGTCACAATCGCGTGGCAAAGCGAATCAAAATCACTTCTACTGCCAAATAGAAAAACGTTAACGCCATAGTTCTCAATCAAATCAACGATCTCGCTTTGTATCCTTTGTCGTAACGCTACCGAATCAGCTATTTTTCGGTGTCCAAAAAAAGAACAAACCTTTTCTTCCATTATCTCCTCACTATACA
>JAFTHU010000027.1 GCA_017457215.1 Clostridia bacterium
AATTATTGTTGTACATTTTTATCCCTCTCTTTCTTTACACATCATCTTCGCTGTAGCCTTCGTCCCACCAGTCAGGTTCTTCGTTGGTGACGAAAATGGATGTGTTTTTGTTGGCAGCCGAAGTGGGCTGTGCGGGGATATGATTTTCGTTACGAGAAAAAGTCGCTACTGCTGCCATAGGCGTCTCGATGATGCCGAAAACGGACTCGAATGCCTCCCAGATGATCCTGTCGCAGTCCAAATTTCTCAGATTCGCATCCCCCTGATTTTCGTCCACGGATTTGTAGCAGGCTAAAATTTCGTCACGAAGGGCGTGGTACGCTCTGTCGTTGGCTTCGCAAAGCTTACTGTATTTGTTGGGCACGCCGGCATACTCCGCTTCCTTTGCCTCCATTTTCGTGACGAAATTTTTCAAGACATCGATCAGTATCCCGCCGTGAATGCTGATGGGCGCAGGCGGCAGTTCCTTGTTTTTGCGTATGTGCTTGCGGATGATCTTGACCAAAGTGGATTTGATTTCGCCCTTGGGAATTTTCGCTACGAAATTCAGAGCCGCCCTGTCGCGTATAACTAACCCACAGCTTAAATGCTCGTCCTCTTTTGCGGACGAAAATTTGTGTGGGATTTTTCTGATCTTGCCTCGGCTTTCGGAGGACAAAATTTCGTTCACGGTATGATTGATCGTGCGTGACGGCAGCGACCGCATCCACCCGATCACGTCGGCTGCCTCAGCGTCGAGTTCAATATGAAGAATTCTATTTTGCTTCATTTTTAACTTCCTTTCTTGATTGAATTTGTTAATGTGTCGAGCGTTGCATTGAACGCCCAACGGTATTCTCTTTGCACCCGTTCATATTTATCGCGGCGGCCATCCAGCGTCTCACCTTTTTCGGATATACGGTGGAAAGCTTCGTCAAATGCTGCCGCAATTTCTGCTGACGAAAATCTTTTTACGGACGAAATTTTTAAGTTCTTTCGGATGCACTTGCGGATCTCGATTTTGATACCGGTGGAAAAGTTGCCTTTTTTGCACCCGAACTTTTCGCAAAATCTCTCCGCCAGCTTCTCGGGGAGCGAAATTTTCGTGGGTATTTTTTCGTCCAGAGCTTCGATGGTGAATTGCATCGGGATGTCGGCTACCCGATCTCTCATGGCGGCATTCATGATCTGCACCACGTTCTTGCTCCACTCGCCTTTGGGCAAAGACTTTTTGAATGCGGCGATATCCGCATCCTTTTTGGTTAGGTCAATACGAATCTTCATTATTTGTACCTCTCTTTCTTTTTCAGTAATATAGTTGTTTTCGCTTCTGCTTCAAGAAAACTTACTTTTCGGCAATCCGCTTGCTTTTTCTCAGCACATATAATGTATGTGAGATATTGGTTGCGTTTCAAGAAAACAATAACGGCCTGCGCTTTTTTACGCAGACCGTCTTCTTTATGGGAATATTTTTCTAAATGAGTGTCATTTGAAAATGCCGCCGCCTTTCGTTTTGAAATGACAGATGATCTTCATTTTGGAATGAGACTCATGGATTTATTTTGGATTTATTTTAGATTAATCTTAGGCAAAACTGTCGT
>JAFTHU010000002.1 GCA_017457215.1 Clostridia bacterium
AAAAAATTAAAAGAACTTGTAATTTATTTACCGAATACTCTTGAAAAATTCTAGAAAAAGTGCTATAATGATAAATGTATAAAAATAATTATTTTTATGAGGTGGAACATGGCTGCAAGCTATAAGAAACTTTTTAAACTTTTAATCGATAGGGAAATGAAGAGTAAAGACCTTGCCGCGAAGGCAGGCATAAGCACAGCAACGCTTGCGAAGATGAAAAAAGACGGTGCAACAGTGTCAAGCGATGTGCTTGTCAAGATTTGCACTGCCTTAAACTGCACAATGGACGAAATTGTGGAAATTATACCTGAAAAGGAGAATGATTAATATGGCAGATATTAAATTATTTGATATTAAAGGGATAGTTCAAGAATTACCTTCTAAACAAGTGGCGGTTGAAAAGGATTTGCAAAAATTATTAGAAGAGAATATGCAAACATTTTTCGGTGTAACGTTTTTAAAGCCAGAGTACAGAATTACAAACGGCCGTATGGACAGCATTGGCATTGATGAAAATAACTGTCCTGTTATTTTTGAGTACAAAAGAAGCGTAAATGAAAATGTGATTAATCAAGGATTGTTTTACCTTGATTGGTTGCTTGACCATAAGGCGGATTTTACATTACTTGTTATGCAGGAGTTGGGGAAAGAAAAGGCCGACAATATAGATTGGAGCATGCCGTGCGTTATCTGCGTCGCAAATGATTTTACCAAATTTGACGAACATGCAGTAAATCAAATGCAAAGAAATATCAAACTTGTTCGTTATCGCAAATTTGGGGATGATTTAATAGCACTTGAGCATTTGAATGCTCCACAGGTTCAACCTATTACATATGACGAGCAACAAAGCAAGTCTGTAAAGAAGAATAGCGGAAAGGATAAGATTTTCAAGGAAAGTTTTGCGGACGCCGGCGAAAAGAACCAAAATATTTTTTACACCATTCGTGATTATGTTATGTCGCTTGGTGATGATATAGCTGAAAATCAGTTAAAGTATTATGTGGCATTTAAAAAGGCAAAAAATTTTGTATGCGTAGAAGTTTATCAAAGCCATATTATTTGTCATTTGAAAGTAAATCCCGATACGGTTGAACTTGTGCCAGGATTAATAGAAGACGTAAGAAAGAAAGGACATTGGGGAACTGGTGATTTGCGGTTAATTATTAAGAGTATAGAAGATTTTGAGAAATTACAGCATTTGATTGCCAAGGCGTATAGCGAGAATTAAAAATAAAAAAACAGTATAGTATTTTATGTTAGGAGACGTTATGTCGAATTTTGATTTCTTACAAAAAGAATGGCCGTTGTTAGCTAAGTTGGCGCAAACGGCAGAAAATTACATATACGACGATCCGAATTCGTGTTTAATAAAACTTGGGATGTTGGCAGAACACATTGTAAGTTATATTGTTGATGTCAACGGTATTGTTATGCCCGAAGAGGCAAACACGCAGGCAGATAAAATCCGTCAATTGAAAGCAAAAGCGCTTTTGCCAAGGGATATTGACGATATTTTATATGGATTGAGAAAGGCAAGAAATGAAGCTGTTCACGCAAATTTAGATTCGTTTGAACGTGCTTGTTTAATGCTTGAACTTGCTTATAAATTATGCATTTGGTTCAATGCGACTTATGGTACGACTACAGTAAAATGTAGCGAGTATGTTTTGCCTGAAAAAGCTCCGAATTATGCTGAAATTATCGAGCAACAAGAAGCGGAGATATCCAAATTAAAGAGCCTTGCAACAATTGCACCGATTAAGCATAAATCGACAGTTCAGCAAAACCGTAGAAAGTCCGAACAAAATGCAAAATTGATGACGCTTTCGGAAAAAGAAGTCCGCTTTTTCATTGATGAGCAATTAAGAAAAGCTGGTTGGGAAGCTGATACCCAAGCGATAAGATATAGCAAGGGGACAAGACCGATAAAAGGTCGTAACATGGCAATAGCGGAATGGCCGACCAATTCTTCGGCGATGAAGAAGGGCTATGCAGATTATGCTTTGTTTGTTGGTGAACAGCTTATCGGTTTGATTGATGCGAAGAAACCAGCGGAAGATGTGGCATCAACAATTGACGTGCAAATTAAAGACTACGCAAAAAATATCAAGCCAGAACACGCTGCGTATGTTATAGATAACTGGTTTGGATATAGCGTACCATTCTTGTTTGCAACCAACGGCAGACCGTATTTAGAACAACTCAAAACAAAATCGGGCATATGGTTTTTGGATGCAAGAAAGCCGTCTAATATTTCTTATCCGATCCGCAACTGGTTTAGCCCTGACGATTTGATGGCAAAATTAAAGCATAATATAGAAGAAGCGGACGAAGCGTTGACCGTTTCCGACGATTCTTACATGACCGACCCTAACGGTCTTAATTTGCGTGATTATCAAATCAAAGCCATCAATAAAGTAACACAAGCCATTGTTGACGGTCAGCAAAGTGTATTGATTGCAATGGCAACAGGTACGGGGAAGACGAGAACTGTCCTTGGGCTTATCTATAAAATGCTTGAAACCAAGCGTTTTAAGCGTATTTTATTCCTTGTAGACAGAACCGCACTCGGCGGACAAGCTATAGATACCTTTAAGGATGTAAAACTTAAAGAGCTCAAAACACTTTGCCAGATTTACGACGTAAAAGACATCGAAGATAGAACGGTAGACCTTGAAACAAAAGTAAGCGTTTCAACCGTTCAAGGCTTATTAAAACGTACGATTTTAGCCGAAAAACCCGAACTCACTTCGGGCGCCTTTGACTTGATTATCGTAGATGAAGCGCACCGCGGTTATATTCTTGATAAAGAAATGACCGAGGATGAATTGCTTTACGATACGCAAGATGACTATTTGAGTAAATATAAACAGGTTATCGAATATTTTGACGCGGTAAAAGTTGGTTTGACGGCAACGCCTGCGCTTCATACCACGCAAATTTTTGGCTCGCCTGTGTTTACGTATAGTTATCGTGAAGCGGTAATCGATGGCTGGCTGGTTGATCACGATCCGCCGTATATAATCAATACTGATTTTAATACAAGTCCTGTAACATTCAAAAAAGGTGAACAGCTGGGAATGTTCGACCCGAACACGGGCGAGCTTATCAACGGCGAAACACTGCAAGACGAATTAGATTTTGATGTGGCAGATTTTAATAGAACAATTGTTCTTCCCGATCATACAAGAAAAGTTTTACAAGAAATTTCTAAATATCTTAATCCAGAAAGCCGTGAAAAGACGTTGATTTTCGCTGTAAATGACAATCACGCAGATAACATTGTAACCACACTTCGCGAGATATATAAAGAGTGGGGCGTGTCAAATGATGCAATCGTGAAGATTACAGGAAAAACGGCAAGCGGCAACAAAAAGAAGATTGAACAGGTTATAAAGCAGTATAAGAATAACCAATATCCCAATATTGCAGTAACAGTAGATTTGTTGACAACGGGTATTGACGTTCCGTCTATTTGTAATCTTGTGTTCATGCGCAAAATCAACAGCCGTATTTTATACGAGCAAATGTTGGGGCGTGCTACCCGTCTTTGCAAAGAAATCCATAAAACCCATTTCAATATTTTCGACCCCGCCCACGTTTATGATGATTTGGGCTCGGTAAATTCGATGAAATCCGTTTCTGTAAATAAAACAATGACGGAACTCCTCGATGAATTATCTCGTCCGTCTGAAAATAGTAAACAGCAAACGATTGATAGAATTTTAGCAAAGTTGCAGCGTAAAAATAACGCACTTTCCGAAGAACAACGTTACGAAGTGAGCGAAAATATAGGCAAATCTATACCGCAATACGTAGCAAGTATTAAAGTTTTATCCGTTCAGCAGGCGGTAGATAAACTTATCAGCGATGCTGAAACTTTGGTGTATATTGAAAGTATCAAACCTCCCAAGAAAGGTCAATATTTTTCTGAGAGAAAAGACACTTTGCAGGAAACTACTCGTGGTTATGGTAAGACGGATAGACCCGAGGATTATCTGGAAGCGTTTACAAAATATGTGAACGAAAATAAAGACAAGATAGAGGCGATTAAAATCGTTTGCACAAAACCTTCCGACTTAACAAGAGCGCAGCTTCGTGAACTCAAACTTGCACTTGATAAAGAAGGTTATAACGAAACTTCGCTTAATGAAGCAACCAGTGCTATTAAAAATGCGGATATCGTAGCGGATATAATTGCTTACGTTCGTCAAGCGGTTTTGAATATCCCTGTTTACAATAGGGAAGATAAAATCAAAATTGCCTTTGAAAAACTTATTAAGGCGCATAGCTTTAACAAGATTCAGTTAGACCTTCTTGAAAAGATTAAAACGTATATGCTTCACGAAAGTCTGTTAAACGTAGAAACTTTTGAAGCACCTGCTTTCAAGATGGATGGCGGATTTAATCGCTTCAATATCAAGTTTGAAGGAAAACTTTTAGAAATTATCAGAGAAATCAACACTTATATATATGAACAAGGAGTAGCATAATGAGCACGCAAGACATTGTACAAAAACTTTGGAATCTTTGTAACGTACTAAGAGACGACGGTATTACGTATCACCAATATGTTACCGAGCTTACCTATATTCTTTTCTTAAAAATGGCAAAAGAAACGGGTGCGGAAAGCGAAATTCCTGAAGAATATCGTTGGGATTCCTTGACGAACAAGTCAGGCTTGGAACTCAAAAAGCATTATTATACGTTGCTTACCAAACTTGGCGAAGAATCTGTCGGCAGAGTCGCTCAAATTTATGCAAACGCATCTTCTAGCATAGAAGAGCCGAAAAACCTTGAAAAAATTATCAAGGAAATTGATAGGCTTGACTGGTATGAAGCAAAAGAAGAAGGGCTTGGCGATTTGTATGAAGGATTGCTTGAAAAGAATGCAAGTGAAAAGAAGTCGGGCGCAGGTCAATATTTCACGCCCAGAGTTTTGATTGACGTGATGACCAAACTTATCGCACCTGGGCTCGGCGAAAAATGCTTTGACCCTGCTTGTGGCACGTTTGGTTTTATGATTGCTGCAAACGCTTTCGTAAATAAAAACGTAGATTTTTACACGCTTACTGATAGACAGGCAGACTTCCAAAGAAATAAGGCGTTTAACGGTGTGGAACTTGTCCACGAAACCCACCGTCTTGCGTTAATGAACGCATACCTGCATAATGTTAATGCGAATATTGTGCTTGGCGATTCGCTTTCTCAAAGCGCAAAAGGATTAAACGGTTTTGACGTTATTTTAACGAATCCACCTTTTGGAACAAAGAAGGGCGGTGAACGTGCTACCCGTGAGGATATCTCTTTCCAAACATCGAATAAACAACTCAACTTCTTGCAGGTTATCTACCGTAGTTTAAAGGCGGACGGTAAAGCTCGTTGTGCGGTTGTATTGCCCGACAATGTGCTTTTTGCTGGCGGTGACGGTGTAAGCGTTAGAAGAGAATTGATGAACTTCTGTAATTTGCATACCATTTTAAGGCTTCCTACGGGTATCTTCTATGCACAGGGCGTAAAAACCAATGTACTGTTCTTTACCCGTGGCGTTAGCGAAAATGGGAACACCAAAGAAGTTGCCTTCTACGATATGCGTACCAATATGGATAGTTTCGGTAAAACCAGAACGCTTCGTCCTGATGATTTTGATGAATTTGTTTTGGGTTATAACGATAAATCCAAGCGCACAGGCGAGCGTTGGTCGTCTTTCACTCGTGAACAAATTGAAACGGAATATAACGACAGTTTGGATTTGGGCTTGATTCGTGACGAAAGCGTTAAAGATTATGAGGATTTGGCTGACCCTGTAGAAAGCGGAGAAGAAGTAGTTGCCAATTTGGAAGAAGCAATCGACTTGATTAAGAGCGTGATTAAAGAACTCAAAGCGTTGGAGAATAAGTAATGGCAAAAGCAAAAAAACAAGAAAAACCCATTGAACAGCGTTTAGAAGAAGCCCTTGTTCTCTACGAAAAAACGCCTTATGAATTGCCATCAAACTGGTGTTGGACGAGGTTGCCGTATATAACGCAAATAAAGACGGGAAAAAGAGATGCAAATCACGCTAAAGAGGATGGACAATATCGTTTCTATACTTGTTCGGCTGAGTATTCAATGGCGGACACATATGCTTTTGAGGGAGAGTCTATCATTGTTCCAGGAAATGGCGATATAGGTTTGGTTTTTTATTACGACGGTAAATTTGAAGCGTATCAAAGAACATATGTAATAAATGGGTTTAAAGGGCAAACGAAATATCTCTATTATTACTTTTATTATAAATGGAGAGAAAAAAACACCTATAAGCAATTTGGTACGGCTATTCCTTATGTGCGAATGGCGAATTTTGAAGAATTTGAAATTCCGCTTGCGCCGTTAGAAGAACAAAAACGTATTGTAGAAATTATTGAAAAACAATTTGCAAAATTAGATGAAGCGCGTGATTTAATCCAAAAATCTTTGGATTCTTTTGCCGATCGCAAATCAGCCATTCTCCACAAAGCCTTTACAGGCGAATTAACTAAACAGTGGAGAGAAAATAATTCCGTGATACAACAGAAAAATACTGTGAATTTTCTAGATTGTATTGAAGATATGCAAAATGGGATTTCGAAAAGAAATGGTAAAGAAGGAAAAGACTTTGTTGTTTTGCGTTTAGCAGATTTGAAAGAGAATAGAATTTCCACAGATGATAATAGGACGATAAAATTAACTGAAACGGAAATCAGAAAATATCAGTTAAAAGAAAACGATGTTATTATGATTCGTGTTAATGGTTCAAAAGATTATGTCGGCAGGCAGATACTCTTTAATAAAGAATGTAATTGTGCTTATTGTGATCATATTATTAGAATTCGATATCGCAAAGATATAAATGCTAAATTTATGCTTTATTTTTCTCAAACTAGGGAGTATAAAGATTATATTTTACAAAATCTCGTTTCTAGTGCAGGACAAAATACGATTAGTAGAAAAGGGCTGTCTAGATTAAAATTAAACTTACCATTATTTGAAGAACAAGAAGAAATAGTACGGATTTTGGATTCGATTTTTGAAAAGAAAGATAAGTCAAAAGAGCTTATTGATATGCTTGACAAAATCGACGAGATGAAAAAATCCATTCTCGCCCGCGCCTTCCGCGGCCAACTCGGCACATTCAATCCCACCGACGAACCCGCCACCGACCTTTTAAGAAAAATCTTGAAGAATCAAGAGAATATAATTATTGAAAAAAAAGAGAACAAATCAACCTCGAAAAAGGTTCTTCCGTTTAATCGAAATTTAAATAGTCGCCTTAAAAAGATTTGTGAATTACTGCTTGCTAATGATGGTTTATCTATTGATGAATTAGCACAAGGCGTTGGGAAAGATGTGAGATATTTATTTGACGATATAAGAGAACTTTTAGAAAAACAATTGATAAAATTAGTAGACAATAGGTATTGGTTAAATGCAAATAATTAGATTAGAAGTCAGCAATTATAAATGCTTAAAAGATTTCAGTATCGATTTTACAACCGATTATGAAAAAGGGTATTCAAATACCGTTTTAATAGGCGAAAATGGGGCAGGTAAATCTTCCATTATAGAAGTAATAACTATGATATTGATGTCCTATGATTCGTTAGCTGTTGCACGACAAATCGATTTTTCATATATTCTTGATTATGTGTATGCTGGTCGAAGAATTGCATTAATTTATAATTATGAAGCGAATAATTATAGGGTAGTCGTTCAAGAAGATAAAGACATTATCATTGATTCTACATTTAGAACTACGACAAGGATAAAATATTATTTACGCTCGAAAAATATTGATTTATTCCCGTTAAATATTATTACATATTATTCAGGTACGGATCAAAGATTAAACAGATTGAATCGTGATCGTGATAGGGCCTATACCAGAAGGATACATGATTTTTTAGAATACCGTACTTCGTTTCATACGAGATTTCAAGAGCCGACAGAGTTTCCTGAAAAGAAATATTGGTATTATTGTAGAGATATTGCTATTCCTATTATGTTGGCTTTATTGCTTTCAAAAGACGAAGAGGCAATTCGTATTAAGCGTAAATTAAATATACGCAAGATTGATTCATTCCAAATTGAAATTGATTTAAGAAGTTTAGTTCGTTA
Organism: Clostridia bacterium; assembly: GCA_017457215.1. GTDB lineage: Bacteria > Bacillota > Clostridia > Christensenellales > Borkfalkiaceae > Scatosoma. The sequence goes on from JAFTHU010000002.1 coordinate 8,140, forward strand.
TACTGGTACGATGATTCCTAGAAGAGAATCTTCTCAAATGGAAGAGTTTTGGAATGTATTAGATGCGTTAGATATTCATATTTGTCGTAACTTAGAAAGAAGTGAAGTATTAGTGACGGAAAGTTTTTTGGTCATTCGTGTAAACGATTTTAGAGATTGGCATAATAATAGTTATTCAATTTTGGACTTTTTTGATAAATTAAGTTTGATTTTTGATGTTGTTTACGATTTAAAGGTGAATGTTGCAGGGCAGCCTGTTGATTTCTTTGACTTAAGTGAAGGACAACGACAATTAGTTAATGCATTAGGTATATTAACAATTTGCAAACAACAAGATTCCTTGGTTTTGATGGATGAGCCTGATGTGTACTTAAATCCTAGATGGAAATATGAATATTTGGAATACTTAAGAGATTCGATTCAAGGGGCGATCAACACGCAAATTTTGATTTCCACTCACGATCCGTTGATGATTAATGGTCTTGAAAAAGAATATATCCGAAAGTTAGAATTAAAACGGGCTCGCCAAGGATATAAAACATCTGTTTATTATCCGATGGAAGATACTAGCGGTTTGGGTATAGACGGTTTATTGCAAAGCGAGTATTATGGATTGAAAACATCTTATGATAGTAATACGAGTCAAAAATATCAAAGACGTGCAGAATTATTCTCAAAATTAATTCACGAAGAATTGACAAATGACGAAGAAGTAGAGTTGACAAACCTTACGAAAGAACTGAACGGATTACCAGTAATGAACACTTCTATCGATTATTTGTACGACGATTTTATGCGTGAATATCGAAAATCTAAGTATTATTTGGAAGAATATTTGACGGCGGAACAAGTAGAAGAAAAAAACAAACATATTGCTGAATTAATAGAAAAATTATTTAAGAACAAAGGATAAAATGAGATATATAGATACGACACAGTTATATTCAAAAGCCAGTGCTTGGAGTGGTGTTAATTTATGGGAGAATAAAACTCTAAAGCAGGATTTTAGAGAATTCTTTTTCAATAAATGTTGGTATACTGAATGTCCGTTGAGTGGGCAGGATGTACATATAGATCACTTTAGGCCAAAGGCAAAAATAGTTAGATTTAAAGCATATCCATACAACACAACCATCGCGACAGCAGGATATGATTGGCTGGCAAATGATTATAAAAATTACCGAGCTTGTTGTATATATGCTAATAGAAAAACAGGCAACGGAGGAAAGAGTAATTACTTTCCTTTACAACACGGGAGTCCACATGCACAGAATGGAAACATAAATGGGGAAATAGGGATGCTTATAGATCCTCTTGTGCAAAGCGATGTAAAGTTATGGGCATTTTTAAACAATAAGATAGAGTGTTCATCGAATAATCCGTACGATAAATCTAGGGTGGAAGTATCAGCAACAATATATAATTTAGTCGATCCAGGGCTGACAGCTGACCGCTTAAAAAAATGGGATGAAGTGACACATTGTATTGAGAGATTTTTAGGTGGTAAGATTGATAAAGATGTTTTAAAGGAAGATCTTTTGGAGATGAGTTGTAGGGCGGCACCTTATTCTGCGGTGGCAATATGTTGCATTAAAAGCAGAAAAAGCGATATTCCAAGTGATGTTTATGATCAATTGGATTTAAATTTATAAAAAAGGTTGTAAGAATATGCGAATAATAGATTTGTTCTCTGGTGCAGGTGGACTTACATTTGGTTTTTATTATAAATTAGTAAACGAGAAATTCATTAGAACGGATAATGAGTTTATTTTTGCTAACGAAAAAGATTTGAATGCGGCTAAAGCATTCAAGAAAAATTTTGAAGATATTCACATGATTCAAGGCGATATCAAAGATATTAAAGATGAACAAATCGAAGAAATGATAGGTGCTAATGATGTTGACATTGTTATTGGTGGACCACCTTGCCAATCATTCAGTACGGTAGGACAACGTCGTTATGATGATAGAGCAAAATTGGTGTTTGAATATTTAAGAATTTTGAAAGTTGCTCGCCCAAAAATGTTTTTATTTGAAAATGTTAAAGGAATGCTATCTATGCGCGAAGTTTTTTATAAACTAGACGCAGAAGGCAATGTTGTTACTGAAGATAAGCAAATTGGACACGAAGGCGGGAAGAAACGAACTATTAAAGTCCCTGTTGTTGACTATTATGGGGAAAAGATATTGGATGTTATAAAAAGGGAATTTGGCGAAATAGAAGAAGGTTTTGGCTATACAATTAAAGAACAAGTTGTTAATGCCGTGGATTTTGGCGTGCCACAAAATAGAGAAAGGGTTGTAGTTGTAGGAATTAGAAAAGATTTGAACATAGAACACCCCGTTTTTGAAGTTGAAAAAAAAGACGTATTGACCATTAAAGATGCAATTTCAGATCTTCCCCCAATTGGTGAAAATCAAGAGAAAAAAGAATATACTAGTAAACCTATAACAGACTATCAACAACTAATGCGTGGGGAATGTAAAGAATTAAAAGATCATTATTGTTTGAGTTATGGTGAAAAAATAAGGAAAGTAATAGAAACTGTTGGCCAAGGTCAAGGTAGAAATGATTTTAACAAGCTGGTAGATGAAGGCAAAATTGAAAAAAAATATTATTTGACTTCTGGCTATGCTAATACATACGGACGCCTTGAAGAGGATAAACCTTCTACTACAATTACAAATAATTTGGCAACACCTTCGGGGTTAAGATGTATTCATTATTCGCAAAATAGAGCTTTAACGCCACGAGAGGGGGCGCGCATACAATCTTTCCCTGATAGTTTTGAGTTTGTTGGAAGTAGAACTGATATAACAAGGCAAATAGGAAATGCTGTACCGCCATTATTGGCAATAGCTATTGCACGAAAGCTGGAGAGCCTTTTAGGAGATTAAATTATGTCTGAAAATATTGATATTCGAGAAATAACGACGGAAGAAAAAATACCTTTTAATTTTACGTATTACGCAATGAAATTGCTTGGGCGTAATTTGTATTCTAATCCTTGGACTGCTATTTCTGAAATTGTTGCAAACGGGATTGATGCTAAGGCACCAGAGATATGTGTTTTAGTGGATATGAGGAATAAGGATCAATCTATTATTGAAATATTCGATAATGGCTATGGTATGTCGTATAAGGATTTATGCGAAAAATACACATTAATTGGGCGAAATAAAAGAAATAGTATAGATAATATCAGCGGAAAAACGCTGGGGCGTAAAGGTATTGGGAAGTTAGCTGCATTATATTTGTCGCCCAAATATTATTTATTTACAAAAACGAAAGACGAAATTTCTTCTTGGGTCGTTAATACTGTAGGAATAAATGAGTCGGAGATTCCCACTTTAAATAGAATAGCTAATGCTGAAGAAATTTTAGTTGCAAAGCAACAATGGGAGAGTTGTGAAACAGGAACCTTAATACATTTAACCAATGTTGATCTGACGAATATTGGGAAGGAAAGAATAAAAAGTTTGTATGCCATTTTAACTGATTATTATCTTCCTTCTTTAATTGATAGTAAAATTAAAGTTTGTGTATTGTCTTCCGAAAATGAAAAAATAGATTTTCAAGAAATAGAGAAAAAAATTTCTTTCAAGTCATTGTCTGCTATTTTTGATAATTCAGGTAAGAATTATTCTGAAAAATTGCCAGAATACACTTATCTGCTTAATAAATCGGGGATTTCAGAATTGGATAGTATAAAAGAAAAGACAACAGTTCTAGATATTGCTAAATATCCAATATCTGGGGTGTTACCGATGGTTGATTTAAATGGAGATATTATTGAGGCAGAATATGCATTGACTGGTTGGATAGGAATTCATAGCTCATTGGATAAGGATATTTTAGAGCGCAATGATTTGAATTATAAAAAGATTCAAAATCATCCTAATGCTTTACGTTTATATGTTAGAGGAAAATTAGCTGTTGGGAATTTAATGAATTATGTGGGCTCAACTCAAGCACTTTCAAATTATATAGAGGGTGAGATTTCATTTGATATTTTAGATGATGACAGATTTGAAGATGCATCTACTTCGAATCGAGAAGGATATAGTTTGTCCGACCCGAGAGTTATCAAGTTGATAGATATAGTAAAAAAGATAGTTACATCTTTAATTTCTGAAAGAGCGTTTATGGGTAAGCATTCTAATTCGCTCCGCGATGCGTATTTCAAGAAATTAGAAGAAGAAGAAAAAAGGAGAAGGGAAGAGGAAGAAAGAAAACGCCAGCTTGCGGAATCAGAAAGGATAAAAGCTGAGCAAATTGCAGAAGAGGAAAAACAAAAACGTATTCAAAGCGAAGAAGAACGTGATGCTACAAAAAAACAATTTTACTTCCTTGAACAGCAATTGACGGAAGATGATAAAACAAGAGCATATAATACGCATGTTATTAAAAATAATGCCAACAATATTCACGATAATTTAGTTTTGTTGTTAGAGGAGCATCCAGAATGTAAAACATATGATGAAATAAAAGCAATTTCTATTTCTGATCAAAAAATTTTAACGGCAGTAAAATACTACAACAAAGTAAATTATGGCTTAGAAAACAAGGTGATTACGGGTGATATTTCATCATTTATTCAACAATATGTTAGGGAAGTGATTTTATCAGAATATTTGACAATCCACCCTGTTGTTGATGATCCTATAAATTGGGTTTGTGCATTTTCCCCTCAAGATTTGACTGTATCGCTCGAGAATATTTTTTCAAATGCCAATAAAGCAGGGGCGAACAGTGTTAAGGTGTCTTTTTTAAAAGAGAATGATTATTTAATTATCCAATTTTCAAATAATGGAAAAAAGTTGCCAGAAAACTGTAATAGTGAACAGTTGTTTGAGTTTGGTTATAGTACATCGACATCAACGGGAATTGCGATTGGTACAGGGATAGGCTTGTTCCAAATTAAGGAGTTGTTTGTTGATGATTTAGGTGGTGCCGTTAGAATTTTTAATAATGAGAACGAAGGAGTTACATTGGAGATAAAATTATATGAAGCTTAATTATAAAATTTTATGGGTAGAAGATTATCCTAAAGATATGCAAGTGCAAATGGGGAAGATAAAACAGTTAATAAAAAATAACTATTTGTTGCCGATAGGATTGGAATCTAGGGATGCTTTTAGAAGTTATGAGGATTTTATTAAGTATATTGAGCTGAGAGATGAAGATGATTTTTCAGATATAGATTTAATTTTGGTTGATTATAACCTGTCAGATGGTTCTAAACGTACAGGTATAAATATTGTCGAACAGCTTCGAAAGAAAAATATTTACACTGATGTGATATTCTATTCTGGTAACATAGATGAAGCAATAAAGCAAGTAAAAGGATATGACGGCGAATTGGATAATGTAACATATACCGATAACGCAATGGATAAATTCTTCCCTAAATTTGAAAAGGTATTACATAAACAATTGTCTTTAATTATGCAAATATCTGATTTGAGAGGATATCTTATGGATTCCACCTCGGACTTTGATTTTGTAGCGCGCGCTTTTGTTGAAAAGTTTTTCCCTTGTTTAACCCCTGACGATAAAGAATTAATATATAATGAAATCGAGAGATGCATAAAAAAACAAGAAGGAAGGGAAACGAAAAAATTTGAAAAAACATTAAAATTATCCCATGACGATGTTTTTGTAAATAAAGCTATGGATTCACAGGAATATGTTATGACGGTTAAAGATAAAATTTTTATAATGGCTCTTATTTTCCAAAAATATAATTGTGAAGCTGCGGAATTCGCAGGGGATTTTGCGGAACAATATGACCAAAAAATTATCAAGTATCGAAATAAGTTGGCGCATACAAAGTTGGATTATGGTAAAAATCAGAGTGGTCATATCAAAATTGCGAATAATTTAGATGACTTGGAATGCGATTGTTCTAAGTGTATTAGTAAATTAACCAAAGAAGAGTGTGCGGATTTAAGAAAACACATTTACGAATACTATTCATTTTTTTATGGTTTATTAGAGAAATTGATTTGATAAATTAAAAAGATATTTTTAAGATATTACTATATAGAAATATTTGTATAAGTAAAGGAGTTATGAAGCATTTAGAAAATAAATAAAAAGAGGGCAGGGTTTAGTATTCAATTAGGATTAGCCTGCTCTCTTTTTTAGTGATTGTCGTCGCGAGAAACAAAGAAAAAGCCTCGACGCTAGGTCGAAGCAAAAAAATATTAGGTTTGTTCAGATATATTGAAAAGAATTTCAATCTCTTCAAAAAGATTTTTGAGATCTAACAATAAAATAGCACCGATAGTGATAATTTTGGACTTTGAAGGTGTTTCTATAATATACGGAATGCCTTTTTCTAAATCAGGAGCTTTTTCTAATGTGTCAAATGTAATTGGCGATACTGGAATGGATTGTCCATTCTTTTTATAAGGATATCTATAGCGATCTGAGCCAAAATCCTTTTTGTTTAGTTTTTGGAGAGCTTTTTCGAGCTTTGTGGTATTTTCTTCATTGATTGGATACAATGTCTTAAAATGCTTCCACAATGATAAAAGTGAGTGTGATTGATTAAGTTTGCATCTTCCGATTGTAATTTTCTGGGCGGATATCTTTTTGATTTTTTGGGTTTCTTTAATAATTAACCCTTTGAGAAGCAGTTCAACTGCATGGCGAAGATTAAAAGCAGTTGGGTTGTATAAATACGAAGTATTAAATAAGCTATTGTACAATGATAATGCTGCCATATGATATTCGTAAGCCATATCAAAATATTTTTGAGCGGTTTTATTCATAATACTAAATCTCCAAATATCTCGATAAAAATTATATCACAATAATCAAAGAATAGCAATAAAAAAGAAACCTCAAGAAAGGGATTTTATATGTCCTTGTTACATCTATTTTAAATAGGTTCATTGGAATTAAAAAATACAGAAGGTTAATTTGATGGCTATAGATTTGAGCTTAATCAAACATATATCGTTGAATTGGGGGGATATAAAATGATTTATGAAATTGATAAGATTAATATTTTATTGGGAAGCTAAAATTAATGATTTTTTTGCGAGGCCAACTAATAGATTATTTTTTTCGTAGGGGATGTTTTTTACATTAGAAAATGTCAGTAAATTGGCATAAAATTGGCAGGGGTTTGTACTTGACTTGGCGAGTCAAGTGTGTTATAATGGTATTATGGAAAAGGTATAATCAATGGTAAGTAAAACGCTTTCGAGGAAAAATCGGAGGCGTTTTTGTTTGCAAAAAATCAGAAAAGGGGAGGGGGCAAATGTATGAAAAGCACTGTCCGATTATGCACACACGCTCCGTAGAGAGAAAACTTTATATATTTTTTTTCAAAAAACTTCAAAATTGCTACTAATTCTTATTGACAACAAATTTTCTTTTTGATATTATAATGATGCAAGGCAACAAAGCTAGCCTTGAAACAGTATCAGAGGGTTCCTAGCAAGAATCAAAGTTTATCCGAGTTACACAGTGTCAATTACCCTAGGGGGATAATTGGCTTTTTTTGTTTTTAAGGCGACTGTTTATTGGTCGAAAAAGGGGAATTATCAGCGTTTGCGATATAAAATAACGGCAGAAAGAATGCTTTAAGCATTAAAAATAATTACATAATAGGGGCATAGTATGCTCAAAACGACTTTTCATTGAATTTTGGAAGGTCGTTTTTTATTTTCAATCAATGCTTGCAAAAAGCAAAATATCGGTTTTAGGGTGTTTCCGATTGTAGTTAAAACTCTATCCGCTCAACAAGGGGGGTATTTGTTGAAAAAAATTAAAAATTTTTTTTGCGAAATAGTTAGTTTTTGCAGTTTTAATGTCTTTTTAACTATAGAAGGACTTTTAAGGAGGAGTAACAATGAAAAACAAAAAAGACTATTTTTTAACCAAGTTAGACGGCGTGGAAAGACGGGCGAAAAGCATTATTGCCGACGTCCAAACGGCAAGGCAGGCGTACGATTCGTATGAAACGGATATTGCAAACGAATACGCTATGCGGATAGAAGACACGGCGGAGAGACTGACTTTGACGGCGAGAGAACTGCCCGTTTGTACGTGGAAGGTGGGTGCAAAAGAAGAGATGGAAAATCAGTATAACGAAATTATAAATATCAAAATCGGTTTTACCCAGACGGGTCTTTTGGCAGTCATTATGCCACTACTGTTGCCTAAAAAAGAAAGGGGCTCCGCTGAATACATAAGGCAAAATTTGAACACCGCTTTATCCAAATTTTTCACAGACAAGCCCTACTTGAAAATGCGCGACGTGTTTATTGTGTATAGGCACGTGTACGACGAACGGTTTCCTGAGCGCAAAAAACGCGACCACGATAACATCGAAATCAATATGGTAAACGATTGCATTGCGACTTTCGTTTTGGAAGACGACGCGCCCGAGCTTTGCAATCATTGCTATATGTCGGCGGTGGGAAACGAAGAAAGAACGGAAGTTTATATCGTTCCAAAAGCAGAAATTCGGGAGTGGTTTGATTTTGAGAAAACGATACCGAAAGAGGGGGTAAAGCTATATGAAAACGAATACGGATAGCCATATTTTCGATGGTACAAAACAGGGCGAAAAACGGGATAAAAACCGTACCACGGGGAAATACCGTTTTCCCCAGAAAAATCAAGGGATTTCATAAACGGAAAGCGCAGGAAAGAAGAGTTATCACTGCGCTAAGCAAAGGAGGTGAGAAGAAAATATGATACAAATCCCAAACAATAAGAAACTCGTCAATATGCTCACAGTCTTGACAGTGGCTGGCGAGATGCCACTTGTGGCAGCGAGCCAGGCGGGCAGTCATGAAGGCTATCGAAAGCTGTTCTACGAGTTATCAAAGAAACAAGTGTTTGTAAACACAAAGACGAACGAGCAAATGCGTGTGAAACTCATTCATATGTCAGACAGGGGCGATAAGCGAAGGGCAAGGCTGTACAAAAACGCTATACCGATATTGGATTGGATAGGTACGCGCGCGTATTACGAAGAAATGTTCCCAGATAATAAAATGTCGGGCGGAGAACAAAATCGGTTTAGGAACGCTATGGTTGCCGAAGCGGTTTTGATGATGTTGGAAAGCGGTGTAGAAGTACTTCCAACAATGCTACCTGTATTAAGGATCAACAATCGGTACAACTCATTTGACGGGCGAAGTTGTTTTTACTCTGCAAGGCAATTAAAACAAACGCTAAACAAAGGTATAAACAAGATTGTTTCGTCGAGAATAGTCGGAGCACTGTTTGCCGGGAACAACGTGTATGCGGTCTATAATACCCGTTCCAGCGCGATAAAATGGAAGGGGATGAACGAGATGAAGACTAAGCATATTTTAACCGATTTAGCCCGTGTAAACGGCGACGTATCCGTATGCGACAGTGCGGTTATTTTCGGTAAGGACGATTGGACGGTTCTTAAATCCTTTTTCAATGCGACGGCGTATGGCGACAAGGATTTTCGGTTTGACAAAATCTATCCTAACGTTTACGCAATACCGCAAAGCCCGATTGGAATCGAGCTGTTGAAGCTGTTCAAAATACCGAACTTCCAACAAAAAATTTTGGCGTATATGTTTGAAGAAAAGGATATATGCAAAAATTCGGGTTACGGTTGGCACGCGGTTGTGGACGGTACGTACGTATTCTCGTATTTAGACGCAAACATTGCGGCACTTTCACGCTTTTACGAAACGGCGAAGCGTGGAAAGGGCAAGCATAAATTTACGGTAATTTGCTATGACTTTCAAGAAAAATTTATAAGGCAACATTTTGAAGGGATAGCAAGCATTGCCACAATGCCGTTTCAAACAATTGTACATGAGTTAGGAGGTAAAAAATCATGAAACAAACAATAAAAAATATTATCTATAAAATCAAAAAAAGTTTAATGAAACAAGATTGGAAACTGATTGGCGTTATCGTCGGTTGTATGGCAGGAACGATAGGATTGTTCTACGTATTCGGGCTTTTTGCACAGTTTATAGACTACGCGTGGGTGATGCGGTACGCCGTTATGAGCCCAGAGAAATACGATATACCCAAAGTATCTTTCGCCTTTTTGGATTGTATTGCGGCAACCTTTTCGAGCGCGGGGCTAAAGGGCATTATCGCCATCCTTGTAATCGTGATTATCGTTGCTGTACTGAATATCAACAGGATAGAAAAATGGAGCAGAAGCAGAAAGAACGGGCGTGGATTTGAAAGAAGTGAAAGCAATTCCCACGGCTCGGCAAACGAATTATCCTTTAACGATATAAAAGAACGTTTTGAGGTGTCCACCGTTGACGAGTCGAGAGGTATCATTTTGGGCGAAATCCGTGATAAACTCGTTTGTCTTCCGCATGACAAAAAAGGCAACAGGAATATTGCCGTAGTAGGTTCGTCAGGGACGGGTAAATCGAGAGTGGTTATTCGCAATGCACTGTTCCAAATGATGATAAACGGCGAATCGGTGGTGTTGACTGACCCCAAGGGCGAGCTGTATGCCGATACGGCGTATTTGTTTGCTTTGTACGGGTATGAAATCAAAGTACTCAATCTTGTGGATATCGAAAGAAGCGACGGTTGGAATCCTATGGAAGACATTGTAAAACAGCCTGAAAAGGCAACTGTTCTTGCGAAATCGTTGATTATCAATACCAACACGTCAAACGGCGGAGATAAGTTTTGGGACGATGTTGCGGAAAATCTGTTAAAGGGTTTGATTTTGTACGTTGCTTTGGACGAAAATTTGACAAGAGAAGAAAAGAACTTGGCGGAAGTGTATAGGCTGATAACGATGGAAAACGAAAACGAGTTTTGTCTGCTACTGGGACGGCTTTCCGATAAACATCCTGCCAAGCAAGCGTTTAATACGTATTTGATGAGTACGGAATCGGTGCGGATGAGTACCCGCGCAGGGCTTGCAACCCGTCTTGGGATTTTGCAGGAAAAACGGGTAAAGGATTTCTTCTCGTCTGCGGATATGAACCTTTTCTTACCAGCCGAACGCAAGTGTGTATATTACGTCATTACCAGCGATAACGATATGTCTAAAAATATGATTACGGCGTTGTTCTTTACGTGCTTAATGCAAAGCGTACTTGCGTATGCGGACAAACAGCCCGATAAAAAATGTGCCGTACCCGTAAACTTCGTGTTGGATGAGTTCAACAACGTGGGCAAACTGGGTATCAGCGTGGACGGTAGCGATTTTGCACGGTTTATCAGTACCTGTCGTTCGAGAGATATTAACGTGACGTTTGCCGTTCAAGGTATCGGGCAGTTGCAAAACAGATACGGAAATTGGTTGTGGTCGGATATTCTCAACAATTGCGATACGCAAATCCTTTTGGGTTGCAACGATATGATAACGGCAGAGTATTTTTCCGCACGGAGTGGCGAAATCACAGTAGAATACGACACATATTCCAGAAGCGAACGGACGGGCAGTAGGGAGAATGCCTATACCTACAGCAAGCAAAAAACCAAACGCAGATTGTTTACGCCCGACGAAATCTTGCGAGGTGATCCGTCCAAGCTGAAATGCTTTTGCGACGGGCTTGGGGTAATGACGCTGGATAAATTCGATTATTCCCGTCATTCTCTCTATAAGTATATCGTAAAAGAAGACGTCAACGAATATGTTCCCGAACGGGAAAACAAACCCGTAGAAAGGGCTGAAAAGGACGAAAAACAGCCCGAAAGTAAGACGGAAAAGGGTTTCTATAAAATCCGTACAATCGACGCTAAAACGGATGTGTAAAACAAATAAAGCAGTCGCCGAGCAACAGCGAGGCGACTGCTTGAAAAATCAAAAGAAAATAAACGAAACGGAGATAAAAATATGAATACAATCTATGTAAACAATACAAAAAAATTGACAAAAACAGGCTTTTTAGGGTATAATATAACTATCCCGAAACGTAGTGCGGACAAGTCCGACAACGAAGCAAGAAACGTTAAAAAAGCCACTTGCGGACGGGGAGGGAGTACGGGGCGAACGCACAGTCCGCCTTACCAGCGAAGGAGGTGACGGATAAAGAGTTAAAGAAGGTTTTGAAATGCTTGGAGTTAATTCCCAGCGAGCAGGGACGGGACGAAGCGATTCAAATCGTGCTAAAAGCCGCGGCGGAAAGTATCACTTTGGAGCATATCAAAAAAATTTCTTCTTATCGGGAGGAAAAGAAGAAACAGGAAAAAGAGCGTGGTTATGTCAAATTTACGAAAAAGGAGATAGAAACTATGCCAGACAATTTAAAAAGATTATTTGTAGTCGATGAAAAAATCGTTTCCTACCGTTGCATCAACGGAATGTATCAAGCGCGGTTCCGCCGTGAGGGATATAATATTGAGGTCGCGTCCAAGGATTTTCAAATGATGAAAACGAAGTTTTTGGAAAAGCTGAGAAGGGTGGAGATTGAGAAAGCGAATATAAAAATATACCCGAAGTTCGGGGAATTTTTACAGGAGTGGCTGAAAATCAAAAAACAAACGGTAAAGCCGTCCACCTACAAGGCGTATTGCGATTTAACGAACTTTAATTTAGTACCCCGTTTCGGGGAAACGCCCGTCAATGAAATCACAAGAAAGGTTATCCAAGACTTTTTATTTGAGATTGCAGAGGCAGGGAAAAACCGAACGGCGCATAAGTTAAAGCAGTTGTTAGGCTCTATGTTTGACGTTATCGTGGACGATTATCCAGAACTTACCAACCCGATGCGGAAGGTCGTTTTGTCCCACTACGAAGTGAAGAAGGGCAAAGCGTTCACCAAAGCGGAAGAAAAGAAGGTGATTGATTTTTGCAAAGAGTATCCGCACTTTCAAGGCAATTCGGCTATGCTCGTGCTGATGTTCACGGGTATGCGTGTCGGGGAGCTGACGAGCGTGCAATACGACGGAACGTTTATCACCTGCGTTTCTGCCAAAACCAGAAAAGGCTACGCTGACGTGATACGGAAAATACCCGTTTCACCAATGATGAAAAGGGTACTTCCTATGATTGATTGGGAAAAAGTGGTTGCTTCAAACAACAACACCGTTCGGGATGCTGTGAAAAGAATCTTTCCCGACAGGCACACGCACGAGTTTCGATACACCTTTATTACGCGTGCAAAAGAGTGCGGCGTAAACCCCGAAGTGGTTATGCTTTGGGTAGGACACGAATCGGACGGCGACGTAAAGACTAGCAGGGTGGATAGGGGGTATACCACCTATTCTGACGAGTACTTATTGGCTGAAATTAACAAAATTGATTACGAATACGAGTAAAAATGTTAAAAACGAACAAAAATACGGTGAAAACGACGGATTTTACTTAAAAAGGGCGGAAAAGCCCTAAAAAATGTTAATTTTTGGTTCCCAAAAAGTTCCCAAAGATAACAAAAAAGGGTAAAATCCGAAGATTTTACCCCAAAAATGTGGTGCCCGCGATCGGACTTGAACCGATACGTCTGTTAGGACTCAGGATTTTAAGTCCTGTGCGTCTGCCTATTCCGCCACGCGGGCATAAAAATGTTCAGTTTTTTGTGAATTTTTGTTAACTTTTTGCCGAAGTATGAATTTTTAACAATACAAAAAATTTTAAGTCCCTTGCGTCTGCCTATTCCACCACAGCGGCGTATGTTTAGTTGAATATTTCAATGCATGACTTGGTTGAATATATACAAGGACAAAAAGAAAAGAAAGCTCTGCACTTTGTCGGTGCAGAGCTTTTTGGAGGCGCCACCCGGATTTGAACCGGGGGATAAAGGTTTTGCAGACCTTGGCCTTACCACTTGGCTATAGCGCCGTTCCTGCCGTCCATCGGCGAATAAAAGAAAAAACAGTACGGATAATTTGGAGCGGGAAACGAGATTCGAACCCGCGACATTCACCTTGGCAAGGTGACGCTCTACCACTGAGCTATTCCCGCATACTTTATCCGCACTGTTTTTATTGGTGGAAGTTATAGGGTTCGAACCTATGACCCTCTGCTTGTAAGGCAGATGCTCTCCCAGCTGAGCTAAACTTCCGTCGAAAGCCTATTTACTATACCACATCCAAAAAAGAAAGGCAAGCATTTTTAATCAATTTTTCAAAAAAAATTAAAAAAAATAAAAAAAATTTTTTAAGGCGGATTTTTACGGGGATTGATAGGGAAATAACGGACTACTATAATATTTTACGGAAGTTTTTTAAAAAAAGTGAAACAAGCAAAAAACCTTTAAAAATTTTGTATTTTTTGTTTACAATCGGGAAAAAGGGTTTATATATAATCAATAACGGGTGAACAGGCGGTTGACACCGAGGGGGAAATCTGTTATAATAAAAGAAAAACGTTAAACGAGGTAAAATTATGAAATACGCACTCAGAGGCATTACCGCCGAAGAACTCACCTACACGATGAACCACATCAAAGCGGATAAAGATACGAAGTTTGAAATCAAACCTCAATTCTCCCGCACCATTAGAAGAGTGAAAGAAAACGATAAAATTTGGCTTGTTGCTTTGGAAGTTAAGGTAGAATCCACGGAAGAATCTCCCAAGCCTTTCAATATGAAAGTCCGTCTTGTGGGCTTGTTCGAAGCAGAGGACGTGAACACGGACGAAGATAAGCAAGTTTTGGCAATCAGTACGACGGAAATCGTATATCCTTACCTTCGCGCAGCGGTATCTGCGTTGACCTCTAACGCATTTATTCAGCCTATGATGTTGCCCGTAATTCCCGCAGGTATGATGTTCCCCGAAGATCAAGCGGGTACGACGTTCGACGCTCCCGGCGCATTGAAAAACTAAAATAATATATACGAAATTAAAAGCACGGTTACAGTGGTAACCGTGCTTTTAATTTTGCGTTAATCCTAGAATATAATTTGCATCCAAATCTAGCTCTTTACACAGTTTTGCAAACGTGTCCAGTTTAGGAAATTTCTTTGTTGTGCGGTATTGTGTAACCATTTCAGGAGAAACGCCGATACGCCGCGCGATTTCCACCGTCGTTAAACCGCAATTTTTCAGTTCTTCGCTCAATCTTTCTTTAATAACTGTATTTTCCATAAAAATATTATATAACCAATAGTTAGAAAATGCTTGACAGCTAACCATAGGTTAGTATATAATAAAATCACAAAATCTATTTACGGAGGTGTTTTTATGGAAAACAATAGGCTTGCGCGCTTTTTGTTAACGTTTTTCTTGGGGTGGATAGGTAGTTTTATTATTAACCACACTTCTTTAAAGCCGAAATGTCATAAATCGCGCACGTGGGCGTATTTTTGGTTTACGTTGCTTACATTAGGGATTTATCCTTTGGTGGCGTCCATTTGTAATTTAACCTTTAACCCCGACAGCTCGTCGAATATCGGTTATTTTATAGATAGAATGGCGTAAAAAAAGAAAAGAGCGGTAATAACCGCTCTTTTTTATGCCCCAAAGCGCATACGGCAAAATTCGCTTATCGAACGCCGTCGTTTTCCGTCGTTTGGGGGGAGAGGCATAGGGAGGCAGCCGCATACGACGCCAAACGGCAAGGTTTGACCTCAAAAGACAAAATCCGCGCGAGGGGCGGCGGTAGGGGAGCAAATAACGACGGAAACCGAGAGATAAATGCGGGCAACGACATATGCGGTTTACCCCAAACGGGCAAGGCGTATCAAGACAAACAAAAAACACTTGCGCGATTACGCAAGTGTTTTTAAATTGTTCGATTTTATCAGAGTTTCGGCAAACCTGCCAAGCCCTTGTTGATTTCTTCGTCTGTGGGAATATAATCGGTCATTTTGCCGTCGTGGAATTTTTCGTAAGACATCATATCGAAATACCCCGTACCCGTCAAACCGAAGACGATAACCTTTTTCTCGCCCGTTTCTTTGCATTTAAGCGCTTCGTCCATGGCAACGCGAATAGCGTGGCTGGATTCGGGCGCGGGTAAGATGCCCTCGATACGTGCGAAATACTCCGCCGCCTCAAATACTTCCGTTTGTTTTACCGAACGAGCTTCCATTAAGCCCTGCTCGTAGAGTTCGGAAAGGGTAGAGGTCATGCCGTGGTAACGAAGTCCGCCCGCATGGCTTGCCGCGGGGATAAAGCCCGACCCCAGCGTGTACATTTTGGAAAGGGGGCAAACTTTGCCCGTATCGCAATAATCGTACGCATATTTGCCGCGTGTGAGCGTAGGGCAGGACGCGGGTTCTACTGCGATAAATTGATAATCGGCTTTGCCTTGCAATTTTTCGCCCATAAACGGAGCAATCAAGCCGCCAAGATTACTTCCGCCACCTGCGCAACCGATAATAATATCCGCTTTTACGCCGTATTTATCAAGCGCCGTTTTTGTTTCTACGCCGATTACCGATTGATGGAGTAAAACTTGGTTTAATACGCTGCCGAGTGCATAACGGTAGCCCTCGCGGCTTGCCGCCGCTTCCACTGCCTCGGAAATAGCGCAACCGAGCGAACCCGTCGTGCCGGGGAATTCTGCATTGATTTTTTTACCCACTTCCGTCGTCATAGAGGGAGAGGGCGTTACGTCTGCGCCGTACGTGCGCATCACTTCTCTGCGGAAAGGCTTTTGTTCGTACGAACATTTTACCATAAACACTTTGCAATCGAGCCCAAAATAGGAACAAGCCATACTTAACGCCGTGCCCCATTGTCCAGCACCCGTTTCGGTGGTAACGCCTTTCAACCCTTGCTCTTTTGCGTAGTACGCCTGCGCGATAGCCGAATTCAATTTATGCGACCCGCTGGTGTTGTTGCCCTCAAATTTATAATAGATATGGGCGGGAGTGCCCAACTTTTTTTCCAAGCAATACGCGCGGATAAGGGGAGCGGGGCGGTACATCTTATAAAAATCTCGTACTTCCGTGGGGATTTCGATATAAGGGGTAGAATCGTCCAACTCTTGTTTCGCCAGCTCTTCGCAGAACACGTTGGAAAGCTCGGCAACCGTCATGGGCTGCATAGTTTCGGGGTTCAGCAACGGAGCGGGTTTTTTCTGCATAAACGCGCGCAAGTTGTACCAATACTTCGGGAGCTCGCTTTCGCTTAAATAAATTTTATAAGGGATTTCTTTTTTCATATTCTCTCACTCCTTTTTAGAATTGGTTATCGACTATATTATCATAAAATTCGATTGCCGTCAAGCAAAAGAACGGCGGAATCGATAACAAAGCGAAATAAAGTGTACTAATCTTGAACGAATATAAAAGATTATAAGGATAAACAATCGAAAATGCCACCCGTTTCCAAATCTTTCCAATACAGCGTGTTTTCGTCCAAGAGAATGTACGAATGGGGGGTGTCGGGTTTGGGTAAAGAAACTGAACCGCAGTTTGCGTAAAAAGCGCCGTTTGCTAATTCTTGATTGCAAGGAATGTGGAAATGTCCGTTGAAAAGCACGTCGCCCTTTTGTAAAAGAGGGGGATTTTCCTTATTGAAAAGATGGCCGTGGGTCAAAAACAGCGTGTGTTCGTTGCAGGAAAGCAACGCGTAATCTGCCATGATAGGGAATTCCAACACCATTTGATCCACTTCGCTGTCGCAATTTCCGCGAACGCAAACGATTTTTTCTTTTATGGCGTTGAGCATAGCGAATACAGTCTTGGGGGAGTATTCGTCGGGGAAATCGTTGCGAGGGCCGTGATAGAGGATATCACCCAACAAAACAAGTTTGTCTGCACCCTCACTTTCGAAAGCAGAAAGTAATTGGCGGCACCAAGCCGCCGAACCGTGTATATCCGATGCGATGATATATTTCATACGAATCTCCTTAAATAGACGGCTCCCGTTTGGGGAGCCGAAATCGGTTAGAAAATGAATTTAACAATGTCGAACTGTTCGGGTAAAGCCGCGCCGCTGCTGAAAATTCCCGAATGTTTTTCCAAGAGCGCAGGTAATTCTTCTTCGCGGGTGCTGTGGAAAGAAAATTCGGAGAAATTGACCGCTTTATTTGCAAGCAAGTTAATGGCGGTGGAAACGAATTCTCTGCTTTCCGTGATACCTTTGATGGTTACGTTGTTTTTCATTGCGTATTCTAAATTGACGTGTAAATTTTTTCCTGTCAGCGAACAGAAAGAAACGTAGGCTTCCCGCTTTACCAAGGGGAAGAGTACGGAGGGTTCGCAACGGTTATTGAACGCAAGATATACCGCGCCGTCTGCAAGTTTTCCGCCCGTTACGTTCAATACGTTTTGATGAAGATTTTCGTCGTTGGGGAAAGTATAATAAATCCCGCTCCGTTTTGCGCGCGCCAAGCGTTCGGGGTTATTGTCCGCCAAAATGGGTACGGCACGGTGATAAATGAGTATTTGGCACAAAATATTGCCGTATAAACCGCCGCCAAGTACCAAGATATGTTGCCCGACGTCAATGTGCATTTCGTCTACTACGTGTTCGGCAAGGGCGATGGCGTCAATCAAGAAAGCCGCTTCGTCGGTAACGGAGGAGGGCAAGGGGTAAACGTCGTCTACGCCTGCCAATACGAAATCGCGGTAAAATCCGTCTGCCGTTTCCCCCGCAACGCGCAAGCCGTCAGGAGCGCACTCGTCCTCGGTAACGCCCGCAAGATATACCCGTTCGCCTTTGCGGATAAAGGAATCGTTTTCCGCTTCCGTAACTTGACCGATGGCAAATCTGCCGGGAATAAAGGGCGCTTTTACTTTAATAGCGCCAGAATAAATAGCAACGTCCGTTTCGGTAACGAGCGCTTTGGTTACTTTTACCTTTACTTTATCGCTGGTAAGTTTAAGATCGGGCGCAATTACGTGTTGTAAATTGTGCGGATAGGCCAATTGCCAGACTTTCATGAGAGTTCCTTTTTTGCCCTCGCGCGGTGTAATTAGGCACGAAAAAACTGCCGCGCCTTGCACGAGTAAATTAAGTATAAACTATTTTTCGTGAATTTGCAAGTATTTTTTATAAATTCCCGTCAAAAACAGTTGACGAGGGCAAAAAAAAGCGTTATAATTGGGAAGCATACGAAAAAAGAAACAGCGAGGTGAAAATAATGAAAGCTGATATCCATCCTAAATATCACGAAGTAACCGTTACTTGCGCTTGTGGAGCTACTTTCAAAACCGGCACGACGAAAGATTGCGAAGTGTTGAAAGTAGATATTTGCAGCAATTGCCATCCTTTCTTCACGGGCAAGCAGAAGTTAGTTGATACCGGTGGACGTGTCGATAAGTTCAAAAAGAGATATGGTCTTTAATTGGTAACGATTGGGCTTTAGGACATTTGTCTTAAAGCCTTCTTCATTTTTTGGAAATAGCGAAGCTGCTTCATAATACTTTGTCGGCGCGCGGTTACGTACTGTTTTGTACGCGCCCTTGCGCCTTGGCGTATTCTTTGCAGCTACGCCGTTTAACTCGACCAAGCGTGCGAAAAGAGAGCGTTGAGGTTACGTACTATTTTGTACGCACCCTTGCGCCTTGGCGTATTCTTTGCAGCTACGCCGTTTAACGCAATCGAGAAACCGTAAAAATAATGCTTACGGTTGAGGATTCTCGTGCGTGCGCAGGCGGAATATAATATAGTAAAAGAAATAACGGACGTTAACAAAATTTTTCCGAGGGGAAATTATGGGTTGTAAAAAGAAAAATCGCACCTATATAGGGGGGCAAGCGTTAATGGAAGGGGTCATGATGCGTGGCAAATGCGCGATGGCTTCCGCCGTTCGCGATCCTGAAGGTATGATACAAATTGAATCGGAGTATGTAACGCCTCCCGAAAAGAGAAAAAAAGCCTCCCGTTTGCCTTTTTTGCGCGGTGTGGTCAGTTTTTTGCAGTCGCTCGTAGACGGAAACCGTGTTTTAATGCGCAGCGCGGATGTTGCGATTGAGGATGAAGAGGAGCAGACCAAGGCGGAAAAATGGCTGAAAGAAAAGCATAAGATAGACGTTTCCGGCGTAATGAATGTAATTGCAACGGTTTTGGGCATAGTGCTTGCATTGGCGATTTTTATTTTCTTGCCGCAATTCATTACGAACTTTTTGCCATTTGAAAGCAATTCGCCCGGTATGGAAAGCGTATGGTTTAACCTGATTGAAGGGGGCGTGCGCTTGGCGATATTTATCTTGTATATCCTGATAATTTCGTTGATTCCTGCGTTAAAGCGGGTATATATGTGTCACGGTGCGGAACATAAGACCATCACTTGCTATGAAGAGGGAAAAGAGCTGACGGTGGAAAACGTACGCGGCTGTTCGCGCGTGCATGACCGTTGCGGTACGACGTTCCTGTTTTTGGTGATGATTGTCAGTATTTTGGTTTTTTCGCTTGTGAACGTTGCCGCTGTTAAATGGTTGCATATCGGGGACAATAAGGGATTGTATAACGTGCTCCGTTTGCTGTTAAAAATAGCTATGTTGCCCTTGATTGCGGGCATTTCTTATGAAATTTTACGGCTTTTGGCAAAAACGGATAATAAGTTTTTCTTTATTTTTAAGTTGCCCGGTTTATTATTACAGCGTTTGACCACGCGCGAGCCGGAAGACGGTATGATTGAATGTGCCATTACGGCGTTTAAAACGGTGTTGGCGATGGATGTAGACCAAACGATTCCCGAACGCGTCTTTGCGACGGTGGGCAAGATGTCCGTGCTTTTGAAAAACACCAAAAAACGCTTTGCGCGTAGCGGGATTGACGAGGACGAAGCGGAATGGATTTTTGCTTTGACTTTAAATATTCCTAAAAGTTCTGTGGAGTCGGAAGAGAAAATTTTGCGTGTTTCCGAGGCGAAAGAAATTATCCGTATCGCCGACGAGCGTTTGACGGGTAGACCGCTTTGGTATATTATCGGGGATACCGATTTTTGCGGATATACGCTGAAAGTGGACGAACGGGTATTGATTCCCCGTCCCGAAACGGAAGAAATGGTAATGATGGTCGTGGGCGCAGCGGAAGAAGGAAACAGCATTCTCGATTTGTGCACGGGCAGCGGCGCGATTGCTATTGCGGCGTTTAAAGAGTTGGAAAAATATAACCGTCCCGTCAAGATGACGGCGGTGGATATCAGCGGGGAAGCCTTGGAGCTTGCCAAAGAAAACGCAAAAGAAAACGACGCGAAGGATATTAAATTCGTGCAGTCGGATATGTTCGAAAAAGTGCGCGGGAAATTTGATATTATCGTATCCAACCCCCCGTACATTCCTACGGCAGACATTGAAACTCTGCAACGGGAAGTAAAGGACCACGAACCGCGTTTGGCGTTGGATGGTGGCGAGGACGGTTTGGATTTTTACCGCCGTATCGCAGAGGCTGTGCCCAAGCGTTTGGCGCGCGGCGGCATGCTGATTTTAGAGGTCGGTATTGGCGAGGCGCAAAAAGTTGTGAAACTGTTTAAAAATTGCAGTTATTCGATGGTTGTAAAAGATTTTAACGGGATAGACCGTTACGTAAAAATCGTTCTGTAAAAATACGCCCGATTTTTCGGGCGTACTTTTGAAAAAAGAGGCAAAATGTTTAAAAAATTAGAAGATATCAAAAAACGTTACGAGTTTTTGTCCGAAAAATTATCCGATTCCGATATTATTGCGGATATGCCTACTTGGCAAAAATATTCCAAAGAACAAGCGGATTTGACGGAAACGGTGGAAAAATACGCCGAATATGCCGAATGTGAACGGCAAATGAACGACGCATTTGAACTTGCGGAAACGGAAACCGACGCGGAAATGAAAAAAATGCTTTTAGAAGAGGCGTACGATTGCAAAGAACGTTTGCCCAAGCTGAAAGACGAGTTGAAAATTCTGCTGTTGCCAAAGGACAAAAACGACGAAAGAAGCTGTATTTTAGAAGTGCGCGCGGGTACGGGCGGAGAAGAGGCTGCGCTGTTTGCCGCGGAACTTTGCCGTATGTATCTCAATTATTGCGCGGCGCACCGTTTGCGAGTGGAAGAAATGGACATTAACGCCACCGAACTCGGCGGTATGAAAGAAGCCGTTTACAACGTAACGGGAACGGGTGCGTACAAGCTTTTGAAATACGAAAGCGGTGTGCACCGCGTACAGCGTGTGCCTGCAACCGAAACACAGGGGAGAATCCACACGTCGGCGGCAACCGTAGCCGTGCTTCCCGAAGCGGAAGAAGTGGAGGTGGAAATCAACGACAAAGATATCCGTATCGATATTTTCCATTCTGGCGGGGCAGGCGGTCAAAACGTCAATAAAGTGGCGTCTGCTGTCCGTATCACGCACTTTCCCACGGGGATTGTGGTTACTTGTCAGGACGAACGTTCGCAGCTCAAGAACAAAGAACGTGCGTTTAAGGTATTGCGTTCGCGCGTGTATGATTTTTATAACGGGCAGAACGCAAAAGCGCGCGAAGACAGCCGCCGCAGTATGGTCGGGACGGGGGATCGCAGCGAGCGTATCCGCACCTATAATTTCCCGCAGAGCCGCGTTACCGATCATCGTATCGGGTTGAGTCAATACAATTTGGACGCGTTTATGACGGGGGATATCGACAGTATGGTGGAAGCGCTTGCAATCGCCGACAGAGAAGCGTTGCTTGCTTCGTCGGAAGAATAAAGGTAAAAAGGAATAAATTAAAAAGAAAATGCACTCCGAACGGAAAATTCGGGGTGCATTTTTAAACGTGCGACGTAGATCTACGTGGAGGTATAGATCTTAAAGGCCGAATGTCGCCGCAGCGTTTTCGCGGTGTTTGTTAATAAAATATAGAACAAGATCCACGCTGACGAAAGCGAGGTTGAGAAGATAAAGAACAAGAACGTAATTAAAATTTTTGCCGACGATTTTACCCGTGATTCCCGCTAAATACCCGATAATAATCGCAAACGTGAATACGACGGATTTCCCTTTCGTCGATTTTGAAGTGAGGCTCTTATATACCGAAATCGGCCAAGAAATCCCGAAACAAATCAACATAATGCTTTCAAAAACGGTTACCATAATGCATACAAGCTCCTTTCGTTTTGCTCTTTGTTATCATTATACACTTGACAAAGCATAATGTAAAATATATAATTATTATGAAACTCATAACAAACGGTTATGAAATAACAGTTTTCAGCGAGGGAGAGGAAAGAGTATGGAGCTTGCAAAACTTCGTTATTTTTATGCGGTTGCAAAGCTTGGGCACGTAACGCGGGCGGCAGAAGAGATACATATTGCGCAACCTGCGCTGACCAAAGCGATTAAACAATTAGAAGAGGAACTGGGCGTGCCTTTGTTTTATAAAAAAGGCAGAAATATACGTCTTACGCAATATGGGGAATACCTGAAAAATAAATTAGAGGGGGTATTTACGCAGCTGGACGGGATAAGCGGAGATTTAGCAAAGCTAAAAGAGGAACGCTCTCGTACGGTAAAATTGAACGTATTGGCGGCGTCGGCGGCGATATCGGACGCAGTAGTTGCGTATAAAAAGAAATATCCTGAAACGGTATTTCAGTTGATTCAGAGCGTGGCGGAAACCGATTGCGACATTTCGGTTGTGGATAATTCTGCGGAGTATTCTGCGTTGCCTGATTTTGAAAAAAGGACGGTGATGGAGGAGGAAATTTTTCTTGCCATTCCGAAAACGTCGGCATATGCTTCGCGGGAAGAAATTTCTTTAAAAGACGTAAAAGACGAGGGGTTTGTGCATTTGGCAGGCTCGCGTTATTTTCGCACCGTATGCGACGGATTTTTTGCGCGGGCAGGGATAAAACCCCGCATCTCGTTTGAATCGGATTCTCTGGTGGCGGTGCGAAATATTATCGGCGTAAGCGCGGGCGTAGGATTTTGGCCTGCATATTCTTGGGGGGAAGTTTCTGCGAACGTAAAACTTTTACGCGTTTCCGACCCCGTATGTAAAAGAGATTTGGTGATTGGATTGCACAAGAGCGTTGCGCCCTCGGCAGAAGCGCCCCGTTTTTACGAGTATTTATTGCAATTTTTACAAAAACGCCGTAAAAAGACACTTTTAAAAAAATAGAAGATGAAAAAGAGTGAGGACAAATCCGTTCTCACTCTTTTTGATAAATATGAAACGAAATAAAACCGACAAGTATCATTTGACACAATAAATTGCGTTTGCTGATAAGAGCAATCGAAAAAATAGATTAAAAATACAAAAAAGAATAATTTTTTCGATTATTTTGCAAGAATTTACGAAAATCGGCGTGTTTGCGGTTGCTTTCTTTTCTAAAAAAGGGTAAAATAAGAGAGTTAACAATACAAAGTATCACGGAGAAAAGAACAGATGAAAAACAGAGTTGCTAAAAGAATGTCCGCAATTTCCCCCTCGCTTACGCTTGCGATTTCCGCAAAGGCAAAGGCGATGAAAGCCGCGGGCGAATCGGTGGTTTCTTTCGGCGTGGGCGAGCCCGATTTTAACACTCCCGAACACATTATTGCGGCGGCGAAAGCGGCTTTGGACGCAGGGCAGACGAAATATACCCCCTCGTCGGGGCTTTTGCCTTTGCGCAAAGCCATTTGCGCAAAGTTTAAAAAGGACAACGGGCTCGATTACGAGCCCTCGCAAATTATCGTTTCCAACGGCGCAAAACACTCCATTTTTAACGCGTGCTACGCGCTCTTGGACGAGGGGGACGAAGTAATCATTCCCGAGCCCTATTGGCTGACCTATCCCGAAGTGGTAAAGGTTTGCGGCGGCGTAGTAAAAACGCTTTCTTGCAAGAAAGAAAACAAATATAAATTTACGGCGGCGGAATTGAAAGCGGCAATCACGCCCAAGACGAAAATGCTTATATTCAACTCTCCGTCCAACCCCACGGGCGCTGTGTATAACGAAGAGGAAGTACGTGCGATTGCGGCGGTCTGCGAAGAGGCGGGCATCTTCGTTTTGGCAGATGAAATTTATGAAAAACTCTGCTATAACGGAGTAAAAGCATTCTCGATTGCAGCGGCAAGCGAAAAGATGAAAGATTTGACAATAACAGTCAACGGCGTATCGAAAACGTATGCCATGACGGGTTGGCGCATTGGCTATTTGGCTGCGCCCAAAGACGTAGCGAAAGCTATCGATTCTTTCCAAAGCCACGCTACTTCGAACGCAAGTTCCATTTCGCAATACGCTACGATAGAGGCGTTGAACGCTCCCGAAGAAGAGATTGCGGCAATGGTGAACGTGTTTGATAAACGCAGAGCGAAACTCCTTGCTTTGATTGACGGTATCGACGGCGTCAGCGCGGTAGAGCCCGACGGCGCGTTCTACGTAATGCTCGTTGTAGGAGGTTTGTTTGGTAAGAGTTATAAAGGCAAGACGATTGCAAACTCGATTGATTTTGCCGACGCGTTGTTAGAAGGCGAAAAAGTGGCAACCGTACCCGGGGTATCGTTTGGGGCAGACGATTGTGTGCGTCTTTCGTATGCGTTGTCCGAGGCGGATATCGACGAGGGCTTGGCGCGTATTAAAAAGTTTGTTTCCGAATTAGCGTAAGAGAATATGTGTATAAAACGGATGGGGTGCATAGCAAAAACCGTCCGTTTTTTCTTTTGTGGAAAAATAATCGGAAAATGTTGACGAAAGGAAAGGAAAGTGGTAAAATATATTTATCAATTTTATTGTTGAGGTTTATTATGAAAGCGAAATTATTAAAAGTGTTGTCGTTGCTGGCTTGTTTGGCGTTATCGGCGAGTGTAGCTGCCTGCGGTATAGGCGACGATAGCAGTTCTTCTGCAGGTTCTTCTTTGGAACAGAGTTCTAGCGAGGAATCGAGCATAGTTGTGCCTGAATCGAGCGAAGAAGTAAGCAGTGAGGAAGTTTCGTCCAAGGAAGAGTCCTCGGAAAAAGAGGAATATCCCGAAGATTATTACACGGAAGGGTTGAAGTTTGCCCCTTTAGTGAATGATACGTATGCGGGCTATACGTATGTGGTAGTGGGCTATACGGGTACGGCAACGAAGGTGGTGATTCCTTCCATTTATGAAAATAAATCCGTAACGAGTATTGGTGATTATGTGTTCGAGTTTTGCACTAATTTAACGGAAATAGTAATCCCTGACAGCGTAACGAGCATTGGTTGGCGTGCGTTCTATGAATGTCCTATAAAGAACGCTACAATGCCGACGTGGGCAATTTCGGCGATTCCCACAAACAATTTACAATCTGTAACCATAACTTCAGGGGATAGTATTGATTATAGTGCGTTCTATAATTGCAATAGTTTAACGGAGATTGTTGTCCCCGATAGCGTAACGAGTATTGGTTATTATGCGTTCTCTAATTGCAGTAGTTTAACGGAGATTATTATCCCCGATGGAGTAAAACGTATTGGTTATTATGCGTTCTCTAATTGCAGTAGCTTAACGGAAATTATCATTCCCGAAAGCGTAACGAGTATTGGAAATCGTGCGTTCTATTATTGCAGTAATTTAACGGAAATTATCTTTGAAGGTACGGTAGAAGAATGGCATGCAGTAGAGAAAGGATATGATTGGAATTCCAACGTACCTGCGACGGAAATCGTTTGCAACGACGGCACGGTGACGTTATAAAATAAAATCAACAGGAAAGGGGCGGAGTAAAATCCGCTCTTTTTTATGTTTTTTATATATCTTAAAAAAATTTTTCTGAAAACGGACAAAAATTTTGCAAAAAGGTCTTGAAATTATGCGCGAAATCTGTTAAACTATAGGAAACCGAGAAGAAAACCCATTTTCATCGGGTAGTATGACGAAATCTGGGAGGATTTTATTATGATTAAAGTTATTTATGGCGCAAAGGGTACAGGCAAGACCAAGATGATGATCGACGCCGCAAACGCAACCGTACCCGCAGCCAAGGGGCACATGATTTTTATGACCGACAGTAAGCGCGGTATGTACGATTTGGAACGTGAAATCCGTTTCATCGATACCAGCGAATATGATATTGCAGGCGAAGCAGCTCTTTGCGGATTTGTAAAAGGCGTTATCGCAGGCAACCACGACAACGAATATGTGTACATCGACGGCGTAGTTCGCATTGCGGGCAAACCCGTTTCCGAACTTGCGGCATTCTTCTATATGCTTGACAAAGTTTCCAAAACCAACAACTTGGTTATCACCGTTTCTGTTTCGGCAGAAAAAGACGAACTTCCCGATTTTGTCGCGAAGTACATTTAACAAGCTGCGCGCATAATGCGCGCCAACGGAATAATGGGAGGATAGCCGAGCGGTCTTTCCGTTCGGCTTTTTCTAAAAAAGGCGAAAGCCCACAGTATTGTAACGGAATTTTAATAAAACAGTGATAAGGCGGAAAAGTGAAAACGCGCGTTTAAAAAAGGGAGGTGGCTGAACGGCTGCCTGCTTTGCGCGTTAAAAAATCCGAAAAAGGCAGGAAGAGAAAATGTATTTTATTAGCACGAGAGGCGGAGAAAAAGTAACGGGGGCGCAAGCGATTGTACAAGGCTTGGCAAAGAACGGCGGTTTGTTCGTACCCGAAACGTTCCCCAAAATCACCGACGAAGAAATGTCGACAATGGCAGAGATGTCCTATCCCGAACGCGCGGCGTTCGTACTTGGTAAATATCTGGGCGAAGAACTCGGTTATGATTATTTGAAAGAGTCTTGCGAAAAGGCATATTCTTCGTTTGAGGGCAACGACCCCGTACCCCTTGTCAAAATCGACGGTGAAACGGGTTTGTACGTGATGGAGTTGTATCACGGGCCTACGTGTGCGTTTAAGGATATGGCGCTCACCGTGCTTCCGTACCTTTTGAAAAAGAGCTGCGAAGTTACGGGAATCGACGACGAAATTTTGATTTTGGCGGCGACGAGCGGCGACACGGGCAAAGCGGCGTTGGAAGGATTCCGCGACGTGAAAGGAACGAAAGTGGCGGTGTTCTATCCCGACGAGGGCGTTGCAAAAATGCAGCGTTTGCAAATGACGGTGCAGGACGGCAACAACGTGTTCGTGGCGGCGGTTGAGGGGAACTTCGACGATTGTCAGCGTGCCGTAAAACGCCTGTTTGCTTCCGAGGAATTTAACGCAGAGCTTGCGAAAAAGAAGACCCGTTTATCGAGCGCGAACTCCATTAACTTCGGGCGTCTTGCGCCGCAAATCGCATATTATTTTTCGGCGTATTTGGATTTGTTGACTGCTGGTCAAATCGAGATGGGGGATAAGATTGATTTCGTTGTACCCACGGGGAATTTCGGGGATATTTTAGCCGGTTGGTACGCAAAACAAATGGGGTTGCCCGTGCGGAAACTTGTTTGCGCTTCCAACCGCAACAAAGTGCTTGCCGATTTCTTCAAAAAGGGCGTGTACGACGTAAAACGGGATTTCCACCGCACGATGTCTCCGTCTATGGATATTTTGGTTTCGTCGAATTTGGAACGCTTGCTCTTTGAAATCAGCGGCAGAGACGCGAAATGCACGGCACAGCGTATGCAAGACCTTGCGGAGAAGAAAGAATATTCTATTACGGAAAAGGAAAAGGCAATTTTGGACGAAGAATTCTTCGGCGGATTTGCACGCGAGGACGATACCGTAGAGGCTATGTACGAAATTTTTGACGAGTACGGCTATGCGATGGATACGCACACGGGCGTTGCGCTTGCGGTGTATATGAAATGGGAAGAGGCACGTAAAAAGATTGACGAAAAGGACGCTACGCCCGTTATCGTACTTTCCACGGCGAACCCGTATAAATTCCCGCAGGACGTATTGTACGCATTGTCGGGCAACGACGTAAAGGACAGCTTTAAGGGAATCAAACGCCTGCATCTTTTGACGGCAATGAAACCGCCCAAGAGTTTGTTGGATTTGCGTTACCGCACGCCGAGATTTAAAACGAAAGTAAAGAACGATTTGAATGCAATGGCGGCGTTGATTTTGGAATTTGCAGATGGTAAAATTGTGCCGACTCCCGAAGAAAAATAAAAAAGCCGGCGTATAAAAGGTACGAAATTTGTTAAGTATGTGAAAACCCCCGTCTTTTCTTGTGAAGACGGCGGAACGTATCGTTTTTTTAATTGCAATTTATATAAAAAAGCGGTATACTGAAAAGGTAGTAAGCAAAGAGGATTATTATGTTTGGATACGTTCGCGCGGATACGCCGTACTTATATATCAAAGACGACGCTTTGTATCGTGCGATGTACTGCGGCGTGTGTAAGGGCATCGGACAGGTATGCGGTCATACGGCGCGTATGGGGCTTTCCTATGACGTTACGTTTTTATCCGTCATTTTGCATAATATCCTCGGCGAGGACGTAAAGATAGAAAAACAGCATTGCCTTACCCATTGTATCCGTTCGCGGAATATGGCGGAAGTGGACGAGCTGACAAGAAAACTCGGTGCGCTGAATACGGTACTGGTGTATTATAAATACACGGACGATATTGCGGATGGGGACCGTGGTCGGGGCAAGCGGCTGTGGTTCAAAAAAGGCTTTAAACGGGTTAAAAAAGCGTATCCCGAAATTGAAAGAATCGTCCGTGAAAACCTTGCCAAGCAAGAAGAGATTGAACGGGCAAAAACGGACAGCGTGGACAGAGCGGCAGATTCTACCGCCGTAATGTTGGCGGAATTTTCCGATTATGCGCTGGGGGAAAAGGCGACGCCGTATACCTACAATCTGTTTTATGCCGTTGGAAAATGGATATACCTAATCGACGCGTTGGACGATTACGACAAAGATATGAAAAAGCGTGCGTACAATCCCTTTGCGTTGGCATATAAAGCGGCTTGTAAAAAGGAGTTGTGCGAAGGGGAGTACGGGAAAGAGGTGGAATTTATATTCCATGCAATTTTCTTCGATATCCGCGAGAATTTGGGACAGATATCCTTTCGATTTAACCGAGATTTATCGGATAATATACTTTTGCGCGGACTGCCGATGATGACGAAACGGATTATGTCGGGTTGCAACTGTATGGGCAGAAAAAATAAGGAACAGCGAAAAGCGGATAAAAGCGCGCAAAGGAAAAATACTAAATAGGAAAAAAAAGCGGCGAAAGCCGACGGGAGATAAAAATGAAACAATATTATGAACTTCTCGGTTTGACCGAAAATGCGACGGACGAGGAAATTAAAGCTCGTTACGAAGAACTTCGTAAAAAATACAGCGAAGACAGATGGTTGGATGGAGAAGCTGGCAACGAAGCAGCGAAAATGCTGACGAAATTGGACGTGGCTTACGAAGAAATCAAAGAGTCGCGCAAGGAACAGAATAAAAATACCGAAGGGAAAAATTCCTACGAGGAAATTTCCGAACTTCTTAAGCAAAACAAGCTTTCCGAAGCGCAGACGCTGTTGGATAACTTCAACGAGCGTTCGGCAGAGTGGCATTATCTGCAAGCAGTGGTGTATTATAAGAAAAATTGGACGAACGACAGTAAAAAGCAGTTGGAGATTGCGATTGAGATGGATCCGTCCAACACCAAATACCGCGCGGCATACGGAAAGATGAACGCGAAGAACGAATATGCAAATCAATCGGCATACGGCGCGCCCAACGGGGGCTATAACAACCCGTATTCCAATAATCGCGGACCGATAGACAACGGCGAACAGATGGGCGGCGGTAACGCTTGTTCTAACTGTATTTCTTGCTGTTATACCTACCTTTGTATCGATTGTTTATTCTCGATGTGTTGCGGTTGCAGATAAAAAAAGCGCATCATGCGCTTTTTTTCGAATAAGAAATCGGTAAGTAGGTGTATATGAAAAAGATAACGGCGTATGAAATCGCGTTGTCCGGGCTTGCTTGCGCCTTTTCCACCATTATTTTGGTGTTGGGCGTATACGTAGACGCGTTTCTTTTTACGGGGTATTTATTGGCGAGTATCGCCTTGATGTTGCCGCTTGCGAAAAGGAGTTGGTGGGGATATATTTTGGCATATATCGCGACCAGTGTATTATCCCTTGTTTTTGCGGCGGGCTTATTTTGGAATATCATTCCTTTTATTATTTTTTACGGTCTGCATCCGCTCGTGAACGAATTGCAATTACGTACTCGCGTCAACCGTTGGGTGGCGTGCGGAATCAAAGCGGCTTGGTTTGACATAACGCTTTGGATTATTTGGAAATTTGTCGTAATGATGACGGGGGTTTCTTATTTCGATAAGTATATCATCCCCATTATTTTGGTGGTAGGAACGGCGTTTTTCGTCGCATACGATTATGCAATGTATAAATGCCGCTATAAGATAAACTGTTTGGTGGATAGAATCACCAGAAAATGAAAGGGCTTTGCGTTGAAAACTTCTAATCTTAAAAGGAGTACGGGGTTTTATGATAGAGAAAAACGACGTGATTTGCGCAATAACCGAAGGACTCGGTTCAAACGGCGAGGGGATTCTCCGTTATGAGGGGATTACCTTTTTCGTGCCTGCATGCTTGCCCGGAGAGAAAGTGCGGTTTCGGGTTTTAAAAGTAAAAGGAAACGTGGGCTACGGGAAAGTGGAAGAAATTTTAACGCCCGCGGAAGAGCGGGTGCGCGTAAAATGTCCCGTATTTTCCAAATGCGGGGGCTGTTCCTTGCAGCATTTGGAATACGGCGCGCAACTCGTTCATAAAGCAACCGTTGTCAAAGACGCATTGCGGAAGATTGCCGGCATTTCGATTTCCGTGCCGACGGCGGTAAAGAGTGATTTTCCGTTTGGATATAGAAACAAATTGCAAATTCCCGTTGGGGTAAATCGGGACGGAGAAACGGTGATAGGCTTTTATGCGGAGCACAGTCACCGCATCGTGCCGATTACCGCTTGCGCCATTCAGCCGGAATGGGCGGAAAAGCTGATAGCCGTTGTCAAAAGGTATATGTTGGAATGTGCCGTAAGGGGTTACGACGAAGAAAGAAAAACGGGCGCGGTACGGCATATTGTTGCGCGTGAAATCGGCGGGAAGTATATCGTTACGTTGGTTACGGCAACGAAAAAATTGCCCAATCTTGGATATTTGGTAGAGCTGCTCTCTAAAATATTGAAAGAATTTACGTTGTATATCAATTTCAACGATGAGGAAACCAACGTAGTGTTTGGCAAAGAATTCCATTTGATTCACGGTGCGGGAACTTTCAGCGCGGAAGAACAAGGGATTTCTTACGAAGCAGGTCCCGTTACTTTTTTACAGGTGAATGAAAACGTACGGACGAAGCTGTATAAGGAAGCGTTAAAAACGGTGTGTTCGGACGGCGACGAGGTGGTGATAGACGCCTATTCGGGCGGCGGGCTTTTGACGGCGATGATTGCAAAAAAAGCCAAGCGTGTTTACGGGATAGAGTTGGAAGAAGAAGCCTCGCGTTGCGCGGATTTGTTAAAGGCGAAAAACGGCTTGGAAAATATGACGAATATTTGCGGGTACGTAGAAAAAGAATTGCCCGCCGTTTTGAAAAAAGAACAGGGCGAAAAAATTCGGTTGATTTTAGATCCGCCGCGCGCGGGAATTGCCCGTAGCGTTTTACTTTCGTTGTTGAAAAGTAAAATTCCGCAGCTGACGCTGATAAGTTGCAACCCCGCTACTTTGGCGCGGGATTTGGGGATTTTAAGCGGCAGATTGATTGAAAAAGAGGGCGAATTGGTGAAAAATCCCGCGTATGCAGAGGTTGCAGACGGAGAAACGCTAGAAGGATATTACGGGATAGAATGGATACAACCCTACGACATGTTCCCCCAAACCAAACACGTCGAGACTCTTGTATGTCTGACGCGAAAATAAAAATATTTTGGAGAAATTATAATGAAAATTTTATCGATTGGAAACAGTTTTTCTCAAGATGCGCAAAGATATTTGCACGGTCTTGCAAAGCATAACGGCGAGGAAATGAAAACGGTGAACCTTTACGTTCCTGGTTGTCCTTTGCGTAGTCATTATATCAACGTACTTGAAAACAACGCCGCTTACGATTTTGAATTTAACGGCGTTGCAACGGGGTTGAAAGTTTCTATTAGCCAAGCGCTTGCAAGCGACGATTGGGATGTTATCACTTTGCAACAGGCAAGTTTTTACAGCGGGAGATACGAAACGTATTCGCCGTACATAGAAGAGGTGGCAAAATTTGTAAGAAAATATTGCCCGCACGCAAAAATATGGATACATCAAACGTGGGCGTATGAAAACGAAAGTCAGTTGTTGAAAAATTTGCAAATTTTTGAAAGGTCGGAAGATATGCTTGCGGCGATTTGCGATTCTTACGCAAAAGCAGCGAAAGCGATTGACGCATACGGCACGATCCCTTGCGGAAAAGCGATGATGAAAGCTACGGAATTGGGTATTGAAAAGATACACAGAGATACATTCCACGCTTCTTTGGGCGCAGGCAGATATTTGTTGGCGCTTTGTTGGTACAAAGCTTTTACGGGAAAGGATATTTCCAACGATACGTTTAACGAATTCGACGTTCCCGTAACCGAAGAGGAAAGACAAATCGTAATCAAAGCGGTAAATTCCGTTGTGTAACGTTTGCCTTTTTTTAAAAATCTATTTTAAAAACATAAAAAATAAAAAAGCAACCGTAGAGGTTGCTTTTTTTATGACTTTTGCGTAACGCTTAGTGGGGTTCTGTCTACAAAACCCAGAGCGTTTTTATTTCAGCAGATTGATAAACACGCCGCCGACAACGCTTCGCGCGCGGAACATGCGGTGATCCGCCGTTTTGGAATAATGCCAATCGGTGAAAGGTACGCGGTCAAACGTTTCGTTTATCATATTCACAATGCTTTGGCATATCGCGTCGAAATATGCTTTATCGTCGCAGATACGGGTCGAGAACATCATCCATTCCGTTTTGGTATAATCGGAGCGGCAATCGAGAGGCACGCCGTAACGGTTGAGCTTAGAGAGATAGGTTTTTATTTCTTGCCGTTTTATTTTCTCGGAAAAAAGATTATATCCAAGCACGCTGTCCCATGCGAGGTTGTATTTTATGCTCCAACTGTCGGGAAGGTCAAAGGAAAGGCGTGTGCTGCCGTGGCTTGCTTTTGCGTCAATTTCCCATTGCGCGGCGTATTTTTTAGCGATTTGCAGATACGAGTCGTCGCCCGAAAGCTCCGCATATGCCGCAATGCCGAGGATAGCTTTCACGCTGAGGTTGCAGTTGCGGGCAAGATGTCCTGCAAAATCGTCCGTGCAAAGTTGATTTGCGGGGTCGTATCCAAACTCGACGAGGTAATCTGCCCAACTCTTTAAAAGTGTTTTGTATTCTTCAAACAAAGACTGCTTGCCCGAGTATTTTTTTACTGCCGCCAAGCAAATGAGCATATTACCCGCTTCTTCGATGGGCATTTGATCTTGTGCGGTCTGGGCGCCGATGCTTTTGTGTTCGCCGTTGAAATATAAAACGTCCGCGCTGTAAAATTGTCCGTTTGCGATGGGGTATTGTCCAAGGTCGTGCGGGGTAAAATCAAAATTCCAATACGCCGAGCTTGCATATTTCAAGATGGGACGGAGCATTCCGTTTACGAGTTCCGGATTAAATTTTAAATACAGCGGCACGCTGGGGTGGGTAACGTCCAACGTTGCGATACAGCCGTTAGAATCGTTTTCTTTGGAGAGGAATAAAAGATTTCCGTCCGTATCCGATACCAACTTGTGCGCGGAAATCGATTGACGGTACGCCAGCGCCGTAATGTTTTTATAATTTTCGCCAAGCGCCGCCGTTTCTTTCGTCAGCGACTCGTCAAATTTATCGCAAAGTTTTTTAATTTCGGGATATTCGCGTATCGCCGCCGCAACCATATCTTCGAAAGATTTAAAATATTTGGTATAATATTCGTCGAGCTGTTTTCCCAGATATTCAACGGCTTTGATTTCGTCGTAAGCGAGGGTAATAACGCCTTCCGTTTCATTTTTTACCGTGAAGAGAAACGCTGCGTCGAAATAGGGATTGTAAATATTGTTGATAGGCAAGGATTCCACTTTGTAGGTGTCGTCGTTGATTTTGCCAACTTTCGCGTCTTTATCGCACAGATGAAGATATCCCCAATCTATCATAACGTTGTCCCCCGATTGTGCTAAAGGCGATTGGTAAGCGTTTCCGCA
Organism: Clostridia bacterium; assembly: GCA_017457215.1. Classification (GTDB taxonomy): domain Bacteria; phylum Bacillota; class Clostridia; order Christensenellales; family Borkfalkiaceae; genus Scatosoma. Next base: position 43,048 of record JAFTHU010000002.1, read on the forward strand.
GCAAAGGGAAAACGGGGTCTTTTTAACGACGACGTTTTGGTTGCGGTTGTTAACGCATCCGCGCGTGCTGATGCCGAATAAAAATCGCACGGTTTCGTCGCATTTTTTCTCGATTTTATAGGAAACGTAACTGACGGGACGGGACAGAATATCGATACGGTCAAGAAGCAAAGGGCTTGTAAAAGTCAGCTGCAATTTTACAAGCTCATTTTCAAATTCGTATATCGTACTCGTCGGAGTGATTTTAACGTCCCTTTGATAAATGCGGGAACGAATAAGTGAGCCGTTGGGGTTGAATCCCGCGACGGTATAATAGTTATTGCCTACGTACACGCCGGCTTCGATGGGGCAAAGTTTGCCCGACCAATGTTCCGTGGGACGGGAATAAAGCGCGTCGCTGCACGACCAAACGGAAAAAAAAGGGTCGACGGTAATCAGAGGAATGGCAGCTGGTCTAAATTTCATAATATTTCTCCTAAATTTTATTTTTTAGTATTGACTTTGCTTTATTATACTGTTATAATAATCTTAAAACAATAGAAAAAATAATTAAAAAAATGTGGAAAACAAGCATGCAGGAAGAAATTTATCACATATATCAAAAGGGAAAAATTAAAGAACTTATTCAATTTACCATTTGCGGAACCACTTTTCCCGATAAGAAATACGAAATCAGCCGCCCGAATTCGGAGACGGCTTGTATTGAATATATCGAGGAGGGAAGCGGAACGGTATATTTGGATGAGAAACGCTTTTTTCCCGTTGCGGGAGATAGTTATTTTTTGGCGGAGGGTAAAGACCAATATTATTTTTCCGATAGGGAACAGCCTTGGAAAAAGCATTTTGTGAATGTTTCGGGAAAACTGCTTAAATTCCTTGTGGAGGGGTACGGCTTGCAGGGCATTTCGCACTTCAAAGGTTTATCCATCGGGGAAGAGATAAAGCGAGTAATAGAAATTGTGAAGAATAGCGAAGAAGATTGCAGTTTGCAACTAATAGCTATTTTAAACGAAATATTTTTAAAAATGTACTGCCATATAAAAGAGGAGAAAGAGGGACGGCAGGATGTCGCGGCGGAAATGCGGGATTTTTTGGATACACAAATCACTTCTAAATTTTGTATGGCGGAGCTATGTAAATATGTGGCGAAATCGGAATCGCAAGCGATACGGATTTTTAAAAACGCCTACGGGATTACACCGTACGCTTATCTCTTGAATAAGAAAATGGAATTTGCAAAAAATTTGTTGAGTAGCACAGACCTTTCTATAAAAGAAATATCTGAAAAACTCTGTTTTTCGGACGAATATTATTTTTCCAACCTTTTCAAAGTGAAGACCTCTTCGTCGCCGTCGGCATACCGAAAAAAAGTGCGCGAAAGTGCGAACAAATCAGCTTTTGTATATAATTGACGGCGATAGGAAACGCCAAGCGGACAGACCGTATCCGTCTATGTATAGGAACGGGGAAACGGGACGAATGCGCGCCCGCGGACAATGAAAGGGATTTCTGCTTTGAACGAAGACGGCGGGGGATAGGGCAACGCCTTGCGTAGGTAACGTCTTCAACGTCAGCTATTGGGGTGAAATCTCCGTGGTTTGAACTTTTGTAGCGTTGATGCGCTTATCAAAGATGAAATCATAAGCGAAAACCGCTTGCGGGAAAGAAAATGTGCAAGCGGTTTTTCTTTGTTACGACTTGACAACAGCGTACGGCAGTGGTATAATGATTGCAAAAGAAGAAAGGCGAAAAAGATAATGAGAATCAAGGCAAAAACAGGCGAAAAACCGAGAAATGAAAAACTGTCCGTTGCAGGCGCGAATCGCTTGAAAAAGGGGCAAAAAACGCCCGAAAGGATAGAACGGGTAAACGGCGCGCCCGTATATACGGCGATATACAAAGTAAATCACAGCGAAGAATTGTTAGAGTTTTTGCTTCGTAAATGCAATACGTCGAGAAATAACGTTAAATCGTTACTTGTACGGAAGCAAGTGCTGGTGAATGGACGAGTGGTAACGCAGTATAATTTTATGCTTGCCAAGGACGACGAGGTGAAGCTTTCCCGCAGACCGGTAAAAGATGGGGTAACGGCAATGCAACCCGTGAAAACGGCGCGCGGCGCAAAAGCGCCCGTAAAGCCGAATTTTTCTTTACGGGATATAAAAATTATATACGAGGACGAAGATTTTGTGGCGATTGACAAACCTGCGGGCTTGCTTTCGGTGGAGAGTGATAAAGAACGGGAATGCGCCTACGGGTATGTAACCGATTATTTGCAAATGCGGGATAAAAACGCGCGGGCGTTCGTGTTGCACCGTATCGACAAAGAAACTTCGGGCGTGTTGATTTTTGCCAAAGATATAAAAGTGCATTCTATGTTGAAAATGCATTGGAACGAGCAAGTGCAAACGCGGGAATATTATGCGGTTGCCGAGGGGATATTCGAAAAGAAAGCGGATACGCTGACGGCGTATTTGAAAGAAAACGTAAACAATTTGGTTTACGTAACGAACGATCCGACGGGACAAAAAGCGATTACCCATTACGAAGTATTGAAAGAAAACGCGCAATATTCACTGTTACGGGTGAAAATTGATACGGGCAGAAAGAACCAAATCCGCGCGCAGATGAAAGCTCTGGGACATTCTGTCGTCGGTGATGACAAATACGGCAGCGGCAACAAAAATCCTTTGGACAGATTGGGGTTGCATGCGTCGAAGTTGGAATTTATTCATCCTGCGACAAAGGAACTGATATCCATTACAGCGGGTGTGCCTGCGGCGTTTCGCACGTTGTTTTGTTGAAAATAGGAGAGATAGATGAAAAAGATAGCAAGCTTTACCGTCAACCACGATACTTTGGAAAAGGGTATGTATATATCCCGAATCGACGGGGATGTAGTTACCTACGATATCCGCATGAAAAAGCCGAACGGCGGCGATTATTTTCAAATGAGCGCGGCGCACACGTTAGAGCATTTGTTTGCGACGTACGCGCGTAACAGCGTTTGGGGAAAGGACGTCGTATACGTAGGGCCTATGGGGTGCAGAACGGGCTTTTATCTGCTTGTCCGCGATAACGTATCGCACAGCCAAGCGATTGCTTTGGTACAAGAGAGTATGGCGTTCGCGCGGGATTTTACGGGGGATATTCCCGGAAATAAAAAGGAAGAATGCGGCAATTATCTCGACCATGATTTGGCGGGAGCAAAAGCACTCGGCGAAGATATGTGCGAAGTATTAAAAAATTGGACGGTTGCCGATTTAAAATATAAATAATTTATAATATAAAGAAAGGAGAAAAAATTATGGACGCAATACAAAATATGCTCACGCGCAAAAGCGTAAAAAAATATAAAGCGGACACAGTGCCGAAAGAATTGTTGGATAAAATCATCGAGGCGGGGTTGAAAGCGCCTTCGGGATTGAATAAACAAGCGCCTATTATTTTGGCGGTAACGGATAAAAAAGTGCGCGACGAACTTTCTGCGGATAATATGGTAAGGGACCCTTTCCACCGCGCCGACCCTTTCTACGGTGCGCCCGCCGTTTTGGTAGTGCTTGCGGATAAGAGCGCGTCGACCTACCTTTACGACGGTTCGCTCGTTATGGAAAACATGTTACTTGCCGCACATGCGTTGGGGCTTGGTGCATGTTGGATTCACCGCGCAAAGGAAACGTTTGAACTGCCGAAGTGGAAAGCATTTTTAAAAGAGCTTGGTATCGAGGGCGAATACGAGGGGATTGGAAACTGTATCGTTGGATATGCAGACGCAGAACCGCAAGAAAAACCCCGCCGCGAAAACCGCGTTTATTACGTGGAATAATCAATAAAGATAAAAAACTGTTTTGAAAGGAGAAAAATATGGAAAACAAAATCATTTGTAATTGTAAACAAGTATCTGTAGCGGATATTGAAAAGGCTTTGCACGAACACAGCCATTTTGCGGACGTGGAAAAAGCGTTTAAAGAAGTGCAGGCGGCTACCCATTGTTCGACGGGATGTGGAGGCTGCTACGAAAAAGTGTTGGATACTATTTCCGATTTGATGAATTAAGATAAGAAAAAACGAAAGTCAGTTATGCAAGCGGGAATTTCTACGGCGTCACTGTTTATGCGAAAATACAATGAAGAGGCGTTGCCTCTCTTAAACGAACTCGGCGTGAAAACGGCGGAAGTGTTTTTGACGTCCTTTTCCGAATACGGCAAAGAGTTTGGGGAGATCCTCGCGCAAAAAAAGGGGGATTTGCATATCAATTCCGTCCATGATTTAAACACGGAATTTGAACCCCAGCTTTTTTCTCTGCATCCTCGCGTCAAGGCAGACGCGTATGGATGGTTGGATAAGGTATTAGAGGGCGCAAACGCTTTAGGCGCTCCCTATTATACTTTTCACGGTACTTCGCGGGTAAAGCGGGCGTCGCGTTCGGGAAAGAACGACGATTTTCCGTCCATGATAAAAGGCTTTGCCCAGCTGACGGCGCATTGTCAAGCCCACGGCGTTACGCTGTGCTTGGAAAACGTGGAATGGTCCACGTACAACCGAGTGGGCGTATTTTCAAAAATTGCACAAGCCGTACCGCATCTTCGCGGAGTTTTGGATATCAAACAAGCCCGCATTTCCGAATATCCCTATGAAGAATATTTACAAGAAATGGGGGAACGGTTGGCTTACGTTCATATTTCCGACGTGGACGGGCAGGGACGGATATGTTTGCCGGGAAAAGGGATTTTCGATTTTGAAACCTTGGTAAAACGTTTAAAGGACATAGGTTTTAACGGCGCGCTGCTTACCGAAGTTTATAAAAATGACTATGCGGAAATACAAGAATTGAAAACTGCCTGTGATTATGTGAACGAAATTTTATATAAATTTGATTGCGATAAATAATTTTTTTTATTTTTTTGCATAAAACTATTGACAAGGGAAAAAAACTGTGCTATTCTATAAATAGGATTTAATCCTAATAAATGAAATGAGGTAATAACAATGTTAAGAGTGTATCAATGTGAAAAATGCAAAAAGACAATCGTATCGAAAGAAGAATTGAAATTAGAGGGCTGGGTAGAGCTTGTAGCGGGCAGTACGGACGCGGCGCAAGAAAAGCACGTGCCCGTTGTAACAAAGAAGTGTAAGACGGTGCAGGTAGACGTTGGCAGCGTATCCCATCCTATGACGGCGGAACATTTGATTGAATGGGTGGCTTTGGAAACGGAGCAAGGCTATCAAATTAAATATTTGGCGGCAGAAGCTGCGCCCAAGTGTACGTTCACATTGGCGGACGGAGACAAGGCGGTGGCGGTATACGCATATTGCAACCTGCACGGTTTGTGGACAAATTAATCTCGCGGCGAGTTTTACCATCTAGCCGTGCGTATTTATAATATGCTTTTGGGGTTGAGGAACGCTGCGGAATTTTATTAAAGAAACAAAAAATAAACTCTGTTTAGGAGAACAATTATGATAGAAAAAGAGGCAATGTATTCCATTTCATACGGCTTATATATGCTGACGACAACGGATGGAGAAAGACAAAACGGGTGTATCGTAAATACGGTGTCTATGATTACCGATAACCCCAAGCGTATCGTTGTGTTTGTTAACAAGGCGAACTATTCGGAAGAGCTTTTGAAAAAGACGGGCGTTTTCAACGTGTCCGTGCTTTCCGAGAGCGTGCCGTTTGAAATTTTCAAACAGTTTGGCTTTGTTTCGGGACGGGATACCGATAAATTTGCGGGCGCGCAATACCCCAAGAGTGAAAACGGACTCTATTATTTGCCTCAATATGCCAATGCGGTAATCAGCGCGAAAGTGGTGGACAGTTACGATTACGGTACGCATACTCTTTTCGTTGCGGAAGTAACGGAAGCGAAGAAACTTTCGGAAGAAAATTCGGTAACGTACGCGTATTATCAAAGCCATATCAAACCCAAGCCCGACGCGCCCAAAGCGGAAGAAAAATCCGCTAACGGCAAGCATAAATGGGTATGTAAGATTTGCGGTTACGTACACGAGGGAGAAGAACTTCCCGACGATTTTATTTGTCCTTGGTGTAAGCATCCCGCAAGCGACTTTGAACAAGTATCTTAATTTCGGCAAATAGAACGTCCGTTCGACAAATATTTTCTTGGGAAAGAATAAAAAACGGAAAAAAGCGGAAAAAGGTTGCAAAAACGGCAAAAAAAGACTTGACACTTTTCCTTTGAGTTGCTATAATTACGAGGTAATCGAAAAATGCAGCGGCAAAGGTAGGTGAAAAGAATGTCCACGGTTAAAGTTGGTGAAAACGAAAACGTTGAAAGCGCATTGCGCCGTTTCAAGAGAAAGTGTTCCCGCGACGGTATCCTCGGCGATTTGAGAAAGAAGGAATTTTATGAGAAACCTTCCGTAAGAAGAAAGAAGAAGTCCGAAGCTGCCAGAAAGAGAAGCAGAAACTAAAACACAAAAGAGCTCACGATACCGTGGGCTCTTTTCATTTGTCGAAATGGATAGGAGGGTGTATAATTATGTCGAAAGAAGCATCGGGAAACAAGCATACGTTGCGGGAAGAAGCGCGCAAGGCGAAACTTCGTATCAAGAGCGGGTTTTGGGCAGATTGTCAAAACGATATGCAAGATAAGTTGGAGCGGGCGCGGGCGCAAGGGCTGAACGAGAGCAAGGCGGGGCGGTATTTCGCCGCGCAGGTAACGGCGAAGGTAGAGGGTAAAAAAGAGGACGAATTTTACCTGCGCGTAAAAGAAATGCTCTTATCCGAGGGGGAAGTAAGCGACGCAATCGGGCGGCTGACAGACAAGGAATATTACGCCACGTTATCCTATGAAGAAAAGCAACGCTACACGCTGACAATCAGTGAAAAATATTTACGGGCATTAGAACGTTTCCGTGCCGAATGCGAATTTGAAACGCTGGTGAAATAGGCGATACGGCGGCGCAATACGCAAAAAATAATCCCCCTGCCTATCAGCGGGGGGATTGTCATAGTTCTTCTTTTTCATATTCAACCAAATCGTCCAAAGTAAGATCAAAAATATCCGCAAGTTTACAAAGTGTGTAAATATCGGGGGTGCTATATCCGTTTTCATAATTGGAAATTAAGCTCTTTTTTCCGTGTAATTTCTCCGCAAGCTGTCCTTGCGTTAGACCGAGTTGCTTTCTGTAAAATTTTATATTTTCCGCTATTTTCGTTTTCATATCTATTGACAAAAGTACAACTTTCTTGTATAATTATGTGTAAATTACAAGATAATTGTACTATATAGTGATAGAAATAAGGAGACATTATGAAAAGAAAGTGGTTAAGAGTGTTGATGGCTTTGTCGTGTTTTGTATTGACGGTGGGGGTTGTCGCTTGCGGAAGCAAGGATGAGGGCGAGATTAGCTCTTCTGGGATTTCGGTGTCATCTTTGGAGCAAACTTCTTCGTCAGAAACGGTGAGCGGGGAAGAAAGTTCGTTGGCGGGCGTAGAATCTTCGTCAGAAACGGTAAGCGGGGAAGAAAGTTCGTCGGAAAGCGCAGAAACTTCGTCGGAAGAGGTGAGCAGTGAGGAAAGTTCGTCGGAAAGCGCAGAAACTTCGTCGGAAGAGGTGAGCAGTGAGGAAAGTTCTTCCGACGAGGGAAAGTACCCCGAAGATTATTATACGGATGGGTTGGTATTTACTTTGGATAACGGCGTCTATTTGGTAACGGATTACACAGGGAAGGAAAAGGAAGTGGTTGTTCCGTCCGTATACAACGGCAAGCCGGTAACGAGTATTTTTCAGGCGTTTCAGGGTTGTAGCACTTTAACAAGCGTAACAATAGGAAAGGGCGTAACGCGTATTGCTGAAAGAGCCTTTGCTTCATGTTATAGTTTGACGGAAGTAGTAATACCCGACAGTGTAACGAGCATTGGTGAGTATGCGTTCTATGCCTGTAGTAACTTAACGGAGATTGTAATTCCCGATAGCGTAACGAATATTCACTATAAAGCATTTCTAAATTCTAATAACCTGCAATACACTGTAGACGGAAATTTAAAATATTTAGGTAACAGCAATAATCCGTATTTGTATTTAGCGGGCGTAACGGCAACGGATATTACGACGGCCATTATTCATGAAAATTGCAAATTGATTCCTAAAAAAGCGTTCGCTTCATGTTATAGTTTGACGGAAGTAGTAATACCCGACAGTGTAACGAGCATTGGTGAGTATGCGTTCTATGATTGTGAAAATTTAAAGTACAATGAAGACGGGAATTTAAAATATTTAGGTAACAGCAATAATCCCTATTTATATTTAGCTGGTGTAAAAACAACGGATATTACAGCCGCTACCATTAATAAATTCTGTAAATTGATTGGGGATTCTGTGTTCCTTGAATGCGGTAGTTTAACGGAAGTGGTAATCCCTGAAAGCGTAAAGAGTATTGGAGCGCTTGCGTTCTATAATTGCAGCAGCTTAACGGGCGTATACATAACGGACGTAGCGGCTTGGTGTAATATATCGTTTGGTGATAGTTCTGCAAATCCCCTGCGTTATGGAAAAATGTATGTAAAAGGTGAATTGATAAGTAAGCTTATCATTCCTGACGGCGTAACGGGGATTGGTGATGATGCGTTCGCGTATTGCAAAAGTTTAACGGAGGTAGTGATACCCAACAGCGTAACGAGTATCGGCAATGAAGCATTCTATGGTTGCAGCAATTTAACGAGTGTAACGATAGGAAATGGGGTAACGAATATTGGCGATAAGGCGTTCTCTTCTTGCAGTAGTTTAACGGCAATTACCTTTGAGGGCACGGTAAAAGAATGGACGGCAATGAACGTCAATACGGATTGGAATAACTGCCCTGCGACGGAAATTATATGCAAAGACGAAACGGTAACATTATAATTTCAATTCAATAAAATCAAAAAATCCGCGTGGAGAATTCTGCGCGGTTTTCCTTTTAAAAGGCGAAAATTCGACCCAAAATGGGCTTGCAAAAATTCCCCTTGTATGTTATAATAATACCGTTATGACACAGATGGATGAAATATTAGAAAAACTGAACGACGAACAGATTAAACCCGTCCTGCAAACGGAGGGGGCTGTTTTGGTGCTTGCGGGCGCAGGGAGCGGAAAAACCCGCGTACTTACTTCCCGTATTGCCTATCTCGTAGAAGAAAAGGGTGTTCCTGCCGAGGCGATTCTTGCCATTACGTTCACTAATAAAGCGGCCAACGAAATGAAAGAGCGTCTTTCCAAAATCGTGGACGTTTCCCGTTCGTGGGTGTGTACGATTCACAGCATGTGCGTACGCATTATCCGTATGTATGCCGCGGAAATCGGCATCAGCGGGAATTTTTCCATTTACAGCGAAACAGAACGCAACAATATCATTAAAAAATCCTTTCAGGAGTGTGATTTTGACGACGAAAAATTGTTGAAATCGGTAAAATATCATATCGCCAACGCTAAAATGTTGGGATTTGATCCCGAACGTTATGCCGAGGAATATGCAGGCGAAAACGATATCGACGATATCGTAAAGGTGTATTCTCGTTATCAAAAGCATTTGCGGGAAAACAACGCGCTCGATTTCGACGATTTGTTGAACGAAACGCGCAATTTGTTGCGCTCGAACAAAGACGCACGCGATTATTTGGGGGGCAGATTTAGATATATTCTTGTGGACGAATTTCAGGACACGAACGCAGTGCAATACGAAATTATCCGTGCGCTTGCCTCTGTGCACGGCAATTTGTTCGCCGTGGGCGACGACGACCAATCCATTTACGGTTGGCGAGGCGCAAAAATTGAAAACATTTTGCATTTTGAAAAGGATTTTAAAGGGGCAAAAGTGTTCAAGTTGGAACGCAATTACCGTTCCACGAAAAATATTTTAAAACTTGCAAATACGGTCATTAAAAACAACGGCCACCGCAAAGACAAGACGCTTTGGACAGAGAACGAAGAGGGGATAAACCCTACGGTACACGAGGCGGAGGAAGAAAGCGGCGAGGCGCGGTATATTGCGCAGCGCATTGCCGGCTTGCTTCGGCAGGGGTATCGCTATTCGGATTTTGCCGTATTGATGCGTTTGAACGCTTTGACGCGTTCTTTCGAACAAGAATTTACGGGGGACGGAATCCCTTACAAAGTATTCGGTGGGTTTAAGTTCTTTGAACGCAAAGAAATCAAAGACTTGCTTGCCTATTTGCGGTTGATAAACAATCCGTTCGACAGCGAAGCGGCGTTGCGTATCATCAATTTCCCCAAGCGCGGAATCGGTGCGAGAACGGTGGAAATTTTGCAAAAATACGCATTTGATACGGAGCTTTCGATTTACGACGCGCTTTTGGATATTGACGAAATCGGTTTCACGGGAAGCACGCGCGAGAAATTGGTAGGCTTCCGCGACCTTATCAAAAATTGGATTATTCAAAGCCAAGATTTGCCCGTTAACGAGCTCGTAAAACAAATTATTGAAGATACGAAGATGCGCGAGGCGTACGCAGACGACAGCGACGAGAGTATTAACAAACGCGCGAATATAGACGAATTTATCAATTCTGTGGAAGAATACTGTCGGCTCAATCCTGAAACGACCTTGACGGATTATCTCAATCAGGTAACGCTCGCTTCGGACACGGACGAAATGGACGACGGAAATTACGTTACGCTTGCCACGGTGCACGCGGTAAAGGGCTTGGAATTTAAGTGCGTATTTATCTGCGGCTTGGAAGAAAATATTTTGCCCGTTTCCCGTGCCGTGGAAAACGACGACGATATGGAAGAGGAACGGCGTTTGATGTACGTAGCCATTACGCGTGCGAAAGAATTGCTGTATTTGACCCGCTCCAAGAGCCGTTATTTGTACGGCAAACGAGAGCCCACCGCCCGTTCGCGTTTTTTGAAAGAGATGGCAGAGTGTGTGGAATTGCCCCGTGAAATGCGGCGTTCTCCTTACGGATACAGCGATTATGACGACCCCGAAATGTACGGAAACGACGCGTACGTCGGTGGACGGTACGAAACGAACGACGGATTTGGCGGTAGAAGAACGAGTTTTGGCGGCGGTTACGGCAGAACTTACGGCTCTTCTTATGGCGATTCTGCGCGAAGCAATTCGGGTATCACCCGCAGCAAATGGAACGGTGGGACGTACGGCGGCTCGTCGTACGCTTCGGCGCAAAGCAATCGAACTTCTGCAGGGCAAAAGAGCGGCGGTTTTACGTACGGCGGTATGGCGAAAGCGGTGAAACCGACGGGTGCGGGAAAGGACGTTAGCGTATTTAAAATCGGCGTGCGCGTCAAGCATCCGAAATTCGGCAACGGTACGATTGTCGGCGTGCGGGGCGTCGGCAATAATATGATTTTGGATATCGGTTTCGAGGGCTTGGGGATAAAGCAGTTATCGGCAAGCCTCGCGCCTTTGACGGTGTTATAACGGAGTGCGGATTATGGATAGACAAAGACAGATAACGGACGTTCTTAATAAATGGGCGCACGAATATTACGTGTTGGACGCGCCTACCGTGTCGGACAAGGAATACGACGCCTTGTACGACGAGCTTCGCGCGCTGGAAAAAGAGAGCGGCGTAGTTTATCCCGACAGCCCTACCCGTCGGGTGGGCGGCGACCCTATCAAAGGTTTTGAAAAGCACACGCATATCGCACGGCTGTTCAGTTTGGATAAATCGGTTTCGGAAGAAGAACTTTCGGCGTTTTTGACCCGCGTGGAAAAATTTGCGGGGCGGGAAACGGAGTACACCGTAGAATATAAATTCGACGGTTTGACGGTATGCCTTACTTACGATAAAGGGCAGTTTGTGCGGGCGACAACCCGCGGCAACGGCATAGTTGGAGAGGATGTAACGGCGCAAGTTTTGACCATAAAATCCTTTCCGCTTAAAATTGCGTATCAGGGCACTTTGGAAGTGCGAGGCGAAGCGGTGATTCGGCTTTCCGTATTGGAAAAATACAACGAAACAGCGGCAGAACCTTTGAAAAACGCCCGTAATGCGGCGGCAGGGGCGATTCGTAATCTCGACCCGAAAATCACCGAAAAACGCCGCCCTGACATTTATTTTTACGACGTGAATTACCTTTCGGACGGCGCGGCTATGTCGCAGACGGAAGCGCATGAGTTTCTGATAAAAGAAGGATTTAAGGTGTATCCGTATTTTGCCGTTTGTCAGACGAAAGAAGAGGTGCTTGCGGCGATTCGCTTCATCGAAGAGGACAGAAAACGCATTGACGTCTTGACGGACGGGGCGGTGATAAAACTCAACGATGCGCTGTTGCGGGAGGAGATGGGCTTTACCGATAAATTCCCGCGGTGGGCGATGGCGTATAAGTTTGAAGCGGAAGAGGTAACGACACTTTTAAAGGAAGTGATTTGGCAGGTGGGCAGAACGGGGAAATTGACTCCGCTTGCCTTACTTGAGCCTGTGGAGCTTGGCGGGGCGACTGTTTCCCGCGCAACCTTGAACAATTACGGGGATATCCTGCGTAAAGATGTAAAGGTGGGCTCACGCGTGCTCGTGCGCCGTTCCAACGAAGTCATTCCCGAAATTTTGGGGACGACAGAACATTACGAACACAGCAAAGACGTTGAAAAACCGACCCGTTGCCCTGCTTGTGGAAGCGGATTGATAGAAACGGGCGCGCATTTATTCTGCCCGAACAGACTTTGTACGCCGCGCGTGGTGGCGGCGCTTGACCATTACGCAAGCAAAAACGCCATGAATATCGACGGGCTGTCCGAAAGTACGTTGCAACAGTTGGTAGAGCGGAAAGGGATAACCCGACCTTCCGATTTGTATGCATTGACGGCGGAAGATTTGGCGGAGCTGGACGGCTTTAAGGATAAAAAAATAAAAAACGTATTGACGGCGATAGAGAAAAGCAAAGCGCCGACTTTGGATTCGTTTGTTTATGCTATCGGCGTAGAGGGGGTAGGACGGGTCGCGGCGAAAGACCTTGCCGCTCGTTTTAAAAGCGTAGAGGGAATAAAATCGGCAACGGCAGAAGAACTTGTCGCCATGGAAAACGTAGGGGAAATTACGGCGAATTCGATTGCGGCGTATTTCCGTGACGAAAACAATTTAGCGGAATTGGAAGCGTTAAAAGCGGCGGGGGTTACGCCCGTGTGGTCGGAGGAAAAACGAGAGGGAATATTCTCGGGTGAATCGGTGGTGCTGACGGGTACGCTTTCGGGTTTTAAACGCAGTGAGGCACAAAAATTGATTGAAGAACGCGGCGGCGTTTGTCAAAGTGCGGTAACAGCGAAGACGACCCTTGTTTTAGCGGGCGAAGAGGCAGGCAGTAAGCTTGTCAAGGCGCAAAAATTGGGGATAAGGATTATTGATGAGGCAACGTTTAAACAAATGATAGAAGGATAATGAGAAAAAATGCGGGGGTAAAAAGTCCCGCATTTTTTGAATAAAAAACAGTAAAACCGTTGACAAAATATAGAAAGAGATATATAATGAAAGAAGAAAAAAGTCAAAAAAGGAGGCTTTTATGAAAAATTGGAAAAAGACAGCGGCGCTTATCATGGCTTTGGGTATGACGACGTTGGGTTTGGCTGCCTGTGAATTGGGCGGAAACGACAGCTCTAGTTCGGGAAGAAACAGTATTCCTGAATATAGTTTCCCTGAAAGCATTGACCCCGAGTGGAGCATGCCCGAATGGAGCACACCCGAAGATAGCGACAACGTAGAATCGAGCGCGAACGGCGGCGAAGAGAGCGTAGGTGGCGGAGAAATCGGCGGTGGCGATAAGGAAGAATCGTCTGGCAGTGAAAAACCGTCCACGAGCAGCAGCGAAGAAATCGGCGGCGACGATAAAGAAGAATCATCTGGCAGCGAAAAACCGTCCACGAGCAGCAGCGAAGAAATCGGCGGTGGCGATAAGGAAGAATCGTCGAGCAGCGAAAAACCGTCCACGAGCAGTAGCGAAGAAATCGGCGGTGGCGATAAGGAAGAATCGTCTAGCAGTGAAAGACCGTCCACGAGCGAAGAAAAGCCCTCGGATAGCAGCAGCGAAGAAATCGGCGACGACGAGGGGCTTGAAGAATGGAATGCGCTTTGGGAAGATCTTTGCGCGGCGGATAATCTTATCGTATACACGACGATGAAAGAAGACTCCGAAACGGGTGAAGCTACGGTAACGATTGCCGACGGTAAATATTACGAAGTAGTAACCGAAGACGGCGAAACGTACTACGGATACAAAGGCGAAGTAGACGGAAAATCTTACGAATGGATTTCGTATGACGGTGAAACTTGGGAATGCGAACAAATTTATAAAAACCCCAGCGATTACGCAACGGGTGCTATTTTGTTTAACAGCTTGGGGAAAATGCTGGATTATTCCAAGGCGACCTATGATGAAAAAACGGGCGAATACATTGTTTCCTTGATGGAAACGATGGAAATTCATGTTTTGGTGAAAAACGGCAAAGTCAGCTATATTGAAATGATCGATCCTACCAGCGACAGCCTTGCGATTACGTACGAAATTACATACGGTAACGCAGTGGTTGGCGAATTGCCCGAACTGCCCGCAGAAGAAATTGTTATCGGCGAACAGGTTAACGCCGCAGGTTGGGAACAGGCGATTGAAAATACCTATGCGCAAACGAATTTCACCGTAGCGATATCGGCGTATATGGAAGCGGACGGCGTTACAATGACGGCGGAATTGTTACAATGCGTAGAAAATAATAAATATTACGAGTATGATAAGCAGGCGCGCTATCAAGGTAATATGGGGCAGGTAAGCGAATCCCACTATTACTACGGCGAAGTAGACGGCAAATATTACGAATGGTTTGGTTACGGCGGTGATTATTGGGAATGCCAACAAACCGAAGAACAGGAATATACGTTTGAAACTGTTGTAGGGGATTTTTCTTACTTTGAGTTTGAAGCAGCCAAATTTGACGCGAAACTCGGCGCGTATATATTCGCGGAAGACGGTGTTACTACCGAATTCAAAATTGTAGGCGGCTTGGTGTATTCGATAACGATGTCGGACGGCACCGCGGAAGAATCGGTTACGTTCACCTTTGGTGAAACGGTGGTAAATCTGCCCCCCGTAACCGAGAACGGAGAATACCCCGGCAACGATGATAATGAGAAGCCTGTAGAGCCGATGGGTGAAATTACCGAAGACGAATGGTATGAAATTTTGGAAAATACTTATGCGCAAACGCATTTTACGGTAGAAGCAGAACAAACCCTTGTTGCTGAAGGTATGAAAGGCGAAGTTAGGGCGAATGTTTGTATTTCAGAGGGCAAAGCGTATTATAGCGCTATACAATCGGCAAACGGCGAAAAGATGAAAATAGAATCTTACCTCGGCAGGGGCGAAGACGGCGTTATGTATCTTTGGTATGACGAAGATGGCACAGGTTTTGAGGTGGAAGAGGCGCATTTAACGGAAGAATACACAACGGGTTATGGTATTTTCGGGTATTACTTGGATGTGTTGAATTTTGCGTCCGTGGTGGAAAACAACAATGGCGTATTGGTGTTTGAAACAGACGAATGGATGATGACGATTACGGTTGAAAATTGGCTGATTACCGTTATTTCCGTGGATAATTACGACCCGTATAACGAATACGATTCGAATCTTGAAAGTTTCTATATTTGTTACAACAATGTTTGGGATATCGTTTTACCTGGTTTAAATGGCGATTATGACCCCGATACGCCCGTTTTTCCTGATACTCCCACCTATCCCATAACGCCCGACGTTGATTTTTCCGGTGTCGACGAAAAACTTGGCGTATATATCGTTGGGGAAGTGGTAAGTGAAGCGGAATTTAAAAAGGCAATTGAAAACACCTATGCATCTACGAATTTCACGGTAACGGAATACGCGGATTACGGCGATATGGTAGTTAAGGCGATTGGTGATTATGCGGACGCTAAGTCGTTTATGATTGCGCAAATGAACGGGGTTGAGGAAGACGGCGCGCTGATTTGTTACGGTTACCAATATAATTATATGGGCAGAGTTGACGGCATAGATTATATGTGGAGTTCGGTAGACAATACCAATTTCGAATGTCAGGTAAAACCCGACTATATACCCGATTATACCAGCGGCAAATACTTTGCGCAGTTTTTCGACATATTAGATTACACACAATGCGTTTACAATAAGGCTGCCAGCGCATACGTCATGACGGCGCCAGACGGAGAAATGGTTGCCGTGAAAATTGTGGACGGTTATGTTGCGGCGTATGCATATGGTAATTCTTATGAAGAAGAAAACGGTGAATTGGTTTTCAATGAGGAGATTTTCGTGTTTACCTATGGTGACGCAAGCGTTGGCGAATTGCCTAAGGTCAATATCAATCAAAACGACCCGATAGGGGAAATCACCGAAGAACAATGGTATGAAATTTTGGAAAATACCTATGCGCAGACGAATTTCACCGTAAACGTTGAACAATACGTTGTGGAAGACGGACAAGAATTATATATTGGCGGCTTTGCGGAAATTGCAGGTGGCAGAGCGGTTTGTAAATCTTGGGGCGACGAAGGCAACTTTATTGCCTTTTTCGGTAGAAACGAAGAGGGCACAATGTGTCTTTGGGCGAGCGAAAGTGGCGCAGAATATGAAGTGGAAGAAACGTCTTTGACGGAAGAATATGCGACGGGATACGGCATTTTCGGGTATTATTTAGAAGCGTTGGATTTTGCGTACATACAAAAAAATAATAACGGTTATTTGCAGTTCTGTACGGATGCGTGGATGATGGAGGTTTCTATACAAGACGGTTTGATTGTGTCAATCTACGTAAACGGTTACGACCCCGATGGCGCGTACGATGGGCAAAATGAAGAGCATTTTATCATTTTCTATGGAGAAGCGAGCTCCATTACGTTGCCCTATGAACAAAATAACGTAGGTGGCGAAATTGTTGGCGGTGATGAAGTCATCATAGACAAAAATGAAATGATTACAATGTCGTAATCGCAAATAAAATAAAAAACGGGGCGTAGACGCTCCGTTTTTTTATTTTACCCCTTGACAAAAGAAAACGGCGGGTGTATAATGATAGTAATATATCCCTTAACAAAGGGAAAAAAGGAGAAAAAACTATGAAGATGTGGAAAAAGACGATGGCGCTTGTTATGGCGTTTGGTATGACGTTTGCTACGGTGGCTTGCGGCGGTGGTGACGACGGCGGTAATGGCGGTGTGCCCGGCGAAGACGTAAAGGGTGAAGCGGCGGCAACGCAAGAAGATTGGAATGCGGCTTGGGAAGCTACCCTTTCGGCAACCAACTTTACGATGGATTTTGTAAAAACGTACAGCGAAGTTGGCGAGGGCTCTCACGATTGGCGCGAATCGGAAGAAGAGGGCTTTATTAAGGTCGCAGACGGCAAACAATGGTCGAAATATGACTATTCGGATGTTTGGGATTACAGCGAGTACGAAGCCGACGATAAAGGCGAAGAAACGGGCGTATGGGAAGAATATTACGGCACGATAGACGGCGTTGCGTACCGTTGGTTTTATGAAGAAAACAAGTGGAATAAGGTCGAGTCGGGGGAGGA
>JAFTHU010000018.1 GCA_017457215.1 Clostridia bacterium
GCGTATACTTATTCTTGGGAAGCAACGGAATATGGCGAAGTATTTAATAACAGTATTGAAATCAAGATAAAAGACGGTAAGGTTGTAACAGGTAAGAAAACAACGCATTGCGACGATCAAGGCGAGGGCTATGAAATTGACGAAGTAGTTGCTTGCTCGATTACGTATGGCGGAGTTTCGATTACGTTACCTGGAGAAGAAACGGAAGACGGCGGCGAAGAAGAAAGCAGCAATGCAGGCGGCGAAATCGGTGGTGGTGAAGAAGAAAGCAACAATGCAGGCGGCGATATCGGCGCTGTAGAGGGCGAAGAAGTAGACGAAGCGGGTTGGAACGAAGCGATTGCGGCAACCCAAGCAGCAGATAATTTCAGCGCAAATCTCGTGAACGAAGGATATATGGATGGCGAATGCCTGGGGTCTATGATGGCTATTTTGTATGTTGCCGACGATAAGGGATATATGGAAAGTATTACGGGCGAAAGCTATTATAACTATACGGGTAACGTAGACGGTTTTAGCTATTCTTGGGAATCTGCAGACGGTGAAAACTGGACTTGCGAAAAGCAGGGCGAAGCATTTCCCGTAAACGGCGCATGGATGATTAGTGAAACATTGCCTAGCGTAAACTTCTCCGATTGGACGTATGACGCAGAACAGGGATGCTATGTATACGTAGAGGGTATGTCCAGTACCACGGTTTACATTGCAGACGGTAAAGTGGCGGTGATCGCGCTTGCGGATATTGGTATTATGGGCGAAACAACTTTTATCGAAACGATGATATATACCATTACCTACGGTGGCGCAAGCGTTGGCGAACTTCCTCCCGTTGAAAACGTTACGGACGGTGAAAATGTAAGCGGCGGTACTGTACAAGGCGGCGTTGCACAAGGCTAATTAAATAACGATTGTTAAGACTATTGTTAAGAATGCGGGGCAGAAAATGCTCCGCATTTTGCATTTTCTCTCTTTTTTGTAAAAAAAAGAGAAAAAGGGCTTGAAATTCAAAAAAATATCTGCTATAATGGTATAACCCATAAAATGGGCAAACGAAAAAAGCGCTTTAAAACAACCGAGCGAAAGGAAAAAATAAATGTTAAGCATGACGGGCTACGGAAAAGGGGAATACGCAGAGGGCGGGTTAGAGCTGACCTGCGAAATTAAGACGGTGAATAACCGTTATTTGGACGTGTCTATCAAAGCGCCACGCATTTTTGCCGCGTATGAAGACGTTATTCGTACCACTGTCCGCAAAAAACTGACCCGCGGACATGCCGATTTATTTATATCCTACAAAGACAAACGTGAGCGCCCCACTTCGCTTGCGGTAGATATTCCGCTTGCAAGTTCGTACGTGGCGGCGGCAAAGGCGTTGCAGCAAGCCTTTCCCGAGTTGCCTAACGACGTTACCCTTTCTTCGGTTTTGCGTTATCCCGAGGTATTAAAGCAGGAAGATTCCGTCAGCCTTGACGAAGAGATGACGAATGCGTTGGATATTGCATTGAACGCTGCGCTTGATAAATTGAACGAAATGCGCGCCGTAGAGGGCGAAAAACTGAAAGAAGATATGCTTTCCCGCGTGGATACGATAGAGGGGTTGGTTACGGAAATTTCCGCCCGCGCCCCGCAAATCGCACAAGAATACCGTGAAAAACTCACTGCGCGCGTGCAGGAATATCTTGCGGAAGCGAAGATAGAGGAAAACCGTATTTTAACCGAAGTTGCCGTGTTTACGGACAAGAGCAATATCGACGAGGAATTGACAAGGCTGCGCAGCCACATTGAACAGTTTAGAAGCATTTGCAACGAGGGTATCGTGGGAAGAAAACTCGATTTCCTCGTGCAGGAGTTTAACCGCGAGGCGAATACGACTTGTTCCAAGAGCAACGACGTAACGATTACGCGGGCGGGGCTTGCCTTGAAAAACGAAATTGAAAAAATCCGCGAACAGGTGCAAAACCTTGAATAAGGAGCAAGAAGAATGAGACATAAATTATTGGTCGTATCCGGGCCGTCGGGCGTGGGCAAAGGCACGCTGGTAAAGGCGTTGAAAGCGCGCCGTTCCGACGTAACCGAATCGGTTTCTTGCACGACCCGTCCTCCGAGGGAAGGGGAGAAGCACGGCAGAGAATACTTCTTCTTATCCAAAGAAGAATTTTTGCGCCGCATCGCGGAAAACGATTTTTTGGAATACGACGAGCATTTCGGTAATTATTACGGCACGCCGAAAAGTTTCGTGCAAGAGATGCTGAAAAGCAAATCGGTCATTTTGGAAATTGACGTGGTGGGGGCTTTGAATACGAAAAAAGCCATTCCCGAAAGTGTGCTGATTATGATTGCCCCGCCCTCGTTGGAAGAGCTGAAACGCCGTTTGACGGGCAGAGGCACGGAAACGCAAGAAGCAATCGAAAACCGCCTTTCGAGGTTAGAATACGAACTCTCGCAAAAGGATAAATACGATTATACCGTCGTCAACGACGATTTAGAACGGGCTTTAAAAGAGCTGGAAACAATTTTGGATTCCGCTGATTAAAAAGATATAAAAAACACAGTATAAGGAGTGTAAAAGAATATGATTAACGAACCTTCGGTAGACGCAATGATTCGCAAACTGGGTACGGAAGAAGAACCCATCAGCCGTTATGCGCTTTGCACGATTGCAGCAAAACGCGCGCGCCAGATTATTGAAACGGAAC
Organism: Clostridia bacterium; assembly: GCA_017457215.1. Taxonomy (GTDB): domain Bacteria; phylum Bacillota; class Clostridia; order Christensenellales; family Borkfalkiaceae; genus Scatosoma. Next base: position 2,697 of record JAFTHU010000018.1, read on the forward strand.
GCAATTTGGGCGTACACGATTCAACCGGCAAGGATAAGGAATTGCTTTCCGCATGCAAGGATATTGCAAATGGGAAAGTTGTTGTTGCGAAAGATTAAGGGTAGATTGCTCCGAAGAAATCGGGGCATTTACTTTTCAAGGTAAAAATAAGGGGAACGGGCTATGATAGCGGAAGTTATCGTCGATATCGCGGCGAGTGAAACGGATAGGATATACGATTATCTCTGCGACGATTCGGTAATCGTCGGCAGCCGTGTTCGCGCGCCTTTTGGCGGAAAAACGGTGGCGGGATTCGTTATGCGTATAAAAGAAAACTCCGACGTGCCCCTCCAAAAATTAAAAAAAGTGCTTCCTTGCCCAGACGAATTGCCCGCTCTCAACGGAGAGTGCCTTTTTCTTGCGGAGAAATTGGCGGCGCGTTACCGCGTGCCCAAGGCGCTTACCTTGCGCTTGTTTTTGCCTGCGGAGATGCGTACGGGCAAAGTGCGGGAATTGACGAAAAACTACGCAGAGTTGACGGTGGATTTTGCTGAAATAAAGATTTCAAAGTCTGCAAAAAACCAACTTGGCGCGGCGGAATATCTGCAAAAAAACGGAAAGACGGAATGCGCTTTGCTCAATCGGCTTTTTCCCGGCGGCGTTGCGGGGTTGGAAAAGAAAGGCTGCGTAAAAATCACGCAGGAACAGGTGCTTCGCGACCCTTACAAAAACGTGGAAACGGAGAGTGTGGAACGCAAACTTACGCCCGACCAAGCCCGCGCGGTGAAAACGGTGGAAACGGACGCCCGCACGGTACAGCTTATCCACGGTGTTACGGGGAGCGGAAAAACGGAAATTTATCTTACTTTGATAGCAAAATGCTTACGGGAGGGAAAAAGTTCTATTTTCCTCGTGCCGGAAATTTCTCTTACGCCGCAGATGTTGGCGCAACTTCGGGCTCGGTTTGGGAAAAATGCGGCAATTTTGCATAGTGGGCTTTCTGCAGGAGAACGCTTTGACGAATGGTGGAGGCTTCGTATGGGCGAAGCGAAAATTGCAATCGGCGCACGCAGCGCGGTTTTTGCGCCTTTGGAAAATTTGGGCGTCATTATTATCGACGAAGAGCACGATTCTAGTTATTCCAGCGAATCTGCCCCCAGATACAACACGTTTGACGTGGCATTATTGCGTGCAAAACGTAACGGGTGCAAGTTGGTTTTGGGCAGTGCAACGCCTGCAGTGGATACCTATAAACGGGCGCGCGAGGGAGAATTTTCCTTGATACGGTTGGAAAAACGAATCAACCAACGTCCTTTGCCTGAAATTATCATTGCGGATATGCGCAGAGAGGTGCGCCGCGGAAACAATTCGGCGTTTTCAGGTGCTTTGAAAGAGGAAATAGAAAAATGTCTTTCCGCGAACAAACAGGCGATTCTGTTTTTAAACCGCCGCGGGTATTCGCAAACGGTGATTTGCAAGGAATGCGGTTACGTAGCAAAATGCGAACAATGCGACGTTTCCCTCACGTATCACCGTGAAGAAAACTGTTTAAAGTGCCATTATTGCGGGCAAAAATACAATATGCTGTCCGCTTGCCCCGAATGTGGCGGAATAAAACTTTCGTATGCGGGTACGGGTACGCAACGGGTGGTTGCCGATTTGCAAAAACTTTATCCAACGGCGCGTATTTTGCGTATGGACAACGATACGACGAGCGGGAAAGAGGGGCATTATAAAATTTTAAAGACGTTTTCGGCGCACGAAGCGGATATTTTGGTCGGTACGCAAATGATTGCCAAGGGACACGATTTTCCCGAAGTAACGCTTGTGGGAATTTTGGACGCGGATATGAGTTTGCATTTTTCCGATTACAGAAGCGGAGAGAGGACTTTTCAGCTGTTGACCCAAGTAGCGGGCAGAAGCGGGCGAGCGGAAGAAAAGGGGAAAGTAGTTTTACAGACGTTCGACCCCGAAAACGAAGTGCTGCGTTTTGCGACGGCGTACGATTACGAGGGATTTTACCAAAACGAGATATCTCTGCGTGCGGCGATGCAATTTCCGCCCTTTTCCAAAATCGTGCGGGTGCTCGTTACGGGCGAGGACGATAAAAAGACGATGGAAGCGCTTCGCGAAGTGTACGTAGGATTAGAACAGCTGTACACGCAAAACACGGAAAAATTTTTATTTTTTAACAAGATGCGCGCACCCATCAAGCGGATACAAAACAAATTCCGTTATCAGGTATTAATGCGTATTTCGGATACTTCGGTATTGCCCGAAATTTACGATATTTGCGCGGAAGTGCGTTCGCGGGACGTGCTTGTCAGCGTGGAAGAAAATCCCGCAAATTTAAGTTAAAACAAAAGCTACGAAAAGAGGTGAAAGGATATGGCGATACGCAACGTTGTGCAGGTCGGCGACGACGTGTTAAGACAGAAATGTTTTCCCGTGGAAGAGTTTGACGAAAAACTTTGGAAACTGTTAGACGATATGAAAGAAACGGTGAAAAAGGAAGAGGGGGCGGGGCTTGCCGCTCCGCAAGTAGGCATTTTGCGCCGTCTTGCCGTCGTGGACGTAGAACAAGGGTATTACGAATTTATCAACCCCGAAATTATTGAACAAAAGGGGGAACAAAGCGGCTGGGAGGGCTGTCTTTCCGTGCGCGGAAAGAGCGGTATCGTTTCCCGCCCGATGAAGGTAACGGTGCGTTATCAAAACCGAAACGGAGAAAAATGCATTGTAAAAGCAAAGGGCTTTTTTGCGCGCGCGATTTGCCATGAACTCGACCATTTGGACGGAATTTTGTATATAGACAAAGCAACGTATATTGAAAAAGCGTAAAGGGGAGCAGATATGAAAATCGTCTTTGCGGGCACGCCCGATTTTGCGGTAGCGCCTTTGAAAAATATCATAGAAAGCGGTTACGAAGTAGTAGGGGTGATTACTCAACAAGACAAACCGCAAGGACGGAAAGCGGTTTTAACGCCGCCCCCCGTAAAGACTGTTGCGCTCTCTAAAAATATTCCCGTCTTGCAGCCCGAAAAAATCCGTGAAAGCGTTGACGAAGTAAAAGCGCTGGGCGGGGATTTGATGGTAACCTGCGCGTACGGACAGATTTTAACGCAAGCGGTTTTGGACGCTTTTCCTTTGGGCGTTTGGAATATTCACGCGGGATTGTTGCCACAGTACCGCGGAGCTTCGCCTATTCAAAGCTGTATCGTAAACGGTGAGGAAAAGACGGGCGTTTCCATTATGAAAACGGAGTTGGGGCTGGATAGCGGGGACGTACTTTGCATGGAGGAAACCCCCGTTTCGGAAACGGAAACGTATGGGGAACTTTCCCAACGACTTTCGGCGATAGGGGCAAGCCTTATCGTGGACGCGCTGAAAACGTTGGAAAGCGGGCAATATACCTTGACGCCGCAAGCGGAAGTAGGGGTACAAGTCGTTCGTAAAATCAATAAAGAGCAGGCGAAAATCGATTTTAATAAGTCGGTAAAGGAAATCGTAGATTTGGTTCGGGGGATGAACCCCGCGCCCGTGGCGTACGCCTTGCTTGGAGAAAATAAGCTGAACGTTTACCGTGCAGAACCCGCCGTTTTGACGGAAGAGGAAACGGCGTTGTTGAAAGAGGCGAAGATTGGCGAAGTACTGTCCGATAAGCCCAAGCGCGGATTGCTTGTAAAATGCAAAGACGGCGCGGTGAAACTGACGGAAGCGCAAACGGCAGGCGGGAAGCGTATGTCGGGGGGAGACATTCTCAACGGCAGAAAAGTGCAAAAAGGTCAGGTGTTCGTATGTTGAGTAACCCCGTTTACGACCCCTTTCAAATTTTGACGAAAGTATATTCGGATGGGGCGCATTTAAAGCAAGCCATTTTAGAAACGTACATAGAAGAACAATACCGTTCCCGCACTGTAAAAATCGTGTACGGCGTATTGGAAAACGACGGGTATTTTGACCATTGTATCCGTTTTTATGCTCCGAAAGCGCCTAAACTTGCTGTGCGGACGATTTTAAAAATTTCTTTATATATGTTGCTTTTTATGGATAAAAAGCGGTATATGGTAACCGATTGTGCGGTGGATTTGTGTAAAAAATTGGGCAAAAGCGGGGTGAGTGGATTTGTCAACGCGTTCCTTCGTCGCTTTGATAAAGCGGCGGTAGATAAGGCTTTGCCCGACGGCTTGGCAGGGAAGGCGGTTGCTCTTTCTTATCCACAGTTTGCTTATGAAATGCTGCAAAAAGAATACGGTTTGCGCGGGGAGAAGATTGCGGTGGCAAAGAGCGCGGGCGTATCCGTTCGCTTTGTGAAAAATGCGGAAAAGTATTTACAAAAAGCGCATATGCAAACTCCGTTTGCAAACAATTATATTTTTGAAAATTTCGTGCGCGACGAGGGCTTTGACGAGGGGGAATACACCTTTCAATCGGTAGGCAGTATCGCCATTTGCGACGCGGTTGCCCCTTGCGAAAACTTGCTGGATTGCTGCGCCGCGCCTGGCGGAAAATCCGTTTTATTAGCGCAAAAATGTAAAAGAGTTACTTCGTTTGAATTGCATCCGCACCGCGTTGCGCTTATTGAGCAGTACAAACGCCGAATGGGTGTGGAAAACGTTACGGAGTTGCAAAAGGACAGTACGGTGTTCGACCCTGTTTACGAGGAAAAATTTGACGCGGTTTTGTGCGACGCGCCCTGTTCGGGGTACGGTACGGTCAGCGAAAACCCCGACATAAAACTTTTTAGAAAAAAAGAGGATTTCAAAGCGCTTGCCAAGACGCAGCTTGCGATTTTATCTACCGTATGCCGTTACGTGAAAAAGGGCGGCGCGCTGTATTATTCCACCTGTTCTCTTTTTTCTTGCGAAAACGACGAAACGGTTGCGGCGTTTTTGAAGACACATCCTGATTTTACAGTAGAAACGTTGCAAAGTCCGTTGGAGCACGATAGAAAACAATACGGTTTGCAATTCTTGCCCGATACTGCTTTTGGAGTGGGTTTTTATATCTCTAAATTGACGAAGAAATAATATGAAAAAGATTCTGCAAGATTTCACTTATACCGAGTTAGAAGAAATTGTACTTTCCCTCGGTGAAAAAAAATTTCGTGCCAAACAGCTGTACGAAGGTTTAATGCAGGGCAAGGCGATTAGCGAAATCACCTCTCTTTCCAAAGCGTTTAAAGAGCGGCTTTGCGAGGAATATGAAGACGCGCCCGTGCGCATAAAAGAAACTTATTATTCGGCAGACGGCACGGAGAAATATTTATTCGAATATGCCGACGGCAATCTTGTCGAGGGCGTTTTGATGAAATATAAATACGGCTACACGCAATGCGTATCTACGCAAATAGGTTGCCGTATGGGCTGTAAATTTTGCGCTTCTACCCTCGGCGGGTTGGTGCGCAATCTTACGGCAGGGGAAATTTTATCCCAAATCCTCCTTGTAAACGCATTGCATAAAAACGACGCGGCGGGGCAGGGGAAAGAGGCGCGCGCGGTAACCAACGTAGTGCTTATGGGCAGCGGCGAGCCGCTGGATAATTATGACGAAGTTTTGCGCTTTTTACGCAACGTTACCGCAGAGGGCGGATTGTGCATCAGTGCACGCAATATCTCTCTTTCCACGTGCGGTATCGTGCCGAAAATGTATAAACTGGCAGACGAGGGAATTCCGTTGAATTTAACCGTTTCGTTGCATGCGACGGACGATGAAACGCGTATGCGGACAATGCCCGTTGCCAAAGCATATAAAATAGCGGAAATTTTAAAAGCCTGCGCGTATTATTTTAAAAAGACGGGCAGAAGATATTATTTTGAATATACTTTGATTGAGGGCGAAAATTGCGACGAAGAGCACGCAAAAGCCTTGATAGAACTCCTCAAAGGCAAGCCTTGCCACGTTAATTTAATTCGTTTAAATGAAGTGAAAGAGCGAAATTTAAAAGCACTTGGAGATAAGGAAGCATACCGTTTTTTGGGACTGTTGGAAAAGGGCGGGCTTTCAGCGACGTTGCGTAGACAAATCGGCGTAGATATCGGTGGGGCTTGCGGGCAGCTTCGTTCTAGCTATTTGGAGAAATTGGAAAGCTAAAGACTGTATGAAGACGGAAACTTTATGTTTCTTTGATTCCTGGGGTTTTGTCTTTGGCGTATACGTTGCTGTTGCCGGCAACGCTGTTTGTTATCGGTTCGTACGCGTTTGAGTTGTGCGCGATGATCATTTCTATTTTAAAATATCACGTTTGGGTAAAAAAAGAGGAAACGGTTGCCGTTTCCAAAGGAGATACTGTATGAAAAAAATAAAAATCGCACCGTCTATTTTGTCAGCGAACTTTGCAAGAATGGGTGAGGAAGTAAAATCCTTGGAGGAAAGCGGCGCGGATATTGTGCACTGCGACGTGATGGACGGCGTGTTCGTCAATAACATTACGTTTGGGATTAAAATGGTAGAGGATATCCGTCAGGCAACGACGTTGCCGTTGGATTGCCATTTGATGATTGTGCATCCCGAAAAATACGTAGAGCGTTTTGCTAAGGCGGGCGCAGATATTATCACCGTGCATTGGGAAGCTTGCCAAGATAACTTGGAAGAAGTATTAAAACTTATCAAATCGGCGGGGGTAAAATGCGGTGCGGTCATCAATCCCGATACACCCGTGGACAAGATTCGGGACGTGATTTTGATGTGCGATATGGTGCTTGTTATGAGCGTTTTTCCTGGGTTTGGCGGGCAGAAATTTATACCTTCTGCACTGGATAAATTGCGGGAAATCCGTGCGATTATCGACGAGAGCGGTAAGGATATCGATTTGGAGATAGACGGCGGTGTAACGGCGGAAAACGTCGAGGAAATCAAGGCGGCAGGCGCAAACGTTATCGTTGCGGGAAGCGCTGTATTTAAAGCGGCGGACCGTGCGGAAATGATTTCGAAATTAAAAGCATAAGAAAAAAGAAACGGACTTTGTTCTACAAAGTCCGTTTCTTAATATACAGCAAAAAAGCCGACTGCATTATTGCAGTCGGCTTTTAAGCACGTTAAGTATAGCGGAATTATTCAGCGTCCGCTTTTTTAAGGGTTCTGATGCATCTAGCGCAAACGTAGCCGTTCATTTCTTTGCCGTCTTCTACGTAAGAAACCTTTTGAACGTTTACCTTAAACGTTCTTCTCGTTTTACGGTTAGAGTGGCTTACGTTGTTTCCCGATGCTTGACCTTTTCCGCAAATATTGCATACTCTCGACATATTAACACCTCCGTTTGGGTATAAATTTTCCGTAGTTTATCGCTTCTTCTCGGCGCAAAAAAACACGCTTATCGAAACAAGCATAAATAATATAGCATTTTTATTTGGAAAAAGCAATCAAAAATGCGTCAGAAATCGAGAAAAAAACGAAAAAATAAAAAAAACTTAAAAAAGTACTTGCAAATTGTGATGAAATAGTGTACAATAAAATGGAACTTTGGAGAAAGCTTATGGCATTGATTACTAAAAACGCATACGGTAAAGTTTCTATGTCCGCGCTTGCTATCGGTAAGGTGGCTTCGCATACGGCAATGGAATCGTACGGAATCGTAGAAATGGCTGACGTGAAAGCGGGCGGTCTTTTTTCCGTTTTCAAAAAAGACAGAGGCGATAAAGGTATCAAGGTAACTTTCTTGGGGGACCGTATTTGCGTGGACGCGTACGTCGTTATTAAGTACGGCGTTTCTATCCCCGCGATTGCAGAATCGTTAAAGGAAGCCATTAAGTACAGAGTGGAAACCTTTACGGGTATGGTCGTGTCGCTGGTCAACGTCAACGTAGTAGGGGTAAAATTGTAATTATCTTACGCGGACGTTTGTCTGCGTTCTTTGCGTATGCGCGATGGGTTTATAAAATTTTAAACTTGTCTCGCGGGTAACGGAAACTCCTTTCTTATTTTTACTAAATTAGGCGTAACTTGATTTTTCTTACGCGCCGTCCGTTACTTTTTCCCCGCGTTTTGCGGGTATGGAAAAAAGATTATAAGGAGCATGAAAAATGCATAAAACGATTAACAGTACCGAATTTCGGAAAATGATATTGGTGGGCGCTAAACAGTTGGAAATCAATCGTGCAAAAGTGGACGCGCTGAACGTATTCCCCGTGCCCGACGGCGATACCGGTACGAATATGTCTTTGACGATGCAATCCTGCGTGAAAGAATTGACAGCTTGTCAATCGAGCGCATTCCCCGAAGTGTGCGACAGCATTTCCAAGGGCGCATTAAAGGGCGCGCGCGGGAACTCGGGTGTTATTTTATCGCAAATTCTGAAAGGGATTTGTTCGGTTGTCCGCAAGGAAGAAAAGGAAGTGGACACCAAAACGTTTGCAAAAGCTTTGGAAGCAGGCACGAAAGTTGCTTACGGAGCGGTTTCTGTACCCAAGGAAGGTACCATTCTTACCGTTATCCGTATGATGAGCGAATATGCTACGAAAAACGCGTCCAAGAAAAAGACGATTGAAGAATTTTTAGAGGACGTTATCAAAGAGGGCGACAGAGCGTTGGCGCTCACCCCCGAGTTGCTTCCCGTTTTGAAGAAAGCGGGCGTAGTGGACTCTGGCGGCGTCGGTTTGATGGTTATCATCAAGGGATTCCTTGCAGCGCTTACGGGCGAAGAGATTGCAGAAAGCAGTTATTCGGACGTAGATGAATCGTCTGAATCGGATTTCGGTGATAACTCGGCTGTGCTTTCTATGGATATCGGTGATATTCAATATGCATACTGTACCGAATTTTTCATCATCAATTTGAAGAAGAGCACGACGCTTTCCATGATTGACCGTCTGCGTGAAAAATTGATGGGTTTGGGCGACAGCGTTATCTGTATCGGTGATTTGGAGCTTGTAAAAGTGCACGTGCATACCAACCAGCCGGGCAAAGCGCTTACGTACGCTTTGGAACTTGGCGAATTGGAACGTCCGAAAATCGAAAATATGTTGGAACAAAACCGACAGTTGAAAGCGAAGTTGGAAGCGGAAAAGAAAGAAATGGGTATGCTTGCCATCTGTACAGGCGCAGGTCTTTCGGAAATTTTCAAAGATTTGTCGGTGGACCGCATTATCGAAGGCGGGCAAACGATGAATCCTTCTGCAAGCGATATTGCAAGTGCGGCACAGAAAATCAATGCGGAACACGTTTTCGTATTCCCCAACAACAAGAATATTACGTTGGCAGCTGAACAGGCGAAAAACCTTGTAGAAAACAAAACTTTGCACGTAATTCCTACCAAAAACGTACCGCAGGGCTTTGCGGCAGCGTTGGAATTCGACCCCGAAGCAACGGCGGAAGAAAACAAAACGAATATGATCCATGCGTTGGATAACGTAAAGGTCGGTCAAGTTACTTATGCGGTTCGTAACACTTCGCTCAACGGTTTCTCTATCAAGGAAGGAGATATTATCGGTTTGGACGATAAGAAGATTTTGGCGAAATCGCATTCCTTGGAAGAAACTGTGATGAAACTGATTGGCAGAATGAAGGAAGATTTCCATCAGGTTATCACGCTGTACTACGGCGAAGACGTCAAGGAAGAAGAAGCGGAAGCGCTTTGCGAACAAATTGCGGAAAAATATCCCGATTGCGACGTGGATTTCCACAACGGCGGGCAATCCGTTTACTACTACATCTTGTCGCTGGAATAACGGAAAATATACAAAAGATACGCATATTTATACAAAAATGTGGAAAACTACGGGAGAGGCGGCGGTCTTTCCCGTTTTTTTAACAAAAAGGCAAAGAGGAATGATATGAAACTTTCGCAGCTGCGTTCTATCGGAGAAAAACGCGAAAAAGATTTCAATAAATTAGGCATACGCGAGGTGGAAGAACTCGTGCGGTTTTATCCGCGCGCTTACCTCGATTTGACCGAGCGTTCCTCTTTAAAAACGGCGTATCATAACGACGTGGTTTTAATTGCCTGCGAAGTTACGCGGGTAATGCCAGTAAATTACGGAAACCGCAGAAAAATGGTGAAAGCGTTCTGTTCGCAAGACGGTTTTCCGTTCACAGCGATTTGGTTTAATCAGCCGTATATTGCCCAGAAATTAAAGGCGGGAGAATATCTTTTTTATGGCAGAGTCAGCAACAAACTCGGGCAAATATCTCTCGTGAACCCGACGTTTGAACCGTTGGATAAAAACTACCGATTGAAAGGGATTATTCCGGTATATTCGCTTAAAGGCGGGCTGTCGCAAAAGGTGGTGCGTTCGGCGGCGAAAGAGGCGTTGCAAAAGACGGATTTAGAAAGCGTGATTCCTTGGCAAATCCTGAAAAAATACGACGTTCCTTCGTTGGAGCGCGCGCTTTACGAAATACACAATCCCAGTTCGCATAAAGCGATAGAGGACGCTTCCGAGCGCATTGCATTGGAAGAATATTTCACTTTAATATCGGCGTTTAAGCTGATTAAGGGCGGAAAAGAAGAAGTGCGCCTGCATAATTATACAGTAAGCGCCGCAGAGGTGAAAGAGTTTTCCAAACGGTTTGGTTTTGAGTTTACGGACGGACAAAAAATTGCCGTAAACGAAGTGTTTGAAAATTTACGCGCGCCCGTGCGCATGAACAGATTATTACAAGGGGACGTGGGCAGCGGAAAGACGGCGGTGGCGCTTTGCGGTATTTTTATGGCTGTCAAAAGCGGTTTTTCGGCGGCGTATCTTTCTCCGACGGAAGTGCTTGCTGAACAAAATTATAACCTTTTGAAAAAATATTTTCCCGATTACCGCGTGGGGTATTTGGCAGGCGGTATGACGGTGAAAGAAAAACGGGATTTAAAAAATGCGCTCAAAAACGGCGAAGTGGATATTCTTTGCGGTACGCACGCGATATTGCAAGGGGATGTGGAAATTCCTCGGCTTTCGTTTATTGTTTGCGACGAACAACACCGTTTTGGGGTGGCGCAACGCAATGCGTTGGCAGAAAAGGGAATCGGTACGGATACGTTGGTCATGAGCGCAACCCCTATTCCCCGTACGTTGTCCCTGATTTTTTACGGAGATTTGGACGTAACGACGATTACGGACAAGCCGAAAGCCCGTCAGGAAATTTCCACAAGTATCATTCCCGAAAGCAAGTACGACGATATGCTTTCTTACGTGCAAAAAGAAACGGCGGCGGGCAAGCAGGCGTACTTTGTCTGCGCAAAAATTGACGATGACGAAGAGGGCAGTATTATAAGCGTAACGGAACTCTATGACGAGTTGAAAAACCGTTTGCCGACGGTGCGTTTTGCTTTATTGCACGGGCGTATGAAAGAGAAAGAAAAGACAGAAATTATGTCCGCATTTAAACGTGGGGAATACGATTGTTTGGTTTCGACGACGGTTATCGAGGTTGGCGTGGACGTTCCTAACGCTACGATGATGATTATTTATAATGCCGAACGGTTTGGCTTATCGCAGCTGCATCAGCTTCGCGGGCGCGTGGGCAGAGGCGCGGAAAAGAGTTATTGTTTCTTGCTTATGGGTTCGGAAAGTGAAACGGCGCGAGAACGTTTGTTGACGCTGAAAAACAATTCCGACGGGTTTAAAATAGCGGAAAAGGATTTGGAAATGCGGGGCAGCGGCGATTTCTTCGGTACGCGGCAATCGGGTAAAGTGTTGACGGATATCAAGAATTTAAAATATCCTACGAGTGTGATTTTTATGGCGAAACGTTTATCGGATGAGGCGTTTGAGGGTCGCTTTGACGACGAAAAATTGCGTATGGCGGCGTTGAAAAAATACGAAAGCTTGAAAGACGTTGTGATGAATTGACAACGTCAAGCATACAATGAAATACCCTTGAAAAGGGCGGGAAATTCCCGTTCTTTTTTCATTTTTATCCACATGGTAACGGAAAATAATGGAAAAAATAAGAAAAACTAGAAAAAATAAAAAATATTTTGCAAAAAATTCAAAAAACTATTGAAAAATATATAGATTAGTGCTATAATGAATCCACTTAATTGTATCAAAAAAACGAATAAAAGAGCTTAACGATATTCGTAAAAATGATAGAATTAACAAAACAAACAAAAAAGTTAGGAGGCAATTTTATGAAAAAGAAAGTAACGGCTTTAATGGCGGCTGCTATGATGGTAACCGTCGGTGGTGTGTACGCAACGTGGACGTATGCAAGTGAATCTGCAAACATTATGGATGCGGAAGCGGAGTTGGTTTATCGTTTGGCGAACTCTGAAAATACCGGTTCGGTAGGTACATATAAAGTTAGCACAAATGCAAAACTTTTGATTGATCAAACGGGCGGTTCGGATACGGCAACGTATCACAAAGCGGTATTGAACATTACAACGGATAACGTTGGCGAAGCTCCGTATGTAAAACTTGCGTTTAAGCCCTCGGTATCGGCGACGGCGGATGTTAAAGAAAACGGTGTTGTATCTGCTTATTATTTGAAATTTAAGAGATCGGGCGGGGTAGAAACTTCGCCGCAATGTTATGTAAAGGATGGCGATATCGTGGCAAGCACTACGGAAAATGCAGTTGCAACGGATATATTTACGCTCAATCCTTACGGTTGGAATAATAAGATTACGATTAATCCCGTAGACTCTACGGAAGCTGGAGCGAAATGGGTATGGGATGACGCTGGTTGGACGGACGACAACGGTAATACAAGCGGTGCGTTTGTTTATGTTTTAGACAAAGCGGCTTTGGAATCCGCTATCCAGTTAAACGATTTTGTTTTGGATACCATGGAAGAATATACAACGTTTGGCAATTGTTTGGCTGGTACAATTTCCGTGCATTTAACGGACGGTACGACGGATCCTACTACCTAATATTAATATAGAATCCATTAAAAAATTTTTCATAAAGAATGGGACGGTAACCGCCTTTTAGATTGTGGGGATTGAAAAATAAGTAATGTCAAGGTATGATATTTACGTCCTGATTCTGTGCCTTATAGTATTTATATTGTTAACGAGTCTGTCCGTGGTGTTTTTGACGTATATCGTCAAATTAACGCTACGGCTGATTCGTTATGGCGCAGAGGACGAAAAGATAAAAACCGAATACGCCAAAGAACAGGCGAAATCGCGTAAGAGCGGGATAATCGAATGGATTATTTCCGCGCTTTTGTGTGTGATTTTGGCGGGCGTTTTCGGTTTTTCTTTATACGTAAACGTACAGGAAGACCGTTATCACAAAAACATTCCCACTATGAAAGTGGTGCAAACCGATTCCATGGCGAAAAAGCATGAAAAGAATAAATATTTATTCGAAAACGGTTTAAACGATCAGTTTGCCGCGTTCGATATGATTTTTGTGTACGAGTTACCCGATGAATTCGATTTACAGTTATACGATATCGTCGTATACGAAGTAGACGATATTTTAATCGTACACCGTATTGTCGGTATTGAAGAACCGAATAAGGATCACCCGTACGAACGGCATTTCCTTTTGCAAGGCGACGCCGTAGAAAAACCCGATACATTCCCCGTGCGTTATTCGCAAATGCGGGCAATCTATCGCGGCAAAAAAATTCCCTTTATCGGGAGTTTCGTTTCCTTTATGCAATCCCCCGCAGGCTGGCTTTGCTTGCTTCTTGTTTTGGGTGGGACGATTGCTTCGCCGATTGTAGAACGCATGATTGAAAAGGCGAAGAGAGAGCGTTTGTTTGCGATGGGGATTTTGGTAAATGAGCCCGAAAAAGAAGAAATTTCGGTTGCGGAAAGCGCACCCGTGTACGAAAATTCAATGGAAGAAACCGAGGTTTTCACCGAGCCGAGTTTGGAAGAACTTGCCGAAAAACCTGCACATTTCCACGGCAAACGGGATATGCGTACGTTTGCGGAAAAACTTGCCGATTCGGGCGAGGAGTTGAAGACACGGTTTGCGGATATTGAAGAATATTTGCTTCGTATCGAGGGAATATCCTTGCGTGATAGCAGAAAATTCCGAACGGCGAAGTGCGGCAGAGTTCCCGTTGTAAAATTTGCAATAAAGGGTAAAACGCTCAATGCATATATCGCAAGCAGCCCCGCCGATTACGAAAATACGAAATACGTCTTTACGGACGTGTCCGATTCAAAGGCGACCAAGGATTACGCAATGCGTATCAAAGTAACGTCGGATAGGCAGACCCGTTGGACGAAAGAATTGTTGGAAGATATCGTAGAGCGTAACGGTTGGACGTTGCGGGAAGTGGCAATAGAAGAATCCGCTGTATTAGAATTGGACGACGATTTGAAAAAGGAAGCGGAAAAAGCGGCGTTAGAGGAAATTTCAGCGGCGGAAAACGAGCCTATGAACGAAGAATCCCTTGGGGAGAATATGCCGAAGTTGGTGCCGTTCATCGTAGAACGTCCCGCGCATTTCCACGGCAAACGGGATATGCGTACCTTTGCGGAAAAACTAGCTGATTCGGACGATAGTTTAAAAGAAAAATTAACGAAATTTGAAGAGTATTTGCTTCGTATCGAGGGGATATCTTTGCGCGATAGCAGAAAATTCCGCACGGCGAAGTGCGGCAAAACGCCCATCGCAAAATTTGCAATAAAGGGTAAAACGCTCAATGCATATATCGCGAGCAACCCCGCCGATTACGAAAATACGAAATACGTCTTTACGGACGTATCCGATGCCAAAGCGACCAAAGATTACGCAATGCGTATCAAAGTAACGTCGGATAGACAGACCCGTTGGACGAAAGAATTGTTGGAAGACGTCGTAGAACGTAACGGTTGGACGTTGCGGGAAAGTCCCGTTGAAGAAGAAACGGTATTAGAATTGGACGACGATTTAAAAAAGGAAGCGGAAAAAGCGGCGCAAGCGGAAAAAGTACTTCCGTTCTATGCAAACTTCAATAGATTGCGCGTACGTAAAACGTTTGCGCAGAAGTTGGAAGCGGCTTCGGTGGAAACGAAAGCGCGCTATGAAGAAATTATAGAAGCTTTGTATTCGCTCAAGGGCGCGCGCTTAATCGAGGCGGAATCGCAAAAAACGTTCAAAAAGGGCAATCTGCCCGTGGCGCGGTTGCTGTTTAAGGGTAAGACGCTCAACGTGTATTTGGGCTTGAATCCCGCCGATTTTGAAAACACGAAATATATCTTTACCGACGTATCTTCCAAGAAGAAATACGCACGCTATCCTATGCGCGTGAAAATAACTTCGGCTCGCCAAGTAAGATGGGTGAAAGAACTGATTAAAAAACTTGCGGAAATAAACGGAATCCCCGTTTTGGAGGGGAAACGTGAAGTGTAAAATCCTGACAAAATTTTTAGCGATTGCCTCCCTTGGCGTGTTGTTTGCGGGCGGAGTAGGCGTATACGCCACGTGGACGTATGCAACGGGTGGCGTTGCGGAGCATGCGCAAGAGCTTGCAATCAAATTGTCGGAATTTGAATGGAAGGGATCGGAAGAGTTGCCCGACGATGTGCAAGGCGAAGACCATTACGAATTGATTAATCAAGTTATCAACAGCGAATACGGTTTGAATACCGAGGGGTCGTATTTGAATGATCAAATCGATTCCCGTGAAAACCGCAACCGTGATACGTTCGGCAGCGTAGACCTTTACGACGGGTCGGACATCGAAAATCTGTTCGATTTGAATACTAGCGGGCTTACGTTTCTGTTGCATTTCCCTGAAAACACGCCCAACGAACAGTATTTGTTCACTACCAGCGTAGAACTTGGGGAAACGGGCTGGTTGGGCTGGGGCAGTCCCGCCAATATCCCCATCGGCGAGTACGTATACGTTATTTACAGAACGAAGCTTGTTTTAAGCGATACGGGCAAATGGGAAGCGGTAGAAACGAAGCCTGGATATGCCAAGTCGGCTTATTATGAAAACGACTGGTTGGGTTCTGTGGCGGCGCAGACGCCGTGTTTCGATCCCGATACTTGGCAAGAGGGCAAACGCGGTACGGGTTTTAGCAACGCTATTTATGCGTTCGTTGGGCAAACGACCAGCGCGTATTTAGATTCGGATACGGAAAAGACCTATTATAAAGTTGTGCCGAGCAGTCGCCGTACGGTAACCATTACGCTGGGTGAAAATGATGGGCATTGTTCGGTGAACGTATACAAGGCAAACCAAGCAACGCAGAATGTTACTACTTCGACGACGAATGGAATAAAGACGGTGTCGTTTACGGCAAGCGCAAACGCTACGTATTATATCGAGCTGTCGGGGGATAAATCTATCGCCTTTACTATTTCGTAAAAAATGCAATATTGATTAAGCTCCGCAGGGTAAAGCTGCGGGGTTTAATTTTTGTAAAAAATGTCAAAAACGGTGTATTTTTCGTGGAAAATTTGGAAAAACTGCAAATTTTTTTCTTTGCCCTATTGACGGAGCAAAAAATTTGTAGTATAATAATAGCGTAGGATGCTTTACGGAGGTGTAGCTATGGCAATAAAGCAAGAAACGGTAGACGTTAGCAAGATTAATTATGGAAGCGACGGGCTTGTTCCCGTAATTGCGCAGGATTACGAAAGCGGTGAAGTATTGATGCTTTCCGCAATGAACGCAGAAGCGGTAGAAACGACTTTTGCCACGGGCTACGCGCATTACTATAATTCGCAGAAGAAAGAAGTGGTAAAGCAAGGTGCGTCGAAAGGCAATACGCAGGCGGTAAGAGCGGCGTTTTTAACGGACGGCGGCAACGCATTGCTTTTGAAGGTTGTTCAAAAGGGTAAAGTGGACGTAGAAAACAATGCGTTTAGTACTTTCTCAAAACAGATAAAAGGAGAATATAACGACATCGGCGGCGAGATGTTTGGTAGATTGCAAAGAATTGTTGCGGACGTCAAAGCGAATCCAGAAAACGGTGCGTATACAAGTTTCCTGTTCACGCGTGGCGTGGATCGCATCGGGAAAAAGGTCGGGGAAGAAGCGGTAGAGCTTGTCATTGCGGCAAAGAATACGGAAAAGGTTGGCGTTATCAACGAGGCGGCGGATCTTTTATATCACGTAATGGTGCTTTTAAATGCCAAGGACGTAAAAATTTCCGAAGTATGCGCGGAACTTTGCAAGCGTAACAGATAACAAAGGAGCGAGGCGGAGAAGAAAACCTCTCCGCCTTTTATAAAATAAAAAGAGGATTGAATAATGAAAAAACTTTTGTCTATGATTTTATCCGTTTGTCTTTTGATGGCGAGCGTTGCGCTGTTGGGCTCTTGTAAGAAGGAAGACGCAAGCGAAAGCAGTTCTCCTGTTTCCGAGCAAGAAGACGCGCCGGAAGCAGGCAAACCTGGGATTTCCGAGTGGTATTAAGATAATCAAAAATGCAAAAACAGATTTTCGTAAAATGAAAATCTGTTTTTTTTTCGGAAAAAAGATATGCAAAACCAATCTTAAAAGTAACAAAAACATATGACAATATGTATTTTTCCACAAAAACGCTTGCGTAATGTGGAAAAATAAGGTATACTATAAAAAAGATTATAAAAAGGTTTTTGGAAAAGGAAACGACGAAAGGTTTAAAAAAACGTTAAAAAAAGCCAAAAACCGACGGGGATAAAGTGCTATGCTGTTCTACGCTGCAAACTGCGGCGAAAAACAGACGAAGGAGCGCGGAAGAGTATGGCAAGAAAAATTGTCGTTACGTCGGGGAAAGGCGGCGTGGGGAAGACTACGGTTGCCGCATACCTTGCAGCGCAGCTTGCCAAAAAAGGACAGCGCGTTATTCTTTGCGACGGAGATTTCGGGTTAAACAACGTAGACGTTGCCTTAGGGGTGGAAAACCTTGTGGTGTACGATATCGTTGACGTGATTGAGGGGAGATGCAGGGCAAAACAAGCCTTGATAAAGCATCCCGATTTTCCCAATTTATACGTATTGACAAGCAGCCGTGTTACGGCGGAGCGGTACGTATCGCCGCAAGCGGTCAAATTGGTTTTAGACGGATTTTCCAAACAGTTTGATTTTATATTGATAGATTGTCCTGCGGGCATGGATGAGGGATTCCATCGCGCGGTGGCGACGGCGGAGGAAGCCATTGTGGTTACGACGCCGCACCTCTCTTCCTTGCGGGACGCAGACAAAATTATCACCGTTTTGAAAAGCTACCGTTTGGCGGAGCTATCGCTGGTGGTGAATATGGTACGCGGAGATTTGTTGGCTTCGGGCGAAGTCCTTTCTCCGCAAGAAGTTTCCGAATTGTTACGTATTCCGTTGTTAGGGGTCTTACCCGAAGAGCAGGGGCTTTACAACGGGGATTTTACAAAAATACATATTTCCTTCCGTTGGATGTCGGCGGCGCTTTTGTCGGGACGAAAAAAGATATACGACCCTTCGAAAAAATACAAAGGTTTTTTGGGGAACGTGCGTCGGATATTGAAAGGTCGGCTTTAAGGGAGGGGATATGCGGCAGACGGAAGAATTTACGCGGGTCAGCAGAGTATTACAATCGGATAAATCGGTGATGAGCGAAGCGTGCAAAGCGTTGGTATTGCAAGATTTTGCCGACAAATTTAACGAGTATTTTGATTTGACGGGGTTGCCCCGTATGGAACTGAACGGTAAAAATGGAGTTTACTCTGTTTCTATTACGTTCGAAGCAGAGCGGATAAAGAAATTCCACGTTTTAAAATAAAAAGTAAGTGCAAAGTAAAACGGAAGAATAAATCAGATATCAGGAAAAAATTCGAGGAGAAAGCTTATGAAAAACAGACAGTTTGCAATCGTTACCGATTCGGCGTGCGATATGCCAAAGACGTATTATGAAAAACACGAGGTAGAGTGCGTGCCGCTTGGATTTACCATGGATAACGTGAATTACGGCGGGGAAAGCGGAGAAGAAATCGGGGAAAAGGATTTCTATCAAAAACTCCGCGAAGGGAGAATGCCTACCACCTATCAGGTAACGGCAGAACAAGCCAAAGAGCATATCGAGCCCCTTTTAAAAGCAGGTAAAGACGTATTGGTTCTTGCTTTTTCGTCCGGGCTTTCGGGCACGGCGGGGAGCTTTATCGTTGCGGCGAGGGAATTAGCAAAAGCTTATCCGTCGCGAAATATCCGCGTGGTGGATTCACTCTGTGCGTCTATGGGCGAGGGATTGTTGCTCGATTATGTAATCCGCAAAGCGGACGAGGGCGAAACGTTGGATAACGTAGCGAACTATGCGGAAATGATAAAGCTGAATATTTGCCATCATTTTACGGTAGATAACCTCTTTCATTTGAAACGCGGCGGGCGCGTTTCGGGGGCAACGGCGTTTATCGGGTCGGTGTTAAAAATTAAGCCGGTTATGCACGTAAACGACGAGGGGAAATTAAAACCCGTAAGCAAGGCAATGGGTAGAAAAAAAGCTTTGTCGAAGTTAGTGGAAAATATGTTTGAAACGATGGATTTAACCGAAAACGACCCTGTGTTTATCAGCCACGGCGATTGCTTGGACGAGGTGGAGTACGTTGAGAATCTGATTCGTGAAAGGTTGCCCAAAAATCCCATTATGGTAAACTATATTGGCAGTGTAATCGGTACGCACGCGGGTTGCGGTACGATTGCGTTATTCCATAAAGGTAAGCATAGATAAAAAAATAAAAAAAGTCGGGCGGGTTTATTGTAAACCCGCCCGACTTTTTTCTATAAAAATTATTTATTGGCAAAAGATAAGATGTTTTTTGTTTTTCCAAAGACCAGCATATGGTCTCCGCTTTCGAAAACGTAATTCGCGTCCAAAGAATCTATAATCAATTCTCCTTTCTTCACCGTAAGAAGGTTTAAACCGTATTTTTTACGAGGATTGAGGTCGATTAGTTTTTTGCCCGACCATTTCTCGGGTACGGCGATTTCGAAAATAGAATATTCGGCGTTCAGTTCGATGTAATCGAAAACTCGTTCCAAATTGAGTTTTACTGCTAATTTTTCCGCCGTGTCGTGGTCGGGATAAACTACTTCGTCTGCGCCGTTGCGCAGTAAGAACTTTCTTTGGATTTCCGTCGTTGCTTTGGAAACTACCCATTTTGCGCCCAGTTCCTTGAGGAGAGAGGTGATTTGCAAAGAAGCTTGGAAATCGTCCCCGATAGCGACAACGCAAGTGTCGAAAGAGGGAATATCCAGCGCGCGCAGGTTTTCCAGGTTCATACAATTTACAATCAAAGCGTCCACATATTTTGCCCCAAGTTGATTGATTTTGTCTTCGTTTTTGTCAACAACCATGACATCTACGCCCATCGCAAGTAAATTTGCGCCTAGCGTTTGTCCAAATTTGCCCATACCGATTAAAAGTACCGATTTCATAATAGACCGCCTTTATAGATTAAAGATTTTCAGTGTTGTTCGATTTTATCCGATTAAAACGCTATCGTCCACGGGTTTTTTCAATTTGGCAGTGTCTTTGCGTTCCGCGAAAGTCAGGCCCAAAGTAACGATGCCGACCCGTCCTATATACATCAAAAGAATTAAAACGATTTTAGACACGGTGCAGAGCGTGGGCGTCAAACCCATAGAAAGGCCTACCGTACCCATTGCAGAGAAAGATTCGAACAGCACCGCTTGCAGCGTCGCCGCGGAATTGTCCCTTTCCAACGTGCAAAGGAATAGCGTTGCCGTGAGAACGATAATCAAGCAGGAAACGAATACGGCAAGGGCTTGGCGCATTACGGAATTGTGGATTCTGCGCTTCCCCAGCTCAATATCCCGTTTGCCGCGGAATACGGATACGATACCAGCGAGGATGACGAAAGCTGTGGTGATTTTCACCCCGCCCGCCGTAGAGGCGCTTCCGCCGCCGATAAACATAAGAATCAAGGTTAAAAGATAGCTGCTATCGGAAAATACGCCTACGGAAAGGTCAACGGTGCTGAAACCCGCCGTACGCGGCGTTACCGCACTGAAGAAGGCGACCAGCACACGCTCCCAGAAGTTGTACTGCGTATAATCGGGATTTGCGCGTTCGAATAACAAAAACAACGCAGTGGGGACAACCAACAGGAACAACGTGGAAAACAGTACGATTTTCGTATGTAATAATAGTTTTTTATAGCGGAATTTATTCTCTAATAAATCGTCCCAAACACAGAATCCCAAACCGCCGATTAATATCAAAAATGCAATGGTCAAACAAACCAACGGATCGGTTGCATACGGGGTAAGAGAAACGAATTTTTCCCCGCCGAACACGCCGCCCATTAAATCGAATCCGGCATTACAAAAGGCGGATATCGAGTGGAAAATTGCATAATATATCCCTTTGCCCGCGCCGAACTGATCGCAAAAACGAATGGATAAAAGCAATGCGCCGACGCCTTCGAAAAGCAATGTTCCCCAAAGAATGCGCTTAAAAAGACGGCGCATCTCCGCGCGGCGATCTTTGCCTGTGGAAGCCATTAAAATCTTTTGCTGTCCAAGGCTCATGCGCTTACCTACCAAGCGGAAAAGCAGGGTAACGACGGTCATAAAGCCCAAACCGCCAAGTTGTATCATGCTCAAAATTACGATCTGCCCAAACAGACTCCAATGCGTATTTGTGTCATAGGGAATCAACCCCGTTACGCAGGTAGCGGAGGTGGCGGTAAACGCGGAATTGATAAAGCTTGTGCTTTCGCCCGATTTTGAAGCGAAAGGGAGTAGCAATAGCAACGTACCCGTAATGATGACGATAAGATATCCCAAGGACAAAACTTGCCAGGTCGTCATTTTTTTGCGTGCTTTGAAATTCATAATATCTATTATACTATAGCAAAAAAAAGCTGTATTGTCAAGCGTTTGTGCTTTTTTCCACGGAAAGTACCGTTGTATAATTTATAATTAAATGCGAAAATAAAAGTTCGCATTTTTTTATTTTCATTTTTGCCGAAAATACGGAAAATATGCTTGTTCTCGTCCGTTTCGGCAAAATCTGCTCCCTTATGGCGCATGAGCCGTATGGAAGC
>JAFTHU010000019.1 GCA_017457215.1 Clostridia bacterium
ACCGTTCTGCCGCCTTCACGGATAGCGAAACGAAGACCTTCTTCGAGTGCTACGGGCTTAATAAGAACAACTTTCATTTCGATGTTGTCGCCAGGCATAACCATTTCTACGCCTTCGGGAAGTTCGATCTTACCCGTAACGTCCGTCGTACGTACGAAGAATTGAGGACGATAGTTGTTGAAGAATGCGGTATGACGG
Source organism: Clostridia bacterium (assembly GCA_017457215.1). GTDB lineage: Bacteria > Bacillota > Clostridia > Christensenellales > Borkfalkiaceae > Scatosoma. The sequence continues at coordinate 199 of JAFTHU010000019.1, forward strand.
CCACCTTCTTCCTTCTTAAGAACGTATACTTGAGCCTGGAATTCCGTACCAGTAGCAACGGAACCGGGTTTCGCAATAACTTGACCCTTCTGGATATCCGTTCTGTTGATACCACGAAGCAACGCACCTACGTTGTCGCCTGCTTGCGCTTCGTCCAAAAGCTTGTGGAACATTTCAAGACCAGTGATCGTCGTCGTCATGGGCTTATCGATAAGACCAACGATTTCTGCGGGTTCACCAACGTGAGCAACACCACGTTCGATACGACCAGTAGCAACTGTACCACGACCAGAGATCGTGAACACGTCTTCTACAGGAAGAAGGAAAGGTTTGGAATCTTCACGTGCAGGGGTAGGAATGTAAGAGTCAATAGCTGCCATAAGTTCTACAATGGGAGCAACTGCGGGATCTGCCATGATTTCGTCAGCGGGTTTGTCGGAAGAAGCTACTTCAAGAGCTTTCAACGCAGAACCACGGATAACGGGGATATCGTCACCAGGGAAGTCGTAGGAGGAAAGCAAATCTCTGATATCCATTTCTACGAGTTCAAGCAATTCTTCGTCGTCAACAAGGTCGGTCTTGTTCATGAATACAACGATATAAGGAACGCCTACCTGACGAGCAAGCAAGATGTGTTCGCGAGTCTGGGGCATAGGACCATCCGTTGCTGCGCAAACAAGGATAGCACCGTCCATCTGTGCAGCACCCGTGATCATGTTTTTAACATAGTCAGCGTGGCCCGGGCAGTCAACGTGTGCATAGTGACGAGCATCCGTCTGATATTCAACGTGTGCGGTATTGATTGTGATACCACGTGCTCTTTCTTCGGGAGCCTTATCGATCTGGTCGTATCTCATCTTTTCAGCACCGCCGCGAGCTGCCATAACCATCGTGATAGCTGCGGTCAAAGTCGTTTTACCGTGGTCAACGTGGCCGATCGTACCAATGTTAACGTGGGGTTTACTTCTGTCAAATTTAGCTTTAGCCATTTTAAAATCCTCCGATTTTCTTATAATATTTTTTATTTTTAAAATGATAACCTGTCCAAATCCGGACGCAGCTACCTATCATTTTTTCAAATGATTTTGATATAACCGACTTTCCAATCTATCGGACAAATCTATTATATCTTAAATTTTACAAATTATCAAATGTTTGAAAGGACTTTTCAAAAAATTCTTTGATAATTTTTGTGTTCTCCCCGCTTTTTTACGGGGAGACAAGTGTTTTACGCTTTCTTACCGCGCTTTTCAACAATTTCCTTGGAAATGCTGGAAGGCACTTCGTTATAATGGTCGAACTGCATCGTGAATTGGCCACGACCTTGCGTTCTGGAACGAAGTTCCGTTGCATAACCGAACATTTCGGACAGAGGGATTTCTGCGTCGATAATCTTCGCACCGTTTCTATCGTCCGTACCAAGGATTGTACCACGACGACCGGATACGTTACCCATAAGGTCGCCAAAGTAATCTTCCGGCGTAATAATCTGCACTTTCATAATCGGTTCAAGAAGTACGGGATTTGCTTTTTCCATACCGTTCTTGAAGCCCATCGAACCTGCAATCTTGAACGCCATTTCGGACGAGTCAACTTCGTGATACGAACCGTCGTATACAACAACCTTGAAGTCCACGATTTCGTAGCCAGCAAGGAAACCGTTTTTCGCCGCTTCCTGAATACCCTTGTCGATTGCAGGGATATATTCCTTGGGAATCGAACCGCCAACGGTTGCGTCTTCGAACGCATAGCCTTGACCGGGTTCTTGAGGAATAAGACGAAGTTTACAGTGCCCGTATTGACCTTTACCACCGGACTGACGCTTGTACATACCTTCGCATTCTACTTCGCGGCGGAACGTTTCTCTGTATGCAACCTGAGGAGCACCAACGTTTGCTTCTACCTTAAATTCACGAAGCAGACGGTCTACGATAATGTCAAGGTGCAATTCGCCCATACCCGCGATGATCGTTTGACCCGTTTCTTGATCGGTATACGTCTTGAACGTAGGGTCTTCTTCGGCAAGCTTAATAAGCGCCATCGTCATCTTTTCCTGACCTGCTTTCGTCTTGGGTTCAAGGGAAAGCTGGATAACGGGTTCAGGGAATACCATCTTTTCAAGAATAATGGGGTGCTTTTCATCACAGAGCGTATCACCCGTCGTCGTATATTTCAAACCAACGATTGCACAGATATCACCCGAGCAAATTTCAGGGATATCCTTTCTTTCGTTTGCGTGCATCTGTACAAGACGACCTACACGTTCTTTCTTTTCCTTTGTGGAGTTGTAAACATACGAACCAGCGGAAAGTACGCCCGAATATGCACGGAAATATGCAAGCGAGCCTACAAACGGGTCGGTTGCAATTTTGAATGCAAGACCAGCGAAAGGTTCGTCGTCAGCCGTTCTTCTGATTTCTTCCGCATCCGTATCAGGGTTCGTACCCTTAACGTTTGCTACGTCAAGAGGGCTGGGGAGGAAGTTGATAACCGCGTCAAGAAGGAATTGTACACCCTTGTTCTTATAAGACGAACCGCAGAGCATAGGGATTGCTTCCATGTTCAAGCAACGGATACGAATACCTTTGATAATTTCTTCCGCCGTCAAATCCCCTTCTTCGAAGAATTTTTCGGTAAGCTCGTCATCAGCTTCAGCAGCTGCTTCTACAAGCTTCATTCTATATTCTTCTGCAATATCTTTCATATCTTCGGGAATAGGTTCTTTACGGAAATCTTTACCCAAGTCGTCGTAGTAAACTTCTGCTTCCATATTGATAAGGTCTACGATACCTCTAAACGTATCTTCCTTACCGATGGGAAGTTCGATGGGAACAGGGTTTGCACCAAGTCTTTCGCGAATCATATTTTCAACGCGGTAGTAATCGGCACCATTGATGTCCATCTTGTTAACGTATGCGATACGGGGAACTTTGTAGTTGTCCGCCTGTCTCCATACGGTTTCGGACTGGGGTTCAACACCGCCCTTTGCGCAGAACGTTGCCACCGCGCCGTCGAGTACACGCAAAGAACGTTCAACTTCTACCGTGAAGTCAACGTGTCCCGGGGTATCGATAATGTTAAAACGGTGATTTTTCCAAACGCAGGTCGTTGCTGCGGACGTGATCGTAATACCACGTTCCTGTTCCTGTGCCATCCAGTCCATAACGGCAGTACCTTCGTGAGTATCGCCGATCTTGTGCGTTTTACCCGTATAGAACAGGATACGTTCAGTCGTCGTCGTTTTACCCGCGTCGATATGCGCCATGATACCAAAGTTTCTGGTATGGAGTAAATCGTATTCTCTAGCCATAATTTACCTCTTTTAGAATCTGAAGTGAGCGAATGCTTTGTTCGCTTCTGCCATTCTGTGCGTATCTTCCTTCTTCTTAACAGAACCGCCCGCATTGTTATACGCGTCCATAAGTTCTGCTGCGAGTCTGGATGCCATTTCTCTTTCGCTTCTCTTTCTCGTATTGATAACGAGCCAACGGATAGCCAAAGTTTGGCGTCTTTCGGGTCTGATTTCGATAGGAACTTGATAGTTAGCACCACCTACACGGCGAGCTTTTACTTCTACAACAGGCATAACGTTTTCCATTGCCTGCTTGAAGATTTCCATGGGATCCATACCGAGCTTTTCACCCATAATTTTGAATGCATCGTAAACGATTGCCTGCGCCGTACCCTTTTTGCCGTCGAGCATGATCTGGTTGATCAATTTCGTAACAACTTTGCTACCATACATAGGATCGGGCAGAACGTCTCTTTTAGGGACATTACCTCTTCTAGGCATAATATTAATCCTCCTTTAAAATTTTTTGATAAGGGCATTACCCTTCAGTACAGCTATCGCGCCACCGAATCTTCGTCGGGGTGCGAATCTTCTGCAACTCTCGTTGCATACTGCCTACTTTTATTCGGGGCTTTTCGAGCTATATTCCGATTAACAAGTAGGTCTTTTGCGTTTTGGTTTCCTAGTCTTAAAACGCAACCGACTTTCGGGTTTTTAAGAGCTCCCGTTGCTCTGAAAGCAAATGCTTTCTACTTTGTCGCTAACGCTTGTCCACTAATTACTTGGGACGTTTTGCACCGTACTTGGAACGGGACTGCTTACGTTTTGCAACACCGGCAGTATCAAGCGCACCGCGTACGATATGGTAACGTACACCGGGCAAGTCCTTAACACGTCCGCCTCTAATCAGAACGGAGCTGTGCTCCTGAAGGTTGTGACCTTCGCCGGGAATGTAAACCGTACCTTCCTGCTTGTTCGTAAGGCGCACACGTGCAATCTTACGCATAGCGGAGTTAGGCTTCTTGGGAGAAGTCGTGGTTACGGACAAACATACGCCGCGCTTCTGGGGGCAGTTGTCAAGAATAGGACTCTTCGACTTGTACATGATACGTTCTCTGCCCTTTTTGATGAGCTGGTTAATAGTAGGCATATTTTTGACCTCCTTGTAAAAATTTTGGAATATATTTCCCTCGAAACTGCCCTTACCGCAATTTCAAAGAAACCGAATTTAGTGGTTGCGCTTTTCGTCAACCCTTTGCATTCTTCCGCAAAAGGGCATAGTACGCCCAAAGCCGCAACGATATTATTTTAACACGCCGACAAACATTTGTCAAACGTTTGCGCAAACTTTTTTTAAACTTTTTCCATAGTTTACCGTTTTTTCGGTGTTTTTACTCTTTTTAAGCAAAAAAAAAGGAATTTCACTTCCTTTCTTTTGTTATATTCAACCAACTTATAATCTCAACCAGAGAGCCGGGCAAACTCCGCATTCCGTATAATGCACGTAATAATAATTGTTTTCGTTATAATAATCCAAGTTTTGTACGGCGTCGTCGTGCCCGTAAAAAGGAGAACGCAACCACCACGGGGAAACGTATTTCACTGTTCCCGTCAATCTGTAAAAATAACAGCCCTGGCTCTTTGCGTAATCACTCGAATTTCTATCCTTTGCCGCCCCCTCAAACCCGTACGCAGGGTTCGTTATCTCCTCATAGCTAAGTAAAAAAACCTTATCTTCCGTGTCTTCGCACGCGTATTCGTTCACGCCGTTATTCCAATACAGCGGATTCCCGTTTGGATTGGTACTCTTCTCGCTATTATCCAACAATGTAGATTGAATATATCTTTGTTCTGCCGCCGTAAAAGCCGTTTCATAAAAAATTTCGTTCAACCATTTTCTAATGTTGCTTTGCTTGTAATTGTTCGCATATATTTTTTCGCCGTTTATTACTCTGTTATCCCTGTGAGAATAATATTCTTGCGCATCAATAATACTGTTACAATGCAAAAACGCACTGCCATCCCCCTCCTCCAAAACAATCCAATTAAGCGCTTCCCATTGAAACCAATAAACCAGCTCCACCTCGTATCCGTTTTCCTGCTGACAATTAACAGAAGAAGGCGCAAACGTGTGATTGGGTCTATATTCTTCAAAATAAACGGCACGATATTTAACATCCTCGTGAATCACGTCGCAATACCACATATATTCCGTCTCATTTTCCCCGTCCGCATAGTACCCATACGAAATCCATTTCTCGCTTCCCTCCGACGGAGTCTCATCCACCGTTTCAAGCAAAAGTGCCGTCAATTCCTCATCCATTACCCTTGTTTGCGGATACGAGCCAAAATTAACAGTACCGTTTTCCAGCCTTTCATACGGCACGTTTTCCCCATCAAAACCGAACTCGGAAGAACTTCCACCCGTATTCCCCATTTCACCATCTCCACTTTTACCGCAAGATGTTACAGCGATTGTCATGCTGAATGCCAACAAAAGCACCATAATTTTATTCCACACTTTCATATTTTTTCCCTCAAGAAAATCTATTCTACTTCTATCGTATACTTCCGTTTCATTTTTATCAAGCTCTTTTTGTAAAACAAGCAAAAAAATCCCTGAGCGCCGTCAAGGATTTTTTTCTGTTCACTTTTATAAATTCTCTAATTGAGCGACGCACTTTGCTTTCATATCTTGATATTTCGCAAGTTTTTCTTTTTCCGCATCTACAAGCTTTGCGGGCGCTTTGGAAACAAAACTTTCGTTTTTCAGTTTCCCTGATGCGCGGGCAATTTCCCCGTCGATACGTTCAATTTCCGCCGTCAAACGAGCCTTTTCTTTTTCAATATCCACAAGTTCGCCAAGCGGCACGTAAATTTGCGCAATTTCTGTTACCGAAGATACCGTCTTACCTTCCACAGTCGCTCCGCTGTCTACAAAATTCAACGCGCTTGCCCCCGAAAGCTTCATAATACAGTCTTTGTTGACCTGAATCAAACGCTTGCTTTCGGTAACAATATTGATCTCCACTTTTTTCGAAGGAGGACAATCTGCATCCTTTTTCATAGCACGCACAGCCTTGATGATATCCATAACCCCTTCAAACGCCTTTGCCTCTTTCTTATACGCCATTTTGGAGTTGTATCTGGGGAAGTCGGAAATCATAATACTGCCCTTTACGTTCGGCAGATTTGCATAAATTTCTTCCGTAACGAACGGAATAAACGGATGCAATAATTTTAACGCGTTTTCCAATACGAAACAAAGCACCGCCAACGCATCTTTCTTTCTGTTTTCGTCCTCGCCGTACAAAGCGGGTTTGGAAAGTTCGATATACCAATCGCAGAAATTTTCCCAAACGAAATCACACACGATATCGCCCGCAACACCCATTTCATATTTATTGAGGTTGGTGGTTACTTCGCGGATACAATTTTGCAATTTCGAAATAATCCATTTATCCGCAGGCGCAAGTTTTATATCTGTGATTGCAGGAATTTTCTTCCCTTCTACGTTCATAAGAACGAAACGAGCTGCATTCCAAAGCTTGTTGATAAAGTTACGGCAAGCCTCTACTTTCGTATCCGAATAACGGGTGTCGTTTCCGGGCGCTACGCCGCGGAGCAAGGACAAGCGCAAAGAGTCCGCCCCGTATTTTTCGATAACTTCCAACGGATCGATACCATTGCCGAGCGATTTACTCATCTTTCTGCCCTGTTCGTCACGAACGATACCGTGGATAAGGACGTCGTGGAAAGGCACTTTGCCCGTATGTTCTATCCCCGAGAAAATCATTCTGGACACCCAAAAGAAAATGATATCGTAGCCCGTAACAAGAACGTCGGTGGGATAGAAATATTTATAATCCTCCGTTTCCTCGGGATAACCAAGCGTAGAGAACGGCCAAAGCGCGGAAGAGAACCATGTATCCAGCACATCTTCATCCTGTTTTAAATGGGCACCGCCGCAAATAGGACATACCGTAGGGTCTTCCTTTTCACAAACGACTTGTCCACAGTCTTGACAATACCAAACGGGAATACGGTGCCCCCACCAAAGCTGACGGGAAATACACCAATCACGCACGTTTTCCATCCAGTTATAATAAATTTTGGAGAAACGTTCGGGAACGAATTTCGTCTTATTTTTCATAACCGCTTGAATTGCGGGTTTTGCCAAAGGCTCCATTTTTACAAACCATTGTTTGGAAACAATGGGTTCTACCGTAGAATGGCAGCGGTAACAATGCCCCACGTTGTGCGTATGTTTTTCTATTTTGACAAGATTGCCGCTCGCTTCCAAATCCGCAACAATCTTCTTTCTTGCTACGTATCTATCCAATCCGTTATACGAGCCTGCAAGCTCGTTCATTGTACCGTCGTCGTTCATAACACGGATAATAGGCAAGCTGTGGCGCTTCCCCACCTCAAAGTCGTTGGGGTCGTGCGCAGGCGTGATTTTAACGCAACCCGTACCGAACGTAGGGTCAACGTATTCGTCCGCAATAACGGGGATTTCCCTATCTGTCAACGGCAATTTCAAAGTTTTACCAACGAGCGCTTTGTAACGCTCGTCATCGGGATGTACAGCCACCGCCGTATCCCCAAGCATCGTTTCAGGACGGGTCGTAGCCACTACAACGTCTACATTACCGTCCGTTGCGGAATAGCGCAAATGCCAGAAATGTCCGTCTTCTTCTGCGTATTCTACTTCTGCATCCGAAAGCGCCGTTTTACAGCAAGGACACCAGTTGATAATTCTGTCCCCTTGATAAATCAAACCTTTATTGTAGAGGTTGACAAACACTTCACGAACCGCGCGAGAGCATTTTTCATCCATCGTGAACGCTTGGCGCGACCAATCGCAGGACGTACCCATTTTGCGTTGTTGCATCATAATACGGTTGCCGTACTGTTCTTTCCATTCCCAAGCACGCACAAGGAAACCGTCACGACCAATATCCGCTTTCGTAACCCCTTCCGATTTCATTTTTTCTACAATTTTTACTTCCGTAGCAATCGAGGCGTGGTCGCAGCCAGGCAACCATAACGCAGAATAACCCTGCATTCTTTTAAATCGAATCAAAGTATCTTGCATCGTCGCGTCCATAGCATGTCCCATATGCAGCTGCCCCGTAATATTGGGAGGCGGCATCATAATTGTAAAGGGAACTTTGTTTGCATCTACTTCCGCACGAAAATAACCCGATTGTTCCCAATCAGCATAAATTCTGTCCTCAAAATCTTTTGGATTGTACGTCTTTTGCATCTCCATATCGGTAAAAACCCCACTTTGGTTTTCTTATTTTTTCTTACTCTATTCTTCCCTAGATTATCGAAAGGGCACAATACTCTATTTTAGAGTAGCTTTCCCATTATAATACTTTCCTTTGTAATTGTCAATTAGAAATGCCCGTTCATATAATATATTATCCAAAAATTTTTTAATCGGAGAAACAACCAATATGAAAAAAGTAATGAAAACGATTTGCGCGGTTCTTACCGCCTGCACCACCTTATTTGCATTTCCTTCCTGCAAAGACGACGGCGACAAGAATACGTTACATATTTGCGAAGTAACGCATTCTGTTTTTTACGCGCCGTTGTACCTTGCTGAATCCCTTGGCTATTTTGAAGCGGAAGGTTTAAAAATTGAACTTACGAATGGCGGCGGGGCAGACGCGGTTATGGCGTCCGTCCTTTCAGGGGATTCCGATATCGGATTCTGTGGGCCGGAAGCCGCATTATACGTGCTGGTAGGCGGCTCAACGGATACGCCCAAGGTTTTCGGACAATTAACGAAACGCGACGGCTCTTTCCTCGTTTCCCGCGTCCCCGAACCTAATTTCCAATGGACGGATTTAAAAGGCAAGGAAATCCTTGCCGGTAGAAAGGGCGGTGTGCCTGCTATGACTTTCGAATACGTATTAAACCAAAACGATATGACAGACGGCGTTGATTTGAACTTAAATTACGACGTGGCGTTTAACTTAATGACGAGTGCGTTTGAAGCGGGAACAGCGGATTATTGCACAATGTTCGACCCCGTTGCCTACGAATACGAAGCGGCGGGCAAAGGTTACGTCGTCGCTTCTGTCGGGGAGGCTTCCGGCGAAGTCCCTTACACTTGCTTTATGGCAAAAAATTCGTGGATAAATAACAACGAAACGCAGGTAAACGGTTTCTTACGCGCCGTAACAAAAGCGGTAAAATACGTACAAGAGACCCCCTCGGCTACCGTCGCGCCTTATCTTTGCGAATATTTTGAGGGCGTTTCCGAGACTTCGCTTGCCGCCAGCGTAGAACGTTATAAAGCGATTGACGCGTGGAGAACGGAACTCTCTATGACGGAAGATAGCTTTAACCGCTTACAAGACATTATTGAAAATGCAGGCGAATTAACCCGTCGAGCGCAATTAAACGAACTGGTAATCAATTCATACGCTGAAAGCGTCTATCGGGAAGTTTACGCAAAATAAAACACACAGAAGGACTTACGCAAATGAAAGAAGTTTTACGTTTCGATAACGTTTCGATGCACTATCATAGCAAACAAGGAGAAACCGTCGCGTTAGAAAAGGTAAATTTCTCCGTCGCCGAAGGAGAATTTGTCGCGATTATAGGCCCGTCAGGCTGCGGAAAAACTACTCTTTTGTCCCTTGCGGCAGGATTGCTTACGCCAACCTACGGTAAGGTGATTTCCGACGGATACTCGTTTGGGTATATGTTGCAAAAAGATGAATTGTTCCCTTGGAGAACGATTGAAAAAAATATTTTTCTGCCTTTGGAAATCAAACGGGCAAACACGTCGGAAAACCGATCCCGCGCCCTTTCTCTCGCTGAAAAATACGGATTAAAACAATTTTTAAAAAACTACCCCTCCTCCCTTTCAGGTGGAATGCGACAACGCGCGGCTCTTATCCGCACACTGGCAGTCGACCCCGACGTTTTATTACTCGACGAGCCTTTTTCCGCCTTGGATTATCAAACCAGACTTTCCGTCTGCGATGACGTTTATAAAATTATACGCAATGAAAAGAAAACGGCGTTGCTTATCACGCACGACATCAGCGAGGCAATCTCGGTGGCGGATAAAATTTTTGTCCTTTCCCACCGTCCCGCTAAAATCGTTGCCGAGCACGTTATAGAATTTTCCGAAACAGAGCCTTTAAAACGGCGTGAAAATAAAGAATTTTCCCGTTGGTTCGAAGTGCTTTGGAAGGAGTTGAACGGATGAAAAACGAACTTATTTCCAAAGAACACCTTGCGTATCTTCGGCGGGTACGCGGTAAAAGCGTTGCCGTCAATATCGCAAGAATTGCTATTTTATTTCTTTTTCTCACCCTTTGGGAGTTATCTGCTCAAAACGCCTGGATAAACCCCTTTATCACTAGTTCCCCTTCTCGCGTTTATAAAACGATTGTCGATTTGTATAAAAACGGTTCTCTTTTTCATCACGTGGGAACCACTTTGCGAGAAACTCTGTTGGGATTTGCAATCGCCGTGGTTTTGGGTTACGTAATTGCCCTCATTCTTTGGTGGAGCGACGCATTGCGGCGCATTACCGAACCTTATTTCGTTGTATTAAATGCTCTGCCAAAAATCGCCCTCGGTCCACTTATCATCATTTGGTTTGGGACAGGAAACGAGGCAATCGTGTTTATGACCGTCTTAATTGGTTTGATTGTCGCTATTTTAAATATGCTGAATGGGTTCATGGCAACGGATAAAAATAAGCTGCTGTTACTGGAATCCATGGGTGCAAATAAACTGCAAATACTTACGAAGCTTGTAATTCCGTCCTCGTTGCCTAATTTTATATCCATGCTGAAAATCAACGTCGGCATGGCTTGGATTGGCTCTATCATGGGTGAATATATCGTTTCTAAAGCAGGTATCGGGTATTTGATTGTATACGGTGGGCAGGTATTTAAATTGGATTTGGTCATGAGCGCCGTCGTCATCTTATGCGTGCTTGCAGCCGCCATGTATGCCGTTGTCGCCCTTATCGAACGGCTAGTTATTAAAAATAAATAATTCTTCGCAAACACCTCCCCCCACATAGCGGGGGGAGGTGTTTACACCCACGCTTTATAGGCGTGGGCGTTTCTGTATAGCAAAAATGCGCCCCAAGGCTAAACCGCCTTGGGGCGCATTAATTTTATCCTTTCACCGCGCCGCTGGTAACCCCTTCCACATAATATCGTTGCATACTCATAAACAACGTAACGATAATAGCACCCACCACGAACGCGCCCGCGCAAAAGGTAGTAAAATTATCGTTAAAACTGTTTTTTTCCGCATTAATCATCTTATACAATCCCAGCGAAACCGTATATTTTTCTCTATCGCTAATAATCGTATTTACAAAAATGAAATCGCACCAAGGCGCTATAAACGAAGTGAGCACCGTATATACGATAATCGGTTTTGCAAGCGGCAATATGATTTTCGCAAAAATAATCGGTTGACTTGCGCCGTCCAAAATCGCCGCTTCTTCCATCGCTTTGGGTATGGTATCGAAGAACCCCTTGCATATATAATAGGACAATGCCGCGCTGCCCGAATACACCATAACGAGCGCCAACAACGAGTTCGTCAACCCCATTGCTTTTAAAATAAAATATACGGCTATCATACTCATAAAACCGGGGAACATTCCCAATACGAGCAAAACGTTCATAATGGGCTTACGCAATTTAAAACGAAGCCGCGAAAGCGCGTAGCTTACCATCAAAATAAACAAAGTGGTAAGCACGCAAGAAGAAACGGAAACGATAATCGTGTTTCCCAACCATTTTGGAAACATCGTTTCTTGAAACAATCGCGAAAAATTACCGATTCCTAGCCGAAGATTATCAGGCACGAGGGTATTGATAATCCCCGTTGTCGGGGTAACGCGAAACGCTGTATATATTAAATATACAATGGGCAACACCCACAGCACGCCAAGCGTTGCAAGAAGCGCGTATACAAGCGTATTGGATACGCCACGTCTGAATTTTGCCGAACTCTTTTTCATTGAAAAGCCCCCTCGTTCTTCGCCGCCGACGTTCGGTTAAAAGTAATCAGTGAAAGCACAGCGCTTATCACGAAAATAACGATACCGATAACCGACGCGACGTTATATTTCGGATTTTGATCAGTTGTCAAGCGATAGAGCCACGTAACCAAAAGGTCGGTGGATTGCGCTTGCGTACCGCCTCCATAATGCAAATTATCTACCGGGCCGCCCCCCGTCAATAGCCAAATCACGTTAAAATTGTTGATATTCCCGACAAATTGGGTGATTAAATAAGGCGTAGTAATATGCAACATATACGGCAACGTAATGTGCATAAATATTCGAACAGAATTCGCCCCGTCTATTTTTGCTGCTTCGTAATAATCCACTGGAATATTCATTAATATACCCGAACACATCAGCAGTGTATAAGGTACGCCTATCCAAATATTGACGAGAATAATCATTACCCGCGGCAATAAGGACAAATGACGGCTATCCGTCAGCCATAAAATATTCGTCCCCAACAACTTATTAAGGATTCCGTCCCCGTCTAATATTTTCTGCATTAGCAATAGCGTTACAAATTGCGGAATGGCAATGGCAATAACAAACAACGTGCGCCAAAGCATCTTGATTCGTATTCCTTTTTTGTGAATGAGCATAGCGATTATCAAGCCCAAAAAATAGTTCGTAAACGTTGCAAAAAACGCCCAAACAAACGTCCATACCAGCACCCGTAAAAAGACAAAAGCGAAACCGCTTGTACCGCCAGAAAGCGAGAATAGCGTTCTAAAATTTGCAAAACCGACCCAATCGAAAAGCTTTCCCGGCGGCATATGCGCGTAGTTGTAATTGGTAAAAGCAATCAACACCATGAAAACGAGCGGCATTACCGTAAATATCAACAAGCCCACAAAAGGCAACGCCAAAAGCGGCGCATAAAACCGTTCGTTTAATAACAACCGAACGTCTTCGCGAAAGCTTTTCACCTGTTCGCCCTTTCGTATCCGCACGTCGTTTTCATAACTGCCTTTGACGTTCAACGACCAGAGCCAAATAAATAGCAATGCAATTACGATACTCATTACGCCGTAAAGCAATATTAAAAAGCTGTTGTCCCCTCTTACTTTTTCAAAAATTTGCAGTTGCTCGTTCCAGCGTTCTCCCGCAAGCTGCCGCCCCAAGTCGCCCGAGAATAAATGCGCAATATATTTACCGCCGAAAAAAATTATATACAATATAAACGCTGTTTCCGTCAGCATATATAACAAACCTTTCGCAATTTGTCCGCGCGCAATTTGTCCAAATCCCATAAACGGAAAGGAAAGACGAGTATACGCCGTTCCGTCCTTAAACGCATAAAACGTTTGCGGTAATCCTTTTCTCTTTTTTATCGTTTTTTCCGTCCGTTCTCCCACGTTCTTCCCTCCCCGTTTTGCGCTTACATTATTTCCTTTTCTTCATTTTGTCCTTTGGCGGTGGTTTTTTCAATTGCGGTTACGCATGCGTTTAACTGCGCCGTCAACTGAAAACTGCCGCTTTGCGCGCCCGTTACCATCGCAGACCCTAACCCCTCCATGGGAACCCACAGCGTAGAGGGCACATCTTTTTGAATTTTACTGTGCTGCAGTTGCTGCGTAATCGCTCGCGCACAAATATCCGATTGCACTTTTTCATCCGCACGCGCTTGCACGTCTGTCGGCACAAAGCCGCGCGCCTCGAAATGCTTGATTTGATTTTCTCTATTGGTGTAATACTCCGCAAAATCCATCGCTGCCGTCTTATTTTTGGAATAATTATTTACCCCCATCAACTTGTAGCCCGCAAAGGAAATCAACTGTACCTGCTCTTCTCCTGCAAGCCCTTTATCAAACGTATAGGTGGGCAATTTCGCAGCCGCAAAATTTTCACCTAACGCACTCTCGATGGCAGTTTTATTCCATATCCCAGAAACCGCCGCCACAATCGAACCGTCGTGGAAGCCCGCCGTAATCTTCGAATCATTCGCGTCTGCTTTTACTCGGGTATCTTTTGCGTAGTTCCACATTGCCTGCGTTACTTTTACCCCCGTATCGTTGTTAAAATCGCAGTCGATATGCGTTTCCGCAAGATTTTCGTTATACGTTACCGTATACCCCAAATCTTTGCCAAAAAAGAACGCCGTAGAATACCAACCGTCCGTCATCGGAAAAGCAAATTGCTTACTTTTACTGCATTTAGACAAAATCCCATCCAAGCTTGCAACGTCCGTTTCCGTCAAAACCGCTTTGTTGTAGTACAAAAAGAAAGTATTATCGGTATACGGCATACCGTATACACGTTTTTCCCCGTTTATCGTTACCGTTGCCGAATCCATCGAATCATCCGAGTTCGCTTCTTTCACCCGTTCCAAACGCTCCCCTGCTATTCGCGTCAGCGCGTCGCCATTGATAAGCTTTGGTAACTGGTCGTTTGGGCAAGAAAAAACGTCAGCGGCATTTTCCACGTCGTTCAAAACCCGCGTCGCCATATCGTTTTCGCCTTGAATGTCGATTACGATTCGATAATCTTTATCCGAATGTAAATTTTTAAAATCTTCCGCTACCTGCGCCGCAAACGCCCTATCCGCTTCTGAAACCCAAACGGTGATTTTCGAGCCGCCGTTCTCTTCTTTTTTGCAAGCTATCAACCCAAAACCTGCAAGAACGGACAAAGAGCCACAAACTATTTTTTTTATTTTACGCATTATTATCCTCCTTTCTTTCTTTTAGTTTTTCTTTTCCCAGCTCTTTTTATACACTTTTTTAAGCAAAAAAATCCCCCTCGTGAGCACGAAGGAGATTTTCTTCTTTTTATTATGAAATTATCGGTTGTACTCTTTTGCAAGAGCTTTTAACCAAGCAGCTTTTCTCTGCCCGAAATCACTGTAAACAAATCGGAACGTCCAATTTCGATTGCTGACCGTAGACGGTGCGTTTAAGCGCGCTTCTTCTCCCAAGCAAAGCAAATCGTGCATAGGAACAATCACCTGTTCCGCCTTGGAAGCGAACAACAGCTCGATTACGCTGCGACATTCGTCTTCCACCGTTTCCGTTAAATAGGGAACGTCCAGATTCAAACATTCCGACTCGAACACTTTTTCAAAGGCTTTGCGCTCTGCTGCGCCCATTTTTTCTATGAACGAGCGCAACGTTTCGTTATCGTGCGTGCCCGTATACGCAACGCAATTCCCGTCCTTAAAGTTAGAGGGTAAATATTCATTTTCGGGGTCGCCGTTGAATGCAAATTCAAAAACTTTCATCCCCGGATATCCAGTATCTTCCATCAATTTGTAAACGCCTTCGTCCAAGCACCCCAAATCCTCGGCAACGACGGAAAAATCCTCAAAGCCTTCGAATAGTTCCGCTTTCGGACCGTCCAGCCATTCGCCCTCTTTAGCCGATTCGGCATTTGCGGGAATCACGTAAAAACGGTCAAACGCCCGAAAATGGTCGATACGCACAATGTCAAAAAGCTGAAACGCATATGCAATCCGCGCACGCCACCAAGAATACCCGTCCTTTTTCATTTTTTCCCAATCGTAAACGGGATTTCCCCAAAGCTGCCCCTCTTCGGAAAAAGCGTCCGGCGGCACGCCCGCACGCAAAGAAATATTCCCTGCGCCGTCCAACATAAACAAGTCTTTTCTGTATTTCCAAGTTTCCACACTATCCGAAGCAACGTATATGGGCATATCCCCCATAATTTTAATTCCTTTTTCCGTTGCATAAGATTTCAACGCGTTCCATTGTTTGAGGAAAATATATTGGGTAAATTGCCAAAATTCTATATCCGCTTTATTTTCTGCCATATAAGTTTGTAAAGCACTTTCCTCCGCGCTACGGTACGGTTCTACCCAACCCGTCCAAGGCGCATAAGAAAATTTGGTTTTTAAGGACATAAACAAAGCGTAATCGGCGTATTTCCCTTCCGTTAAAAAGGTTTTCCAAGAAACAGAGTTCTTGTCGAAATTTTCAAACGCCTTGCGCAATACGGAAATTTTACAATCAAATTGTTTTCCGTAATCCACGCGGCGCTCTTCCGCACACCAATCCACCGTTTTATAATCCCGTTCTTCCAACAACCCCTCTTTCACCAGTAAAGCAAAATCGATAAAATAAGGATTTACAGCGTCGGACGCACACGATTGATAGGGACTGTCCCCATACCCCGTAGGAAGAAGCGGCAACACTTGCCAAATCTTCATCCCCGCCGTATAAAGCCAATCGACAAAGGCGTACGCCCCTGCGCCCAACGTCCCGATACCGCAATCAGAGGGCAACGACGATACCGGCATTAAAACACCCGCTTTTCGCTCTTTTTGATTTTTTTGCATATTCACTCTCTTTTTCATAGCTTACAGCCGTTTTATCTTCAGTTTTTCCCTTTTGAAATTCTTTTATTCTTCTATCAAGCGCGAAAATATAATGCGTTCCGATTTCGCTACCCCGCGGGGATATTCCCGTTCGATAGCGGCAAGACCTTTTTCTTTTAACAATGCAACACCTTCTGCATTTCCTACTGCAATAGAATACGCCAATAAGGCTCTTATCGATTTTGCGGAATCTTCTTGCAACACATCTTTGCAAATCTGTGCGCTTGCTTCCGCATTTGCCAAATCCCCATTAATAGCGTGCATATATGCCAATTCTACCGCAATTTGCTTAATTTCTGCGTCGGAAAGATAAGCTTGAGAGACCGCAAGGCGATTTAAACAATCCGACGCTCGCTCCATTTCCCCTTTTTCCAAATGGTAACGGTAGCGCAGATCCATCATCACTGCATAAAGCGGCTCATCCTCTGGGAGAATCGGCACGTCGTAATACAAGCGTTCCTCTATCTCCGAAAAGCTTTTTCCTTCGTATAATCCGCCCTGTATTTCCATCGCTGCCAACATCGTTTTTTCGGCAGGTTGTTCCTTTTTTATACCGTAATATACAAGTGCATCCGTTTTTCCGCCCGCATATTCTAACGGTATTACGTTTAATAAAAACAAATACGCGCTGTACGGAATTGCCCCCCAAAACGCCCAAATCGGTTTATCAAAACACGAAAAAAAGATTCCGCCCATCAAAATCAAAAGCAAAAAT
Source organism: Clostridia bacterium (assembly GCA_017457215.1). Classification (GTDB taxonomy): domain Bacteria; phylum Bacillota; class Clostridia; order Christensenellales; family Borkfalkiaceae; genus Scatosoma. The sequence goes on from JAFTHU010000019.1 coordinate 17,606, forward strand.
ACTCCGCTAAAAATCAAACCGCCTATCGTATATTTTGCCGCACGATTTTGCATATTTCCTGCATATTTCGGCATTACTTGCGTAACGTCCGGCGAAAAGGGCGACGCGAAACGTATTCGGGCTTTGCCTTGCTCCCGTACGAACTTAAAACAAAAGCATTTTACAAACACAAATTCCATTCCCGCTCGTTTTGCCGCAAAGACGTGTCCAAGCTCATGTATGATAGGAGCAAGCACAAAACTTAAAGCCATACCTGCCACACACCAAACCAAATCGAGAATCCTATCCCATGCAAGAAAAAAGACGCAAACAAGCCCTGCCAATAACAACAGCGTTAAAATCAACGAATATATTGTAGCGAATTTTCTTTTCATTTTCCCCTCTTATGAAAGCAATCCACGGCGAATTGCATATCCTTCTAAATTATCCCTATCACTTACGACCAAGCCGTTAAACCCAAACGCTTCTATAAGCGTCGCTAATAAAACAGCCCCTCCAGAAAGTACGTCCGCACGACCCTGCGGCATACAAGGCAACGCCGCAATTTCTTCCACTGTCATTTCCGATAGCTTGTCCGCAAGTCTTTTTAACTGCAAAACCGGAATTTCCGTCCCCGTAATTTTTTTCGAATCGTAAACGGTCAATCCCAAATACTGCGCCGCAAGCGTCGTTGCCGTACCACCGATACCATAAATGCAATGGGCGGGCGGTAATGCGCCGTATTCTTTCACCGCCGCTTTGGCACGCACCATCAACGCCTCTTTATTCCGTCCGTATAAATCTTTTAACCGTACTACGCCTATATCCAAACTCTTTTTATAAAGAATTTTTCCATTGCTTTTTACTACGATTTCCGTACTTGCACCGCCAACGTCTATCACGCAGCCGTCTTGATTGCCAAGCGCGCCCAGAATTCCAAGTTCCCCTTCTTCTTCACCCGAAAGCACCTCGATTTCCAAATCGCAAAGTTCTTTTACACGTTGCAAAAATTCCGTGCGATTTTCAGCTGTGCGAACCGCCGCCGTTGCAAAAGCAAAAACACGCTCTGCGCCCTCGTTTATCGCTTGCCGATAAAAAAGAGCAACGGCTTGCGCCGAACGCTCGATTGCAGCTGGTAAAAGACGGGGCGAACGGGCAAGCCCCTCCCCCAAGCGAGTGGTATGCAGGCTCTTATATAAAACTTTTCCGTCCGCCACGAACATGAGGCGAACGGAATTTGAGCCGATGTCGATTACGGCAAATTTCTTCATTTATTTTTGATTTTCAAGCTCCTGTAATTTTTGGTAAGCCGCTTGCAAATATGCTTGCGTTTGATAATACTGCAACGAATCTTTATCTTCCTCTAATTGCTGTTCCAAACGCTCTACTTCAGCTTGAGCTTTTTCGATTTTCTTGTTTAATATCGCCATGGATATCCATTGGTAAATCAAAAAAGACAGCAAAAACACAAGCAACGCCGTTACCGCAGCGGTACACGCCGTTATGATTCTTCTCATCTTGTCTTGTGTCATATCTTATCCCCCGTTTTTGAGAGTTTTTTCTTACTTTGAATCTTTTTCACCAACTTAGTCGCTTTATTATAGCATACTTTTTCTAAAAATGCAACCATTCTTCGCAAAGTTTTTAAATATATTATTCCACCGATACCATAACCTATCCACATATAGAAACGAATTTCAGGGAATTTATTTCGATATGCAATCGCGATTGCGCAAGCGGAAAAACACAGAAAAAACAAAAGATCCAATACGAATCCTAATATTTTATTCTTTCCTTTTTCGCAACGAAAAAGCAACCGAAACATTGCAAAAGGCTCGTACAATATGCCGCCTATCACACCCACGCCGACGCAAGTAAAAAACACGTTGAATTGCCCAACGGTATCCATCTATTTAAAAATCTTTGCGGCAAAATTCTTCCCGCCGTATTGAATTCCCGTTACCGTGCCCTCAGCTGTAAACGTCCCGACAGATTTAGAAAAACCTGTGATTTTCAAGCCCGAACCAATTACGTTCAACCGTCCACCGCCCAACAGCGACAACACGATTTTTACCTCGGAAAACGCGGTTACACTTTCCACCGCCGTTACGGTAAGCAATTTTCTTTGTTCTATATTAACGGTATGTTTTACATTTTGATTTTCTTGCATAGTTTATCCTATGCGCAAAAATATCCGTTATGACAATTTTTTAAATTTTTCCAAAAACGAATACTTTATTCCATCTTGTTTATATTCTGCAAGCGTATCTAGCTGTACGTTATGAATGCTTTGAAATATGTTATTTTCCACATTCGGATTCTCTTTTTTTAATTCGGCGATCAAAGCTTTTACTTTGCGCCGCGCGGAAAAACTATCCTCATCACCGCCCGTTATATTTTGCGTAAACTTACAAGCGCAAGCGATAAAATCCAATCCGTTGTATTCTTTCCAACGCAAAATATCGTTCTCTAAAATACAATACATAGGACGAATCAACTCCATTCCCTCGAAATTGGTGCTTGCGATTCGCGGCAACATCCCTTGCAGTTGTCCCCCATAAAGCATACCCATCACCGTCGTTTCGATAACGTCGCTTTTATGATGTCCCAACGCAATTTTATTACATCCTAATTCTTTTGCCTTGGAATACAAATGTCCCCTACGCATTCTTGCGCATAAATAACAAGGAGATTCCGCCGCTGCCGAATCTGCCGCCGCAAATACGTCGCTCTCGAATATCGTAATCGGTATGTTTAACAATTTGGCATTCTCTTCGATTTTTTTTCGATTCACTTCGTTATAGCCAGGGTCCATCACCAAAAAATGCAATGAAAACGGCACTTCGCTGTGGCGTTGAAGTTCTTGCATCAATTTTGCAAGCAACATACTGTCCTTCCCACCCGAAATGCATACCGCAATAGTATCCCCCGCCTGTATCAGCGCATATTTTTTTACCGCCAACACAAAAGGCGACCATATCGTTTTACGGTACGTCGTAATAATTGAACGCTCTATTTGTTGATATTTTTCCAAGACTTTTGCCATAACAATTCCGTCTTATCCCTTTCGATAACATCAGTATATCATATATTTTTTCAAAACGCAAGCGTTTTGCGAACATTTGTTTGTTTTACGGAAATATTTTTTTTCCGTTTTATAAAGATAAAAAACGCAGACAATAGGACCGCCGCCATTTCCGCAACCACAACGGAAGCCCAAATGCCGTCCACGCTTGGTTTCCAAAGCAAAGGCAAAGCGATTACCGCCGTTACCTGAAAAACAAGGGTACGCAAAAAGGAAATTAGCGCCGACGTCAAGCCATCGTTTAATGCCGTGAAAAAACCGGAGCTGAATATCACAAACCCAATAAACGGAAACGCAACTGAAAAAATACGAAATCCGTGTACCGTCATTTTTACAAGGTCATTATCGTAATTGACGAACAGTTTTGCAAGCGGTATTGCCAACAACTCCGCCGCTCCAAACATTAGCAATCCTCCAACGAGCAATATTCCGCAGCTCTTTTTCAAAATTCCTTTTAGTTCCGCGTGATTGCCTGCGCCGTTATGGTACCCAATCACGGGCGCTGTCCCTATGGAATACCCGATAAACGCCGCCGAAAAAATCATGCTGACGTACATCATTACGCCGTACGCCGCCACCCCATTTTCCCCTGCATATTCTAATAATTGCAAGTTATACAGCATTCCGACGATGCTCATAGCAACGTTGCTCATAAACTCCGAAGAGCCGTTTGTACAAGCTTTTAAAATCGCTTTCCCTTCGAAGTTGGTCTTTCCCAACCGCAAAATACTCCCGTTCTTGCGAAAAAAATAAAAGATGGGTATCAAGCCGCCAACGCATTGACTTGCCGCCGTTGCAATCGCCGCCCCCGTAAGTTTGTATTCCACGGGCAACAATATCACCAACACCGCATCCAATACCATATTCGTAACGCCTGCCGCGATGATGACGAGCAACCCCAGCCGAGGTTTTTCCGCCGCGACAAAAAAGCTTTGGAATAAATATTGTAATACCAAAAACGGCAACGCCGCTAAAATAATTCTTCCATAAAGAACGCAATTTTCTAGAATTTTTCCCTCTGCCCCAAGCAACTTTGCAATCGGACGAATAAAAACGATTCCCAAAACAGCAAACACAACGCCTAAAATGAAAGTTACGTATGTAAAAAGAGAAAAATAACGGTTTGCCGTTTCCAGTTTTCCCTCGCCAAGCGTATTTGCTACGATTGCCGTACCGCCCGACCCAAACATAAAGCCCACCGTGCCGAGTATCATCAAAAACGGCATAATCAGATTTACCGCTTTAAAGGGAATATCTCCTGCAAAATTAGAAACGAAAAAACCGTCCACCACTCCGTAAATGGAGGTGAAAATCATCATAGCAATCGACGGCAACGTAAATTTTAAAAGTTTTTTATAGGTGAAATGGTCGGAAAGCTGTATCATGCTTTACCTCCGAACCACCGTTTAATTAGTTCCCCAAGTGTAATCGTCAATTCCCCCATCGGCCAATCACCCGTATTTACCATCAGATGATAAGATTCCCGTTCGCCCCACGGCGTACCCGATAAAATCATACGTGTTTTCGCGCGAGTCTTATCGATTTCTTTCATCTTACGGCGGAGTTGCTTGCGCGTCAAATTTTCCCCCGCAGGCGCACGCTCTTCGCATCTTTTCAATTTGCTTTCTTCGTCCGCGTAAACGAAAATATTAAATGGGTTATATTCCCGTAAAATTACGTCGGCGTTTCTGCCTACGATTACAAAATCCTTACCTAAACCTGCAATTTTTTCAATCACACGTTTTTGTTCCAATAAAAGCTGTATTTTGCTCGCTTGTATATACGCCGACGAACCAAGCGTACCACGGAAAGAAATAGGCACGTTTCGCCAACCGTGTTCGCTTAAATTTTCCTCTACATAACGAGAATCTAATCCACTGTTTTTTGCAACTGCAGAAACAATTTCGCTGTCATAATAATCATAGCCTAAATATTCCGCAAGACGTTTTCCTAACTCTCGTCCACCTGAACCGAACTCGCGACTAATCGTAATGATTCTCATATAAATCACCTCGTTACCGTTATTTTCCATAGAAAAATAGGCTATTGTATTATAATATTTTCTTCACCGCTTGTCAAGGCTTTTTTTATGCACAAAAAAAGCCGTAGCGATAAACCCGCAACGACTTTTTTGTCTATTTTTGCTTTAAACACATATAAAATAACTGCTTTCCGTACGGAACGGCAACCGTCAAACAGCCGTCCTTCAGCGAAAATTCTCTTCGTATCCTATTATCCTCGAAAGCGGAAAAATATATGCACGATTTTTCTTCGTCATATTCATATTTCCCTTTTTGCTTTTTACCTTTCCCACCAAGTTCGCGGATATAAAAAACGTATTCGCCGTTTTTCTTCAATTCCAATTTCACATTTTGCAATTCCTGATTATATTCCGTCTGACCAAACCTTAAATCCTCACAGACATATACCCCTAAATACGGTTTGGCAATCTCTTGCAAACTACTTTCCCGCACTGTGGAAAAACAAAGAGCCAATCCCGCAACCCCCGCTAATAATGAACTTTTTAATCTACTTTTCATTAGTTTCAGTTTGCGTAGTTAAACTTTTTTTATTCGCCCGTTTACGTTTTCTATCCTTGGTTATCCTTTCGCTGTTAAAAATAACCCCGACGATAAACCCTATCATCAACACGTAAAGCCACAGCAAAAATACGATAATCGTCGAAAGCGCGCCGTAAAGCTTCCCCAGATTTCCAAACCGCAAATAAATGGAAAATCCTATCACGGAAATCAACCAGAAAGCTACGGTAAACGCCGCGCCACGAAAAAAGTTTTTGATTTGTATTTTATATGGACAAACATAGACGTTGAGTAGTAACGTCAACAAAAAAGCCAATACAATCAACAGGACATAGTCCACAACGTTACTCCAAAACCGTGAAATTATCCGCGAAAGCAGAAACGTTCCTAACGCAGACGTAAGAACAAAAGACAATGCTAACAACATAATACATAGAAACAAGACGAAAGCCCCTAAACGCATTTTTATCCCTTGCCGTTTCCGATGCACGTTATAAATAATTTCTCCACTGCGCCGCATTTGATAAAAAAGATTTGTAGAGGAATACAACGTCGTAAGCAAAAGCACCACCGATACCCCCGCCGTCGCATCCAACGCTTCCTTTTGCACGAAGTGCAATACGTCTTTTACAGAATCGAATACCGTTAAATTAATAAACCGTTCTATATCAATGGGCAATTTCCCTATCAACAGAGTCAGCCAAAACGTCAGCGGCACGATAGAAGTAACAAGAAAAAAAACTAACGTGCCCGCAAGCGTCGTATATTTTTTAAGGTGGAGCAATTCATATTTCTCTTTTGCGTAACGATACAGTTTTCGTATTCTTTCCATCGAAAGACAGTATGCGTATTCATTTGTTTTTTAGACGCTTAAAAAGCGGCAAGAAAACTCGCCGCTTTTTTATCTACCGTATTTCTATCCTTTTCAGTTATTACAACTGTTATTGCAGCAACCCGAACGTCTGCAACGATTTGACCAGCAACTCCGCGCAGACCCACGCCTAGCCAAATTATAACCGCAAAGCGTTACACAGCCGTAGTTATAACCATTGTTCGAAGTACCACCTAACGTATCGCAATCCGAAACGTTCGTCTCTGCATTCGTTGCATTACCGCAACCGCAACAACTATTCCAACTGCAACCGTTATTGCAACCGTTATTAAAAGAATTGCAGCTATTATAGTAATTGCAAGTATTGCAACCGTTCCACGTACGGATATTGCCACAACAATCGCGACAGATAAATTGATTAGACGTATTCCAAAGATTAAACATCGTACTTTTAAACCTCTTGTGTATTTGAGAAAAATCTCATACTATAATATATGTGTACGCAAGATTTTTTGGCACAAAAAAACAGCAAGCCACTTTTTTGCTTGCCGTTTTCTTGTCTTGAAAAAGTTTTATCAGAATTTTACGGGTAACGGATTTTGTGCATGCGCCGTTTCAATTACGTTGATTACCATAGCGGATTGCCAAGGTTTCACGACAAGTTCTGCTCCTTCCGTTAAAGCGTAATAAAGATTTTCGTATATCGTTGCCGTTCCTACGTCAAAAGGAGTACCGATATACTCCCCGTTTTCCTCGTGAATGTTCAGCTTTTCGCCGCAATAGATGGGATTCCCTTCCTCATCTTGCAAAAACTCTTCGATAACGGGTCTTTCAGGATTTTCTTCGTCTACGATATATTTTACTGAATATTTACCTATCGTAGATTTCAACGTTCCGCGAGAACCCTGAATCTTCAACATATAATCGCTGTATGCGTCAATGGAGCTGATTTCAACGTCCACAAGAGGTTTGTTGGGCGCTGTCAATAAGATTTTTACATAATCTTCTGCGTCGCCGCTGGTAAGGGCAGTATCCAGCTTGGAATACACCACTTTCGTGTTTTTATCAAAGTCAAGGAAACCCAGTGCCATTGCAATTGGGTGCGGCCCAGTGTTATACGCACTGCCACCTACTTTTTTCTGCAACGTTTGCCAATCCCAACGACGTGCAAATCCGTTAAAATGAATGCTGATTTGTTTCACGTCGCCAAGCTTTCCTTCCTTTACCCAACGAAGCGCATCCAAATAATAAGGCGCCGTCTGCGTGTTTTGGAAAACAACCAACAGTACGCCGTTCTCTTCCGCCGTTTTCATCAACGTTTCACATTCAAACTGATTTCTACCAAAAGGTTTTTCAACCATCACGTTTTTACCGTGTTCCAATAAGTCTTTCGTAATGGAATAGTGCTGATCGGAAAAAGATGCATTTACAACTACGTCCACGTCAAGATTGTACAATTCGCGGTAATCTGCAAGGGTTATACAACCGGGATAGATTTTTTCAGCTATCGAACGGCGGCGAGCGTCTTCCTCTACCACATATTTCACGTTAAAAAATATGTTTTTATCCGAACGGTAATATCCACCGTGAATATCTTTGCCACTTCTTCCTTGCCCGATAATTGCAAGGTTAAGTTTCTTTATCATATAAACAAATCCTCCTAATAACGGTATTCCCGTTCATTCTATAATAGTATATCATAAAATAAAATATTGTAAATAAGCATTTCTACTTATTTATATTAACAAAATTAAACTTTTTTCTGTTGTTTTCTCTTTTTATTTGCAAAAGCCTCGCATTTGTGATAAACTGTAACAGAGGGCGAATTTATGAATATTTTAACGGAACCAATCAAATATAATTATAGACGCGTACAAGTTTCAGACGATAGAAAGCATTTATCTATGCGCCACACGCACAATCATTACGAAATTATTTTTTTGGAGAGCGGCGACGTTACTTACGTGATTGAAGATCGGAAATATCAACTTAAAAAGAACGACCTTGTCATCACCCGTCCACTGAAATATCACTATTTAGAACTGACATCCGATGAGGATTACGCACGACACGATATTCTTTTCGATCCTTCTTTCGTCGGAGAAGATTCTCTTCTTGAGCTTCCTGAAAATTTAGAGGTTTTTCATTGTCCACCTGATAGCATTTTGCAAGATATTTTTAAGCGCATCACCTATTATGGTAACGTGCTTTCTAATAAAGCATTTACAGATATCCTTTCCGCTTTGGTGAAAGAGCTGATTTATAATTTAACATTGGAGGCAAAAAAACCCACCGATATCACCTTTAAAACCTCTCCTTTTTTAACCAAGGTTTTAGAGTATATTAACGAAAATCTATTTACGGTTAAAGATATTAAAGACATTTGCAAGCATTTTTACATCAGTCAACAATATTTTTTCCGTTTATTCCAAACGCAGCTAAAAATCACTCCACACAAATACTTAAATTCTAAAAGATTGCTGTATGCGCAAAAAATGTTACAGCAAGGAAAGAAACCGACAGCCGTTTACCTTTTATGCGGGTTTGAATCCTACGTAGGATTTTATAAGCAGTATATAAAAACATTCGGCTATTCGCCGTCGAAAGAATTATCCAAGGAAAAATTATAATAAAAGACACCCCGCGAAAACATTTCGCGGGGTGTTATAATAAAAATTATTCCCATTCAATCGTTCCCGAAGGCTTCGGTGTAAGATCATACAAAACACGGTTCACGTTTTCCACTTCCGAAGTGATACGCGCCGTAATTTTGTTCAAAATTGCATACGGAATTTCTTCAATCGTTGCAGACATTGCGTCTACCGTATTCACAGCACGGATAATAACGGGATACGCATACGTACGTTTGCCGTCTTTTACGCCCACCGAACGAAAATCGGGTACAGCCGTAAAATATTGCCATACTTTACCTGCCAATCCTGCTTTTGCAAATTCCTCTCGCAAAATCGCGTCCGATTCACGCACTGCCTCCAATCTGTCGCGCGTAATTTCGCCAAGGCAACGAACGCCCAATCCAGGACCGGGGAACGGCTGACGATATACCATACCGTCAGGCAAACCCAAAACACTGCCTACAAGACGAACTTCGTCTTTATAAAGGAATTTCAAAGGTTCAACAAGCGCAAATTGCATATCTTCGGGCAAACCTCCTACGTTATGATGCGCTTTTACGCCGTCACTTTCGATAATGTCGGGATAAATCGTACCTTGCGCAAGGAATTCAATCCCCTCTAATTTTCTCGCTTCTTCTTCAAATACACGGATAAATTCCGCACCGATAATTTTACGTTTCTTTTCCGGCTCTGCCACGCCTACAAGTTTGCCAAGGAAACGGTCCACCGCGTCTACGTAGACAAGGTTTGCGTCCATTTCATCGCGGAATACGCGAACTACTTCTTCCGGTTCTCCTTTACGAAGCAAACCGTGATTTACGTGCACGCAAACAAGTTGTTTGCCAATCGCTTTTACCAAAAGCGCTGCAACCACGGAAGAGTCTACACCGCCCGAAAGTGCCAACAATACTTTTTTATTACCGACTTTCGCTTGTACTTCGGCTACCTGCTCTGCGATAAACGCTTCTGCAAGCGCTCTGGTTGTAATACGTTCCATAGATGCTGGACGCACATTGTTTTCCATATATTTATCCTCCTGTAATGGTAAAAATTAAATACGTTTTATGCAAGAAAAGACGCGTAGACAACTCTCGTCCGCGTCTTTTTCTATTAATGTTGTGAATAGTTGGGAGCTTCCTTACTGATAGAAATATCGTGAGGATGACTTTCGATAAGGCTCGCGTTGGTGATACGAACAAATTCCGAATCCGTACGAAGAGCCTCAATCGTTGCTTTGCCGCAGTATCCCATACCCGAACGCAAACCGCCTTTCATTTGATAAATGATATCTGCAACCGAACCACGGTAAGGTACGCGTCCTTCTACGCCCTCGGGTACAAACTTCTTCGTGCCCTCTTGGAAATATCTGTCGCTGCTACCCGCCGCCATTGCGCCGAGCGAGCCCATACCTCTGTATACTTTGTAGCTTCTGCCTTGGTACAATTCTACTTCACCCGGGCTTTCCAACGTACCCGCCAACAAAGAACCGACCATTACTGCACTGCCACCTGCAGCCAACGCTTTTACAATATCGCCGCTGTATTTAATACCGCCGTCTGCGATTACGCGCTTGCCGTATTTATCTGCCATTTCCGCGCAATCCATAATAGCCGTAAGTTGCGGTACACCAATACCTGCAACTACGCGCGTCGTACAGATAGAACCAGGACCGATACCGACCTTTACAACATCTGCACCTGCCTTAATGAGCGCTTCCGTCGCGCCCGCCGTCGCTACGTTACCCGCAATAATTGCAAGGTTGGGGAATCTTGTGCGAATCTCTTCCACTTTCTTAATAACGCCCGCAGAATGTCCGTGTGCCGTATCGATTGCAATAATGTCAACGCGCGCGTTTATCAACGCCTCGATACGTTCCATCGTATTTGCCGCCGTACCAACTGCCGCGCCAACAAGCAATCTGCCGTTTTCATCACGCGCGGAATTGGGATATTGAATGGATTTTTCAATATCTTTAATGGTAATCAAACCTTTCAAATACCCGTTCTTATCTACAATGGGCAATTTTTCAATTCTGTGCTTGCCGAGGATTCCCTTTGCTTCTTCCAAAGAAGTTCCTTCTGGCGCAGTTACCAACCCTTCTTTCGTCATAATGTTGGAAATGGGTTGATCGTAATTGTGTTCAAAGCGCAAATCACGGTTGGTAAGGATTCCTACCAATTTGCCGTCTGCCGTCGTAATGGGAACGCCGCTGATACGGTATTTTTCCATTAAAACGATTGCTTCCTTTACAAGATTGTCAGGATGAAGGAAAAACGGGTCGGTAATAACGCCGTGTTCGCTGCGTTTTACGCGATCAACCTGATTCGCTTGCTCCTCAATCGACATATTTTTATGAATAATACCGATACCGCCTTCACGAGCCATTGCAATTGCCATACGACTTTCCGTAACCGTATCCATCGCTGCGCTCATCAAGGGCAGATTCAGCTTAATTTTATCGGTAAGCTGCGTTCTTAAATCTACCTCATGTGGCAAAACGCTAGACGCTTGCGGAATCAAAAGCACGTCGTCAAAAGTTAATCCTTCTTTTACAATTCTGCTACTCATTGATTTGTCTCCTTGTATATATAAAAACTTTTATTTTCTTATTAAACATAAACGTTAAACAGCTTCCAGAAACGAGTTGATTTCATTATAATATTGGATATCATCCTCGTGCCAGTTTTCTTGGGACAATCCTCGCATTATATCGGTCATATGCTTTTTAAAGTCCTCGTCCCCTTCGCTATCCGCTTCCAAAAGCAAGCAGGCAATCGGGTTGTTTCGGGGAAATCCGACTGTATTCGTTTTCGCCCGTTCCGCCGCGCCGTCCTTATCACCTTTCTTGTATTGCGCTATACTGATCTGCGCAAAAATATACTGGTCATAACGTCCTAAAATGTCTACAATCTTATGATCGCCCAACATTTCATTTCCGTAAGTTTCTGCGTTTTTTAAATCCCTTGCCGCACAATACTCCTCAAATTCTTCGTCCTCTGTCATTCGCTCGCCACAGGAAATAATCTTGTCGTACATATCTTCTTCAATGGCAACCGTCGTTGCAAAAGCAATAACGTCTATATCGTCGTGGCGCTTATATGCGCGCTCTGCAAACCATACACTCGATTTCTCCATCCCCATATCATAGGAAACGTTCATCATCGTTTCCGGAAAAAAAGCTACGAGCGAGCCAACCATCAACACCAACAACAAAGCGATTGCCGCCAGCGTGCTTAATAAAGATCTTAATATGATCTTTTCAACGCTCATAAACTCTCCTCCCATTGTATTTATACTATTTTAGCACATTGAAAGCAAAAAATCAACTGTATAAACAAAAATAATTGGGTATGTTTTGAACCTTTTTTTAATATAATGAACTATGAACATTATTTTTAAGCCCCACAAGAAATTTTTACCTGCGAAATCATTAAAAATCTTGCTTACGGCATTTGTTCTTTTGCTTGTAATTTTTCCGCTTACCGCTTGCAAAAAAAAGATCAATTACCACGATTACGTTTCCGAACTGCGAAGCAATATCTTCCTTGCTGAAACAGACGAATTTTCTTTACGAATCTACTCGGTAGAGAAAGAATCCCCTTACGCAACGGACGGCGTACCCCAAGAAATTTTTTCCCGAACAGAAGTGTATTTGGTTGCCCCGTCAGGCGACAAATCCTGCAATCTTCTTTTTAACGTCCAAGGAAAAGAATATGGCGGGGAAATGTCTTTCGATAACGTGAAAGGTGAATATTATTTTTATTGCACGTTGGACACCTCGGCGCTTTCCCAGCTTGTATGCAGTATTTCTTACGGAGAAACGGCGATGGAATTGACCGCGCTTTCCGTTCGCACGGAAAAAACGTTATCCCCCGCCGTCGTTTTGAACAACCTCTTTGAGCAAGAAACCGAACTGTTTACCGCTATGACGGATAAATACGGATTCGCAGGGGAAATTTACGTACGTCTGCTTTATGAAAGCTCTACTTATTATTACGTTGGCGTTATTGACCGCAAAGGGAATGTAACCGCCTTTTTGATCAATGCGGAAACGGGAATAATCCTCGCAAAACGCGAAAAATAGTCTTTCTGAATTGTTTTTCCTTATTAGGGTGCAAGTTTACAGATGAGAAATATATAAAAATTTATTCGGCGATGCAAAAAGCACCCCTTTACGGAGTGCTTTTTATTTTTAACTTAACCAAAGATAAGCAAACAGAACCATAAAAACGAATCCCAAGACAATCATCAACAACGTCGGCCAAAATGCGCGAAACGCACCGATTACCATTGCCCAATATTCCTTAAAGGTGATTTTACCAACGGAATCATTGGGATTCTTTTTCTTTTGCGGATTATACCATTTAAATCCCTCCACGTTCATATCCGCGATGGTGCTTTCGGTATCAAACTCCGCTTTCGGCTTTTTTCTTTTCGTCTTTTTCTCGCTTCTTTCTTGTTTTGACATTACCCATTAATCCTGTGCTTCTACGTCTATCGCAGCAGCCGTTTCGTATTCCGCAATATCCTCTTCCGTATCGTACAAATGACAAGCGCAGAAGTGTCCTTCTTCCACCTGCTTATATTTCGGAGGAACGGTTTTACAAATTTCCATGCACTTATCGCAGCGAGTATGGAATTTACACCCCTTGGGAGGATTTACGGGAGAAGGAATATCCCCTTTCAAAATCACGCGGTTCATCTTCACGTGCGGATTAGGCACGGGAACAGCCGAGAACAACGCCTTCGTGTACGGGTGCAACGTATTGTTGAAAATCTTGTCTTTCGTACCGAATTCCACCATACTGCCGAGGTACATAACGCCCACTTCGTCGGAGATATGCTTTACAACAGACAAATCGTGTGAGATAAATACATACGTCAAGCCCAATTCGGCTTGCAATTCCTTCAACATATTGATAATTTGCGCCTGAATGGAAACGTCCAACGCCGAAACAGGTTCGTCGCAAATAACCAACTCGGGTTTTAAAGCAAGCGCACGCGCAATACAGATACGTTGACGCTGACCGCCGGAGAATTCGTGGGGGTAACGCTCAAAATAATGGGGCTGCAAGCCGCACATCTTCATAACGCTAAGCACGTATTCTTTATAATTTTTCTTATCGACGATTTTATGTTGCAACGCTGCTTCGCCGATAATTTCGCCAACCGTTAAACGGGGAGAAAGGCTTGCGTACGGGTCTTGGAATATCATCTGCATATTGGGACGGAGTTTATCGAATTCCTTGTTGGAAACTTGAGAAACTTCTTGTCCTTTAAACCAAACTTCGCCGCCCGTAACGTCATAAAGACGTAAAATCGTACGTCCCATTGTCGTTTTGCCGCAACCGGATTCCCCTACGATGCCCAGCGTTTTTCCCTTTTTCAAGGAAAAAGATACGTTATCTACTGCTTTGAGCCATTTAATCGGTTTCCCGAAAAAGCTTTTGCCTACAACAAAGTGTTTTTTCAGGTTACGCACTTCCAAAAGTACATCTTCCCCAATCCCCGCTTCTACGGCTTCCACCGTCAAAGGCGCATTCACTTCGTCCATGGGTATCTCGTTTTCGATTTCGGAGTTCTTATCAAATTCGTTTTCACGCATTGTTTTCGTCCTCCTTATCTTTATAGAGATAGCACGCTACGCTATGCGTATCCGATACCTTAACAAGGTGAGGATAATCCCCTGCACACTGCTTTGTGCAGCGTTCGCATCTATCGCGGAAATAACAATAATTCGGCATATTGACAGGGTTCGGAACAAAGCCGGGGATACAGTACAACGAATCCACGTCCCCATCTACCGTCGGCTTACTCTTTTGTAACCCAATCGTATACGGATGCAAAGGATTATCAAAAATATCCTCCGCCGTGCCCATTTCAATTACTTTACCTGCGTACATAACGACTACAAAATCCGCCATTTCTGCCACTACGCCCAAATCGTGCGTAATCAACATAATCGAACCGCTGATTTTTGTTTTAATTTCGCGAAGTAAATCCAAAATCTGTGCCTGAATGGTAACGTCGAGCGCCGTCGTAGGCTCGTCAGCGATAATCAAGCGCGGGTTGCAAAGCAACGCCATTGCAATCATAACACGCTGACGCATACCGCCCGAAAGTTCGTGCGGGTATTTTTTATACACACCCGCAGGGTCTGCAATACCAACCAATTCCAGCATTTCAATACTGCGTTTTTTTGCATTTGCTTTGCTGATGCCTTTAATATGCAAGAACGCAACTTCGTCCAACTGATTCCCAATCGTGAACACGGGATTCAAAGAAGTCATCGGTTCTTGGAAAATCATAGCGATTTCTCTACCGCGAATGCCACGCATCGCTTCCAACGGCATTTTTGCGATATCGTACACCTTTTCTTCGGTTTCGTACATCTTTCCGCCAAGATCGTCCTTTCTCTGAATAGGTTTCCCTTTTGCGTTTTTCACAAGCACCGTTTCGCCGTCTACTTCCTGCGTTTCGTATACGGGAATCTTTTTGCCAAGTTTATCGCGACGGAATGCTTTCGTGCGGAAACGAATAGAACCGCTTACGATTTGTCCGCTAGGACCTTGCACCAATTGCATCAAAGAAAGCGACGTAACGCTCTTTCCGCAACCAGATTCTCCAACGACGCCAACCGTAGCGCCTTCGGGAATGGAAAACGTAACGCCGTTTACCGCCTTTACAACACCCGTATCCGTATAGAAATAGGTGTGCAAATCATCAAACTCAATGATGTTGTTCGGATTTTTCATTTCAGTAACGTATTCAGCTTCTACGTTCTTTCTCTTCTTACGTTTCTCAAATTTTCTGGTGATTTTCGCGTTTTCTTTAGAGATTTTACGGGATTCTTTCCCCGAGATATAATGTGATTTTTTCGTCTTCTTTTCTTCGGACATTATCATCACCTCTTCATCTTCGGGTCAAACGCGTCGCGTAAGCCGTCGCCAACAAAGTTGAACGCCAAAATCGCAAGCGTAATACAAATTCCGGGCGGGATCCAGAAATTAGGGAAATATTGCAACGTATACATATTACGGACGCTGTTAATCATTGCGCCCCACGTAGGCGTACCGAGCGGAACACCGATACCAAGGAACCCAAGCGTTGCTTCCGTCAAAATAATGCTGCCCAAGCCCATCGTCATCTGTACGATTAACTGCGGCATTACGTTCGGCAACAAATGTTTAAATATCTTGCGGAAGGTAGAAAGCCCCGAGCATTTTGCCGCCAACATAAATTCTTGTTCGCGCAAGGACAGAATTTGACCGCGTACCATACGCGCGATACCCGTCCACCCCAGCAACGTCAAAATCGCCATCAGGAAATACAGCTTTCGTATATCCAAAATATTCCAGCTTTCCAACATCTGCGACAAAATCAACATAATCGGAATGGTGGGTATACAGCTTAAAATATCTACGATACGCATGATTAGGTTGTCTACCCAACCGCCGAAATATCCCGCAATACCGCCTAGAATAACGCCTATCAAAGCCTCCAAGAAGATAACAACGAAACCGATCGTCAAGGAAACTCTGCCGCCAAGCATCAAGTTCGTAAAGATATCTCTGCCCGTTTCATCCGTGCCAAGCCAATGGGTAGAATTCATATCCCCGTATTTATTGACGAGGTTATCCGTACCCATAAGGTTATAGGCATAAATTGTTTCGCCATAAACGATATTCCCTTCTTCATCTACCGTTACTTGCACGTATTCTAATGCGTCCAAGAAAACAGTCGCCTTAATATTTTCGGGGTTTCTGTCTACCACTGGTGCGCCACCGTCAACCCACTCGGAAAAGCCAGGTAAAAGTGGTCCAACAAAGGAGAATAAAAACAAAATCACCAACGTTACCAAACCAATTACCGAGAGTTTAGAACGGAAAAAGCGTTTTGCAACCAACTGTCCAGGCGAAAGCATACGTACGCGATCACTTAAATTTTCACCGTGTACGTCCTCGCTTTCCGTTGCAACCGCCGCGTCTACTTGGTCTACTTCGGGCAATTCTTCCGAAATCAAATCTTTGTTTTCTTCCATAATTTCCCTCCTTAAGCCAATTTTACGCGCGGGTCAACTACCGCATACATAATATCAGTAAGCAAAATACCGATAACCGTCAACATTGCCAAGAACATATTATATCCCATAATAAACGGAATATCGCCGTCTATCATGGCGTCGTACGCCAATTTACCGATTCCGGGAATCGAGAACATGGTTTCCGTAATCATTGCGCCGCCAAAGAGCGTGGGCAAAGTACCCGCCAATACCGTTACAAGAGGGATAAGCGAGTTTCTAAACACATGTTTATAAACAACGGAACGTTCGGACAAACCTTTCGCTCTCGCCGTGCGGATATAGTCCGCATTGAGTACTTCCAAAGTGTTGGTACGGGTATAACGCGACCAACTACCGATACTCAAAACGACCAATACGATAATGGGCAAGGTCATATGCCATACTTTATCCTTGAATTCTTCCCACCAAGTAGGAGAAATCAGGTTACCGCTTTGAATACCCGACACGGGGAACCAACCGAATTCCACCGAGAACACACGGATTGCAAGACTCGCAGCGAAGAACGTCGGGAAAGAAATCCCGATCATCGTCAAGAACGTCGCTACGTAGTCCAATTTACCGTACTGATTTACCGCGCACTTGATACCCAAGGGAATTGCAATAATTAATTGCAAAATCAAAGATACAAGGGAAATCGTAAAGGAAATACCCATATTTTTGGAAATAACGTCTTCAACGGGCTGCTTGTAGGTTATGGATGTACCCATATCCCCTTGCAAGAAATTACCAAGCCACGAAAAATATCCCTTGATAATGCCCAAAAACGAATTATCCCCATATCCGTACGCTTCGGCAACCGCTTGGAACTTTTCCTCTGCGTCTTGACCAGACGCAAGATTTCCAGCCCCAGCGATATCCCAAAGTGCGTTCAGGTCGATATTTCGCACCAATATATACATGATTACCGAAACGCTGAACAAAATCAACACGGCAAGCAGTAATCTTTTTATAATATATTTTACCATTCGTCTTTCTTCACTTTTCGTTTATTTACGGAAAAGGAAAAACGTTATTTCACGTAATTCAATTCCCAAATTCTGTCGATAACGCCCGAGAATGCGTTGGGATCTTGGTTAAGAGATCTGTAATCAATTACGTCAGGGTCAAACGCAACGCAATCGTTTCTCTGATAAGTAGGAAGTTCTACAGCAAGTTCCATAACCAAATCCAATGCTTCCGCATAGATTTCCGCACGCAGAGATTGTACCGTCGTTTCACGAGCTTCTTCAATCAGTTCACTCAAATCTTCAATAATTTTCTGCTCTTCGTAGAATTGTTCACCCGTCTGATCGGCAAAAATCGTATTGTAGCCCCAGTTTTTCGTACTGGTTGCGTTGGAATCCTTATGGTAAACCTGATACATATCGGGGTCAACCGTAGAAGACCAAGCCGCCGCCCATACGGCAAGCTGACCGGTTGCCAACTTCTTCAATGCGGAAGGATCGTTTTTAACGGTAATGGTAAAGCCATAGTTTTCCAAAATTTCTTCCGCTGCAATAAACATGTCGTATGCGGGGTGATCTGTCGTACCGCCAGCAATCGTAAACGAAAGTTCCAGCTTCTTACCGTCCTTATAACGTTTTCCGTCGCTTCCCTCTTTCCAACCTGCTTCGTCCAACAACATAGGAATCATTGTATCCGCTTCACCGGGGTTGTAATACGGTTCCGCGCCTTCGGGATATGCCCAAGATTCTTTAGACATGGATCTAAATACGAGGTCTGCAAGATTTTCCGTATAATAGGAAAGCGTATAATTCGTGTCCATCGCGTACATGATTGCCTGACGAACTTCGATATCAGGTACGTACGTGGGATTGATACCTACGTAACCATAACCGTTGGTTGCCGCTGTTTTATAACTCAATCCTGCTTTTTGAATTTCCGCTATATTCATCGCCGTTGCATTGGGCTCACCAATATCAATTTCACTCGTTTGCATCGAAGGAACGATTTGGTTGGAATCCACTACCTTATAACGGAGATATTTAATCTTTGCATTGCAAAGTCCGCTGCCTACCGTTTCGAAATAGGGGTTACGCTTGTAATACACGAAATTGTTTTTATAGAAACCAGCGCCGCTTACGCTGTCGTCTCCGTCAATATTCGTTGCCATATAAACGCCTGCGCCTACGGGCAACGCACTCTTGGAAGGAGCCTGCAAACCTTCTTCGTTAAAGAACTCAAAATCATTCCATTTTACACCGAAGCGAGTATTTTTAATTGCATCTTCGGTAGAATAATAATATTTAGGTGCAACGGTGAAACCAAAGTTCCAAATTGCTTTCGGGTCAACGCCGTTGATACGGATATTCAGCACATCGTTTTGTCCGTCTGCCGTTTTACTCGTCGTGATACCGCTGATGGTTTCCACGATTAAGCCGTCTTTCAACAATTCATCATAATAAGCCGTACGAGCTTTTGCCATCAATTCTTCACGAAGTTTTGTACCAGATGCCCAGTAAAGCAATAATTGCTCTATGTAAACGTCCGTGGTATACGCTTCGTAAACCATTTCAATTGCTTTGTCCTGAATAACGTATTGAACAGCTTCCTCTTCCGTACAGTTTTGCTCTTCCATCTTTGCTGCAATCAAATCTTCGTTTGCTGCTGCCGATTCAATTTCTTCTACGTAATGATCTGCATAATATTCTTTACCCTGATACGTTCCGTCGTATACGGTACCGTCTTCCAAGGTAACGCCAGGCTTCGTAAGTGTCGTTACGTATTTACCGTTGCTATCCTTTAACGGCTTCATACCGTTTTCGGTTGTCATATATACACGGCTTGCAAGCCCTTCTACATAGAAATAAATTTCCCAATTTTCTTTCAAGGTATATTCTTGTTCGTAGCTCGTCTGCGTACCTGCATTGCTCGACCAGTCCGTCTTTACTTCTTCCAAGAATAATTCTTTTAATCTTGCGATATCCTCTGCGATTTCCGCCTCTTCCTTCGACGTAGGCGTGTAGCCCGAATCTTTATCCAAGGAATCAATAACGTGTTGAATTCTGGTAGCCGCCGCATTGTAGAACGTTTGATTCAAAGAATCGCTGTCAAAGCCGGAATCGTTTTCCAATAAGCTAGGGTCTTGCGCACGGTACGCCGCCAAACCAACGATATCCGTCGAATAAATGGTAGCTGAACCCATATAACCAGGGTCAAGGTATACGTACAAGTTAAAGAGTACGTCCTCAATCGTCAAATCGCTTCCGTTGCTGAATTTGATACCGTTTTTGATTACAAGGCTGTAATCGGTATACGATTTATCCGTTGCTTCCTTAATGGAATAGGATTCTACAACGGTAGCCTGATCCTGTCCGCAAGCAACGATAGGTTCGCCTTCGTCGTCCGTCGTTACACCCAACATACCGATTTGCGTCATTGAAATAATTTCAACGTCCGTTGCAGAGGTCGCAAAGAACGGGTTAAAATTCCCGTCTAAAGGTTCCGTCGAGAATACCACGGGACGAGTTTCCGTCTTTCCGTTGGGATCGAACTCTTCTTCACTGCTATCTTCTTTGGACGTGGAATCCGAAGAGCTTTCGCTTTCCGAAGAACTTTCACTTTCCAAAGAGCTTTCACTCTCCGAAGAATTTACGCTCTCACTGGAAGAATTTTCTACACTGTTGCTTTTGCCGGAGCTGCTGTCCGAACCGCTTCCGCCGCACGATACAGCAAAAGAACCCACCATCATCGCACAGAGAAGTAAACAAGCTAATCTTCTTGCTGATTTATTCATAATATATCCTCCGTTTGTTTTTTCTTATTTTAAAGTTATAAATTCCGCAGGGTTACCCTCTACCTTGAATCCATTGGGATTTGCCTCGGTATACGCTGCGTCCGAATCGCCGCCAAATAAGCAATTCGTATATTTATATCCATCATTGCCATTATAGTTTTCAACGTCCACACCTGGATGCGATGCATTGTTGATAACCATAGAAAGATTCCCTTTAAACGTTACGTTTTCTATGGTTGCGCCTTCTTCAATAGATTCACAAACCATAAAGATTTTCATTTGATATACGTTTTCTTCGTATGGCTCTTTAACCGTCCAATTACACGTAAGATTTTCAAACGTCAAATTTTCAATTACGGCATCTTTGCCAATTTTGCCAAACAACGAAAGATTTTGTTGCGTCGTCGTTTTTTCAACCTTGAGATTTTTCAGCGCAAAGCCGTTTCCTTTAATCGTCGCTTTCGTCGGATAGCTTACGTTATAGGCTTTTCCTGCCATATCGATATCGTAGATGAAATAAAACTTATCCGTCGTTTTCGTACTCATCAACATATCTTTTACATCTTCTGCCGTACGAACAATCGTCCATTCGCCCTCGATATATTTCACGTAAAGAGGCATATCTTCCGTTTCTTCCGTAATCGACGTTGCTAATTGCGTAAACTCTTCATCAAAATAATATCCTACAAACGTATGCACGCCCTCTAGATATTTAGCGTAAAGCTTTGTATTTTTGTCCTCCATAACAACGTTCGTCGCCAGTTGCGTACATTCTGCATCAAAATAATATCCAATAAAGGTATGCGTTTTGCCATTCCTGCTTTGCTTAATCGGTTCTTGAAGCGTTGCACCAACGCCGCCCAACCCAAGGTCGGGGGCTCCATTCGAGCGGAAAGAATACATACGAATTTGCTCGGTAGGATTATACACCTTGCCTGTATTATCCGTAATCGACGAATCGCTTACCAGATAAATTTCTATCATCAATTTCGCTTCCCAATCCGCGCAGATATACCAATGGTCGTTTTCTTGCAATTTCTTGCTGAAATCCACAGGTCTGTTTTTATCAGGCGTATAATAGGTCTGCTTGGTCTCTTCGTCGTACGTACTATCCAAAATAGGCATACCGTTTTCATCTACACCATTCTGCACGATATGATACCAATTCAGGAATTTATAATTTTTCCTCGTCAATTTCAGCGTAGTTCCGCTCTTATGTGAATCTCCTGTCAAATTGATAGGAAACGAATCCTTTTTATACCAAATTTCTTGCTGCTTTGCACCGCTGGAAAATTCCCCGCCATTTGCGTAATAGGTTACAGACGCCGTCAAATCGTATTTATCTAAAGCCTCTTCTTTTGTCATACCTAATTCGCAACCAACGAAAACGAACAACGCCGCCAACGCTGATAGCAATAATAAAATTGCATTTTTCAGTCTTCTTCTCATAGAGTAAAACCTCTTCCTTATATTATATATCCGCAAAAATTGCCGTTTTTTTCTTCCTCTGTCCCTATCTTTTACAAATTTTTGACATTACGACCCAATTTTGCTTATAACACAACTATCATTTTAACCGAAAAAAAATAATTTGTCAAGCCTTATCTTCATTTTACGATAAATTATTTCCCTTTTTATCAATTTATTTTATCAAAAACGATTTATTATCTAAAAAACGAATATCACCTATTTATTTTTTTAATTAAAAAAGAGCGCCCCCAATGGACGCGCCCTTCGTTTTATTTTTTATTTGGTCATCTTTTCCTGTTTTACTTTTTTATCGATAACGTGGCGAGAAGCAAGCTCCTTTTCCACTTCATCTACCGTAATACCATTCTGCACCATCAACACCATTACGTGATACGCCAAATCAGCGATTTCGTATATCGTTTCCTTTTTATCGTGGGCGTGTCCCGCTATGATGACTTCCGTACACTCTTCGCCAACCTTTTTCAATATCTTATCCAACCCCTTTTCAAAAAGGTAGGTCGTATACGAACCTTGCGGCATTTCCGCTTTTCTGCCTTGCAACAACGCATACAATCCGCGCAAACTGAACTCGTGCCGTTCCTCGTCTATATAAACGGGTTGATAAAAACAGCTTTCTTTGCCCGTATGGCAAGCAGGTCCGTCTTTTTCCACCTTTATGACCAATGCATCTTTATCGCAATCTGCCGTAATCGAAACTACGTGTTGATAATTCCCGCTGGTTTCCCCTTTACGCCAAAGCGTTTGGCGGCTACGACTGTAAAAACAGGTCTTGCGCTCTTGCATCGTAATCGCCAAGCTTTCCGCATTCATATACGCAAGCGTCAAAACGTCTTTCGTCAACGCGTCCACTACGATTGCGGGAATCAACCCATTATCGTCAAATTTCAAATCTTCGATACGTAACATAATCCATTCTCCTTATTTCACCTGCGGACAAGAATATCATTCTCCGCCAACACTTTTTTCAAATTTGCTATTTCAATTTCGCCAAAATGGAATACCGATGCAGCCAACCCCGCGTCAATATCGGGAATTTCTTTGAATAACGTAATAAAATCAGCGATACTGCCCGCGCCGCCCGAAGCAATTACAGGCACGTCTACCGCCGCGCAAACCGCTTTTAACAGTTCAATATCAAACCCTTTTTTTACGCCGTCCGTATCCATGGAATTTACCACCACTTCACCTGCGCCGTCCTCTACGCAACGTTTAATCCACGAAACAGCCTCCAAACCCGTATCTTCTCTGCCACCTTTTGCAAACACGTGAAATTCGCCGTGAACACGCTTGACGTCGGTGGAGAGCACCACACATTGATTTCCGTATTTCTGCGCCGCCTCCTTAACAATAGACGGATTGGCTATTGCGCCAGAATTGACACTCACCTTATCCGCGCCGCAAGAAAGCACTCGTTCAAAATCCTCAACGCCGCGTATTCCGCCTCCAACTGTCAGCGGAATAAACACCGATTTCGCTGCTTCGCGCAAGCAATCCGTAAACATAGCTCGCCCCTCCGCAGAAGCCGTAATATCGTAAAAAACCAATTCGTCCGCGCCGCACTGCGAATAATATTTCGCCAAATCTACGGGAGAAGCTACCTCGCGCAGTCCCTCGAAATTAATACCTTTTACCACCCTGCCGTCTTTGACATCCAAACAGGGAATAATCCGTTTTGTAATCATTTTGCCACCCGTATTGCCTCCGCAAGGTCGATTGCCCCCACGTAGTACGCTTTACCAATAATCGCCCCGTACGTACCTGCCGCCGCCAACGCTTCGACGTCCTCGATGGAAGACACGCCGCCTGAAGCTACGATATCTATCGTATATTTCTCGCCAAGTTCTTTATATAACGCCCGATTTGTACCTTTCATTGCCCCGTCTTTGGAGATATCCGTACAAATCACCGTTTTCACACCCAACGCCTGCATTTTATCAAAAAACGCTTCCGTTGTATACTCAGATTTCTCAAGCCAACCGCGAATGGCTATTTTTCCGTCCGCAATATCCGCGCCGACAGCAATTTTATCACCATGCAATGCAATCGCCGCTTTTAAAAATTCCTCATCCGTTACCGCCGCCGTACCTAAAATGACCCGACTTGCGCCCACGGAAAGATATTTTTCAACCGTTTCCATATTCCGTATGCCGCCGCCAATTTCTATGAACAAACCCGTTTCTTCGGCGATTTTTTTCACAACTTCCAAATGCGCGGGTGCGCCGTTTTTTGCGCCCTCTAAATCCACCACGTGCACATATTTTGCACCCGAACGAGCAAAATCCTTTGCAACCGCAACGGGGTCGTCGTTATATACCGTCATCTGGGCGTAATCGCCTTTAAAAAGCCGTACCGCACTTCCTCCGTACAAATCAATCGCAGGAAAAATCTTCATATATTCCTTCCTCTTTCCATTACAATTCGCAGAACGCCCGCAAGATATTCAACCCTACTTCCCCGCTCTTTTCAGGGTGGAATTGACAACCCATCACGTTCCCTTGCGCAACCGCCGCCGTCAACGTTTTTCCGTATTCCGTTTCCGCAAGCAAGCTCTCTTGACAATCCTGCGCAAAATACGAATGCACAAAATAAACGAAATCCCCCTCGCGTATATATTTAAACAACGGATGTTTCCGCACGAAATGCAAGGCATTCCAACCGATATGCGGAATTTTTAACCCTGCGTCAATATATCCTTTCATAGACACTACGTTGCCTTTCAACAACCCCAGCCCTTCATTACAACCGTATTCGCAGCTTTTCTCAAAAAGCATCTGCATTCCAAGACATATTCCCATAATCGGCTTGCCTTTTGCCGCCTGCGCTTTTACTACTTTGCCCAAACCGCTCTCACGCAGTTTTTTTGCCGCATCCGCAAACGCCCCTACGCCTGGCAAAATAATTTTCTCGGCGCGTTCTATCGTCTCTACCTCGGAGGTAACCACCGTTTCCGCCCCGACTTTCTCAAACGAAGCCACCAACGAAAACAAATTTCCTACACCGTAATCCACAATCGCTATCATTTACAGCACTCCTTTCGTGGACGGAATTTCTTCGGCGCGCCGCGCGTCGATTGCAACGGCTTTCCCCAAAGTACGGGCAACCGATTTAAATACGCCCTCTATGATATGATGCGCATTTTTACCCGCCAACTGCGTGATGTGCAAAGTTATTTTTGCTTCCCGCACGAACGCCATGAAAAATTCTTCGCAAAGTTCCGTATCGAAATCCCCTACTTTTTCAGCGGGGATTTCCAAAGCAATCGACAGATAATCGCGCCCAGAAATATCGACAGCTGAACGAATCAACGTTTCGTCCATCGGCAACAGCGTATCTCCGTAACGGGTAATTCCTTTTTTATCCCCAAGCGCCGTAAAAAAGGCTTTACCAAGAGATATCCCGATATCTTCCACTGTGTGGTGATAATCCACCTCCACGTCCCCGTTGCATTTTACGGCAAGGTCAAAACCCGAATGCTTGGAAAAAAGCGTCAGCATATGATCCAAAAAACCGCAGCCGCTGGCAATTTCGCTTTTGCCCGCGCCGTCCAAATTCAACGCAAGGAAAATATCCGTTTCCCCCGTCTTTCTGTTTATCTCTGCCTTTCTCATTTTTCTTCCTCCAATATTTCCGCCGTCTTGCATAAAAACACGTCCATCTGTTCCTTACGCCCAATCGTTATCCGAACAAAATCCTCGATACGCGCCGCGTTAAACCAGCGTACCAAAACGCCCCTTTCTTTTAATTTCTTATACAGCTTCTGTCCGCTGATTTTATCCGATTTTGCAAACAGAAAATTTGTTTTAGAATCCAAAACGGTAAAGCCGAGTTTTTTTAACTCCGCCGCCGTATACGTTCTTGCTTCTTGAATTGCCGCACAGTTATTTTTAAACCACTCCGTTTCGCAAAGTGCCGCATACCCCGCAGCCGCCGTCATTCTGTTTACGTTGTAGGGATTAGTGGAATATTTCACCGTATTTAAATCGGCAATCAACTTCTCGTTTCCTATAGAAAAACCCAACCGCGCTCCCGCAAAAGAACGGGATTTTGAAAACGTTTGCGTTACCAACAGATTGTCGTATTTTTTAATCAAAGAAACACAACTCTCCCCACCGAAATCCACGTATGCCTCGTCGATAATCACAACGTTTTGCGGGTTGCTTTTTACAATCTCCTCAATCTTCGCGACGGACAAAGCCATTCCCGTCGGCGCATTGGGATTCGCAATGACGATATTCTGCCCTATCCCCACGTAATCCCGATAATCCACGGAAAAATCTTCTTTCAAGGGCACGGTTTTATACGGAATGCCGTTCAATGCGGCAAATACCGAATAAAAGCCGTATGTAATATCGGGGAAAACAATGGGATGCGTTTGGTCGCAAAATGCCATAAACGCAAAATTCAACGCCTCGTCCGAGCCGTTCGTCATCAGAACTTGATTGCGTTCCACACCCAAAACCTGCGCCATTTTTTCCGTGAGCAACGCGCTTTCAGGGTCGGAATACAAATGCAGTTTCTCCGCTTCCGCTTTTGCCGCTTCCGCCACCGAAGCGGGCGGAGGAAAAGGCGATTCATTTGTATTGAGTTTTATATACTGCGCGTCTTTGGGCTGTTCCCCAGGCACGTAAGGCGTAAGCGCCGCGTACTTTGCGCTGAAAAATTTACTCATATCCTTTACCGTTCTTTATTTTTTCTAATCGTTGCACTTTTTGCGTGCGCTTGTAAGCCTTCTTTCATGGCAAAAGCAGAAACCTTGTCCGCTACTTTTGCCAAAGCCTCTTTCGTGTAGTAACAGAATTGCGATTTTTTCACAAAATCGTCTACGGAAAGCGGAGAAGAAAATTTCGCCGTACCGCTTGTCGGCAACGTGTGATTAGGTCCTGCGAAATAATCCCCCAAGGCTTCGGGACAATATTTCCCCATAAAAATCGAACCCGCATGGCGTATTTTATCCAAATAAGCAAACGGCTCGTCCAAGCAAAGTTCCAAATGTTCGGGCGCAATTTCGTTGGAAATCTCTATTGCGTCCTCCAAATCGTCCGCTACGATAATTTTACCGTTATTGTCGATAGACGTACGTGCAATCTCCGCACGTGAAAGCAGAGGTATTTGCTTTTCTAATTCCTCCGCAACAGCCGTTGCAAACGCCACGCTATCCGTTACAAGCACCGCGCTCGCCATCTTATCGTGTTCCGCTTGCGAAAGCAAATCCGCCGCAATATGCGCAGGGTCATTCGAGTCGTCCGCAAGCACCAAAATCTCGCTCGGTCCGGCAATCATATCGATATCCACTTTCCCGAAAACCTGTTTCTTTGCCTCGGCAACGAACGCATTTCCAGGCCCGACGATTTTATCTACTTTGGGCACGCTTTCCGTCCCGTAAGCAAGCGCCGCCACCGCTTGTGCGCCGCCCACTTTAAAAATACGGGTAACCCCTGCCACTTTCGCCGCTGCCAAAATATCAGGATTCACGCTTCCGTCTTTCGCAGGCGGCGTTACCATAACGATTTCTTTGCAACCTGCGATTTTTGCAGGAATCGCATCCATCAATACCGTAGACGGATAGGCAGCAGTACCGCCCGGCACGTAAAGACCCACTTTATCCAGCGGCGTTACTTTCTGCCCTACAATTACGCCGTCCGCTTTTTCGATTTGGAATCCGCTACGCACCTGCTTTTCATGAAACAACCGAATATTAGTAGCGGCTTCTTCCAAAATCGCCACAAAAGCGTTATCGGCATTTTGATAGGCGGTATCGATTTCCGATTGCGTAACCTCCAACGCCGTTAACTGCACTTTATCAAATTTTTCCGCATAGGCAAAAAGCGCCGCGTCTTTGTTTTGGATTACGTCCGCAATGATTTCCGCAACCACGCCCTCTACGCTTGCCGTCGGATTAAAACGGGCGAAAATCTCTTCCGCGGGGACTTCGCCCCATTTATAAATCTTTATCATAACTCTTTTTCATTCAGCAGAAGTTTTACTTTTTCTACCAAATCCTCAATTTCTTTCGTCTTAAATTTAAAACTTGCCTTATTCGATATCAAACGCGCGCTGATAGGAAAAATCGTTTCTACCACTTCCAAATCGTTTTCCTTTAACGTGCTACCCGTTTCCACAATATCCACAATAACGTCCGAAAGCCCCAAAATAGGCGCAATTTCTATCGACCCGTTTAAATGAATAATATCGATGTCGCGGCTTTTTGCCGCATAAAACCGCTTTGCACAGTTCACAAACTTCGTCGCTACTTTTAAAGTGTGCCGCCCATCGTCATAAAAACCTTTTTTCGCCGCAACCGCCAACCGACAAACCCCCGTCTTCATATCCAAAAGCTCGTATACGTTCGGGGAATATTCCGCCAAAATATCTTTACCGCACACGCCGATATCCGCCGCGCCACGTTCCACGTAAATGGATACGTCCGAGGGCTTTACCCAAAAATAGCGCACGCCCTTTTCTTCATTTTCAAAAATAAGTTTCCTATTCTTTTCCTTGATGGACGGACACTCGTACCCCGCCCGTTCGAACAAATCGTATATTTTTTCGCCAAGTCTGCCTTTCGGAAGCGCAATATTAATCATACGTTACCTCCTCGCAAATCGACGCATTCACCGTAGCGCAGCCCCGTTTTACAGGTTTGCGCGCTGACAGAATAACCTTTTTTCGTCAGTTTTTCTACCATTTTCACCAACACCGTAATAGATGTTTTTTCATTGTACAAAATCAAAACGTCCACGTCCGTAGCCGATTTTTCCTCGCGGAATCCTTCTAATAAATCCAAATACACCGCAAAACCGACAGCGCCGACATTTTTGCCCATACGCACCATCAATTTGTCGTATCTGCCGCCCGAAAGCACCCCTTCTGCTACGCCGTCGATAAAACCTTTGAAAACGATATCGCTATAATAGTTCATATCGTTCACCACCGAAAAATCAAGACGGATTTTTTTCGCATATTTCGAATTACCCAAAAGTTTGCAAAGCGTTTGCAACTTTTTAAACGCTGCTTTTGCTTTCCCTTTACAAACGGGCGCAAGTTTTTCAAGCACTTCTTGCGGCGCACCGTACGCTGTAAACAAAATAGACAAACGCTTTTTATCCTCTTCGCTTACCCCAAACGAATCGCAAATCGACTCCGCTTCGTGTACGTTCTTTTCCGCAAGGCAAAACATCAACGCCGATTGAAATTCTCTATTTTCAGACACACTATTCAATATTGCCGACAATACCCCTAAATGGGAAACATCCAAAACGAAATCCTCGGAAATTTCAGCAAGAGATGCCGCCGCCAACGTCACCGTTTCGTATTCGTCGTATATACCAACGTCGCCGATACACTCCAAACCGACCTGGCGTATTTCCTTAAACTGTTTGGTCTTTGCGGAAATACGGTATACGTTTTCGTCGTAATACACTTTGCGTTTATCCGCAGCGTTTACGCTGTTGCGAATAATGGAAAGCGTAACGTCGGGTTTTAACGCCAGCAATTTTCCATCTGTATCGTTAAAAGTAATCACACCGTCGCCAACCAAAAACTCCTTATTTGTAACGTAAAGGTCGTATTCCTCAAATTTACTCATTTTATAGGGCTGGTAGCCGTATTTTTTATACAGAGAACGGAGGGATAAAGAAATCCGTTCCTCTTCTTTTAAAATCAATTCGGACATTTTTCGTCCTCCTTTTTTTACTTTTTAGCCTTGCCAGGCATACACCCGTACCCCGAATACCCCTTCGATTTTTGACAGATTTTTCAGGATTTTTTCATCTGCCGCTACGTTCGTTTCCACGATTGTATAAGCAATTTCTCCCTTCGAACCGTTCGCAAGATTTTCAATATTGATCTCCTCTGCGGAAAAAGCCGAGGTGATCTGCGTAAGCATATTCGGAACGTTTTTATTCATGATACAAACACGGGGTTTTTCTGAAAACGGAATACTCACAGACGGGAAATTAACGCTGTTTCGAATGTTACCGCAGGTCAAAAATTCGTCCAATTCCTGCGCCGCCATTACCGCACAATGGTCTTCCGATTCCACCGTCGAAGCGCCGAGGTGCGGAATAGCGATTATCCCCTCTGCCCCCGCCGTTTCATCCGTCGGAAAATCGGTAACGTACGCCGCAATTTTTTTATCCTGCAACGCTTTCTTTACGTCTGCCGCATTCACCAAATCTGCGCGGGCAAGATTCAAAATCCGCACGCCGTCTTTCATCTTCGCAATCGAATTTTCGCAAATCATATTTTTTGTTTGCGGAGTTGCGGGAACGTGCAACGTGATATAGTCGCAGTTCGCAAAAATTTCGTTATAATCGGACGCCTGACGAACGGAAGGGGCTAAACTCCACGCCGCTTTCGCCGTGATATACGGGTCGTATCCCATAACGTTCATACCCAAAGATATCGCCGCATTTGCAACCATACCGCCGATTGCGCCAAGCCCGATAACCCCCAAGGTCTTTCCCGCAAGTTCATGCCCAACAAACGCGGATTTTCCCGCTTCTACGAGTTTTGCAACCCCCGTCTGTCCCGCCAACGTTTCCACCCATTTTACGCCGCCGACGATATCGCGCGAAGCCAATACCAACGCCGCAATCGCAAGTTCTTTTACGGCGTTCGCGTTTGCACCCGGAGTATTGAAAACGACAATTCCCTTTTCCGTACATTTTTCCACGGGAATATTGTTTACCCCTGCGCCACAACGGGCAATCGCACGTAAATTATCGGGAAACACCGTTTCGTGTAACGACGCCGAACGCACCATAATCGCATCTTCGTTCTCCACGCAATCGCTAACTTCGTATTTTAAGGACGATAACACGTCCGTACCTACTTTTGCAATTTTGTTCATCAATTTTACTTTCAACATACTCTTCTCTCCGTTTTGTCGAAACACACAAATTTTCTCTTTGTCAAGACAAGTGTAACGTTTTTATTTTTTAGGATTATTTTTTGCAAATTCTTTCATAAAGGCAACCAAGGCCTCTACGCCCTCGTAGGGCATCGCGTTATAGATAGAAGCACGCATACCGCCGACGGAACGGTGTCCCTTAAGATTTACCAATCCGCAAGCTGCCGCTTCGGAAGCAAATTTTTTATCCAAATCCGCATCTCCCGTTACAAAGGTAACGTTCATCATCGAACGGCTTGCCTTTTCTACGGGCGCAACGTAATAATCTTGCCCGTCTAAATAGTCGTATAAAAGAGCGGCTTTCTTTTCGTTAAGTTTTTTCATTTCTTCCAACCCGCCGAGGGATAAAATCCATTCGTAAACGAGTTTTGCGATATAAATGCAATAGGTAGGCGGCGTATTATACATCGAGCCGTTATCCGCCATCGTCTTATAATCGAGCATCGTAGGCGTCTCTGCGCGCGCTTTTCCAAGTAAATCTTCCCGCACGATTACCACCGTCAACCCCGCCGCTGACATATTTTTCTGCGCTCCTGCATAAATCAAACCAAATTTCGATACATCTACCGGTTCGCTTAAAATACAAGACGACATATCCGCAACCAACGGAACGCTACCCGTTTCGGGTACGTAATAAAATTTCGTGCCGTAAATCGTGTTGTTGAAACACATATGCACGTAATCGGCGTCGGCTCTAAATTGTAAGCTTTCCGCTGTCGGTACAGCCGAAAAATTGATATCTTTCGTACTTGCCGCCGCCTGCGCGTCGCCGTATTTTTGCGCTTCCTTATACGCTTTGGAAGAAAACTGTCCCGATAAAATATAATCCGCTTTTCCCGACCCATTCATAAGATTTAAGGGCACGGAAGCAAATTGTGTAGACGCGCCGCCTTGCAAAAACAGCACCTTATAATTGTCGGGAATTTGCATTACTTCCCGTAAAAGAGCTTCCGCTTCCGTAATAATTTTTTCATACACGGGGGAGCGATGACTCATTTCCATAACAGACATCCCGCTGTTTTCATAATTCATCATTTGCGCCGCAGCCTTTTTCAACACGCATTCGGGCAACATAGACGGCCCTGCCGAAAAATTGTACACTCTTTCCATATCGTTCTCCTTAATATTTGGGGCAAACGAAAAAATCGAATAAACCCCTCTTCTCTATCAAAAATATTGATTATGGTTTATTGTATCACAAACGATAGAAGAAATGCAAGGATTTTAAAGGGAAAAAGCGCTTTTTTTCCTTTAAAAATCGGCTTTTTTTATAAAAAACACCGAACGGACGAAAAAGCAATCCCATTCCACCCGTTCGGCTTGTATTTTTTTCGCTATCGGACGATATTTATTCTCCGTCCAACATAATACGGATAATCTCTTTATCCGTTTCGCGCATACCTTTATACGCCAAGCGGGAAACGCTTTTAATCGTATTTTCCACGCCCGATTTTACAATACCGTCGCCGGCAAAAAACTCGTTGCCGTTATAATACATATTCAAACCGAGCAAGCCGCTTTCTACGGCAGTTGCAATCTTCGCGGCACAACTCGCCTTTGCCCCGTCGCAGATAATCCCCGAATCGATTGCGAGCGAATTGACGAGTGTATGGTTGATTTCCGCTTTTCTGCCGCCCAAAAGATAGGCGATACCGCACGCCGCGCCAGCCCCCGCTGACACAACGCCGCAATAGGCGGACAACGCCCCGATTCCATCCTTTAAATGTATCGTAATCAAATTAGAAACGCAAAGCGCACGATACAGCTTTTCTTTAGACGAGTGCATTCCTCTTGCGTAAACGATTACGGGCACGGATGCCGTGATTCCTTGATTTCCGCTGCCGGAATTGATAATAACAGGCAATTCACAGCCGTTCATACGGGCGTCACTGCCCGCCGCCGCATACGCTTTCGCCGTAATTTTTATATCGGGCTGATAAGAACGGAGTAAAACTTTACCTACGTTTGCGCCGTAATTATTTTTCAATCCCTCTTCCGCTATCGCCATATTGTAGGAAATTTGACGTTCCAACGTTTCCGCTACGTCCGCCGCGTTCAGCGCATCGGCAAAGGCGATAATATTTTCCACTGTCAACCCGCTGCGATCCGTTTTCGGCTTTTCCTCTAACGCTTTTTCGTAGAGTGTTACACCGTCCTTTTGTATACAGACGATATTCGTATGATTGTCTGCAATGCGCACGTACGATTCGTGTTGTTTAGAACGGAGCGTGATGCCGATATCGAAAATCCGCGCTGTTTCAGGCGTAACCACCTCTACGGGAAAAATGTCTACCGTTTTTTTCATCTCTGCGATTTGCGTTTCTGTAACGTTTGCAAGCGCCTCTAATTCCGCTTGAGCGTTACCGGCAACCAAACCCGCGATAAATGCAGATTTGATTCCGCGCATACCGCCCGTATGAGGAACGGTAACACTCTTCGCATTTTTTACGATATTGCCGCTCACTTCCACGCGCGCCGAAGACGGTTCGTCCGAAAGTACTTCCCGCGCTTTCGCCGCCGCATACGCAATCGAAATAGGCTCGGTACAACCCATAGCAGGCACAAGCTCTTCTTTCAATATTTGTACAAATTGTTGATAATTTTCTTTGGTGAACATACTTCTAACCTTTTATTTTATGCCGACGGTTGGGATTTTTGCGACTCACTTACCGCTACTTCTTCACTCTTTTCCGCTTCTAATTTTAAATAACCAGCCGCCGTACAACATCTGCGTCTGTCAATCGTATACGTAGGCACAAGTTCCCGTACCCATTCTTTCATATGCTCCGTTTCGCTATGCGCCGCTTCGTCCAATTTTTCCATGGTGCTCCAAAACGTAGCTTCATCCAACGGAATGGGTTTCGCTATGCTGATTGCGCCGTTCGCCGTCTTCTGCATTCCCTCTTCCGCCATCAAACGTTCTTCAAACAATTTTTCACCTGGACGCAAGCCCGTGCACTTGATTTCAATGTCTACGTTCGGTTCATACCCGGAAAGTTTGATAAGGTTGCACGCCAAATCGTATATTTTGACGGGTTCACCCATATCCAATACAAAAATTTGCCCACTCTTGGCATACGCGCCCGCTTGCAAAACGAGAGAAACCGCTTCGGGAATCGTCATGAAATAACGAATAATTTCCTTATGCGTAACCGTAACCGGACCACCCTCTTCGATTTGTTTTCTGAACAGCGGAATCACCGACCCGTTCGATCCGAGTACGTTTCCAAAACGCACCGCAACGAAGTTTGTATAGCGGCTGTGTTTACCAATCGTTTGAATGATCATTTCGCAAATACGTTTCGTTGCGCCCATAATATTGGTGGGATTTACCGCCTTATCGGTAGAAATCTGCACAAACGTTTCCACTTGAAATTCTTCCGCCGCACGGGCAAGATTCAACGTTCCGAAAACGTTGTTTTTTACTGCCTCGTTGGGGCTAGTTTCCATAAGCGGTACGTGTTTATGCGCCGCCGCATTGAACACGATCTGCGGACGATATTTTTCAAATACGTCGCGAATTTTGGTTTTATCACGAATACTTGCAATCAACGTCAGTAAATTGAGGTTTGGACAATGACGTTTGAGTTCCTGTTCGATATCGTACGCATTATTTTCGTAAATATCGAGGACAATTAAACGCGCGGGATTGTGTGTAGCGATTTGACGGCAAAGTTCGCTGCCGATTGACCCGCCGCCACCCGTTACCAGCACGGTTTTTCCTTCGATATACCCCATCACTTCGTGCAGATTCACGCTAACTTGTTCTCTGCCAAGTAAATCCCCAATCTCCACGGGGCGAAGTTTGGAAACGGATATTTCTCCCTTTGTCATTTTGGAAAGTTCGGGCAGCAAACGCACCGGACAATCACACTCTTTGCAATAAGAAAGCACATCGGCAAGCAACCCTCTTTTTTGAGAGGGAATTGCAACGAATATCTCTTGCACGCGGTATTTTTTCGCGACGTTTTTGATATCTTGCAGTTGCCCTACTACGCGCGTGTCGTAAACACGTTTCCCTAAATAATTTTCATCTTCGTCAATGATACAAACCGCTTTATAAATGCTTTTGGGATTAAATACCATATTACGAATAAGAGTAAACGCATCATTGTTGCACCCTACAATCATTACTCGTTTCCGTTTGCTAATCAAATTGAGATATTGCGTTTTGAAAGCCGTAAAAATTCGCTTGGAAAAACGCAACCCCACCAAACCGACGAACAGTAAAATAACATACAGAATCACCACAAAAAAATCAACATCAAAATTATACCCAATGATAGTTAATATGATGACAAATCCCAAATTTATTATTCCAACAATCGCCGTTACAAGCGCAACCCGCAAAGCTTCGGGAAATCCAACGGAAGAAAAAAGAATACTGTACAACCCGAAAACCAAACAAAGCGCAACCACCGCAAACACGTTTGACAACGTCCAAAAGCCGAGTACCACACTCATCCAATCAAAAGATTGCGCATTCACATTTACCATCCAATACGCACCAAGCGCCGCCAACGCACTCCATAAAATATCACAAGCGCACAAAACGAAACGCGCGATTTTTCCTTTCGGTTTTAAGTTGATTTTTCCCATACTTCCTCCGTTTTTTCACCGCCGTATATCCACTACGTGGATAAAGTCAAAAAATATTGTATCACAAATCTTTCACAAAGTCAACCTTTTTCAACTGTTTTTACTGTTGTCAAAATATGTTGTATAATTTATAATTAAATGCGAAAATAAAAGTTCGCATTTTTTTATTTTCATTTTTGCCGAAAATACGGAAAATATGCTTGTTCTCGTCCGTTTCGGCAAAATCTGCTCCCTTATGGCGCATGAGCCGTATGGAAGC
>JAFTHU010000028.1 GCA_017457215.1 Clostridia bacterium
GGGCGGCAATCGAGCTTGCGAAACGCGAAGAAAATGCAGGTAAAAATATTGTTGTATTACTCCCCGACACGGGGGACAGGTATTTGTCCACGCCGCTTTTTGCGGACTAAATATAAACGGTTGTCGGCACTTGTTTTTACGGGTGCCGACGGCTATCATAGGGGATTTATGTAGATTATAAAAGAATTTTAACAGTTTAGGAGTATGTATGGCGCAAATATATTTGGATAATGCGGCAACGACAAAAATGAGCAAAACTGCAATCAGGGCAATGTTGCCGTATATGGATGAAATATACGGCAACCCGTCTAGCCTACATTCGGTTGGGCAAATGGCGGCGGATGCGTTGACGGAAGCAAGACGGCGTATCGCAAAAAGGTTGAGTTGCGACGAAAAAGAAATCATATTTACGTCGGGGGGAAGCGAATCGGATAATCAAGCCATCATTTCTGCGGCGCGACTTGGCGAGAAAAAAGGCAAGAAGCATATCGTTTCCACGGCATTTGAACATCACGCCGTCTTGCATACGCTCGAAAAGTTAAAAAAACAGGGATTTGAAATCACCCTTTTGCCCGTTTCCGAAGATGGATTGATTACGGAAAAGCAGGTGGAAAACGCCATACGGAGCGATACTTGTCTGGTTACGGTTATGTATGCGAATAATGAAATCGGGACGATTCAACCGATTGAAAAAATCGGGGTAATTTGCCGTAAAAAAGGCGTGATTTTTCATACCGACGCCGTACAAGCCGTGGGGCATGTACGCGTTGACGTGCAAAAAGAGCATATTGATATGCTTTCTCTTTCCGCACATAAATTTCACGGTCCGAAAGGAATCGGCGCGTTGTACGTTTGTAAAAGCATACCGCTAACGAGTTTGATTGAAGGCGGCGCGCAGGAGCGCGGAAAACGTGCCGGCACGGAAAATATCCCTGCAATCGTCGCTATGGCGGCGGCTTTGGACGAAGCATATGAGAATATGGAAAAGAATGCGAAAAAGCTGACGAAATTACGCAATATGCTTATCGACGGGCTTTCCACTATTCCACATTCCGTTTTGAACGGCGATCGGGACAAGCGTTTGCCCGGGAACGTAAGTTTTTGTTTTGAGGGGATTGAAGGCGAATCCCTACTCCTACTTCTCGACGATAAAGGCATTTGCGCTTCGTCGGGGTCAGCGTGTACGTCGGGTTCTCTCGACCCTTCGCACGTGCTTCTTGCGATTGGTAGAGTTCACGATATTGCGCACGGCTCACTCAGATTGACGTTATCGGAAGAAAATACGGAAGAGGAAATAAAATATACCGTTTCGGCAGTAAAAGAAGTTGTCGCGTATCTTCGCGGTATGTCGCCTATTTGGCGAGATCTTGTAAACGGTAAAAAGGAATTTATTATCAAGTGAGGAGAAAAAAATGGCATTATACAGTGAAAAAGTAATGGATCATTTCCGCAATCCCCGAAACGTGGGCGTTATTGAAAACGCAGACGGCATAGGCGAAGTGGGGAACGCAAAATGCGGAGATATTATGAAAATTTATCTTAAAATCGAAGACGGTATTATCGCGGACGTAAAGTTTGAAACGTTCGGTTGCGGTAGCGCAATCGCGTCAAGCTCGATGGCGACGGAACTTATTAAGGAAAAACCTGTATCCGAGGCTTTAACGTTGACGAACAAGGCGGTAGCCGAAGCGTTGGACGGACTTCCCGCGCATAAGTTGCATTGTTCCGTTTTGGCGGAAGAAGCGATTAAAAAGGCGATTCAGGATTATTACGAGAAAAACGGGATAGAATACGACAAAAAGCAATTTCCAAATTGTGAAAATTGTAGTCATTGTTCCGCGCGCCCCGTATAATTTATTGTTTTTTTTACGCAAAAGTGATATAATTAAAAAAATACGATAAAAGACTGAAGCGGAATTATGAAGATCATTGATTTATTAACCGAAAACAAATTAACGCTTTCGTTTGAGGTGTTTCCACCCAAAACCGATAGCGTTTTTGATAGCGTAAAGCACGCAACGGAAGAAATAGCAAAACTAAAACCTGCGTTTATGAGTGTGACTTACGGCGCGGGCGGCGGAACGAGTAAATATACGTTAGATATTGCAAAAAACATTTTAAAAGAGTATGGTGTGCCGACGTTGGCGCACCTTACTTGTGTTTCTTCAACGAAGCAAACGGTAAAAGAACGAATAGCGGATATTAGAAAATCAGGAATAAAAAACGTAATGGCGCTCCGTGGCGATATTCCCAAAGACATAGAAAATCAAGATAGAAACGGTTGGGATTATAAATACGCAATCGATTTAGTTCGAGAACTTAAAGAAGATAATCCTGATTTGTGTATAGGCGGTGCGTGCTATCCGGAA
>JAFTHU010000003.1 GCA_017457215.1 Clostridia bacterium
CCGATTCGTCCTCTTCTTCCTCTTCCTCGTCTACCTCGACTCCTTCAAATTCGGAATCGGGAATACCCAAATCTAGTTCCTCTTCCTCGTCATCAAGATAGCTTCTCCAGGACGCGTCTTCTTTATCTTCGTCCTCTTCTATCTCCTCGTCCTCGTATTGCGATTTCTTTTTACATTCCTCGCACATTTTCTCCCCGAGCGCCATATAATTTTCGCCGCAAACGGGACAAAGTTCCGTCTCTTCCATTGTGTCTTCTGCGTCGAAACCGTCCGCAAAAGTCCGCTCACCACTCAATTCTTTGATACAAACGTCGCAATATTCTTGCGCGTCCGCGTCGATGAAATTCAATTCACATCTAGGACAAATAATATATCTTGCCATTTTCTGATTTTCCCTCGTTATCGGTTTTCACCTTGATTTTGCTATATTATATTAATATTTACGGATTTTGTAAACTATTTTTCCTATAGTTTTTGAAATTTCTTATAAAATTTTACGTAATTTTTTAAAAAAGTAGCCGCCCTCTTACGAGAACGGCTATTTTTTGTCGTTATTCGGTTTTTTCTTCCGTTTCAGAATCGCTTTCTACTGTTTCTTCCAACGAAACTTCTTCCTGCATTTCTTCCGTATTTTCTACTTCCGCTTCTTCGTCTGCATAAACGTCGATGGTCTTATCGTCCGTCGTATCAATGCGCTGACGCTTGTATGCGTTTACGGTTGCCTCCGCTTCCAATCTTGCCGCTTTCTTCTTCTTTGCGTAAAGAACAAGGGGAACGGATACCGCTGCTGCCGCTACGGCTACCGAACCGAGCACGATAAGCCAAATTGCCCAAGCGGGTAACGTGTGCTTAATCACGATAACGGTAGGCTCTTCGGGATAAAGCAACAAGCCGTCCCAAGCCTCGTCGATTGCTTCGATATCGTCGCATTCCATACGGCTGATACAGTTGGTATAATCGCTTGCCTTTTTCAAATATTCCGTTTGCGTTCTGTCGAACTTACCAAGGATTTCGTTCAACAACTTTTCGCCTTCCGTCGAATTTTCGTCGTTGTTGCCCTTGTTGAATTTCGCAATGTATTCCGCACGGCTTTCCGCATATTCTTCTGCCGTAATATCCTTGCCTGCGCCGAACAGGAAACGAATCAATTTTTCAACGTCTTCATCTGCCGTATCGCCGCTATCATATTCCGCAAGATAATCGGTGTACGCCTTGTAATCTTCTTTCGCCTTAAGCAAATCCTCCGTCGTGCCGATCTTCGCCGCATATACGTAATTGTATTCCGTTGCATCGCTTGCATAATCCTGCGGGTTCGCGTATAAGAAATAATCTCCTACAAATTCAGGTTGATACCAGCTTGCGTTGTATTCCACAAACGGAATGGTAATCTTCGTGTAATCGTCTTCCACGCCGATATCCATATCGTAAACGTTACCCGTATAATTAATGCGGGACAAAGTCTTTCCCTTAACGCCAGCTTCATAGAAATACAAATAATTACCTTTTACCGTCCAAAGGGTCGCGCTGGAAGTATCTCTCGTCAACGTGATTACGTTTTTCCCTTCTACGCTTGCCGAAGAACCTCTCTTGATTTCCGAGTCCAATACGTACATATAAATATGTTCGCGCGCGCCGTTTTCGTTGTTGATAACGATAACCGAAGTATCGCGTACATCCGTTGCATCCAACGCTACCATTTCCAAGTTTTTATTCGCCGTTACGGTATTCCAAACGTCTGCTTGCGTATCCGAATCTTCTACGTAATACAAGGAAGTCGTTGCATTCCCCACGCTCACGCACGGTGTTCTGGTAAAATACAAACCGGTATTTTCTCCGCTCGACGCATAACGCTTAATGGTATAATTATAACCCGTCGGTTCGCTTGCGCTCGTTTCAATTACTTCTTTCGTTTCGTTGTTGTAATGGGAAATTTGACTCTTAAACCCAACGCCGTCCAAAACAAGTTGGCCAAGGTTTACGTAAGGCAAATCCAAATAGCTATCCACAGAACCTATCGCGTCTTCGTTGAAATCGTAGGTCTTTACTTTATTGCCGTCTTTATCCGCTACCGAATACGAAGCTTCGCTTGCGCTGAATTCATATACGGACGCCGCCGCGTTTACGCAATAGAGCTGATCGTAAGAGAGGGGCGACGGGTTATCTTCTTCCGCTTGATAGGTAACCGCCATCGTATAATATACGTTCGGATTTGCCAAATCGGATTGATCATAGAAGAAAGCCGATTTCGCACCTTTTACTAACACCGTATCTTCGTCCGTATCCGTGTTGTACGATTTTAACGCGCCGTCTTCGTATAAAAGGAATACGTCGTCCTGACCGTCTTCATCCTTGTCCACACCGTCTACCTGCACGAAACGGTATTTCGTGCTCGCCGCAAGACGTTTATAATATCCGTCCATGGGCGCTTGCGTACCGTCCAACTTCGCGCGCTTGAATTCGATAAGGCTGTTGCCCAAATCCCCTTCAATGGTACGGTCTGTTGAGGGCGTTCCGTAATACACGTAATCGCCGTAAATATATACGCCTGCATTAAAATCCTGCGCAACGAACAGCGAAGGTACGACGATTTTCGCTTCGCCGTAATTTCCCGCCGTAAGGTCGCTCTTTTTGATACGCATCAAAGCGCCTTTTACAGGCGAACCGTAATCGTTATCTGCCGTCGTATTTTCCACGCCGTTGATAAAATACACGAAATCGCCTTTTTCCACAACGAATCCGCCGTTGGACGAAACTTCGCCACCGGCAGCCATCGCCGCTTCATACGCTTCACGCGTTTCCTCGCCCTGATAGGACGTTTTTTCGCCGCAACCCGTAAACGCAAAAACCGAACTGGTAAGCGCCAACGCCGCCGCAAGCCCAAATATTCTCGTTCTCGTCTTCTTCATCAATAAAAGACTCCTTCCATATAAACTAATCGGTGTTGCCGAAAAACACACGAACTTTCCGCGGATTTTCCCCGCGCGCGCCCGTATTTGTTTTTGCGTGCATAGACCGACAATATTAACGCATATTCTATTATATATCAATTTGTCAATTAAAGCAATCGAAAATGCCTTGGTTTTCGTGAATTTTGCTTGAAAATTTTTATATTTTTGGAGGTTTTTTCCCATGGAGCCCTTCGGTTTGCTCAATTTATTAAAAACTCTCTTTCCAAACGAAAAAAACGAGGAAACACATTCGGAATCCGCCGCCCCGAAAGAAAATTCCGACAGCGAAAAAGAAGAAACCCCTTCTTCTCCGCTGCAAACGCCCAACAACGCCTTTTTGGATTTCGCCAGCCGCCATGACGAGCGCGCAAAACGAATTAAAAAACCGTAAAAGAGCGCCAAAAACAAGCGTTTTCTTCTCTTTTTAGCACCCTGCCGCACACAAAAAAGGAATATCCCGCCCCTTTGCCGTCTATAATAATTATGGAAGATTTTATCGGGAGAATACTATGAAAAAAATACTCTTTACAGGCGGCGGAAGCGCAGGGCACGTTATCCCCAATCTTGCGCTGATAAACGAACTTTTATCCGATGGAAAAACAGACGTGTGCTATATGGGCACGAACGGTATCGAAAAAAGTATCGTCGCAGCCAAAAATATCCCCTTTTACGAAATCCGTTGCCCCAAGCTTATCCGCGGCGGCGGCATAAAAGGTTTGTGGAAAAATTTAAAAATACCTCGCACCTTTTCCCAAGCCGTAAAGCAAGCAGAGAAAGGTTTGCGGCTCTTTCAGCCCGATTTGGTGTTCTCCAAGGGCGGGTACGTTGCGCTGCCCGTCCTCTTTGCCGCGCGGAAAATGCGGATTCCCTGCCTCACACACGAAAGCGATTTGTCGGCGGGATTAGCCAATAAACTCGCCGCAAAAAAATGCCATCGAGTCCTCACTTCTTTTCCCGAAACCGCTGAAAAATTTAAAAACGGAAAATATACGGGCGCGCCCGTCCGTCGAGAAATCTTTTCTGCCAACCGCGCAGCCGCACGCCAAAAATACGGCATTCCGCCGTCGCAAAAAGTATTGCTCGTACTTGGCGGAGGCAGCGGCAGCGTCGCTATTAACCAAGCCGTTCGTGCGCAAATTAAAAAATTGACGGAGTTCTGTTTTGTCTTGCATATCTGCGGCAAAGGCAACCGTGTGGAAAGCACGTTAAAAAATTACGCGCAAGAAGAGTTCGTTTCGGACATAGGCGAGGCATACGCTTGCGCCGACCTTGTTTTGTCCCGTGCGGGGGCAGGCGCAATATTTGAAATTTTAGCATTAAAAAAGCCCTCCGTTCTTGTGCCTTTGGCGGGCGCGACGCGCGGCGACCAACGGCAAAACGCCGAATATTTTCGTAAAAGAGGGCTTTGCCGAGTTCTACCGCAAGACAATTTGCAAGCGCTTGCCGACGAAATCGAACGCGCGTTTGCCGACCACGAGCTTTCTTTGCGTCTGCAAGAACACGTGCCCGAAAACGGAACGAAAAACGTGCTTTTGGAAATCGAGGAATTACTTCGGCTGTGAAAACTGCTTACGCCCTTACCGAATATCCGCCAAAAAGGAGAAATAAAAAACGGCGCAAGCTGTTTAGCAAACGCCGAATCCTTTGTTTTGTTTTTATTGTCCTTCTTCTTTCCGTCGGATTGTTTTTATATTTCCAACGCAACGTAACACGGGTGCTTATCGCCATCAGCGAAGCCACTATGCGCGCCAGCACTACCGTCGCCGTCAACGACGCTGTGTATTATACGTTAAGCGATGAAATGCGCTACGAAGATTTGGTAACAATCAGCCGCAACGAGACGGGGGAAATCGTTTCCTTTTCCGCCAACCCCTTAAAAATCAACAAAATCGCGCGGGATACGGCGTCCATTTCCCAATCCAACCTCAAAAATTTGAGTTTGAACGGAATCCCCGTGCCCTTGGGTGCATTGACGGGCATCGAAGCCTTTGCGGGGTTAGGCCCAAGTATCCATTTCCGCATCATTCCCGTCAGCAGCGTTTCTTGCGCCTTTTCATCGGCATTTGAAAGCGTCGGCATCAACCAAACGAAACATTCTATTTATCTGAACGTCATCGCCGATATCAGTATCGTTATGCCCTCCAAAACGAAAAATTTTGCCGTAACCACGCAAATTTTGGTGGGAGAATACGTCATTATCGGTAAAGTCCCCGATACCTTTCTGCAATCGGATATTTTCGGGAAAAGTCAAGACCTTTCCCCTTAATTTTTTTTGCTCTTGGAGCGGAATATCATTGCCATTAAAAAGGAAAATATGACGGCGGCGGAAATGCCTGCGCTGGCGGTGGATAACGCGCCCGTCAATGCGCCGATCCAGCCTCGCCGCGCGCCCTGTATCGCGCCGTTTGCCAAAAGATAGCCAAAGCCGGAAATGGGCACAGTCGCACCCGCACCCGCAAACTCGACGAGATATTCATAAAGCCCCAAGCCCTGCAAAACAACACCCGCTAGCATAAACATTACCAAAATTTTGCCTGCGGTGAGATCGGTATAATTGATAATGATTTGCGCAATCATACAAATCGTTCCGCCAACGGCAAACGCCTTTAAAAATTGCCATAAAATATCTAAATACGGTTGAAACATAAGCCCCTCTTTTTTATTATTTTGCGAAAAAGCGGGGTTTTTATGTATCGCAAGCAACGTTCCGCTGCATCTTGCCCATCAACCAAGCGCCGTTCCCATTCCGCCACATTCTTTACGAAAAGGCACTATTTGAACCCTTTTTCGTCGTGCCCACGTACTCTAGTAAGTATCCCCCCACTAAAAGTGAGGGTTTTCTTTTGTGAAGAAACGCCGCGTCTAACGCGGGGTATTCTTTATACAAAAAAATGGAAACGCATAAGGCGTTTCCATAATTTTTGATGTTGCTCGAACGTCGAGAGATTATCTCTTCGAGAACTGCGGAGCACGACGAGCTTTCTTCAAGCCGTACTTCTTTCTTTCCTTTGCACGAGGGTCTCTGGTCAAGAAACCTTCTTTCTTCAATGCAGGACGGCTGTTTTCTTCTGCTTCGAGCAGAGCGCGCGCAATACCCAAACGGATAGCGCCTGCCTGACCCGTGTAACCGCCGCCGATTACGTTTACGATAATGTCATACTTGGATTCAACTTCCAACAGCGCGATGGGCTGTTTAACGATGTACTGCAACGTACCTTGGGGGAAGTAATCCTCAAAAGCACGGTCATTGATTACGATTGTACCGTTGCCGCCAGGGATAAGGCGAACACGAGCAATTGCCTTTTTTCTTCTGCCCGTACCCCAGAATTGAAGCTTCTTTTTAACGTTTGCTTTA
Source organism: Clostridia bacterium (assembly GCA_017457215.1). Taxonomy (GTDB): domain Bacteria; phylum Bacillota; class Clostridia; order Christensenellales; family Borkfalkiaceae; genus Scatosoma. Next base: position 6,304 of record JAFTHU010000003.1, read on the forward strand.
GCCATAATTCTCTAACCTCTCCTTAATCCACTTTGAGTTCTTCGGGTTTCTGCGCTGCGTGATTGTGTTCAGCACCCTTATATACTTTGAGCTTTTTAAGCATCTGTCTGCCAAGGCTGTTCTTGGGCAACATACCTTTTACTGCTTCGTAAACGGCAAGGTCGCTCTTTTCTGCCATCATCTTCTTATAGGAAATTTCTTTCAGACCGCCGATATAACCGGTGTGGTATCTGTAGAACTTGTTTTCCAACTTTTTACCGGTAAGCACCGCTTTATCGGTGTTCACAACGATCACGAAATCGCCGGTATCAACGTTGGGAGTGTAGGTAGGTTTGTTTTTACCGCGAAGTACGGAAGCAACACGGCTTGCAAGACGACCAAGAGGAACGCCCGCCGCATCAACAACGTACCATTTTCTTTCAACCGATTCAGCTTTCGCCATATAGGTCTTCATAATATGTTACTCCTTGTTTCGTATATATTTTTTTCTTTTTCTTTAATGAATGTTGCCGCTTTTGGTTTTTCTCTCAAAATCCGTTCAACTAACGGGAAAAAACAGATATTTCAAGGCTTTCCACAAGCTTGCCTATTTATTGTATTATGAAAAGAAATTTAAGTCAAGCTGTTTTGCAAGCGTTTTTTCAACTTTTTTTAATTTTTTTCAACTTTTTTTTGAAAATTTTTATTTTCCCGATTTTTCCTGCTTTTCTATATATTATATAAGGAAAACAAAGCTTTCTTGCCCCCGCTTTTCTTCGCTGTTTCCCGAAAAAATCCACCCTAAAAAATCCGCTCAAAAAATCCGCAGTTCCGCCGCAAGACAAAAAACAAGTAAATTGTACAAATTATTTTTCACCCCCTCGTTTTCATTGATTTTTCTAAAAAAATAGGTTATAATAATTTTGTACAAAAAATGTAAAATTTTTGGAGGACAAACATTATGCCTTTGGTAACTACTACCGAAATGTTCAAAAAAGCGTACGAGGGCAAATACGCAATCGGCGCATTCAACGTAAACAATATGGAAATGATCCAAGCGATTGTGGAAGCAGCTAACGAAGAAAAATCTCCCGTTATCTTGCAGGTATCCGCAGGCGCAAGAAAGTACGCTAACCCCGTATATCTTCGCCACCTTGTTCAAGCTGCTGTAGAAACGAACGATATTCCTATCGCTATGCACCTTGACCACGGCGCAGATTTCGAAATTTGTAAAGCGTCTATCGACAGTGGCTTTACTTCCGTCATGATCGACGCGTCTTCGCATCCTTGGGAAGAAAATATCGCAATCACCAAGAAAGTTGTAGAATACGCACACGACCACGGCGTTGTGGTAGAAGCGGAACTCGGCAAACTTGCAGGTATCGAGGACGACGTAAACGTTGACGCGGCTGACGCGCAATTCACCTCTCCCGACGAAGTACAAGATTTCGTTGCGGCTACGGGTATCGATTCCCTTGCAATCGCAATCGGGACAAGCCACGGCGCATACAAATTCAAACCCGGTCAAGACCCCAAACTCCGTTTGGATATCTTGGAAGAAATCGGTAAGAGATTGCCCGGTTTCCCTATCGTTTTGCACGGCGCTTCTTCCGTTCCCCAGGACAAAGTTGCTATCGTGAACCAATACGGCGGTCATATGCCCGACGCAATCGGTATTCCCGAAAGCGAACTTCGCAAAGCAGCGCAGATGGCAGTTTGCAAAATCAATATCGACAGCGACCTTCGCGTAGCGTTCACGGCGGCTATCCGTAAGCATTATGCAGACTTCCCCGGCCACTTCGACCCCCGTCAGTACCTTGGCGACGCACGCGCAATGATGAAAGAAATGGTAAAACATAAGATCGTGAACGTGCTCGGTTCGGCAGGCAAAGCGTTTTAATCAACGCCCGCGCGATATATAATATAATAATGTAAGCAAAAACGGCTCTGGGATTTCCCAAAGCCGTTTTTTTACGAAGATGAATAGTCGCCTGCGGAACTTTACTTTCCCCTATACTTCCCGCGGGTTCCATTGATGCAAGCCAGCAAACGAATACCCGTCCGTTTCATCATACCCGTTCACTGCGCTATAAGACGCGTAAAGAACCATGCCGTCTTCTACCGTTGCAAGCTGTTCATACCCCCACTCGCCGTTCTCTCCTTGCGTAACATAATATTGCGGACGGCTTTTTATTTTCAATTGTTCGCCGATAACACCGTCGTTATACAGAAAAAAGTTAATTGTGGGGGATTCGCCAACGACAGCAGGAGCTGCAAGATATTGACAAAATATGGGTAAAATTTCCGCTTTTTGCCCGATAACCGATACAATTTCCCCCGAAATACTCATGTGAGCGGGATAGCTATCGAGCGTATATGCCTCCCCAGTATGTTCCACCGTAAAGGTATCGCCCGCTACCGAAGGGGCAAATCCGCTTGGTAAATTAAAAAACAAGGAACACTGGTCATAAAGCACGGAAACCGTTCCTTCCACGTAAAAACCGTAATCATATCCCGCCGTAACCGTGAAAAAGGAGTTTTCTTCTAACGTGCCGCTATTACCGTTTCCGTCTGAACTTTCCCCGCTGATTTCATTAGAATTGCTATCACTACTTTTTACCCCGTTATCGTTATTACAGCCGAAAAGCAAAAAAATAAACCCGAAACATAATAAAAACATTAAAATTTTTTTCATTTCGCCACCTCCCTGCTTACCTGCATTATAACATACGCTTTGCAATTTGTAAATACTTTTATGAAAATTTCGTTCGGTTTGTGTAAATTTTGGAAATCCTAAATAATTTTGCCAACAGCTGCGCAAAATTATTGACGAATAGAAAAAAGTATGCTAAAATAGTATGCGGACGATAAGGGGCTAACGTCTTTTCGCCCAAAAAACACGACACAAAATAATTTTTTCATATATTGGAGGAAACACTATTATGGCAAACGTAAAAGTTGCAATCAACGGTTTCGGTCGTATTGGCCGCCTTGCTTTCAGACAGATGTTCGACGCAGAAGGTTACGAAGTAGTTGCGATCAACGACCTCACCAGCCCTTCCATGCTTGCGCACCTTTTGAAGTATGACACGGCGCAGGGCAGATATAAGTACTGCGACAAAGTAACGGCTGACGACGAAGCAGGTACGATCACCGTTAACGGCAAAACGATCAGAATTTATGCAGAAAAAGACGCAGCAAACTGCCCTTGGGCTGAATACAACGTTGACGTTGTTTTGGAATGCACGGGCTTCTACTGCTCCAAGGCAAAATCCGAAGCGCACATCAAAGCAGGCGCAAAGAAAGTTGTTATTTCTGCTCCCGCAGGTAACGACCTTCCTACCATCGTTTACAGCGTAAACGAAAAGACGCTTACGAAGAACGACACGATCATCTCCGCAGCGTCCTGTACGACGAACTGCCTTGCTCCCATGGCAAACACGCTTAACAAGCTTTCCAAGATTAAGAAAGGCTACATGACGACGATCCACGCTTACACGGGCGACCAGATGGTTCTTGACGGACCTCACAGAAAGGGCGACCTTCGCCGTGCTCGCGCAGCTGCTGCAAACATCGTTCCCAACTCCACGGGCGCAGCAAAAGCTATCGGTTTGGTTATCCCCGAACTCAACGGCGTATTGGACGGTTGCGCACAACGTGTTCCCGTTCCCACCGGTTCGCTTACCCAGCTCGTTGCTATCTGCGAAGGCGAAGTTGACGCAGCTACGGTAAACAAGGCAATGGCAGACGCAGCTTCCGCATCCTTCGGTTACACGGAAGAAGAACTCGTATCCTCCGACATTATCGGTATCACCTACGGTTCGTTGTTCGACGCAACGCAAACGAAGTGTATGCCTATGGGCGACGGCAACACCCTTGTTAAGGTTGTTTCCTGGTACGACAACGAAAACTCCTACACCAGCCAGATGGTTAGAACGATTAAGTACTTCGCAGAACTTTAATCGCAAGGAGTTCGGCATCACCGAAAAAAATTATCCCGACGGATTTCCCGTCGGGATTTTTCTTTTCAAATCGACCCGTATCACCACTTGAACGACTTTCCAGCCCCATTTCTTTATAAACATCTTGCCTTTTTCCTATGCATATGCTATAATAACTCCAACAAAAAGCTTTGGGAGATTTTATGAACAAAACGTTTGGACAATTTTTATCCGAGCGAAGACGCGCCAACAATTTAACCCAGCACGCCCTCGCTGAACAATTATTCGTCAGCGCATCGGCGGTGAGCAAATGGGAAAAGGACATTGCCCGCCCCGATATTTCGCTGTTACCAAAACTTTCACAACTTTTGGGCGTGAGCGAACACGAACTCATCACGGCGAGCATCGATTTGACCACGCGTACAGAAAAGACGCAGGCAAAACGTTGGCGGGCGCTCGCCTTTACGTGGCGGATGTTCTTTTTACTTGGGTATAGTATCGCGCTTTTAACCTGCTTTATCTGTAACCTTGCCGTAAGCAAACGCTTGGATTGGTTTTGGGTAGTAGCCGCTTCGCTCTTGTTGGCGGCAACCTTTACGAACATCCCCAGACACATCAAAAAATACCGTCTGTTGCTGATACCGTTGTCGCAATTTGCTGCCCTCTGTTTGCTATTATTCACGTGCGGATTGTATACGGGGGACGGAAGTTGGGTTTTTGTTACCACAATTTCCATTCTTTTTGGTTTACTCGTGATTTTTTTCCCGATTTATCTGGGCAAATATAAGATTTTTTCCAAAATCAAAAAGTTCGCCGATTTCATTTCGCTTGGCGCAGATTTCATAATGCTGAATATCCTGCTGATCGTATGTGATACGTATTCGGTTTCCAAGGGGTATTCCAACTCACATTGGTATTTACACACAGCGCTTCCCCTCGTTTTTGGGATTTATTTGATTTTGAATCTATTTTTACTTGTACGGTTTTTGAAAACGAACAGATTTGTAAAAACAGGTGTTATTTTATCTCTCGCCAACTTTTTTCTGTACGTTGTACCCCGCTTTATCAAGGTCAAAATCCCCGCTCTGCAAAAAGAAATCCACCAAGCAAACCCCTTTAACGCCGATTTTTCTAATTGGAAAGCAAACGGAGCGCTTGAACCAAACGTCCATTGTATTATCGCTTTGACGTTGTTGTTTTTGGCAATCGTCTTTCTTGCCGTCGGGTTCATTCGTGCCTTAAAAAAGAAAAAAAGCGCATAAAACAACGCTTGTATAACAAAACCCCCGTGGACGTATCCCATCCATGGGGGTTTTCATTCTTTGTCAAAGCAAATCAACCGACGGAACTTCCCACCTTAACGAAACTTCCCGCTTTTTTAATATACAGTAGTAAAACTTGCCAGCAGTGGCTCACTACAAGAACTTTGGTCGATAAAAAGATTCCCACCAATGCGACGCATATAAACACACGAACGGAAAGATGGTAAAACTTGCCAGCAGTGGCTCACTGCTAATCTCTTCTTCTATTGCCGAACATCATCATAACCCACAGAAAAAACCGCAGGAAATAAATCAACGAAACCAACAACGAAGCGACGTAAGTCATTGCCGCCGCGGACAACATTTTCCCCGCGTAAGGGGCTTCCTCTTCCGTCAAAATCCCCTCGGCAAGCAACATCTTCTTTGCTCGTCGGCTTGCGTCTAATTCTACGGGCAAAGTAGCCAAAGCAAACAACGTCGAAAGCCCATACAACGCCACGCCCGCAATCGCCAAATAAAAGCCTACGTCCGAGTTTTGCGTTGCCGCCACAAACACGTCCAAAATCAAACCCAGCACCACCAAAGGCAAAGCCAAACGGCTGCCGATATTCGTCGCCGTTACCAAAAAATTACGGATTTTATACGGAAAATATCCCTTTCGCTCCTGCACCACGTGTCCAATTTCGTGCGCGGCAACGGCACAAGCCGCCAAAGAATTATTCCCATACACCCGCTCGGATAAATTCACTTCCTTTTTCTTTGGATGATAATGGTCCGTTAACGAGCCCTGCACTCTGCCCACACGGATATCACGGATACCGTTCGCGCGCAACAATCTCTGCGCGGTATCGTACCCCGTCATATGCGAGGAATTTAACATATTGTCATATCTTCTGTATGCCGAATGCACTTTGTTGCTTGCCCAGCCCCCGATTATCGCGCAAACGACCATACACGCCAACGAAATGATATAATACCGATAAAACATACTTTTCTCCGTTCTAGCGGCAAAAATGCCGCCGAATATACTCTATATATAATATAACCGATTTCGTTCGTTTTTAACCGAAAATCACAAATCAATAGAAAACGGATATAATTCCGATTTGGAAACACCGCGGTCTTTCGCCGCCCGTTTCAAGGCCTCTTTTTTATCCAGCCCCGCCGCCATATAATGCTGAATATGCTCCCGTTCGCTCAATGCGTTGAGGGGGCTTTCCTTTTCTTCCGCCCCGCCAACAACCAACACATATTCGCCGCGCTTTTCCCCCGACAAACCCTCGGCAAGCGTAAAATTTACCGCCTCTTCGTGGATTTTGCTGATTTCCCGCACCGCGCACGCAGGTCTGTTTCCAAACACTTCGTACATAGCCTTAATATCCTTATCCACGTCTTGGGGTGCAGAGTGAAACGCCAACGTTAAATCACTATCCTTGTACTTTTCCAAAAGCGCCCGCTTTTCCCCCTGTTTTTCGGGCAAAAACCCGATAAACGCAAACCGTCCTGCGGGCAATGCCGATAACACAAGCGCCGCCACAAACGCACACGCACCGGGGATAAGCGTATACGCCTCTCCGTTTTCCCTTAAATATTTACAAACGATATTGCCGGGGTCGGACACTACGGGTGTGCCTGCGTCGGACACCACCGCTACTTTTTCTCCACGGCGCGAGGCAGCCAAAATTTTTTCCGCCGCCTCCATTTCGTTAAATTTATGACAAGCGTACAAAGGTTTTTTTATTTCGTACGCATTCAAAAGCTTGATGGTATGCCGCGTATCCTCGCAAAAAATCACGTCCGATTCTTTCAGCGTTTCCAACGCCCGAAGCGTTATATCTTTTAAATTTCCTATCGGCGTTGCTACAAAACTGACCATATCTACTCCTTATCTGTTCACTATCGTTTCCAAAATCTCGCAAGCGGGCTTGCCCCCTTTCACGCCTTCCACCATCACTAAATACGGCTTCGCGGCGTCCCTGCCCCCCACGAACTGAATTTTCTTCACTTCAATTTGCTCTTCGTGCAACGTATAACAAACCTCCGTCAAGCGATCAGCACGGTGCAACATACACAGCCTTCCGCCAAATTTTAACGCTCGCTTTGCCGCGCGCGCAATTTCTTTTAACGTCAGCGTTATCTCTTTACGGCAAATCGCTTTTTCGTAATCGTCATTTTCAAAACCCGTCCCCGCCTTTTCATAGGGCGGATTGCATAAAATCAGCGAAAATTTTTCGTTGTATTCCTTGGGCAAATCCTGCAATTTGCCTTGCACCACTTCAAAATTTTCAAAACCGTTATACGCCGCCGTCTTTTTTGCCAAAGCGCACAGCGAATCTTGCATTTCGAACAACGTAACAGGCATAGCGGGCGCTTTTGCTCGGTTTAAAGCGTAAAAATGAAAACCGACAATTCCGCTTCCCGCACAAAAATCTGCCACTGCGTCCCCCTTTTTCCACTTTGCAAAACGGGACAACAGCACCGAATCGGACGTAAAACGGTACAAACGGGTATCCTGTACGATTTTCAACCCGTCGATAAGCATATCTTCCAACACTTCGTTTTTGCTTAATACGATTCCCTCTTGCATCGTGCTTTTCTCCCGCTTTTTTTCATAAGTATACCATTTCTTTTAAAAAAAGTCAATACTCCAAAGCGCCCGCCGCCCCTTTTCCGCCGCATAATTTCTCCGTAAAACCCACACGCTATTTCCGTGAACACTTTAACCGAATCATTACAAAAAAATTTAAAAGAACTTCAAAACCGATTGCCTTCTGAAGACATTTTAACGTATAACTTTACCACAGCGGACGGAACGGCTTGCGCCATCGTTTACACGGACGGTGTTGTAAACAAACAGCTTTTGGGAGACCTCGTTGCACGCCCGTTCTCCAAAGAACGCTTGCCCAAGGAAAGCGCGGAAAAATTACAATCCTTTTTAGAAAAAACTTTGCTCTTTCCCGAGTTGAAATCCGCGGAAAATTTTCAAAAAGCGCAGACGGAAATTTTAGACGGAAACAGTCTGCTTTTGGTGGACGGCGTTCCCCAAGGCTTTATCGTGGGCGCAAAACTTTTGCCCAATCGCGCCGTCGTCGAGCCGCCAACCGACGTAACGGTGAAAGGCCCGCGCGAGGGCTTTATCGAAGATATTAAAACGAATATGGCGCTTATCCGCAAACGCTTGAAAACCCCCCATTTGCGCTTTGAAACGGTGCGCGTTGGCAAACAGTCTAACACCGCCGTTTCCCTTTGCTATTTAAACGGAATTGTTGATGAAAAAGTAAAAAATAGCATAAAAAAACAATTAAACGGAATCCAAATCGATAACGTACCCGATTCCTCGTATATATCCGCGCTATTATCTCCGCGTAAACATTCTCTTTTCCGCACAGTCGGCACGACGGAAAAACCCGACGTTTTCACCGCAAAGCTGTGCGAAGGCAGGGTCGGTATTCTTGTAGACGGGTCGCCCATCGCCCTTACCGTACCCTATTTATTGACGGAAGACTTGCAAAGCAGCGAGGATTATTTCATCTCCCCATTCGCCGCCACCGCATTCCGTTTTTTACGTTGTATCGCTCTGTTTATCGCCATTCTCTTGCCTGGTTTTTACGTTGCGGCGCAGGTATATAAAATTCAGCTTCTACCCTTGGGTTTAACCCTCACCATCGCCAGCAGCATACGGGAACTACCTCTTTCCCCAAACCTCGAAATGTTTGTGGTGCTTTTGCTCCTTGAAATTCTAAAAGAAGCCAGTATCCGTATGCCGAAATACGTAGGCATGTCTCTATCTGTCGTCGGGGCGCTGGTCTTGGGCGAAACAGCGGTTTCCGCGGGCTTTTTATCTACGCCCGCCATCATTGTCGTCGCACTTTCGGGGATTTGTTTGTATACCGTGCCCAACTTTGTAGAAACGGGCAGTTTGCTCCGTTGGCTTTTTCTGTTAGTCGCAGGCAGTATCGGCATATTCGGAATCGTTCTACTTTCCGCCTTTCTGCTTTGTTATCTCATCTCCTCGGACGCATTCGGCGCGCCCATTCTCGCACCGTTTTCCCCCCTCGTACCGCGCGATTTGCGGGATACCGTCGTCAAATACGATATCTTCTCGCTTGCCAAACGCCCCAAACTTTTTCAATCTAAAAATCAAACCCGACTGCTTCCCCTCGGCACAAAACCCGAAAAAACAGAAGCGGATAGCAAACAAAAATAAGGAGAATTACCACCGTGAACGCAACCATAACGTATCCCGCCGCTCCCAACAAAAACCAAACCGTACTTCCGCGGCAAATCGCCTTTGCCGCCGCCTTTCTGCTTCCCGTCGGCAAGTTTTTAGAAACGCCGTCGATTTTGGCAAGGTATGCAGGCAACGATATCCTATTGCCCGCCCTCATACGTTTTTTAGCGGAAAGCTTATTGCTCCTCGCCGTCCTCTACGCCGCCACTCGCTCCAACCAAACCCTTTGCGAACGTTTGGAAAACGCGCTGGGAAAGGGCGTATTGTGGATTTATATTCCGTTTACCGCCTACTATTTGCTTGCGGGCGTGTTGCCCTTACTCGATTTAGAAAAATTTATCTACGCCTCTTTTTACGATACCGCGCCCACCGCCTTTTCGTTTGCGGCATTCTTTTTGTTTTCCGCTTATTTTTGCACAAAAGGCATAAAAACGTTGGGACGATTTTCCGACCTTTGCTTGCTTTTATTTTTGCTTCCGTTTATCGCGCTAATTATTCTTTCGTTTAGCGAAGCGGATTTTACCCATTTGCTTCCCTTTTTCAACACCGATTTTCGGCAAAGCGCCGAGGCAATCCGCTACGCCACGCCCCATTTTTCTGACGTCGCGTTGCTTTTACCCCTACTTGCAAACTGTAAATTTGAAAAATCGGAAACGGGAAAAGACGCAAAAAAAATCTTTATCGGCTACGCCGTCGGAGCGCTCTTTTCCTTGCTCCTTTTCGCTGTTTTTTACGCCGTTTACAGCAGTATCGCTCCCAATGAGCATTACGCCTTTGCTAAAATCGCACAATATTTTTCTGCTTTAGACGTGCTCGGCAGAATCGATTTATTGCTCGTCTATTTGCTTACGGTGATACTGTTCGTCTATACCTGCCTACCTTTTCAATACGCCACAGGGCTGTTTGCAAAAACGTTGGGGGTTACCCGACGCACTTGGATTTCCGCAATTTTAAACCTTGCTTTGTTCTTTTTCACCCTCTATTTTAACCGCTACTACAACACCATTTACACCCTCATTAGCAACCGTCTTGCGCCCGTCTTTTGGCTGTTTGCCGATATTCTTCCCCTGTTTCTACTACTGCTTCCCCTAAAAAAAACCACCAAACGAAAGGAGAGTTCTCATGCATAACAAACACACCCGCAACGCCGTACGCTATTATATCTTAATCGTTGCCGTCCTCGCGTTTCTGTTTTTTTCCAACGATTTTGGCGCGACGGACGTACAAAAAACCGCAATCGTTATGGCAGTTGGTATAGACCGCCAAGAAAAAGAATTTATCGTAACTTCGCAAATTGCCATTCCGCAATCGTCCAAACAAGGCAACGCCTCGCAGACGGTACAGCTCGTCAGCCGAGGTTCGACCATAGCCGAAGCCTTTGACGAAATCAACGCCAAAACAGGTTGGTATCCAAAACTCGTCTTTTGCAAACTCATCATACTCGGCAAAAAAACGACGGAAGAAAACGTTTTCGACGCGCTTGATTACTTCCTTTTAAACGAATATCTTTCCGACGATTGCCTCGTCGCCGCCTGCGATGGGTTTGCCAAGGATTTACTAAACACCACAGCCCTTATCGACCCGTCCAGCTCCGTCGCAATGGAAAAAGTGCTCTCCGCGCACGCGCAGCGGGTCGGTACGGTATTGCCTACTACCTTGCGCGAATTTTCCATGGGATATTTCGGAGATAGCAAAAGCGGATTTTTGCCCGTTTTAAAAACCCAACCACAGCAGGAACAAATCGGGGGAAGCGGCTCTTCCGAAAACGATTCTTCTCAATCTTCCCAATCTTCCCAAAGCAATCAAGGGAGCGGACAAAGCAGCCAGAGCGAAAACCCGTCCCCGACGGACAAGCCCGTTTTCAGCGCGCAGGAGACCGCGTTATTCGTCGCAGGCAAACGGGTGGGAACGCTGACCGCAGAAGAAACGTTTGCCTATAACGCCGTTAAAAACGAACTGAAACTTGCATCCTATTCTGTCGCGCAACAAGAGGGAGTGTGTACGCTTTCCATCAAACAAAACGCTGCCAAATTAAAACTGACCGTTGGCAAAGACGGCAGCGCAAATTTAAAAATCGACCTATCGCTTACGGCAGGCCTTACCGATTATTCCCAATCCTTGCCCCTCGACGAAATCAAAGACGGCGGCGACGTGCCCGGGGGCGTATTCACCGCCGCACAGAAAAAACTTTCGGGGGAAATCCAAACCCTTTTTGAAAAAACAAAGAACTTGGGTTGCGATTTATTTCATTTAAGAGAGTTGCTCGTCAAATACGAAAAACGTGCGCTGCGGCAATATGAAAACACCTTGCTTGAAAACACCACTGTTACCGTTGCCGTTCAATTTTTAGGTATCCGCTGACGGGGTTATCCACACCGAAAAAGTTATCCACATTGCCTCTTTTTCTCAAAAAAATCACACGCCGCGAAAAAAATCGCATCTTGTCGAAGAAAGACGAAAAATACGATTATAAATGCACACTGCATACGCATATACCCCGTTATCCACCGAAAAAGTGGATGAAATCGGGTTGTCCACCATTAAAAATTTACTTTTGTGGATAACCCCCCATTTTTTCAGCCCTCTTTTTCTTGCTGTTTTTTGGAAAAACAGCGCAAAGCCTTTTATTTCCTAACTTTTTTCTGTGGATAACTTTATCAACATCTGAATTTTTTTAAAAAAATTATCCTATTTTTTCGTGGATAACTGTGTAAGAAAAAAACAATTATGAATAAATCACACATCTTTACCTCTAATAATCCTCAAATTTTAAGCATTTTATCCACAAACATTCGTTCTTTTTATATTTTTTCAAAAAGTTATCCACTTTATCCCCCTGTATATTTTTTGTATATTTGTTCAAAGGGGTGATTTTTATTGAAAATAAGGCAATAAAAAACTCTCCCGTAAAGGAGAGTTTTTACCATATTTTTCTTTTTTACAGCAGGAAACCGAATATCCAAACCAGCGGATTATATTTATACGCATAGCTTGCAAGAAAACTCTTATCCAAGAAATCGTTGATAGCGGGAAAGGGAATTACGGTCAGCACGGAAAGCACAAAGCTTACCAAGATAGCGAATCCAAGAACACCGATTATCACGCCGAGCAAAGCGTCCAAACCGCTCAACAGCGACATTTTTTCCGCCATACGCAGCAACGCGCCGCGCAACACCATTAACAAAATTTTTGCAAGGATAAACACCACAATACCAGCGGTAAGCGCCGCCGCAAATTTAGCGGTAATGTTACCCAAGGCAACCGCCAAAATCGTGCCGTATCTTGCGCCGTCCACTGCCTTGAGTACGATTTGCACCAAGAATGCGGGCACGTTCTTTTCTTTTAAAATCGCTTCCGCATGGTCGCCTACAACGATAGTATCAAAGCCGTCCACTTTCGAGAAAGCCTCGGTAAACGTTTCTTCGAACCATTCTTGCAATCCGAAAAGGCCGTCCGTAGCGTCCACCAAAATATTTGCGAGGAAAATCGCCGCAGCCAATGCAAGAAGCGTAGAGAAAAATCCACCGAAGAAACAATCGACAAATCCCCGTTTTCCGCAATATATCATATATCCCAGCAACACCAAAACCAATACCCCGTCCACGAGGTAATTCGTCCATTGTATTGCGCAAAGATTTCCTAAAAACACCTGTCTTCCTCCTATCTATGCCCCAAAAGGCAACAGCCATATTTATGCTTTCCGTGTAATTTTAGACTACTTTTATCTAATTATACCATATTTAAAAAAAGATTTCAACATTTGTATAGTGCGAAACGAAACAATCCAAAAAATTTTTTTCGTTTTTTTTGCCATTCTCGTTTATTTTTCCCTGCATTAGGCAATACTCCCAAAACCCCGCGCAAATAAACCCCTCTTTTAGGAGAACCCGTATGGAATATACTTATTATATACACAATTCTCTCGCCGCAGACGGCGCAGCAATGTCTCTTTCCAAACTTTTGGCAGCGGACGCTTTGCGCAAAATGCGCAAACGGGAAAAACTGTCCCGCCGTGAAGCCCGTACCGAACGCAAAACTTATCAGGACGCAGAGTTTTACGACCACGCCGAACAAACCCTGCCCGAAGAATCCAAATCGCCCCCGGTTGTCGTTTGCGTCGGAAGCGACCTCGCCATCGGGGATAGCCTTGGTCCTATCGTTGGGTCTATGCTGCAATATAAAACGCAGGGATTAAACGCCTTTATTTACGGCACGCTTTCCGCCCCCGTTACCGCAAAAGAAATCCCCTATCTTCGCGAATTTTTACGAGAAACGCACACCAAAAGCCAAATTCTTGCGGTGGACGCCGCCGTGGGAGAAAAGGGGGATATTGGCTTAATAAAACTTACCGATTCTCCCTTGCTCCCGGGTGCAGGCGCAAATAAAAAACTGGGAGCTGTGGGAGATATTGCCGTTATGGGTATCGTCGCAGAAAAATCTGTTAGCAATTACGGGTTATTAAATACCACCCGCCTCAACCTCGTATATACCATGTCCGAAATCATCTCCGACGCCGTTGCCAATGTACTGTGGGAACGTTGCAGCGCGCACACTGCGCCCAAAATATCCCGCCAAACCCGCCAAACCCGATAAAAAAGTTGACAAAAGAAAAAACGCGTGCTATAATAACCTCGTAAAGGAAGGTTTTCGGAAAACACTTCCTCATAAAAAAACCGAGGTACTTATTTATGAATAGACTTTTTACGACAAAACGCCTTTGCCGCGCTGGCTTGATAGCCTCGCTGTATACGGTGCTTACGTACGTTTTTGCGCCCTTTGCTTTCGGACCGATTCAAATTCGCCCCGCAGAGGCGCTTTGCATTTTTCCCCTATTTTACGCAGAGGCAGTCCCCGCGCTTTTTATCGGTTGCGCGCTATCCAATCTCCTCTCGGCGTACAGCGTGTTCGACGTGTTGCTCGGTTCAGCCGCCACGCTTTTGGCTGCGATTAGTACCTATGCCGTCGGCAGAATATTCAAAAAACACACGCCCCGCGTCATTCTCGGCGGTATTTTCCCAGTCCTGTTCAACGCATTTATTATTCCGATAATCATTGTGCTGATTTTTGGGGATATCGGAAATTATACTTCTGTGGCCGCCGCATACTTTCTAACCGCGGCAAGCATCACCGCAACCCAAACGGTTTGGGTGTATGCCCTTGGCGCACCACTGTATTTCCTTTTGTTAAAAACACAAAAAAAATACCCCCGATTTCTTGGTTAAAAAGAAAAGTTATGAAAAAACCGCCCTCAAAAAGGGCGGTTTTTCCCGTTCGTCGCATATTCCTGCTCGAACCCTCAAATGAAAACCCTCTCCACCGTGAAAGACGAGTCTTTCTTTAAGCGGAACAAATTTCCGCCCAGTAGATCACTTTGATAATACGAAGTAACCGTACTCTTCAATGCATAACAGAGTGCTACTCCTTGATATTGCGTAATCAACGAATTGATATGGTCGTGCCCGTAAATAAACGCCGTAGTACTTTTCCATTGCTTTACCTTTTCAAAGAACCCATCGTCCTTTTTTTGATACCCTACGTCTTCGTTCACTTCGCCGTCGTAAACTTCCTTTTCCTGCAAACAAGCTTCGTAAGCAAGTGCCGTTTCCTTGGTAGGAATATGGAAAAATGCCCAGCTCGGCAAAGTCTTTTTTCCGTTGTCGTTCGTAAGAGCGCGCACCGTTTTTTCATACCAGTCAACGTGCTCTTTTGTAAAACCTTCTTCCCCCGAATCCATAAAAATCAGTGCGTGTGCCGCTTTGCCCTTCCATTCGATTGTATAGGCATAATTTCCGTAAGATTCGGAAACTTCCCCGGTTTGAAACAGACAATATTCCGCGTCCTCGTACTCCTTTGCCTGTAACGCAGGCATTACGTCCGTCGTATAATCGTGATTTCCCAAAACGGGAGCCCAAGGAATTTCAAACGAATCCATAAAGGAAACGAATTTATAAAACACGGGCAGAGGACAATCGTCCCCCAAATTATCCCCCGTCAACACAATTAAATCAGGCTGGGTTTTTTCTATCAAATACTCCACCATCGCAAAGGGCTGTTTTAAGAAGAAAATATTCGACACTTGCACGTCGCTCAACTGCAAAATTTTAATATCCTTGCCCCCGTCAAAGGAAATAGTCTGGCTTTCTTTATTCACTGTTAAACGACCTTCCAAGGATTGTTCTTGCTTTTTATGGGTCATACCCGTCATTGTAAAGAAAGAAAACATAGCAAAAAAAATACTCGCCGTCTTTATAAAAATCTTTTTGTTCGCTTTCTTCATGTTCGTTCTCCTTTTCGGCGTTTCTATTATTATGGTTAATTTTTCTATTTTTATCCGCAATCTTTTGCTTGCCTTTCATTATATATACGAAACAAAAAAACTTTTCGTTGGAATTATTTAAAAAAATTTACGTCGCAAAAAAAATCAAGAGCCCCGCAAACCGCGGAGCTCTTTTTTTCTTTTATGAAATTTTTTAGCGTTTACAGAATGTATTGCAACCATTCGCGAGGGAATTTGGACAAATCGAAATCGGTAAGTTGTTTTTCCGTCGTTGTTACTTTTACTTTGCAACCCGAATTATTTGCGTTGCCTTCGCCGACCAATTCGCCAACGTATCCTCTCTTATCGTCGTTTAATTCCAAATACTGATAATTGCCGTTAACTTTGCCGCCTTGCACTTTCGTTTTACACGATTGATCCATACCCACAACGCCGCCGAGGTGAATATATCCCTTTACGCCGCTTACCGCAACTACGTCCACCGTACAGTTTTTCGTCGACACCGTACCCGTACCCAACACGCCGCCGATATACGCTTCCGATTTATTGTCGTGCCCCGAAGCATACGCAATTTCCGCATGAATCGAAGTATCTTTCACTTCGTAATTTTCACCGTAGCCGAACAAACCGCCCACGCCGCTGATTTCGCCGCCAGATGCCAAACCGATTTTCGTCGTTACGTTGCAATTCTCCACCGTAACGTCTACACCAATACCGACAAGTCCGCCAAGGAATACGTTTTCCGTCTTGTCCACGACCTCATACGAAACGTTCAGCGTTAAATCGGAAATCTCCGCGCCGTTTGCATAGGCGAACAAACCGCTCGCATACGCCGTGTAAGCAAATCCGTTTCCGTCCTCTACCGCTTTCGTTTGTTCTGAACGAACGGTAATCTTTAAATTATCAATAGAGTGCCCGTTCCCGTCAAACGTACCGATAAACCCAAACATCGGCTCGTACGAAACGCCTTCCATATCGATATCTTTGCGCAGCGTTACCGTTCTCACTTCAAAGCCCGCGTTCACGTATTCCGCAAGCGAAACCAAATCGTCTGCAGTAGAAAGCACCCAATCTTTCTTTTCAGGATTTTCGGGTTTTTCAGGTTTTTCAGAAGATTCTTCTCTTTCCGAAGAAGATTCCTTTGAAGATTCCGCAGAAGAATCCTCGGGCAAAACCACTTCTTCGTCCTTTACACTGCTTGATTCCGAAGAACTTTCCTCTGCGGTTTCTGAAGAGCTTTCCGAAGAAGATTCCTCTTCTTCAAAAGATTCCCCGCTCGATTCCTTGCCGCCGTCCTCGGGCAATTCCCCTTCAACTTTCTCCCAAAGTTTGCCCAAATTCAACCGAATTTCTTGGTTTTGGAACACCAAAATCACGTCCAAATCTTCCGTAACGATAATTTCTTTGATGCGGATCTTACTCTTTTCCTTGCTGGGTTTGTGATGATCGTCCTTACCGCGGTTTTTCCACTCGTCCATATCGTCGTCGGAATACCCGCCCTTTTCTTGCACAAGGTCCAAAAGCTGTTTCATTTCGCCCTCATACCCCGCGTTACAAAGGAAATTATATACCGCTTCCGCGCTCAAACCGTAGTCTTCCACCACGTCTTCGACCACTTCCAACAGCTTACCAAGGTTCAGCATCGCATTGTTTTGGAACACCACGATAATTTCCCCGTCGTCGTTTTTGCGGAAAGATTTAATGCGGATACGGATAGCAGATTCTTTATTGTTTCCGTTACCTTTCCCGCGGTTTTTCCATTCGTGAATATCTTCGTCGGAATATCCGCCTTTCACTTTCACAACATCCACCAAATCGTCCAAGCTACCCTTAAAACCGATAGCCTGCAACCCCGCGTAAAAATCTTCTGCCGTCAAACCGTATTGGTCGACAGCGTCTTCTACCTGTTCGGGCGTAATTTCGCACGCTGCAAGCATCGAAGAAAACGTCCCCACCGTTACGCAGGATAACAACACAGCCAAAGCTTTTTTCCATCTTTTCATCGCCGCACCTCTTTATAAATTCATTAACATTTTTATTATAATACTTTTACCAATATTTTGTCAAGGTTTTCCAAATTTTTTTAAATTTAAAAAAATTTTTTCTATTCTCCGCAAACTCTATCAAAAAATCCACCCTCGCAGGTGGATTTTTCAAATTCCTTATTCGTTGTCGCTATTGCTGCTATTACCGAGGAAAATACCGAAGAAATCGTTAGACGCTTTCATTGTCGTACCGCCGCTTGCACCGCCGGAAGAAGGTTTTCTGTCGCGATTAAACGGTTTTTTATTAAAGCCGCCCTTGCTGCCTCTACCGCCAAAACCGCGATCTCTGCCTCTGCCGCCTTGATTTCCGTAACCTCTGTTATGGCGATCTCTTCTTTCCGTTCTTGCGGGAATCGCAGGTGCGGTAGGATCTTCCAAGTTTTCAGGAATGATAACGATATAGCGGTTAGGTTCTTTCCCTTCGCTTTCCGTCTTCACGTCCTCGCGTTCGGAAAGCGCAGCGTGAATAATTCTTCTTTCGTACGGATTCATTGGCTCTAACTGAATTTTTTTGCCAAGTCTGTTCGCTTTCTGCGCTAAATTATCCGCCAACTTATTCAACGTCGCTTCACGATTCTCGCGATAGTTTTCACAATCTACTACAACACGTTTATAATCGTCTCTGCCCGTATTAGCAACTGCGCCCGCCAAGGTCTGAATTGCGTCCAGCATTGCGCCGTGTTTACCGATAATCGCCGTCGTGTTCGCCGCCGTTACGTTAATTTCCACCTTTTCCTCTTCGGAAACGAGTTCCGTACAAGCGGTAATTTTCAACAAGTTGAACAAACCTTCCAAAAAGGCCACCGTTCTTTCGCCGTCCGTAGCCGTAGCTGCGCATCCAACGGGCGTAGATTCAGCCGCCCCTTTAACCGCTGCGGGGGCTTCCGCCTCGCAAATAGCTTCTTTCGCCGCAATTTCTACGCGCGCTTTAACTGCGCCGAACAATTTTTTCTTTCCTTCTTCCAAAACGCGGATTTCTGCATTTTCCTTGGTAAGACCCAGCTCTTTCAAGCCCTTTTCAACGGCGTCCTCTACCGTCTTTCCCGTAAATTCCGTAAAAATCATTTTTTTCTCCCTACCCTTTAAAAAGGGCTTTCTTTTCTCTCTTTTTTAATTATTTTCTCTTTTTCGAGTTCGGTTTTTTACCGTTTTCGTTGAATTTATTTTTCGCGGAACGAATCGCCGCTGCTCTGCCCGAAAGCATATTTTCTCCCTGCGCCACACCTGCGTTTTCTTTCTTTGCCATTGCGGAATCAACAAATTTATTGATTACGAGCATCGAGAACAGCGCGAAGAGGTTGCTGACAACCAAATAGATCGCAAACGCCGAACTGTACAAAAACGAGAATACCGCAAACATAACCGTCATTACGATCATCATAATTTTCTGCTGGCTGCCGCTTTGTCCGTCCACGGACGAATATTTCGTCTGTTCCTTTTGCGAACGCATCGAAACGAACTGCTGTAACAAAATCGTGCCAATGGAAAGCAAAATCATAATATAATAACCGTTCGGTTCGCTCTTTTGACTATCCAATTTCGCCGTAACACGGTCATAACCGTCCTCGGTATATGCGTCTATCGTACGGATGGTAGTATCCCCTTCCTTACAGGAACAAGATTTTCTCGTAACAATTTCTTCGCTGAAATCGCCGTATTTCAAAACGGGATGCTTATAACTTGCGTCTACCGCCCATACGTTTTTAATCCAAAGGAATTTCGTGTCTTCCTTTACTTCGTCTTGATATACTTCCGCAACGTACTCCTGCGCGGGTACGACCAAAAAGTCTACCAACGCTTTTTCAAAAGCCGCCGCCTTTTCCGCAGACGTCATCGTTACGGGTTCTTCCTCTTCATCTTCCGCTTCTTGCACGTAAGACGTAACCAATGCGTACTGCCAAGAATTTTCTCCCGCTTTCGCTTTTACCGCTTCCGCGTCGTCAATAACGTAATAGGTTTTATGTGCGCTCTGTACGAATGCGCTCGCTTTATCGTAAACTAATTCGTAGCAGCCGCTTTCGTTCTTCACAACGTTCCCGTTTTCCGAATAAAACGCGCCGTTATCGTCTTTTAACAAACTTTCGGTAACTTCGTAATAATAAATATAATCCGCCGCGTCTTTTACGGTATAGGTAACCGTAATCGCTTTAACGGTTTCCCCTTCCTTAATTTCCTTTACGTCGCAGCTAAGCGTTTGCGCTTCCAGCTTTACCATATCCGCGCCGAAATATTTTTGAACGTCGAGATGATAATAAACCTTTTCACTCGCTTCTATATATTCTTTTGCCGTTTCAAAATCGGCGTAAACTACGCCCTCTTCATAATCCGTGGAAACAGTATAATAGATATACTTATCTTTATTTTCCGCTTTATTATCCTTAACGGTATAAACGACGGTGTGGTATTCTCCATTTTCGCCAAGGTAACCGCATTCCAAATTATCTTCAGTAAGTTCCGCGCAATTTTCCAACATTCTTTCGTTGTACGCGCCTACCAAAGTGTTGTAATTTTCCACGTTAGAATAGGACGAAAAGGCATTGAATGCGTTGATAGCAACAATAAAGATTACCAAGGACAGAATCATCGGTAAGCAAGACGACATAACGGAAATACCGCTTTCACGGTACATTTCCATAACTTTTTGATTGTATTTTTCCTTGTCGTTTGCGTATTGCTTTTGCAATTTTTCCATGCGTTCTTTGTTTTCTTTCATCTTAATATTCTGTTTACGCATGTTGATACGCTGATACACGTCGAAAGGCATTGTTACCAATTTCAAAAGCAAAGAAAATAAAATGATACCCACACCGACAGAACCTACCGTCGTCGTAAGCCACAATATAATTTTCCCTATCCAGTTAAGTGAAATACTGTACGATTGACTGTAAATCGGCAGCGCCACTTCCATTAAATTCATCAATTCCATACTATTCCTTATTTTTATTTTCCTTTTGGAAAACAATAAACGTTTTTAAGGTTTTCTTATAATAGCCAACGCTTTTTAAAATAACATTCGGGGGCGGGGTCGTATCCTCCCTTGGAAAAGGGATTACACCGCAATATCCGCCACGCTCCCAACAAAATACCTATCGTTGCACCGTGATTATTAATGCACCGCATCGTGTATTCCGAACAAGTAGGCTGATAACGGCAGGTTTTAAAAGACAGATACTTCTGATAAAACCGAATTGCGCGCATACAAAGAAATTTCCCCGGTTTTGAAATCACCCGTTCATACAAGTAAAAAAGATTCTCAAAAAACAGAGAAATCCCATTTATTTTTACAATTTCTCTTTCTTTATCATGCATTGTAAATGCCGTTCAAAAGTCTTTAACGAATATTCTTCCGCCACTTTGGGCAACAAAACGAGATGATACGTTCCTTTCATTTCCCCTTGTACGGAGCGGAACGCTTCTCGAAGTAACCGCTTGATACGGTTACGAACAACGCTCTTCCCGTGTTTTTTTCCAACGGAAATCCCCATCGTCATTTTTTCCGCGGAAGAATAGATTACGGTCAAAGAAGGGGAAAAAGCCCTCTTTCCCTTATGAAATAACCTTTGAAAGTCCGCTTGTTTTTTTAATCGAAAATAAGTCATTTTTGTCATTTGAAATACCTTTTTCGGCGTTGGATTCCATTTTTAAGAAAAACCGTCCAAAAAAAGCTTTCTCTTATTAAAAAAGCTAAATCCTCTCCTTTTTTAAAAAGGAAAGGAAATATACACTTTCTTCACGCTTTCTTTTTCAGAAATTAATGGGTCAATCTCTTTCTGCCCTTTGCTCTTCTTCTCTTCAACACCTTTCTGCCTGCAGTCGTTGCCATTCTCTTACGGAAACCGTGTACTTTACTCTTCTGTCTCTTTTTGGGTTGATAAGTTCTTTTCATAATTTTTTCTCCTGATTTGGTTTTTTATCTTTTTTCATTTTTTGGATATTATCGCGGTTCTTCCCACAATAACTCCCATATTATACCGCAAAGCCGCAAACGCCGTCAAGTAATTTTGCTCAATTTTTTTCGCTTTTTCTGCGGTTTTGCTTTTATTTTAAACTATTTTACGAAGCGTTTCCCATTCTTACCGGTAAAATCAAATACTGATTTTTATTATTTTCCACGTTTTCCAAAGTGAACGGAGAAACCGGATTGTTAAAGGAAAGTAACACGCTTTCTTCGTCCAACGCTTTTAAAGCGTCCAAAATATATTTTCCGTTCATAGCGATTTTCAATTCTTTTCCGTCTAAATCCGCCGTAACCGTTTCTTCCACTTTTCCCATTTCCGAGTTCGCGTTGATGACGATTTTACCAAACTTAATTTCTAAAGAAATCAAATTATTTTTATCCCCTCTGATTAAAACGGAAGCTCTTTCAATACTCTCGATAAGTTCCGCTCTCTTTACAACGGTTTTCGTTGTGAATGCGATAGGATAAATATTTTCCTTTCTTACAAATTCGCCCATATACAAACGGGAAGTGATAACCGTATCTTCCACACCGACGGATAAAACGTTTTTATCCGCATAAATTTTTAAACTTCCCTCTCCGTTTAACATACGAGAAATTTCGTTCAGCGTTCTTGCCGGACAAACGATTTTCATATCTCCGCTACCCGAAACCGTATCGCAATAAGAGGACGCCATTCTAAATCCGTCCAAAGCCGTTGCCGTCAATACGCCCGCTTTCGCTTCCAAAAGACAGCCTTTCAAAATAGGACGGCTTTCGTCCGTAGCGCAACAGAATACCACTTTTGCTATCAATGACTTTAAATCTCTCTCTTTCACTTCGAAATAAGGCTTGTCTTCCCAAACTCTTTCGCCCATCTTCGGAAATTCGTCTGCGGAGAGTAGCTGCATATACGTTTCGCAATCGCCGTATTTAATAGTGATTCCCTTTTCGTTGGAATAAATCACCACCTCAAAATCCGCAATTTTATTGACGAAATCTGCAAACGTTTTACCGTTTACGCAAATTTCCCCTTCTTCTAAAATTTCCGCTTTTACCTTCTTTTCAATAGAGATTTCTCCGTCGTACGCCACCAACGTAATACCGTCGTTTTCCGCTTTTATTTTTATACATTCCAAAATGGGCGTGATTGTTTTTACGGCGCAAGCTTTGCTAACCGTTAACGCTGCATCCGAAAGAATCGTACCGTTACAAATAAATTTCATTTCCACTAATCTCCTATTTTCTCTTTATCCCTTTTATTGTACCACAAGCGCTTTTTTTTTGCAACTAAACGCATAATGTTTTCCACATTTTTCCCGCGTTTTTTACTATTTTTTTCCTTATAGGAAAACAATAACTCCGTCTTGGTGTAATTTTTTAAAAATTTTAACGGTATATGCCGCGCCGCCCTCTTCTTTTTTACAA
Organism: Clostridia bacterium; assembly: GCA_017457215.1. Taxonomy (GTDB): domain Bacteria; phylum Bacillota; class Clostridia; order Christensenellales; family Borkfalkiaceae; genus Scatosoma. Next base: position 29,404 of record JAFTHU010000003.1, read on the forward strand.
TAGGCAATCATGTAATTTGCCCGTTCTGCCATATACCGATCCCGCGCTTGCATACAGCCCTTATAATATTCCTGCGCAAGGATAACTTTTTCATCTGCTTTTTTTAAAAGGGAAACATAATCTTTTTTATCTTTTTCGCAAAAATATTTTTCCTGCCCGTAACAGGGAATGCAAGCAATCCATTTCACAAAAGGGTATTTTTTCTTTAAGGAAACCACTGCTTTTGCTGCCGCCAAATCAAAACCTTTTGCCATACCGTTATAAAAAGTATCCACGCCCTCTGTTATTAATTTTTCTATTTCCTTTTTAAGCTTTCGCGGAGAAAAATCTTCGCCCAACTCTCTATGTCCTGTGAAAACGCAAATTTTTTCCTTTTGTACGTTTTCTCTTTCTAAATTTTCTATCTGTAATTGCTTCATTTTATTCTCTTGCGGAGTTCCTTTTTTAATCTTACTTATTATAACACGAGTTTTCGTTTTGTCAAGAAACCTCTGACAGCTTTTTTGTAAAAAATAAGAATTTTTTGAGAGGAAGATCATTGTGTTAGTTATTATTAAAAAGTATAAATAGTAGTATTAGTAGTAGGGCGGGTGTATTTGTGGACAAACCCTTTTTCGTTATTTAAAAAGTTAGGATTTTAAAGGGAAAAATTAAAAAAATTATTTGTGGAAAAACGGTAATTTTTCGGTGGATAAAAAAGTGGAAAAATTGTGTAAATGTGGAATGATTTTTTATAGAACAGAACAATTCATTTTATAAATATAAAAAATAAACGAATAATTATAAAATAAAAAAGATATCCACCAAAATTATCCACCTTGTGGAAAAAGAAAAAAAATTTCTTGTGGAAAAGGGTGGAAAAAGAAAGAAATTTATAAAAAAGAGTTTGCTATATATAAAAAAAAGTGTTATAATAAAAGGGCTATGACGATACGGACTATTGAAGAAATTTACGAAAAGGAAATATTGGGCGAAAAGCGGGATTTATTGGAAGAATTCCGTAAAATAATGCTGGAATATAACCAAAAATATAATTTAACCGCCATTTTAGAGGAAAAAGACGTATATTTTAAGCATTTTTTAGACAGTGCGGCGGGCGTCGATTTGTTTAAGCAAGACGCAAACGTAGCGGAAATAGGCTCGGGCGCGGGATTTCCCTCGATGGTGTTAAAAATTTTGCGTCCCGATTTGAAATTTTCCCTTTTTGAAAGCGTGGGAAAAAAGTGCGAGTTTTTACGCGCCGTTGTGGATAAATTCTCTTTTCAAGACGTGCATATTTATAACATGCGCGCAGAGGACGCCGCAAAAGATGAAAAATTCCGCGAACGGTACGATTTTGTTACGGCGCGCGCCGTTGCCCGTATGAATACGCTGTGCGAATACTGCTTGCCTTTTGTAAAAATAGGTGGAAAATTTATAGCGTATAAAAGCGGCGACGTAACGGAAGTGGAAGAGGCAAAAAATGCTTATAAAGTGTTGGGCGGAAAACTTTTGTCTGTACAAAAATACGCGTTGCCCGAAAATTACGGAGAACGGGTTTTAGCAGTGGTCGAAAAGATAAAAAATACGCCGACGAAATATCCGCGCGGGCAGGGTAAAGAAAGAAAAAATCCGCTTTAATAAAAGCTAAAAAAATAAAAACGGGCATACCATGTATGCGTTGAATCAAAAAAACAGCGACAATTTTGCCGCTGTTTCGTTTTTAAAATAAAAAATTTATTCAACTTTCCTTTTTCTAAAAATTCCGTCTATGCGAATCATAGAAATTATAGAAGAAATAAGTAAAACGGTATGCAATATTAGGTTAGCGTATTGTTTACACGAAACGTCGTATATTGACCAAAAAAGCATATCGAGTGCATACCAACAACGAAAAAACAGCGATTTTTTCTGTGTAACGGCAAGAGCAAAACAAACCGCTGCCGCTGCGGAAAAAATATCAAAAACAGAACGGAATAGAATTGCCGAACAAGTGATATAAGCGGCAATAAAAAACAAAATTACAATCCAATGAGGGCTTTTACTTTTTCGATTGTAAAAATACATCGTCAAAGTTTGCGCTATGGCAATAAAACAAATACCCGAACCTGACCAACCGCCTACAAACACGTAAGAAAGAGCCGTTAGAAGATTTGTGGTGATATGCCCCAATAAAATCCACGTCATGTTTTTAAATTGCATAACGACGATGGCGATGATCACGGTCAAAAAACTGAATCCGTAAGATATATAGAGTTCCATTTTTACTCTTCGTCTTCCTCTTCTTCGTTTTTATCGGGTTGATTATTCTTTTTAAAACGAATAAAATCGACGGGATAATCTTTGTATATCCAGCCGCCGTTGTGGTCGTCCATTTTTACCTTTACCTCTAATTTTAACATATTATTGGTAACGACAATCGCTCTTCCTTCCGGCGTTTGCACTTCCGAACCCACTTTCGGCATTTTTTTATTCACTTCCGCATAATAATCGTTTTCATAACTCAAACAGCACATCAATCTGCCGCAAAGCCCGCTGATTTTACCGGGATTGAGAGAAAGTCCTTGCGTCTTTGCCATTTTAACGCTTACTTTTTTAAATTCGGGCATATTTCCCGCGCAACAGCAAATTCTGCCGCAGGGAGCGATGCCGCCCAAATATTTCGTTTCGTCCCGTGTGCCGACCTGGCGTAATTCGATACGATTGTGAAAGGTAGAAGCGAGGTCTTTTACCAACTCGCGGAAATCTACGCGATTGGCGGAAGTAAAGAAAAATACGATTTTACTGCCGTCAAAAGCATATTCGCAATCGACCAGCTTCATTTCCAAACCGTGCGCCAAAATTTTTTCTTTGCATATCTGCATGGCTTGCGGTTTTTTTGCTTGGCAGGATTCGTAAAATTCGGTATCCTTTTGCGTAGCGATACGTATGATGGGTTTGAGCGGTTGTACCACTTCGTCGTCGGGAACTTCCTTTTCCGGATAAGCGACCCATGCGTATTCTAACCCGCGAGAAGTTTCAACGACTACGGCCATATTGCGAGTGTACACGTCCCCGCTTTTTGGCGAAAAGTAATACAGTTTTCCGCCGTTTTTAAATTTGATTCCTACTACTTTTATCATAAAATTACCTTGGATTTATTTTGTGTTTTTTTCGCGGATATTCGCGATAAGAAGTTCGATGCATTGCGGGAATACCGCGTTAAAATTGACCTGCTTTTCCGCTTGAGATATTCCCTCTTGCGCGTACAAAAGGGCAGATACAGAATATTCTTTGGAAAGTTGTGCAAGGCGTTGCTTTTCCGCCCGCAAAAGTAAATAATTTTCTGCGTTTTTCCCCTGCGTCTTTATAAACAACGCGTCGCGGAATATCAAACGAAGTAAGGATAAAAACTCACGTTTGTATTTGGTTTCGCCGACGGTTTTTATGAACACGGGTAGCTTGAAAAGGGGGGTAAGCGCCAAATCAAAAGCTTGTGAAAGCAAAGTTTTGTAGTACCCGTCCTCTAACATATCCTGCGCTTTTCCCACGATTCCGTCCGCGCACGCCGCACACAAGGCAAGCGTTTGGGAATCGTATTTTTCCGCGTAGTGTCGGGAAAGGCATTCCGCCACCTGTTCGGAGGAGAATGGCAAAATTTCTAAACGTTTCGTGCGGGATAACACCGTTTGTAAAACGGGAAAAACACTGCTAGCGCCAAGCAAAAAAACGACGCCTTTGGGAGGCTCTTCCAAGAGCTTTAGCAGTTTGTTTTGCGTTTGGGTGTTCGCCTCGGAAAAATCGGCAATCAAAAAGACCTTTTTCTCGCTTTCTACAGGGTGTAAAAGACTTTCTTCCTTTATTTTTTCGGCATCTTCTACGGTGAGTTTTTTATCTGCCGCGGGAAAACAAAGACAATCGGAAAAGCTTTCCGAATCGATTAAACGTGCCCGTCTTTTTTGTTCTTGCGAGCCACCCGTGTCGCAGGAAAAGATAATTTTTGCAAAAGATTTCAAAGCAAATCGCAGGTTTCGCGCGTCGTTAAAAAGCAGAAGGTACGCATGAGATAAACGGTTTTCTTCCGCTTCCGTTTTGATAAGGCGATATGCCTGCGTTTGCTGTAACAATGTTTGCATTTTGCCAAGTCCTTTCGGGCGTTATTCGCTCCGCAATATATAGTATACCATAAAAAAACGAAAAAGTAAAGGATTGCGCGGAAAGTTGTTTGACGGAATATAAAAAAAGCGCGAACTTGCCGTTCGCGCAAAAAAATGTTTTTCGAAATGGTTATAAAAATTCTTTCCACTTTTTTTCAAAAGCCTCTTCCGCTTCAATCATTTCGTGCAAAAGTTGGGTGATAGCCTCGCTGTTTTCGGGCGTGATGTCGTTTGCGGAGGTTCGCAAAGCCGAAATACCCATCACCGTACCTTGCAGCATCATGTCTGCAATATGCGAGGGGGAATTGTCGGTGAGTGTACTCATTTTGATTGAGCCCCACATCATCATTTTTTTGACGGGGTTGGGTTCCTTAAGTTCGGTATCCAAATCGCGCGCGATCTGTGCGGCTTTTGCCGAAAAGCGTTCGTATTCTTCATGTTGGCGTATTAATTCCGCTTTGATTTCTTCGTTTTCTACCGCGGGCAGGATATCGGCAATCGATTGCAAGGCAAGATGCGCGTTGCGGTAAATTTCCGATAAGACTTCCACCGATTTTTTACGTGCGTTGTTTTCCATGTGATTTTCTCCTTTTTCGTCTGCTTTTTGCGGAACTGCGCCGCATAACAGCAGTTTGCGTAACTTTCTTATTTGCTATGCCGTTTTTATAAAATTTTATTAAAATTCTGTCAAAATCTATGCAAAAACGCTTGACGGGTTTTTCGGTTTTGTGGTATAGTGATAGTCGAGCCGATAGAAACGGGCTTTTTAAGTCAGCGATTTTTTTAAAAATCCTGCGCCTTGGATATTCTTCGAGACTGGAAAGAGGAGGTAAAATCTTATGTACGCTATCATCGATAACGGCAACAAGCAGTACAAAGTGGCGGAAGGCGACGTTGTAAGAGTGGAAAAACTCAACGCAGCAGAAGGCGAAACCGTTAGCTTCAAGGTGCTTATGGTTGCTGATGAAAACGGTATCAAAACTGGCGCGGAAGTTGCGTCCGCAAAGGTTACCGCTACGGTCGTTAAGCAGGACAAGGCGAAGAAAATTATCGTCTTCAAGTATAAAGCGAAAAAGAACGAACGTAAGAAGCAGGGGCATAGACAACCCTTTACGGCAGTGAAAGTTGAAAAAATCGAACTCTAATTTTTGATTTTTGCTTTCCAAAAAGAACTTCGCCAACGATAAATAGGTCGGCGGCAAAAAAATTTGATTTTTAAGGAGAAATAAAAATGATTTTTATCAGTTTATTCGCTCATAAAAAAGGTACCGGTTCTTCCCACAACGGCAGAGATAGCGAAGCGAAAAGACTTGGCGTGAAGCGTAGCGACGGTCAGGCAGTGCTCGCAGGAAACATCCTCGTTCGCCAAAGAGGTACGAAGATTCATCCCGGTACGAACGTTGGTATCGGTAAGGACGACACGCTTTTCGCGCTCGTTGACGGTATCGTTCGTTATGAAAGATTGGGCAAAGACAGAAAACAAGCTAGCGTTTATCCCAACGCGTAAAAGTATCGGATAACAGAAACCCGATTTCCCTTTTGCGGAATTCGGGTTTTATTTTTTTGTCTGCTTTTTGCTTCGCTATTTTGTTTACTTTTATAAAAAAACGGAGTATACTATAAATATGGAAAGTTTTTCAAATAAAGAAAATTTAAACAATCCGTCTTCGGAAATTTTGCAAAACGGGCATACCATGTCTACGATGAATGAGGTTTGCCGTTCAAATAAGGACGAAAAAAAGCCGCCGAAAGAGAAAAAAACGTGGCTGGGGATTGTGTATATCGTAATTTCCGCGTTTTGTTTTTCCTTGATGAGCGTATGCGTGCGGAAAGCCGGGGATTTGCCCACCTTTCAAAAGGCGTTTTTCCGCAATGGCGTTGCGGCGGTAGCGGGCTTTATTATGTTGGCGAAAAGCCGCTCGTTTAAAATGCAAAAAGGAAGTTTTGTGCCTTTAATTTTGCGTTCTATTGTCGGAACGGTGGGAATTATCGGAAATTTTTACGCGATTGACCGTATGAATATTTCAGACGCGTCCATTTTAAACAAGCTTGCCCCTTTCTTTTCGGTGTTGTTTTCGATATGGATATTGAAAGAAAAGGCAAGCGTATTCGATTTGTTGTTTGTGGCGGTGGCGTTTGGTGGAGCGCTCTTTGTCGTAAAACCCTCTTTTGACGTATCGGAGTTTTTCCCTGCACTCGTAGGCGTATTTGGCGGTTTGGGAGCGGGTATGGCGTATACCTTTGTGCGGAAATTGAGCAATCAAGGGGAACGCGGACCGTTTATCGTCTTTTTCTTCTCGGTATTTTCTTGTTTGGCGATTTTGCCCATTGTGATTGTACAGTTTCAACCGATGGAATGGCAACAAGTTGTGTGGTTGCTTTTGGCGGGCTGCGCCGCAAGCGGTGCGCAATTTTCCGTAACGGCGGCGTATGCGCATGCGCCCGCAAAGGAAATTTCCGTTTACGATTATTCGCAAGTGCTTTTTACCGCGCTTTGGGGCGTGCTGATTTTTGGAGAATTTCCCGATTGGTTGAGTGCGATTGGTTACGTTATCATTATCGGCGCGGCAATAGCAAAATATTTTGTCGGCAAAAAGAAAAGGCGTAATCCCCCCACCCAGGTACTTGATGAATAAAAACGGACTGCATAAAGCGGTCCGTTTTTATTTAGTCGAATTCTCGTAAGCCCAAAAGATAATCGGTTGAAACTTTTAAATAAAGCGCAATGTCTACGATAATTTGCATAGGCGGTTCATTGTGGTCGTTTAGCCACTCGCAAAGGGTAGACGGTTGTACCGTTAAAGCCGCAGCCAAATCTTTTTGGGTTTTTCCAAGTTCCTTTAAAACCGTTTTTACGCGTTCTCCAAATATCTTCATAATTCATATTATATAAATTATTTTTGAAAAAATGCTTGACAATTCATAAAATATGAATTATACTGTATTTAAAATTATACAAAGGAGAAGAAAAATGAAATATTGTTCACATTGTGGTAAGCCCGTTACGGAAAATATGCGTTTTTGTATGGATTGCGGAACGGATTTGCACGCAGAAAGTAACGTTTCCGCTTTTACGCAGTCCCCTTCTGTAGCGAAAGAATCGCCGAAAGAAGAAGCGGTTGTATGTGTAGGGGTAGAGCAAGCGATAGCGAAGTGGAAAGAAGACCCAAAAAACAAGTTTATCAGTGAAAGAACAAAGCTGATTAAAATTATAACGACGGTAGCGGGGTGGGTGCTGGCAGTAATCCTCGGTATTTGGTTTATTATGGAAATAATGGATATAAGAGATATGAAGTTGCCGGAAGAAATGGAAGACGCGATGTGTACGAAAAAACTAAAAACTTTTTTGATTATATTAACGTTAGTGGATCTTCCAGATATTTTAATTTTTAAAGATTTGGATATATATGGGTACGTGCGTTTTAGTATGGCAGAGTTTATCAAAAAAGGAAATTTGAATCGCAGAGTTTTAATAGAAGATATAGCAAAAGATAAGCCTACGGCGGTGGAATACGTGGAAAGCCCCATGAACACTATGGATTTGAAGACACTTTTTTCGGACGCAATATTTACTTCTTCTATCGAAACAGAAAGAACCAAATTTTTGATGGAAAATTTAATTCCAGCTATTTTAAAAGTTATGGGAACTTTGTTTGTGTTAATTACGTTTTTTGCGCTTCCGACGAGCAGTATCAACGATTTAATCGTGGATGGATTTTTTAAGCAACCTTTGTTTTATTTTGGTATTGCTTGCAACGTGGGGGCTATAATGCTTACTTCCAAACTGGATAAAATGAGAAAAGAAAGAAAACTGAATTGGCTGAAAAAGGAAGCGAGTGATTTATTTTCTGATTTGAAACTTGCGAAATAACCGTTTCAGACGACCCGTGTATAAGAAAAATAGAAAAAAGCGACCCTTTTAGGTCGCTTTTTAATATGCTTATTTATTATTACATGCGATAATCGAGAATGGTTTACGCTGTTTGTTTGTATACCAAACGAGGCGTTGCGCCGTCCGTTAAACATTCTTTCGTGATGACAACCTCTTCTACGTTATCTTCCGAAGGAATTTTATACATAACTTCTGTCATCACGTTTTCGATGATAGTACGAAGTCCGCGTGCGCCCGTCTTTAAACGAATCGCCGTTTGTGCGATTTCGCGTACAGCGTCATCCTCTACTGTCAATTTTACGCCGTCGTAGCCCACCAACTTTTGATATTGCTTAATGATGGCGTTCTTCGGTTCAGTCAAAATTTTAACGAGCGCCGCTTCGTCCAACGGGTCGAGGTTTACAACGATGGGAATACGGCCTACGAATTCGGGAATCAAGCCGAATTTTGTCAAATCCTGCGGCTTTACGTCGTCCAAGACAGAATAATCCGCTTCGTTTGCGCCCAAACGCACCTTTCCGCCGAAGCCGAGCGTGGTATCGTCTTTTCTGGACGAAACGATTTTATCCAACCCGACGAACGCGCCGCCGCAAATGAACAAAATGTTCGTCGTGTCGATGCGCAGACATTCTTGGTTGGGGTGTTTTCTTCCGCCCTGCGGGGGTACGCTTGCCGTCGTGCTTTCGATTATTTTCAAAAGCGCTTGTTGCACGCCCTCGCCCGAAACGTCTCGAGTGATAGAAACGTTTTCGCTCTTTCTTGCAATTTTATCGATTTCGTCGATATAGATAATACCGCGTTGCGCGCGTTCGATATCGTAATCGGCGTTTTGAATGAGCTTCAATAAAATATTTTCCACGTCTTCGCCAACGTACCCTGCTTCTGTGAGCGTCGTTGCGTCGCTGGTGGCGAACGGAACGTTTAAAATTTTCGCAAGCGTTCTGGCAAGCAATGTTTTACCGCTACCCGTAGGGCCGAGTAACAATACGTTGCTCTTTTCAATTTCTACGCCGTCTTCGTCGTTCTTTTTCGTTTTTACCGTGGCGTTGATACGTTTATAATGGTTATACACGGCAACGGACAAAACGCGTTTCGCCTTGTCCTGTCCGACGATATATTTATCCAATTCTTCCTTGATTTCCGCGGGTTTTTTGAGGGGGATTTCCGCAGTAGGCTTTTCGTTTGATTCCCATTCGTCCACCATGGATTTGCAAATGTCTACGCATTCGTCGCAGATGCAAACGCCGTCCGGGCCGCTAATCAAGCGGCGGGTATCCTCTTTCATTTTTCCGCAGAAAGAACATTGTTGATGTTTGTTTGCCATAGATATACTCCAAAATATCCCGTAAGGGGTAATAGGTTATAAACGCGCAAATCCGAGGGGGTTTGCGCGCGTAAGCAGCCGTTTAGGGGCAGGAAATTATCTTCTGACGAAAACTCTGTCGATTAAACCGTAACGCAAAGCTTCGTCTGCGGACATATAGTTATCTCTATCGGTATCCCGTTCAATCGTGGCGATATCCTTGCCCGTGTTTTCGGATAAGATGCGGTTCAGCTTCGCTTTTGTACGTAAAATATGTTCCGCTTGGATTTTGATATCGCTCGCCTGACCCTGTGCGCCGCCGAGGGGCTGGTGAATCATAATTTCCGAGTTCGGCAATGCGTAACGCTTGCCTTTTGCGCCGCTAGAGAGCAAGAACGCGCCCATGGACGCCGCCAAACCGATACAAATCGTCGATACGTCGCATTTGATATAATTCATTGTGTCGTAAATCGCCATACCCGCCGAAACAGAGCCGCCGGGAGAGTTGATATACAAGCTGATGTCTTTTGTGGAATCTTTCCCTTCCAAATAAATAAGTTGCGCGACGACGGTGTTCGCAAGCGCGTCGTTGATTTCACCGCTCAAGAAAATGATACGGTCATCGAGCAAACGAGAGTATAAATCGTAGGTACGTTCACCCGAAGAGGTGCGTTCTACGACGTAGGGAATCAGGACGTTTTTTTCCATAATCTAGTATCCTTTTACGTTGCGTTTTACTGTATTTTAATATGTTTGGGCGACCCCGTGTTATGGATCGCCCCGAATTTTTTGCTTTTTTAACGTCGCTTGGATTAGTCCGCTACGTACATTTCGTTGTTCGCTTTTAACATGTCGAACAACTTCGTGATGATGATGTCGTTGCGGATATAATCGAACTGACGGGGATCCATATTCTTCTTATATTCTTCCGCCGTCTTGTTTACGGAAGCTGCTTGTTCTGCAACTTTTGCGTCTACTTCTTCTTCCGTAGCTTCGATCTTTTCGTCCTTGATAAGCTGGGAAATGATAAGCTGGCTCTTTACGTTCTTTTCCGCTTGTTCTGCGTAGTTCTTTCTGAAATCTGCCGTCGTAATCTTCAAGAAATCGAGATAGTCTTGCAATTTCAAGCCTTGATACATCAGCTGATATTCGAATTTTTGAACAAGACCGTCAATTTCTCTTTCGATCATTGCTTGCGGAATTTCTACTTCTGCATTCGCTGCAATCGCTTCAAGGATGCTGTTTTCCGTTTGGTCGTTTGCGCGTCTGTCAGCCTGTGCTTGCAAACGGTCTTTTGCTTTCGCTTTGTAGTCTGCTAACGTTTCGCTGCCCGTTGCTTCCTTGATGAATTCGTCGGTGAGTTCGGGAAGTTCTTTGCCTTGAATCTTGTTGAGTTTCACAGCGAATACAGCTGCTTTGCCCTTCAAGTTTTCTGCTTGATAATTTTCAGGGAACGTAACGTTTACGTCCTTCGTTTCGCCGAGGTTCATACCTACTACTTGGTCTTCAAAACCGGGAATGAACTGACCGCTGCCAAGGGTAAGGTCGAAACCTTCCGCTTCGCCGCCTTCAAATTTAACGCCGTCTACCGTGCCAACGAAATCGATATTTACGATATCGCCGTTTGCTGCCGCTCTGTCGGTAACTTCCACTTTGCGAGCGTTTCTATCCTGCACGCGAGCAACTTCTGCGTCCACTTCTTCGTCCTTAACAGTATATTCAAATTTTTGAATTTTCATACCCTTGTAGGAGGAAATTTTTACCTCGGGTTTTACGGGTGCGGTTGCAACGAGGGTAACGCCTTCGTCATCGAGCTTTTCCACCGAAACGTCAGGGTCGCCGACGATGGTGTATTTGTCTGCGGATTTTTCCAAAACGATGGGATAATTTTCAGCAAACATAGTGTTGAGCGCTTCGTCAAAGAATACGCCTTTGCCGTATACGTTTTCGATAACGTTCTTGGGAGCTTTGCCTTTGCGGAAACCGTTGATTGCAAACTTGCCTCTCGTCTTAAGGTATGCGTTCTGTTGCGCCGCTTTCCATTCTTCTGCGTCGAACTTGATGGTAAACTTTACCGTGCTTTTTTCTGCCGCTTTACTGGTGTACTTCATAATTGAAATCTCCTGCATCTATTGATGTTTTTTATTTTTCTTTTTTACGGAGCGGAAATTGAAGCGGATTTTTCCGCAAAGAATTTCGCACCGACATATATTTTAGCACATTTATAAAAGAAAATAAAGCGTTTTTCGCCGTTTTTCTGTCGTTTTTATTTACAATTTCAATTTTTTGGGGTATAATGTTAAGAAGAACGGAAAAGGAGGCGGGCTTATGCCACAGGACGCTTTTCATATCCGCCGTTTGGCGGCGGAACTGAATACATTTCTCGTCCATGGGAAAATTAACCGCATTTCGCAGGTTAACAAAGACGAGCTTACCTTTATTATATACACCGGAAAAAGCACGGTTAAACTGATTTTAAGCGCAAATGCTTCCAACGCACGCGTTTGTTTGTCCCTTGTCGAGAAAGAACCTGCGCCCATTGCGCCTAATTTTTGTATGCTTCTTCGAAAACATCTGCAAAATGCGGAAATTTTAGAAGTGCGACAGTATGCCTTTGAGAGAATTATAGAAATAGATTTGCATTGCACTACCGATTTTTCCGAAAGTAAGCGGACGTTGCATTGCGAACTCATGGGGAAATATTCTAACGTGATTTTGACGGAAAACGGCGTGATTTTGGGGGCGTTGAAAACGACGGCGTTAGAGGATAATTCGCACCGTGTTTTATTGGCGGGGGCAAAGTACCAGTATCCTGCCCCGCAGGATAAATTATCTCCGTTTGATAAGGACGGGTTGCGGCTGCGGTTACAAAATTATTTACAAATGCGTGGTACGCCTGCGGAAACGGAAGATTTGACTTCTTTTTTATTTGAAAACGTTGCGGGTTTGGCGTTGTCTACTGCAAGAGAAATTGTGAAACGGGCGGCGGGCGTGCCGCTTTGGGAATTCGTTGGGGCGTTTTGCGAAAACGAGCCGTGCGCGGCGTGTGTGCAAATGCTCGGCAGTGCGGCTGTGGATTTTTTTGCTTTTCCCGTAGAGGGGGGCGTGGAAATGCCCTCGCTGTGTAAGGCGGAGGACGAATTTTTTACAGCCAGGGAATCTGCCAAGGGCTTTGCGGATAAAAAGCGGAAGCTGGAAAATGCGGCGCGTGCACTAAAGAAAAAACAAACGAAAAGAATGCAGGACGTTTTGGAGCGTTTGCAGGAATCGAACAAGGCGGAGGAGTATCGGATAAAGGGCGAGCTTTTGACGGCGAATTTATACCGTATCGAACGGGGTGCGCGCAGCGTGGAATTGGAAAATTGGTACGCGGAGAACGGGGGCGTGATAAAAATTTTGTTGGAAACGACGCTTTCGCCGTCGAAAAATGCGCAACGATATTTTAAATTGTACAATAAACACAAACGCGCTCGCGAAGTACTTGTGCCGATGTTGGAGAAAGAAAGGCGGGACGCGGAATATACGGACAGCGTTTTATCTGCCATCGCGGCGAGTGAAACGGCGGACGACCTGAAAGAAATCGAAACGGAGTTAATCGGGCTTGGATTGCTTCGTTTGCCTGCGCAGAGAGTCGGCGGCAAAAAAAAGGAAACGGAGATTCCTTTCCGCGAATATGAGTTTATGGGCGTAAAAATTTATGCGGGCAGAAACAATTTGCAAAATGACCGCTTGTTGCGCGTGGCGGCTGCGGAGGACGTTTGGCTGCATACGCAAAAATACCATTCTTCCCACGTGATTATTGCCGTAGGTGGGGGGCAGGTATGTGATGAAGTGCTTTTATTTGCGGCAGAAATTTGTGCGTATTATTCGGACGGACGGGACGGGGATAAGATTCCCGTGGATTATTGTAAAAGGAAATTTGTGAAAAAACCGAATAAAAGCAAGGCGGGTTTCGTAACGTACACCGATTATAAAACGGTGTTGGTAACGCCCAACCCCCATCGAGAAGCATTAAAATAACGAAAATCCCCGACGGTATGAGCCGTCGGGGATAATTATTTGATAAAGGGATTAGGAATGTACGGGAAGCATTTTGCCGTTTTGCAAACGGGATTCTTCGGCGCGGATTCCCATTAAATGGCTTTCAATGGAAGCGGTGAATGAAGTTTCCGCCGCGCAAGCGCCGCTTAAAATATTGTAAAGTGCGTTGATAAGCCCAGCGTCGCCGCCGCCGTGTCCGTAGCCTTTTTCCATCAGGTCGGAAATGGGGGTAACGGTGGCTTCTTTTCCGTATAAATGTAAGCGGATAGAGCCTTCGTGTTCGTCTAAAATCAATTCGCCCAGCGTGCCGTGGAAATGATAACGTCTGCCGCCCGTTGCGGTAAACGCCGTCATTGTAAGCAGTGCTTTTACTCCGTTTTCAAAGACCATTTCCGTAACTTGGTGGTCGACTACGTCGTTGTCGGAAAGGTACACGCATCTGCCGTAATCGCCCGCGCGCATGGCAGCTTCCAGCTTTTCACGGGTAACAGGTGCGTTTGCTACGATATTATAGGGCCAGCAATCTTCGGGCTTTTCCACTTCCCAGTTGTCGAGATACTGTTTCTTTGCGCTGAAAGGACAGGTGTCTTTGTGAGGACAATCTAAACAGCGGGGCGTTGCGCCCTCGGGTGCGTTTTCTTTTGTAAAATAAGTCAAATCGCCTACGGAAGAAATGTTTTTACATGCAGAATTTGCATAAAATTGAAGTAAATCCAAATCGTGGCAGCATTTTGCCAAAATCATGGGCGCGGCGATTTTACGGTTGCGCCAGTTTCCGCGTACGAAGCTGTGCGTATAATGGCTTGCGCCGACCCGCTCCAAGGCGTTTATCAAAACCAAACGTCCTATAGTGCCGCTCTTTAACAATTCCGATACTTTCATAAACGCGGGGGCATAGCGCAAAACGTGGCAAACGAGAGCTTTTGCGCCCGATTTTTTTTGCGCGTCCAGCAAGAGACGGCATTCCTCTTCGTTCTCCGTCAACGGTTTTTCCACCATCAAATCATATCCCAACGCAAATCCTTTTAATGCGTGGCGGACGTGCTCGTTGTCGGGGGTGGCAATCAACAGCAAATCTGCGCGTTTTTCTTGAAAAAAACTTTCCTCGTCCGTAAAACAGTTTTCTTGAGGAACGTCAAAATGTTTTCGGAACATTTCGACGCGTTCGGGCTTTAAATCGCAAATAGATGCGATTTTGAAACGGTCTTTTGCTTCGTAAAGCAGCCAACCGTAGGCGTCTGCGCCCCGTCCTCCCAGACCGAGAATGGCAACGGTGTAAATTTTCTTTTCCATACGACTACCTCCGAACTCGTCTTTGTCCGACGAGTTTGTATGCATAGTATAATAGTCAAAAACGATTTCGTCCATTCAAAACCGGACAAAAATATGTCAAAAATTGATATTTTTAAAAGTTTCGCCTGGGGGGAACGCCGAATTCTTTTTTATAGGCGCGATAAAAGGTGTTTGCGCTATCAAAGCCGCAGGTAAGGGCGATGGACAGAACGGATAAATCGGGGTTTTTGCGTAAGAGCGTATCGGCGTTACGCGCCCGCAGACGGTTGACGTAGGTGTTCCAGTTTTCCCTCAAACACTCGTGCAAGATGTGGGAAAGATGCTCGTGCGAGTATCCGAACACGTTGGCAACGTGGGCGAGAGAGAGGTTGCTTTCGGCGTGTTCGTCCGCATAGCGAAGAACGTCGCAAACAAGTAAATTCTTCTTGTTGGTTCGGCGGGGAACGAAAGGCGTAGTTTGGGAAATTTCCCCAAGTAAAAGTTTTATTGCGCCGCCGAAAATGGAGTGCATGCCCCCGCTGTTAGCACGATTTTTATTGCAAAAACGGTAAAGTTCCCGCAAAAGCGCAAAATTTTCAAAGCGGAAAAAGGTAGGCGGTATCCTGTCGTCGAAAGGGATAAAGGCACCGTCGAAATAATATTTGTCCGCCAAAAGACAAAAGGCGCTTTTCCCGAAAAAGGAACGGAGTTGGTGCACGGAAAAGCTATCGCAAAAGCAGGCGTCGCCCGCGCGCATAATTCGCTTTTCGCCGTCTACGATAATTTCTTGTTCTCCCTCTTCCACAAAATGAAATTCGAGAGCGCTGTGAAAATGCGGGGCGGTTTCATATTCTTTTCTTTGTACGAAGTAAAAATAGTGCGACTCTTCCGCTTCTCGTTCATAGAAACTCATTGCTTCGCCCTCCAAAAGATTTTTTTCAGTATAACATAGAAAAATAAAAATGTCAATAATTGATAAAAATTTTTCCTAAAAACGGCAAGCGCCGAGCCTGAAAAACAAACAAAGAGAAAAACGGGCAAAAAACGCGGGAAAAGCGTCGTCTGCATAATTTCATAGCCCGCCCCCGTTTCGCCTCAAAAACGGGGCAAAAACGGGCTTAAAAAAGAAAGAGGAAAAATATTGAAAAAAGAAAAAACTTTTTTGCTCAAACGCTGTACTTTTGTTAAAAATTATGCTATAATAGTTGTCGGAAAAGCAATTTTCCCTTTTTGCGTAGCAAAAAAGGGAAAGCGCGGAATTTCAGGAGGAAAAAAGCAACTATGGCGGAAAGAATCGAAGCCGAATACGGCGCCGAGCAAATACAGGTACTCGACGGGTTGGAACATATCCGTAAACGTCCGGGGATGTACATTTCGTCCACCGACGCAAAGGGTTTGCATCACCTTGTTCATGAGGTTGTAGATAACTCGATTGACGAAGCGTTGGCGGGGTATTGTACACACATTGAGGTATGCATTAACGAGGACGGAAGCTGTACGGTACAGGATAACGGGCGCGGTATTCCCGTAGACATTCACCCCAAAGAAGGGGTTTCTACGTTGGAAGTCGTTTTCACCAAGGTCAACGCGGGCGGTAAGTTCGGCGGGGATTCGGGGTACAAAGTGTCAAGCGGTCTGCACGGCGTCGGTGTAAAGGCGGTAAACGCCCTTTCGGAGTGGTTGGAAGCGGAAGTTTATCAAAACGGCAACGTGTATAAGCAAGTATACAACCGCGGTGTGGCGCAACGCCCCGTGGCGGTAGTCGGTACGACGGATTTGACGGGTACGAAAGTTACGTTCTTGCCCGACGCGGACATTTTCGAAACGACTATTTTCGTATACGATACCCTCAAAGGCAGACTCCGCGAGCTTGCATATTTAAATAAGGGGCTTCGCATTTCTTTAGAGGACAAACGCCACGGCCAGGAGCAAAAGGATTCTTTCTGCTACGAGGGGGGTATCTGTTCGTTCGTGGAAGAATTGAATAAGAGCCGTGAAGAGTTATTGTTCCCCGCTCCCGTCTATTTTGAAGAGCAAGAGGGGGATACCGTTTGCGAAGTGGCGATTCAGTACAACGAATCGTATAACGAAGTCATTTACAGCTATGCCAACAACGTCAACACCCGCGACGGCGGTACGCACGTTGAGGGTTTGAAAATGGCGCTGACGAAAGTTATCAACGACGCAGGTAAAAAGCTGAACGTATTAAAGGACAGCGACAAACTTTCGGGCGAGGACGTGCGAGAGGGTATTACGGCGGTTGTGTCTGTTAAACTGACGAATGCGCAGTTTGAATCGCAGACCAAAGATAAATTGAACAACAGCCATATCCGCGGATTCGTCAATAAGTGCGTTACCGAACACATGTCTACGTTCTTGGAAGAAAATCCGTCCGCGGCAAAGGAATTGGTACTCCGCTGTATTACGGCGCAAAAGGCGCGCGACGCGGCGAGAAATGCCCGCGAATTGACGAGAAGAAAGGGCGTTTTGGGCTCGACTACGTTGCCCGGAAAACTTGCGGATTGTTCGGACAGAAGAAGCGAACTTTGCGAAATTTATATCGTAGAGGGCGATTCGGCAGGCGGTACGGCAAAGCAAGGGCGCGACAGACGCTTCCAAGCGATTTTGCCCCTTCGCGGTAAGATTTTGAACGTGGAAAAGGTGCGTTTGAACCGTGTTTTGGAAAACGAAGAAATCAAATCGATGATTACGGCGTTCGGGTGCGGTATTTTAGACGATTTTGACGAAAGCAAACTCCGTTACGACAGAATTATCTCGATGACCGACGCCGACGTAGACGGCGCGCATATCCGTATTTTGTTGTATACGTTCTTGTTCCGCTATATGCGTCCATTGATTGAACACGGGCACGTATACGCGGCGAAACCTCCGCTCTATAAAGCGAGCTTCAAGGGGAACGTCGATTATTTATATTCGGAAGAGGAAAAAATTGAATATGCGAACAACAACCCCGGCAAGGTAGAATATCAACGTTATAAAGGGTTGGGTGAAATGAGCAAGGAACAGCTTTGGGATACGACGATGAACCCCGAAACGCGTACGCTTATCCGCGTAACAATGCAGGACGCTGCGGAAGCTGACCAGATGTTCTCGATGCTCATGGGCGAAAATCCCGAAATGCGCCGTAAGTTTATCGAAGAGAACGCGGCGCTTGTGAAAGATTTGGATATTTAAGGGCGAGGACGACCTCGATAGGAATATAGAAAAAGGAAAAAGAAGAATGGCTAAAAAAGAAACCAGCCCGGAATTAACCGAGGAATTTAGAAGAACACTTGCTATGACCAAGCTGCTCGACGTGGAAGTGGACGACGAGTTAAAGCGTTCGTTTATCGCGTATGCAATGGCGGTAAACAAATCGCGTGCAATTCCCGACGTACGCGACGGTTTGAAGCCCGTGCACAGACGTATTCTTTTCTCTATGCACGAAATGGGGCTCTATAACGACAAAGCAACGAGAAAGTGCGCCCGTATCGTCGGCGACTGTATGGGTAAATATCACCCCCACGGCGACAGTTCGGTATACGACGCGCTCGTTCGTCTTGCCCAAGATTTCACCATCAATTTCCCGCTTGTATACGGGCATGGGAATTTCGGTTCGATTGACGGCGACGGAGCGGCGGCAATGCGTTATACGGAAGCGAAACTTACCAAACTTGCATCGGAAATGTTGCGGGATTTGGATAAAGAGACGGTGGATTTTATCCCCAACTTCGACGCGACGGAAGAAGAGCCTACCGTACTTCCCGCAAGATATCCTAACTTGTTGGTAAACGGTGCGGACGGTATCGCCGTCGGTATGGCGACGAACATTCCGCCCCATAACCTTGCGGAAGTTATCGACGGTACGATTGCCATGATAGACAATCCCGAAATTACGGTGGATGAATTGATGGAATATATCCCTGCGCCCGATTTCCCTACCGGCGGTATCATTATGGGTCGCAGCGGCATTAAAAAGGCGTACAGAACGGGGCAGGGCAATATCGTTATTCGTTCCAAGTGCGAAATTGAAGAATACGGCACGGGCGGCAATACCCGTTCCCGCATCGTCGTAACGGAAATACCTTATCAAGTGAATAAGGCGCAGCTTGTAAAAACGATTGCGGATATGGTAAATGACAAGCGTTTGGAAGGCATTTCGGATATTCGCGACGAATCGGGCAGAGACGGTATGCGTATCGTCATTGAGGTAAAGAAAGACGCCAACGCGCAAGTGGTTTTGAATACGCTGTATAAAAAGACCAAATTGCAGACTTCGGACGGCATTATTTTGTTGGCTTTGGTAGAAAACGGTACGGAACCCAAGACGTTGAATATCTGCGAAATTTTGTACCATTATCTCAATCACCAAAAGGAAGTTATCGTCAGAAGAACGCGCTTTGATTTAAATAAGACGGAAGAACGCGCGCACATTATTGCAGGGCTTGTATTGGCGCTTGCGAACGTGGACGAAGTGATTAAGATTATTAAAGCGTCGGCGGATAAATATGCGGCAATCGAAGGGTTGACTTCTGCGTTTGCCCTTGACGAGAAGCAGGCGAACGCCATTTTGGAAATGCGCTTGCAGAGATTGACCTCGTTAGAGGTGGAAAAGCTCAACGAAGAATTGGCGGCGCTTCGGGCTACGATAGAAGATTTGAAAGATATTCTCGCCAACGAATCCCGCGTTTTGGATATCATTCGTGCAGATTTGACGGAAATCAAAGAAAAATATCCTTCGCCGAGAAAAACGGAAATTTCCGTGGATTACGGCAACATTGACGACGAGGATTTGATTGACCGTGAAGATATCGTAATCACCATTACGCACGGCGGTTATATCAAGCGTTTGCCCGTAGACGAATACAAGGCACAAGGCAGAGGCGGAAAGGGCATCACCGCGCATAGACCGAAGGACGAGGACTACGTGGAAAAAATGTTCGTTTGCTGCACACACGACCCCATTTTGCTCTTCTCTTCCAAGGGAAAAGTGTATTCCATCAAAGGTTACGAAATTCCCGAAGCAAACAGAACGGCGCGCGGGCGGGCTATCGTCAATATCGTACAGCTTGACCAAGGCGAAAAGATTGAAGCCGTATTGCCTGTTTTGGAAAACGGTACGGGATATCTCGTAATGGCAACCGAAAAGGGCTTGATTAAGAAAACGCACACGGACGAGTTCAGCCGTATTCCTCGAAACGGGAAAATCGCCATTAAATTGCAGGAAAATGACCGCTTGATTGCGGTACGCTTTACAACGGGCGAGGACGAAATTTTGGTGGCTTCCCGCGGCGGTAAGTGTATCCGTTTTGCGGAAGCGGACGTACGCCCGACGGGCAGAGGTACGCAAGGCGTAAAAGCCATCACTTTGGCGAAAAACGATATTGTCGTAGATATGCTGATTATCGACCCTGCGTTTGAATTGTTTACGCTGACTTCGTTGGGATACGGAAAACGTTCGAAGATAGACGATTATCGCTTGCAGAGCCGCGGCGGTAAAGGCATCAAGGCGGGCGTGTTTAATGAAAAGACGGGCGATTTGGTTAGCTTGAAACCCGTTACCGACGACAACGATATTATGATTATTACCATGGGCGGGACGATTATCCGTATGCACGCAGATACCATTAGCTGTATCGGCAGAAGTACGAGAGGCGTACGCGTAATGAACGTGAAAGGCAGCACGATTTCTACCGTAGATATTACCGAACGCGACGACGAAGCGGAAGTGGAAGCTCCTGAAGAAACGGCGGCGGATTTAAGCCCCGAAGATTTGGCAGAGGGCTTTGACGAAGCGGAAGAAACGGAAGAAACGCCGATTTTGGACGACGAAGCCGTGGACGAAACTCCCGCAGATGAAGAATAATTCGTTGAAAAGGTAGCTGTTTAAAATCAAATAAAAACGTCCCCGAGTGCTTGTTGGCAATCGGGGACGTTTCTTTTACACCTCTGTATTATAGAGAAAATATGTTTCACGTGAAAATAATGTCGAAAAATAGGAAACGAAGAGGACATGTCTGCGATGAATAAAAAGCGAGCGTTTTTATCAACGTTCGCTTTCGGTAAAATTTTTAAATTTTTCTGCCGATAAAACCTTTTTCGGAAAGGTCGTAAATTTCGGTGAATCCGTGGGCGCGGAGAAGTTCCACTGCCAAATCGAATCCACAATTTAAAAAATCTTTGTTGTGGCAATCGGTGGTAATCAGCATCTTGCAATTTCGCGCTTTCATTTCGTCTAACAGAAAGGGCGCAGGGTAGGGTGCATTGCGGTAACCGCGTCCGATAACACCTGTATTCACTTCGAAAAATTCCATTTTTTCAAGAACGGCAATCAAGGCGTCCAACGCCATTTGGCGGTATTTTGGAGCGTCGGCGTCAAAGAGATAGGGTGCGCGCGCGTCGAATTTCGTCAGCAAATCGAAGTGTCCCACGAAATCGCCGTGAATTTTATTGGGCATATCCGCCATATTGTCGTAATAAGCTTTTGCATAAGCCAACCCGTCGCCGTTGAAGAGGCGTGCAATCGCACTTTCGCTGTGTGCAACGGAAGTGTCGTAAGATACCATTTCTCCGCGCTGTACGGCGTAATGCACGGAAGCAATTTTATAATCGTACGATTCGGGCATAAGCCCTGCCGAATAGTAATCCAACTCTGTGCCGAGAAAAATATGCAATTTTTCGGCATATTCTTTTTTCAGGGTGAGCACCTCTTGACGGTAGGATTCTACCTGATCGCCTAGTTCGCAAGGTTCGTGAAAGGGCGTGTTGGCGTGGGAGGAAAAGCCGAGGGAAGTAAACCCGAGGGCTATTGCTTTTTCCACCATTTCTCGCGCGGTATTCTTGCCGTCGCAAAAATTTGTATGGGTATGCAGATTTTGTTGCATTTTAACACTCATTTTTGGAAATTCCTTTGTATACAGAGTCTATGCCCTCCGTTTTGGAGGGCATAGATGGGGTTGCGATTAATCGTTTTCTACGGTATCGTCGGCAATGTTAATCATATCGAAAGCACGTATTAAGAAACCCGAAAGAGGGAAGCTTGCTTGGATAATAATGATAATAATCAGCATTTGCGACAACATAAAATCAATGTCTTTCCAGCCCTCTAAAACCAATGCGTCGCCGATGGGTTTTATTAGCAGTACGACAAGGCAAAGCCCTGCGGAAACAATGAACAGCACACCGCGCAGAAGATTGAACGGCTGACAAATTCGGTACAGCATAACAAGCCCCGAGAACGTGAGGACAATCATCATCATTGCTTGATAATGTTCGGTTTTGCCTATGTCGTTTACCAAACCGAAATTATCCCCTAACGGGGTACGGCTTAAGACGTACAAGGTCATAATGCCAATGCCCATTGTCAATGCGCCCGGTAGGGCTCGGCTTAAAACGTAAGGAATAAATTTGCCTTTTACGCGCGCTGTGTTCGGCTGCAAGGACATAACGAAAGAGGGCAATGCGCTGATAAACATTTCAAACAGTAGCATATTGCTCGTTTCGAAGAAGTATTCTTCTTTAAGGCAAATACAGGTAACCGCAAGAAGAAGCGTCAACAGCGTTTTCATAATATAGAGCGCAGACGAGCTCTTGATATTGTTGATGACTCGTCTACCCTCGTTTACGATTTTGGGCATCGAGCCGAAATTATTGTCTTGTAAAACGAGGTTGGAAACGTTTCTTGCCGCTTCGCTACCCGACGCAACGGATACCGCGCAATCGGCTTCTTTCATAGCCAAAATATCGTTTACGCCGTCCCCTGTCATGGCTACGGTATTGCCCGCTTTCTTAATGGAGCGGATTAAAATGGCTTTTTGTTCGGGGGTTACGCGCCCGAATACGGTGTATTCGTTTGCGGCGTTTTCCACGTCGATATCCGAAAGCCCCTCTAGCGAGATAAATTGCGCGGCGTTGGGAATACCCGCGCGACGCGCCACTTCTGCAACCGTAACGGGGTTGTCGCCCGAAATGACTTTTACAGCGACGTCGTTCTTTTTAAACCACTGTATCGTTTCGATGGCGTCGGGACGAATGTTGTCCGAAAGGGTAATAACCGCTACGGGTTTGATACCCGAGGGGAGTTTGTCGTTTTGAATCTGCCCTGCGGCGTGCGCGAGGACGAGCACGCGTAAGCCCATTTGCGCGTATTGTTTTACAAGTTTTTCGATACGGACGGGCATCGGTTTTAAAACGAATTCCGGCGCGCCCATAACGTACGTACCCTCGTCGAGGAAGGTTACGGCAGAGAGCTTTCTCGCCGAAGAGAAAGGCATCATTGCAATCGGCTGTAACGTGGAAGAATGCCCGAAACGGTCATAAAGCGCAATGTTCGTTTGGTTATTGTCGGGAAGAGAGGCAAGCATGGAACCGATAACGTCCTCGATACCGTATTCGTCGGAGGGTGCGTTGAGTAAGATGCAATCGCTCACTTTCATACGCCCGTCGGTGATAGTACCCGTTTTATCCAAGCACAGCACGTTGACGCGCGCAAGCATTTCCAAAGAGTACATATCTTGAACGAGGGTATTATATCTCGCCAAGCGAATGATACCTACCGAAAGGGCAATCGTCGTCAGCAAAAGCAAACCCGACGGGATCATACCGATAATAACCGCAACCGTCTTTTGGATGGCGTTGCTTAAAATTCCTTGCGAGCCTTCGCTTGTAAGCACTTTCCAAAAACCGCCTTGTTCTTTGAGCGCCGCCCAACTGAAATCGGGGACGGAGCGCAGGTTGTTGAAGAACATGAAGATTGCAACGGGGACAATCAATAACCCGATGACCTTGATGAACAAATTGATGGAGTTCATAATTTCGGAATTCGGGCGTTTGTATTTCTTTGCTTTCGCCGTCAATTTACTGATGTAAGTGTGTTCGCCGATTTTGTCTACGCGCGCTGCGACCTGTCCGCTTGCAACGAAAGAACCTGCAAAAAGCGGATCGTCTAAATTCTTTTTAATGGGAACGGATTCGCCCGTTAAAAGGGATTCGTTCAGCTCCGCCGCGCCGCCGATAGCGACGCAGTCGGCGGGTACTTGTTGTCCCGCGGTAAGTAAAATAACGTCGTCAACGACCAACTGTTCTACGGGTAAATCGAGTTTCATTCCGCCGCGGACGACCTTTGCCGTCGGGGAAGAGAGGATACAAAGTCTGTCAATTTTACGTTTTGCGCGGATTTCTTGGAAGATACTCACAAAGATATTGCACAAGAAAATGACGACGAATAAGTATTGGTTAACGGGCGCGTGCGCCAACAAGAGGGCGACTGCGCACAGCAAACACAGCAGGTTGAAGAAGGTGCAGATGTTGCCGATAAAAATACTCTTGTACGTTTTAGAATACTTTTTTGTGGCGGTATTTACCAAACCTTGTTCGATACGTGCTTCTACCTGTTCGGGGGACAAACCGTCGTTTTCGTTTACAGTGAAATGCTCGATATTTAAAAGCTTTTCCTCTGTTTCCGCTTCCGCTGCTGCTTTTTTACGGGCTTTTCGGGAAAGTTTTTTAATTTCCGCGTTGTGTTCAGCCGTTTCCGAGGATAACGGACGGACGTTTTGTTCTTCCGTTTCCGTAAATTTTTCTTTTTTCACGGGATATTTCTCCATAATAAAATAAGGTAGATTTATTATATCATACCCGAATGGAAAATACAAGTTTTTTAGAGAAATTTCACAAGAATTTAACGGGACGCTTTGCATTTAATTGCTTTTACGTTAAAAAAGTTGTATAATAGTAAAAACTGAAAATACGCTTGATGCGTAAATCGATAAAAACGTTTGAGGTTATAAAATGATTGACATTAATCTTATCCGTACAAATCCGGAACTCGTAAAAGAAAATATCCGTAAAAAATTTCAAGATCACAAATTGCCTTTGGTGGATCAGGCGTTGGATTTTGACGCAAAACGCCGCGCTTTGATTGCAGAGGGCGACGGACTGCGCGCCGCAAGAAACACCCTTTCCAAGCAAGTAGGTATGCTGATGAAAGAGGGCAAACGCGAAGAAGCGGAACAGGTAAAAGCGCAGGTAAAAGCGGACGCTGACCGTTTGGTTGCGATTGAAAAAGAATGCGAAGAGGTAGACGCGGCGCTTAAAAAAGTGATGATGGCGATTCCCAATATCGTAGCAGACGACGTGCCCGTGGGCAAAGACGACAGCGAAAACGTAGAGTTGCAGCGCTTCGGCGAACCGAACGTGCCCGATTTTGAAGTACCCTATCATTTGGATATCTTGGAAAAATTGGACGGTATCGACGTGGATTCCGCACGCCGTACTTCCGGACAAGGGTTCTATTATTTGACGGGGGATATCGCGCGTTTGCATTCGGCTGTGTTGACGTACGCACGCGATTTTATGATTGACAAGGGCTTTACGTACGTAATTCCGCCGTATATGATTCACGGCGACGTGGTTTCGGGCGTAATGAGTTTTGACGAAATGGAAAATATGATGTACAAAATAGAGGGAGAAGATTTGTACCTTATCGGTACGAGTGAACACTCTATGATCGGTAGATTTATGGGGCAAATCATTGACGGGAAGAAATTGCCGTTGACCTTGACCAGCTATTCTCCTTGTTTCCGTAAGGAAAAGGGTGCGCACGGCATCGAAGAGCGCGGCATTTACCGTATTCATCAATTTGAAAAGCAGGAAATGATTGTCGTTTGCCGTCCCGAAGAGAGCGCAGAATGGTATGAAAAGCTTTGGAGTTATACCGTGGAATTGTTCCGTTCGTTGGATATTCCCGTACGTCAGTTGGGATGCTGCACGGGCGACCTTGCCGATTTGAAGAACAAGAGCTGCGACGTGGAAGCTTGGAGTCCTCGTCAGAAGAAGTATTTTGAAGTGGGATCTTGTTCCAACCTCACGGACGCGCAGGCACGCCGTTTGTCTATCCGTTACAAGGATGAAGACGGGAAGACGAAGCTTGCGCATACCTTGAACAACACAGTGGTTGCGCCTCCCCGTATGTTGATTGCTTTTGTGGAAAATCATTTGCAAGCAGACGGCAGCGTTACCATTCCCGAGGCGTTGCGTCCGTACATGGGCGGCAAGGCGGTTATTACTCCGTCAAAATAAGGTAAATTTGCATTAGGGGCGTACACGGTACGTGATGAATTTAAAAAACATAGAAAGACCGCAAGACGATTGCGGTCTTTTCCAAGGATTCGACAAGGCAATATGAAGTATTTGTTTTTTGATATCGAATGTTCGGTGGTATCTAAAGTTGCGGCGAAAATCTGCGCCTTTGGGTATTGCTTGACAGACGAAAAATTTAATATCCTTGAAAAGGAAGATATTTTGATTAATCCGCAGGGCGGTTTCCATTTGACAGACCGTAAAGGGACGCAGGGATTGGTTTTGCCTTACGAATATTCCGATTTTAAAAAGTATCCCACTTTTTTAGAAAAGGCGGAGAAAATTTATGCCTTATTAGAAGATAAGGATACTTTGGTGGCGGGGCATGCGACGATGAATGACGTCAAATATCTCAATTTTGAAAGCCACCGTTTTCAATTACGTTCTTTTGCTTTTGATTTTGCCGATACGCAGTTTGTATATATGAATCGAATTGGGGAATTTTCACGTCAATTTGCTTTGGGGACGATTGCGGA
Organism: Clostridia bacterium; assembly: GCA_017457215.1. Classification (GTDB taxonomy): domain Bacteria; phylum Bacillota; class Clostridia; order Christensenellales; family Borkfalkiaceae; genus Scatosoma. The sequence continues at coordinate 55,642 of JAFTHU010000003.1, forward strand.
AGAGCTGGGCGTGGAATTCACGGCGCACCGTGCGGTGGACGACGCCTACGCAACGATGAAAGTTGCCGAGGCGATGTGTCAAGCAGAAGGGCTTTCTTTCCCCGCGTTAATAGAAAAATACCAAATTTCGCTTGGACGAATTGAAAATTACGAAATCACGCAGACAACTTCTGCGGCGCAGATTGTATATAAAAAAGAGCGGGAAAAGGCGCGCGAGGAGCGGGATCGGAAAAAGGCGGCATTTCACGTATTTGCCGATAAGGAAAAGCGCAAGCGGGCGAAAGACGGGAAATTGAAAAACAAAACGGTATGTTTTTCGCATCCGTTGGAAACAGATTTGCCTTTGGCAAAGCGCTTGCTTTCAGCGGCATTTGCCGAAGCGGCTTGGTTTACCTACCACGCGGAAGAATGCGACGTATACGTTTGCTATGAAGATGAAAACGGCCCTCGTTTACAATCGGCAAAGCAAAGAGCGCGAGTGTTTCATCCCTCGGAATTTGAGGAGTATTTGCAGAAAAAATAATGCGAAAAAGAGGGCGCTATGGCGAATTTACCCGAAAAATTTATCGAAAAAATGAAAAAACAGCTTCCCGAATCCGAGTGGGAAGCCTTTTTCGCTTGCTACGAAAAAAAGCCGTTTAAAGGCGTGCGTTTAAATCCTTTGCGGGGGGACGTGTCTGTAATGAAAAGGCTTTTGCCTTTTTTGGGAGCGTCCATTCCTTGGGAGGAAAACGGGTATTATACGAGCGCGGAAAGGGTGGGGGCGAGCCCATTGCATTTTGCAGGGGCTATTTATTCGCAAGAGCCTTCCGCTATGTGCGCCGCACCGCTTTTGGAAGTAGCCGAAGGAGAAAAGGTGCTGGATTTATGTTCCGCGCCCGGTGGAAAGGGCACGCAACTTGCTTGCAAGATGAACGGCAAAGGCGTTATCGTGTTAAACGAACCGATTTCTTCGCGCGCGAAGATACTTTCGCAGAACGTGGAAAGGTTAGGGATTAAAAACGCCGTAGTAACGAATGAATATCCACAGACACTTGCCAAACGTTTTTCGGGATATTTTGATAAAATTTTAGTGGACGCGCCCTGTTCGGGCGAGGGAATGTTCCGTAAAAATGCCGAGGAAGCGCTTTCAGAATGGAGCGAAGAAAACGTAGCGCTTTGTGCGGCTCGGCAGAAAGAAATTTTGGATTGTGCGACGCAGATGCTTGCGGTAGGCGGCTGGCTGGTGTATTCTACTTGCACCTTTGCAGAGGAAGAAGACGAGGGGCAGGTATGCGATTATTTGAAAAATCACCCCGAAATGCGCTTGATACGGCAAGAAAAAATTTATCCGCATCGCGTAGACGGAGAAGGGCATTTTGCGGCGTTATTTGAAAAAATAAATCGTACAAGCCAATGGGTTGCTCGGTTAAAAGAAGCGAAGCAGAGTGTAACGGCAAGCGGAGAAAAGGCGTACAGAGAATTTGAAAAGGAATTTTTCCACAAGCGCTTTGCAACCCGTTTATATGAAAATAACGGAACGATATACGAGTTACCGAAAGAGGTTTTCGATTGGAAAGGGTTGCAGGTATTGCGTGTGGGCGTTCGCCTCGGCGAGGTGAAAAACGGGCGGTTTGAACCCTCCCATTCCTTGGCAATGTGCGTAAGAAAAGAAGAGTGTCTTCGCGCCTTTGATTTGTCCGTAGAAGACCCCCGTGTAGAGAAATATCTGCGTGGAGAAACAATGGAATGCGATTTGAAAAACGGTTGGTGTTTGGTATGCGTCGAGGGGTATCCTTTGGGGTTTGGAAAGGTTGTAAACGGGACGCTTAAAAATCATTTGCCTAAAGCGTTGCGAATCGTTCGCGGATAAAAATAAAGTCGTTCGAACAGAACGGCTTTTTCCTTATTTTTTTCTTGATTTTATGGGATTAACGAAATAAAAAAACCTTCGTGGTTTTATCACGAAGGTTTTTTACTTTTATTTCCTAAACGATTAATCGTTGTAAGGGCTGTCCTCGTCGATGACTTCTGCGGATTCTTCTTTTGCTACCGCTTTCGTCTTCGTTTTCTTGGACTTGGATTTCTTTTGCTTGCGTAATTTAATCCCGATGGTCTTGTTTGCTTTCTTCAAAATCTTACGGATAATGATGCTTGCAATCACAAGGAGAAGAACGATAGCGATAACGATAGAGCTTGCAAGGAGCAGAGGATTCGTTTCGTTATCCGTCGTTACGGTTACGTCGTCGTCGGTATCCGAATTCGAATCGTCCGTATCGATTTCTGCCTTGACTACTTGGTCTTGGATTGCGTAGTTTACAAGGTAGGTCTTGTTCTTAATCTTGCTATCTTCGCCTTCGCCCTTAACCTGCGGGAGATACATATAATATACGTCTTCTTCCTGTTTTGTCGGGTTGTAGTTGTCTTTGTAGAGATTGCCTACGCCGTCCGTATCCAAATCCTTGTTGTAGCGAAGGAATTTATCGGTATCGAAGTAGGAGAATACGCTCTTGTTAGCAACGTCACTGTTGTCTTTGTGCTTTTCAAGCAAGTTGGTGTAGTTGGTTTTTGCTGCGCTGGAAACGGAAGGGTTACCGTCGAACATAACGTAAGTGTTTTCAGGGTTCGCCATGTTTGCTTCTCTGCCGCCGCTCCAAACTTCCAAACGGTAGTTCTTTTCCGTCGAGCCTGCGCGTACGTAGAACGTAACCGTTACCCATTCGTCGTTGAGGCAATCAGCAGAGGAAACTTCCGCATACAAATCTTGTTGCTGTGCTTCGTAACGAGATTGAATGCTCGTCGTTGCAAAATCGTAAACTTGCGTTTCGAACGTGCTGTCTGCAAAATATGCGCCGTCCTTTTCGTAGAACGCAATCGTGCGTTTTTCACTGTTGACTTTTACAAAATCGCTGCGATAGCTGTGCGTACCGCCGTTCGCCGCAAGGACTTTGTATTTCGCACCGTCTACGGTTACTTCTTCGTAAGCCTCGAGGTTTGCAAAGTACTTGTTTGCCATGGTCGCTTCGTAGCCGCTCCATTCTTCGTTGGCAATATACAAGCCGTTATCTTGAAGAAGGAATGCGATTTCTGCACTTGCGTTATTGACGGGGGTTTCCGTGCAAACGTTGCCTTTCTTGTCGTACCAGTAAACGCGATTGCTACTAATGGTAAGCGGTTTCGTGTTTAAAGAATCGGAGGTATCGATAAGGTAGATGCGCGCCGTTGCAGTTTGATTGTTCAAGCTGCCTACCCGTACGTTGACGGAAATTGCTTTATATTCGTCTGCCGCAATGGTAACGGAAGAACCCATATAGCCGTAAGAATTTACTTTGTCTGCGCCGTCGTTCCAGATGAAGAGGGGCTGCGTTGCATTGCCGAATGCCGCTTTCCAAACTGCGTCCGCATCGTCAAGGTCGGTTACGCCGTTTTTCTTTGCGATTTCTTTGATGCCATCCATCCAAGCCGCGTCGATATCTTTATAGTAGCTTTCGTTATCGCCTTCGCCCGTGAAGTATTTTCTATTCAAAAGACCTGCGTTTGCGTAGGTGTTGAAGTTTGCATTGCCTGCATATTTGCCCGTGATATAGTCGTTATTACTATAAACCCCTTCGTAGTTGAGGGTCGCCGCAAGCCCGTCTTCGATTTTTGCGTGCGTCGAAGAGATTTCGCGAGCCGAGTCAAAACCGCTGTTACCTGCCGCAACGATACTGTCGTCTGCCTTTACCGTAACGAGCTTCGTATAGGTGTCGGCGCTTGCGCTTTCATATTCCTGTTCGCTTAAAGGAAGCACTTGGAAATTGGTAAACGCGGCAAAACCGGGTTTGAAGCTGTCGGGGGTAGAAGCTTCGTCAATCGTCGTAGGACCAAAGGTGAATTCCAAATAGAAAGTAGCGTCTTTGTTGCCCGAGTCATTCTTCACGAAGAAGAGGCAACGCTGCCAACCGTCGTAGATATCTTCGCTTTCGCCGATATTTACAGGGGTAATATTCGAGGTGTCGATGGCGGTGAAGCTCGTCTTGCTTTCGCTGTCTACCAAGGAAACCCCTGCTCCCGTAAAGCCGTTCATTTTAGAAGTTCTTACGAAGAAAGATACAGCCAAATAATCTACCGATTTATTGTCGCTGTCTTGGAATTTGAAATCGTAATCGGATTTTACGGTGTAGGCAACGCCTTTCGTGCTCATCATAAAGAGAACGGGGTTGTTTTCACCGGGGAATTCAACTTCTTTGAAATAGTTATCGGAGATTTTCTTTACGTAATCTTCCGTGCTTGCCGTTTCGGTTGCTTGTCCAAAGCTCTTAAGGTCGTTCACATCCTTGAAGACTTTGATTAAGTCATACGAACCGTCTTTACCGCCTTCCAGCGTGGGAGCGGGATTCTTTCCGTTCATGGAAGATTGACCTTTGTCGTTTTTGGTAAGACAATCGGTTTTATCGGTGCTGACAAGCTTGTTGATAACGTCGTCCGCGTCTTCAAATTCGCCGTAGTAATCGATTACGAAAGTGGACTTTCCTGCGCCCGCTACAGAGTTTTCATCATCAGCCGTTTTTAAAACGTCAACCGTCTTTTCTTTTTTGGTTGCCGCAAAGCCGGGGACTTTATCAACCGAGGACGTAAGCACTTCGTTTACGGTCAAATCGACTTTACCGTTTTCGTTGATAACGCCTTCACCGTCGTTTTTGTTTTTGTAGAAATCTTCTTGCGAGAAAACGTTACACTGAATATCGTCAAAGAAAGCAAAACCGTTAACGAGTTCCGTTTGATTTGCCGTCGTGCCCTGTCCCAAGCCAAGGGTAAGGGTAACGGTAGTGGAAGCATAAGACGAGCCGTTGATAAAGAATTTATACTGCGCCCAGCCGTTGTTGTCCGTAACGGTGTATTCGGTGTTGATGTTCTTAACTTCGTAAGCGGGGAGGGAAGTGCCGCCAACCGTTTGCGAAAGATTGATATATGCGCCTTTGTCTACCGCTTCTTGTTCCTCTCCAGCGGAAGTGGAGGAAACCAAGCCCGCCGTTTTAACCCATACGGAAATTTCCGCTGCCGCACCCGCTTGAATGGTAACGGTGGAGGAAGAGGTGTATTTTTGCGCCGCGCCGACAACCGCTTCGTCATCGCTCTTGGGATTCTTGTTGTGAATCATCAAAACGTTGTAATCGCTGAAATCGCTGCCCTTTTCCGATTCGGAGTGGTGCGTGCCCGGGTTTTTAATGCGAGCCGCATCGGGAACGTCAATCAATGCGAGGTTGCCGCTGTTGAAATTTTCGTATTCGGCGAAGTCTTCAGAAATTTTACCGTCTTTGTTGGCTTCTTTCCAAACTTCGTAATATTTCAATTTATCGCGAACGGTGAAGTTTTCCCAATTTGCGATAGCGTCCGCTTCGGAAAGCTCTTCAATCGTTTTGTTTGCCGTTTCAAATGCGGTTGCCAATTCGCCTGCCGGGGCGTTCAAATCAGAAACGTAATACGAACCGACAAATTTGTCCCAAGCGGAAGTATCGATAATACCGCTGTCTGCTTGGTTGGTAGGCGAATTGTTCGTTCCGTCCGAATAGAGGGATTTACTCCACCCAGAAACGGACATACCGATAACGTTTAAGCCGTCGTTGGTATCGAACGTTTCAAAGCCTGCGTTTTTGATAAGACCCTTGTCGGTGATGGTCGACGTTTCCGTTTCTTCAGAGGAAGAACTGTCGGAAGAGATAATTGTTTCTTCCGAACAAGCCGCCATTGCAGCGACGGAGGATGCCATAAGAGCCGAAAGGCAGAGTGCAAGAAATTTCTTCTTGCGGTTGTTGGTGTAATTTTTCATATAACCACCTTTTTGGTTTGATTTTTCTTCTTTTTACGTAATACGCGCACGGGCGCGCATTGCACTATATTATTTTAATACAAAAATCCGTCCTTGGCAAGCGTTTATGCCTTGAATTACAAGAAAAAGTGTGATAATTTGAAAAAAATTTGCGGATACTGTTCAAAAAAGGAGAAAAGGAAATGGAGAAAGAATGGCAGATAAGAGCAAAACAGATTTCCTGCGGTGGGGCGGTTGGTTTGGCAAACAGCGTGTTCGGCGGTGGAGGCGGTATGCTTGCCGTGCCCATGCTTATCAAAATCGGTTTGCAGGAAAAAGAGGCGCACGCAACGGCAATTTTACTGATTTTGCCCGTTTCTTTTTTGTCTTTCTTGCTCTACGTTGCGCGGGGCGCTTATGACCTTTCCGTTTTAATTCCTACGGCGATAGGGGTTACGGTTGGAGGGTGGCTGGGCGCAAAATGGCTGGGAAAATTGCCCGTCCGCGCGGTGAATTTGGCGTTTGCGGCTCTGCAGGCGGCAGCAGGGATATTTTTGTTCTTTTTTCCTTAATGGGCATACCATGTCTGCGATGAATAATGGTTGGAGGTGAAAATGTCGTTCTATTTGTATACGGTTTTGGGGCTGCTTGGGGGGATTCCCGCAGGAATGGGAATGGGCGGCGGCACAGTAACGATTCCGCTTTTGGTATTGGTCGGGGGAGTGGAACAAAAGATAGCGCAGTGCGCAAATTTATTTGCTTTTCTGCCCATGAGTTTGTTTGCGTTAAAGACCCACAGCGAGAACGGACTATTGCGAACGAAAGGAATAGGGTGGATAATTTTCCCGGCGGCATTACTTTCGCTGGCAGGGACGAGCCTTGCCGTCGCGCTGCCGTCGGCACTTTTAAAGCGTGCGTTCGGTGGGTTTTTAATAGGGCTGTCGTTTGTGAGTTTTTATCGTGAAATTTTTACAAAAAAGTCGCAATAAACAGAGCTTTTTGGCTATAATTAAGGAGAGGAGAAAAACTCTTCTTTTTCTTTTTTTGCATAATTTTATATTTATGTCGTGCGTATACGCCCGCGCGTAAAGAGAGGGCGCAGTCAAAATGCACGAAAAATCCGTCGGAAATTGTCCAAAATGAAAAAAATTGGGAAAATCGGGAAAAATTTTCGAAAAGGGTATTTACAAAACGGGTTTTATGTGATAAACTATGAGAAATTCAAAATGGGAAATTAAAATGCGCGGGTTTTGGTCGATAAATGTCTGCGCAGGCGGCAGAAACCGTTGGTGAGGGAAGGAAAAGCGGAGAAATATATACGGTTCGCGGAAAGGACGGACAGACAGAGGTAATGAAGTGGAAAAAATTGGTATCATTGATTTGGGTTCGAATACGGCACGACTCTTGATTGTGGATATGTTCACGGACGGGCATTACGTTGTTGTGGACGAGTTGAAAGAGAGCGTTCGGCTTGGACAAGATATGGACAGAGACGGTTTTTTAAAGCCGCAGAGAATAGCGGAAACGATAAAGACTTTGAAAATGTTTAAACGGCTTTGCGACGCAAGCGGCGTGGAAAGAATTATCGCCGTGGGGACGGCAGCCGTTCGCCGCGCTAAAAATCAACGTTCGTTTTTAGACGAAATTCAGGTGAGCTGCAATATCAGCATTCGCGTACTTTCCGAAGAGGAAGAGGCATTGCTTGTTTATCGCGGAGTCATCAACTCGATGGACATTCCCAAAGGCTTGATTTTGGAAATCGGCGGCGGGAGTACGAAAATTATTTATTATAACCGCCGAAACGTTTTGGGCTTTGCGAACTTGCCGTTCGGAGCGGTAACGCTTACCGATTTGTTTGCAAGCGACGCTACGCCGCAAGAAGCGGCGGCGCACGTGGAAGAGTTTTTCACGGAACAGCTGAAAAAACTGCCTTGGTTGCAAGAAGTGGATGAGGAAACGCAGATGATTGGCGTGGGCGGTTCGTTCAGAAACTTGTTTAAAATCAACAAACTCGTGCGGAAATATCCTTTGGATATGGCGCATAATTATAAACTTGCCACCGAAGATTTTACGGGCATTTACGATATGGTAAAGGCTTTGGACGTGGACAAGCGTAAAAAAATCAAGGGGCTTTCGCCTGCGCGTGCGGATATTATGCCGGCGGCGATGGCGATTATCAAGGCATTCGTTTCGTATATGAACATAGAAACGTTCACCATCGGCGGTTGCGGCTTGCGCGAAGGGCTGATGGTCAACCAAGCGCTGCCGATAACGATGGAAAAGCCTATTTCCGATGTGCTTGGCTATTCGTTAGACCGTTTGGTGAAATATTACGATTGCGACCCCAAACACGTAGAGCACGTAATGCTTTTGTCTGTGCAGCTGTTCAAACAGCTTCGCGTTTTGCATAAATTCCCCCGTCAATACCTCAAGGTATTGAAAATTGCGGCGAGTTTGCACGATTGCGGGCAAAAGATGAAATTCTACAACCATGCGAAACACAGCTGGTACACCATTTTGAACTCGTCCATTTACGGCGCGACGCATAGAGAAATCGTGTTGGCGGCGTTCGTTGCGGGTTGTCATAACCGCGAGGACGTACCCATGATCGAATGGCAAAAATACAAGGATATCCTTGCGGAAGAGGATTTGGACGCAGTGAAAAAATTGGGCGTTCTGTTGCGTATTGCGGAAAGTTTAGACCGTACGCATTGCGGTATGGTAACGGGCGTGAACTGCGACGTCTTGGGTGATTCGGTGATTATGAAGACCATCGTAGCGGGTGATGCGGCGTTGGAAATTCGCGACGCGGAAGCCGCGAACCCCGAATTCAAAAAGGCATTTAGAAAGAATTTAGAGATTTTATAAAAGGCATAAAGAGCCGCTCGGGACGGAGCGGCTTCTTTCATAAATACGTAATGGAATGGATTTTGGCAAGCGCCTCTCCGCGGCGTAAGGAACTTTTGGCGGAGCTGATAAACAATTTTGATATTCAGCCTGCGCGTGGAGAAGAGGCGGCGGAAGAGGGGCTTTCCCCTGTGGCGCTGGTACAGGTCTTGGCAGAACAAAAAGCGCGTGAAGTGGCGGCGCTGCCGCAGGCAGTGGGCAAAGCGGTACTCGGTTCGGATACCGTCGTTGCGTTGGACGGAAAAACGTTGGGCAAGCCCGTTGATGAAGAGGACGCGGCGCGAATGTTGCGCGCGTTGTCGGGACGGACGCATGAAGTGTATACGGGCGTGTGCATTTTATATCCGCACTTCGGCGTGTATAGAAAAAAGGTGAAAGCTGCTTGTACCAAAGTCAAATTTTACCCTTTAAAAGAAGAGAAAATCGCCGCGTATATCGCGACGGGTTCGCCGATGGACAAGGCGGGCGCGTACGGGATTCAGGACGGCGGATTGGTGGAATCCATCGACGGGAGTTTTTCTAACGTAGTAGGTTTGCCCTTGGAACTTTGTAAAGAAATGATAGCGGAGATAGAAGCCGAACAAGGACGGCGGGAGGAAATATGATAAAATTGGCGATTGATTTGGGCTCGTCCATGACGAAAATTTACCGCGCGGATACGAATAGCGGCGTGGTACTTGCCGAACCGTCCTGCGTGGCGGTAGTCGGCGAGGAAGAGCGGGTAAAAGCCATCGGGAAAGAAGCAAAAAACTTAATTGGGAAAACGGCGGAACGCACGAGTATTATTTATCCCGTTTACGAGGGGGAAATCGTCAATATGCGTTTGGCGGCGGCGATGCTGAAAGAATTTTTATCCCGCATTGCGATTAAATCGGCGGCGTTGCGGCGGGCGCAGGTGCTTATTTCCGTGCCGTGCGGAATTTCCGAACGGGCGCTTGCTTCGTATGCGGCGTTGACGGAAGAGTGCGGATTGAAAAAGGTATGGTTCGTGGAACAACCTTATTTGGCGGCGCTGGGTGCGGGGGTGATTTTGACGGATACCGACCCTGTTTTTTGCTTGGATATCGGTGGCGGCGTTTCCAATGCCGCGGTGATTTCGGCGGACGGTATCATTGCGGGGCTTTCTATGAACGTCGGCGGCAATAATATGGACGCGAATATCATTTCTAAAATTTCGAATAACAATAAACTGTTGGTAGGGGCGTTAACGGCGGAAAGAATTAAAAACGAAATCGGTTCGCTTGCGCCCGGTGCGTTGGGAACGATTGTTGCCGAGGGCAGCTCGACGGAAACTTGTCAACCGTCTGCAACGTCCGTGCAAGCGGGGGATTTGACCGATTGTATAAGGGTGTATATCAACAAAGTTTTAGAATACGCGTCCGAAGTTTTGCGGACTTTGCCTGCGGAGGTGGCGGCAATCGTCAATCGCAACGGTGTATATCTTTCGGGTGGGATTATGAAAATTCCTTACGTACCGCAATATATAGGTTCGAAATTGGGTATGCGTTATCGCGTGTGTGAAGAGCCGCAATTCGCGGCGGTGCTTGGCGGCGGTGTGTTGTTGCGGGATACGGTATTGCTTCGGCATTTTGCAAAAGTGATAGAGGCTTAAAAAACAGATTTTTGAAAAACGCTTGGCAATCGGGCGTTTTTTCTCTTTTTTCCGTCTAAAAAAAATTTTTAAAAAATTTAAATTTTTTTTCAAAAACCCCTTGACAAATAAAAAATATCTGTTATAATAAAGATACAAAAAGAAAGAAACGAACAAAAAATGTTCGTAACTTTCAAAAAGTAACGGAGAATACACCGATGCACAACTAGTGTTTCGCCGAAGAATCGGCAAAGGTGCTGCAGGGATGCAGCGAAAAAATAAAGAAAAGGAGGGTACAAAAAGCGATGATTCCTTCCCATTTAGAGGCAGAAGCCTAAAAGAAAATAAGTGAAACTCCTAAAAATTGCAAAGATGCAATAAAAAAGAAAAGAACAAGGAGGTACACAAAATGACAAAAAATTATAAGGAGGACACTCCGACGTACGAGGGTTAGCCGATGTTGGACATCGGGGCTCGGAACGGAGAAAAATGAAAAAAGTTAAAGGAGAGTGGATAAGATGACTTATCGCTATGAACGGTACTTTAACAAAGAAGAAAAAGTGAGGTAACAGTCCAATGAACGAATTTATTGAGGGCGTTAAATAAAAGAGTAGCCTGACGAGAGAAGCGACAAAGGTCGGCACGCAACGTATGGTTTGCACAAAACAGGCGAAAGAAAAAACGAGAACGCCTTAAAATTGAATACGAATACAATACCCTCGGTGAAAATCGAGGGTTTCTTATTTTTTGTTCTTGTGTAAAGTGTGTGAACATTTGTTAAATGTTGATTTTTCATGCAGAAAATGCTTGAAAAAGACTTTTTCTTATGGTAAAATAATACTATCTGCAACGAAAGAGAGTTTGTTGCGGCAAAAATCAAAAAACAATCGTGAAAAAGGTATTACGGCGCAGATTTTGGCGTAAACTTTATGTATACGGCGAGCAACCGCCGCGTAAAACCGCCTTTTCGGTTGATAACACAAGGAGTGAAAACACTTTGAGAAAGAGAACAAAAATATTTATTTGGATAGGAATTGCGGTTGTGGCGCTGGTGCTTATCGGCATCTTGCTTTCCGACGTTTTTGAAAATTCCGTCAGCTTTACAACTTTTGTCGAAAAGCTGAAAACAGATGAAAGAGTTAGCGATATCGTGTTTGATTCGTATAAAATTTCTGCAATGGACGGCAAAAAGACGTTGTATACCTGTATTGCGCCCAGCGCATATGGGTTCTCTGATTTTGCGGCGTTGGACGCGTATTTACAGGGCGTGGGAATCAACCTCGCAGAGCGCGGTATCTACGTATCCTTTGAAGACCCTAACGCAGGCAGTATTTGGTCGAGTATTCTTCCCTTTATCGGCGTTGTCGTAGTTGCCCTGATTTTCTGGTTGATTATGCGCAATGCGTCGGGTGCGAACTCTGCGGCAATGAATATCGGCAAGAACAAAGCGCACGTACAGAACAATTTAAAAGTGCGTTTCTCGGACGTTGCGGGAGCGGAAGAAGAAAAGGAAGAATTGCAAGAAATTGTAGAATTTTTGAAATCGCCCAAAAAGTTTTCTAACCTTGGCGCGAGAATCCCTTCGGGCGTATTGCTTGTAGGCCCTCCGGGTACGGGTAAAACGTTGTTTGCGAAAGCGGTTGCGGGGGAAGCGGGTGTACCGTTCTTCTCTGTTTCCGGTTCGGATTTCGTAGAAATGTACGTCGGTGTGGGTGCAAAGCGCGTACGCGATTTGTTTGATATGGCGAAGCGCAATCAACCTTGCATCATTTTTATCGACGAAATCGACGCTGTCGGGCGTCGCAGAGGCGCGGGGCTTGGCGGCGGTCATGACGAACGCGAACAGACGTTGAACCAAATTCTTGTACAAATGGACGGCTTTGAGTCAAACGAGGGGATTATTATTATGGCGGCGACGAACCGTGCAGATATTCTTGACCCTGCATTGCTCCGTCCGGGTCGTTTCGACAGACAAATCAACGTAAATCTTCCCGACGTAAAAGGTCGTGAACAAATCTTGAAAGTCCACGCGCGCAACAAACCGATGGCGGCAGATGTTAATTTTAAAACGGTGGCGCGCATCACGGCGGGCTTCTCTGGCGCAGAACTTGCAAACCTTTTGAACGAAGCGGCTATTTTGGCGGCGCGTAAAGGCAAAAAACTTATCGGGAATTTAGAATTATACGACGGTATCAACAAAGTGTTGATGGGGCCGCAAAAGAAGAGCCGCGTCGTTACCGAATCGGACAAACGCTGTACGGCGTATCACGAATCGGGGCATGCGATTTTGGCTTGCCTTTGTAAGCATTGCGATCCCGTGCACGAAGTATCCATTATCCCTCGCGGCAGAGCGGCAGGGTATACTATGACTAGACCGGAAACGGACGACAATGATGTTTCGTATAACAAACTCGTGGACAATATTTGTATGTCGCTTGGCGGGCGTGTGGCGGAAGAGCTTGTTATTCACGACGTTACGACGGGCGCAAGCGCAGACATTCAGCATGTGTCGGAGATTGCGCGCAGAATGGTAACGCAGTGGGGTATGAGCGAAAAGTTGGGGCTTGTAGCGTACGACAGCGATCAGCCGGTATTTATGGGTATGGAATACGGCAACCAAAGCCGCGGCGGATATTCGCAGGAAACGGCGGCGGCGATTGACGCGGAAGTAAGACGCTTAGTTGCGGAAGCGCATACGCGCGCAACGAAGTTGTTGAAAGAAAATCGTGCAATTTTGGATAATATGTCCCGTGTATTGGTAGAAAAAGAAACGATTTACACGGAAGAAGTGTCCATGTTGATGCAAGGCATGGGATACCAAGAAGTTATCGACGAGATGGAAAAGCGAGAGGGGCGGCACGAATCGAACCCTTTTGCGAGAGCGACAGAGCCTGAAAAGGAGCACGTCGTGGCAGAAGACGAAGCGGTAACGCCCGAAGAAAAAACGGAAGAATAATAAAAAACGGGGTTGCTGAAAGCGGCTCCGTTTTCGATAAAAATATGGAAGGGTTGGCAGTACGGAAGATGAAACGTGCAAAGCGCAGAAAAAATTTAGAAATCGATTATGAAAAGCGCCGTATGCCGCTGTCGCTTATCGACACGGAAACGCGAATGGAAAATTACGATAAAAAAGAATTAAAAACCCGTGCCGCATATTTTCTTTTGAACGGTGTGCCTGAATTTTCGGTAAACGAGCGGGAAAATGGTAGATTTAAACTGTTGGCGGCGGAACGGGATTTCTTTGCGGTGAAAACGATGGGTGCGACGGAGATTGAAGGGCGCATTTACCGCTTTACAGATGGTAACGCGGAAATTTTTTCTTGCATTGAAAAATTAAAATCAGCCAACCTCGGCGCTATGGAAGAGGCGTATTTGATGGAACGCTTGGTGAAGGAATTCCGCTTGACGCAGGACGACGTAGCGGCGTTGATTGGAAAATCTCGTCCGGCGGTAGCGAATACGATGCGGCTTTTGACGCTTGCGCCCGAAGTGGTAGGCTTGATAGAGAGCGGGAAGCTGACGGCGGGGCATGCGCGGACGTTGGTGCGCGTACCAAAAGAGAAGCAGTTGGCGTTTGCGGAAGAAGCGCTGCGCCGCGGGTATTCCGTGCGCGAAATGGAGAGAACGGTGAAAGCTTTTTTGACACCGCCCGAAATTATGCAAAAGGAAAAAGAGGCGAAAGCAGCGGCGAAAAGTGCAGAATTAAAAGCGTTTGTAGAGAGAATGCGCGCGGCGTTTCGCACGAAAGTTTCGTTAATAGGTAATGATAGAAAAGGGAGAATTTACATTGATTATTATTCGGCAGAAGATTTGTACCGTTTTGAAGAATTGCTGGAAATGATTGAAAGTTACGAACGAGATTAAAAAGAGTGCATAAAAAAAAGAGCCCTGCTCTGTTACGAGCAGGGTTCTTTCTTTTTTAGGTTTTAATTAAACTCTAATACAGGTTTTTCCATAACAAGGAAAATGATGTCTAAAAGCCAAGTAATAAAAGTACCGGCAAAGATCCAAATGATACCCAAAATAATATTGGGAACTTTTCCGCTGCAAATACGATAGATGCCGTAGAAGATACCGTCAAGAACAGGCAAAGCCAAAATGATCTTTACGATAAGAGGCAGGGAATTGAGCCATTTTCTGTATTCTTGCATAATTGACCTCCTAATATTTTATACTAATATTATACTATGTTTTTAAAGGATTGTCAATACATATTAAAAAATTAAATATTAAGGATTGGTGAATTTTTACGAAATAGTAAAAATTTTATCGAACTTATTTTTCTCGTTTAACTTCGTCGGGCGGTGTTTGTTCTTCTGCTTCCTTTTGTTGTTTTGCTTCTTCTTGTTCTTGGCTTTGCTTGCAAAGCAACATAAGAATAAAAAACAGACCCCCTCCGATGGCGGCGGTGATAAAGCCTATCCAATCAAAAAAAGTGCCCAGGGGTAACGCTGCTGCGATACAAATTGCGGAAAGAATGGTAAATATAATCCGAAGTTTTTTATACATGTCCGCCTCCAGAATCCTATATATATTATATATTGTACACACGCGCGCGTGAAAAGTCAAGAATTTTGCCTTGACAAATCTGTAATCTTGTGCTATAATTCTTGGAGCTTTAAGGGGGAACTGGTAAAAGGAGAGGGCTATGAAAGAACAATGGATAAAGATAGATCCGCACGTGCACTCCAAGGCGATTAGCCGTTGCAGTCACGTAACTTGCGAGCAGATTATCGAAGAAAAAATCCGTATGGGTTATGGCGGGGCAATCCTTACAAACCATTGTCAGGCTTGGTATTATCCCGAAAGCGAACACAAAGCGTACGTGGAGGAAGTGCTTGCGGATTTTCAGCGTGGAAAAGCCTATGCCGAAACAAAAGGCTTCCGTTTTTATTTGGGATTGGAAGTTTCTTTGATGCAACCGCACTATGCCGATTGGTTATTGTACGGAATCACGGAAGAATTTTTAAGAAATACACCTTGTCTTTATACCCTTTCGCAAAAAGAGTTGTTTGAACTTTGTCAAGAAAGTGGGGTGCTGTTGATTCAGGCGCATCCCTATCGCCAAACGCCTGGCGACCCAGCGTATATGCACGGCGTGGAAATCAACTGCAGCGACGGCGATTTGGATAAAATTCCTTTGGTAGAGACCTTTGCGGCGGAACACGGCTTGCTAGTAACGTGCGGAACAGATTATCATGCGCCCTCGCGTACCTATCACGGCGGAATTTACGTGCCTGCATGGTGCGAAACGGCGGCGGATATTGCGAAATATATGCGCGAGGAAGGGGAAATACGCGTTTTTTACGGTGGAACGGAAAAGAGTTTTTCCATAAAAGTTTAATTTTGCGAAAAAATGTAAAAAAATCAAAAATTTTTCAAAAAAACGGTTAAAATTATTTGACAAGGGAATAATAAAGTGGTAGTATATACAAGCTGTCGCTTGGGAGAGCAGAAAGAAAAAACTTAAAAAACTTTAAAAAAAGTGAAAAAAGTTAAAAAAAATGCTTGACAAGGATAAATAGTTTGTGGTATTATATACAAGCTGTCGCCGAGAGAGCAGACGGCACCGGGCTGTAGCCTGGTAGAAGAAGATTAAAAATGGAATAAGAAAGAAATGAGATTTTATTTGACAAACA